>NZ_JAJJZG010000003.1 GCF_021028995.1 Halobacterium sp. KA-4 | reverse complement strand
GCCACGCGGTGCGTGCCCGAGCGTGGTACCGTGAATTTCGTGAGATCGTCCTGATGTGTGCGGTCTACAACATCAAGCGATCCGTGAAACAGTGAAATCGAACGCCTTCTGGCGATTCACCAGAGCCAAGTATGCCAAACGTTCGTGCTATTCGGATAAGAGTCTACCCCTGGCGGGACGAGCTGGGGAAGTGTCGAGATGGCTACAGTTCGATGCGCTCGACGAGTTGGTCGCTGTCGCCGCCGGTGTTGAGCGCGACGATGCGGACGTCGTTCTCGATGCCGGACTTGTGGAGTTTCTCCTTCAGGAGGTTGTCGACCTGGTAGACGCCCGCCGCGTTGCGCATCTCGATTTCAACGAGCACGGGGCGTTCGTCGCCTTCCTCCAGGGTGACTGAGTCGATGGCCTGACTGGAGATGGTATTGATGCCGCGGCCGCCGCGCTCGTAGGGGAGCCGTGAGCGCCCCCGCTCCATGTCGAGGCCGTCCGCGACGCGGATGACGCCCGCTTCCGTCGTGAGCGGGTCTTCCTCGGTGTGGTGGCAGAGAATCGCGTGCAGCACCTCGGCCTTCACGCGCACGGACTCGGGCGTCGCGTAGAACTCGGGGAGGATGCGGTCCAGCAGGTCCGCCGCCAGCGGAATCGAGTAGTATGCGTGCTCGTCGCGGTGGACGACATGCCCGATGTCGTGCAGGGTCGCCGCGAGCGCGATGATAACGCCCTCGTCGGCCTCGTCGAGCCCCTGGTCGGCCGCGCCGTTGAACTCGACGCCGCCGCGTTTCAACAGGTCATAGAGTTTGAGCGCACGATTCCGGACGATTTCGATGTGCTTGGTGCCGTGGTCGTTGTACCCCTTCCGCTTGACCGGGTTGACGTTCTGCGCGTCGAGGTACGTCGTAATCTCGGGGTCGTCGGTGACGAACGCCAGCACCTCGTTCAAGCGCTCGTCCGGGAACGCGTGCTCGGCGTCCGGGTCGTACTCGCGGTCGGCGTCGGACTGCGTGGCGTCGCTCATACCACGGGGATTCGCGGGCCGACCTGAAAAACCGTGTGACGGTGCCGGCTTCCTCGCAGTCGCCCCGGGAGCGAGAGCGGCCGAAAACGCACCTCTCGTTTCCGCTCGCTGCCGTTACTGCGACACTGAAAGGAGCATAAAGCCTATAATTGCGAACAGGCTACCATCGAGTAGCGATGTTCACCAGTACTCCCCTGTTCATTGGCGGGTTGCCGGGCGGCATGGAGTGGGCAGTCATCCTGCTCATCGCCGTCCTTCTGTTCGGCGCGAACAAGATTCCGAAGCTCGCCCGCTCCAGCGGCGAGGCGATCGGCGAGTTCCAGAAAGGCCGCGAGGAAGTCGAGCAGGAACTCCAGCAGATGCGCGAAGGCCCCGAAACCGAGGGCGAGACCGAGACTGAGGCCGAGAGCACGGACACCGAGACCAGCGCGGACTCAACGAACGCCGACACGGACTCCGAAACCCCGTCCGGCAACTAACGTAACGGTTTTTCTCTGCCCCGTCCTCGCTCGACGTAGAGGGCGTGTGGCCAAGCGGACACGGCGAGAGGTTCCTAACCTCTAGATCGCGGGTTCGAGTCCCGCCACGCCCGCTTCGTGGTTTCGAGCGACTGCTCGAAACACACTCGCGGCGCTTTCGAACGCGCTTGGCGGCGTCCTCGTTCCCGTACTCCTCCAGATAGTCCACCCAGGAGTACTCCCCGACCGTCGCGCCGCCGTCGTACTCGCGGACGGCGGGCGTGAGCTGCTGCCAGTCGTAGTCCCGATTCCGCTCGCCCGGTGTGCCCTCAGCTGGTGCGTCGTCGGTGCCGCCGCTGGCGATCGCCCTACCAGCCCCGGCATCGTCGCCTGCCATTAGCCAGTACTGGCCAGGCAGCCGCAAAAACCCTTGCGACCAATTGCCACGCTTCTTGACACGAAGACGGCGGGCGCTACCGGTACTCGTCGACGACCGTGACCTCGCCGTCCGCGACCTCGATGTCCACCAGCGCCGTCACGTCATGGGGCGAGTCGGCCATCGCGCTCTCCGAGCCAACCTTCCGGATGACCACCACGACGTCCGCAATATCCGCGCCGATGCCGTCGAGGGCGTCCGTGAGCGCGCGCAGCGTCCCACCCGTCGACAGCAGGTCGTCCAGCACGAGCACGCGGTCGCCCTCGTCCACGTCGTTGACGTACATCTCGCCCTCCGAATAGCCCGTCTCCTGGTGGATTTCGACCTCGCCCGGCAGCCCGTACTCGCGCTTCCGCACGACCGTCACGGGGAGGTCCGTCTGCAGACTCACGGCCGTTGAGATGTGGATGCCCATCGCCTCCGGTGTTACGATTTTGTCCACGTCCTCGAGGTCCGCGACCCGCGTGATGCCGACGACGATCTCCCGCAGCAACGCGGGGTCGAGCATCGGCACGCCGTTGCTGATTGGGAGGACGACGTACTCGTACCCACCCTCTTTCTCGATGACGGGCGCGCGCTGGAAGGACTCGCGTAACCGCTCCATACCCCGCGTTCGCCCGTCGAGACAAAAGGATGTAGGGTTCGCCGTTCAGACCGACACGTCCGAGAAGTCAAAGAACGCGGTCTCGTAGCCCTCGTGGCGCGAAATTTGGGGCGGCGTGTCGACGCTCACGGTCACGTTCTCGATTTCTTCGCCCGAGGAGACGACCGCGCCGTAGTGGTAGCCGAGGTTGGGGTCGAGCGTCGGCACGAGGTCGCCGTCGAAGACCTGTGTGCCGCCCGCGTCGACAGTCGCCGACAGTGACGCGCTCGGGAGCACAAACTTGTTGTGTGGCGTGCATAGCGACGCCGCGACGTACGTCTCGCTGTCGCCGGCGAGGTCGCCGAACTCCTCGGTTGCGCCGACGACCAGATTCGCACCGCCGGTCTCGCCCGTGCCGCGCACTGGAATCGGGAAGTCGTCGGCGGGCGGCGCCTGTGAGAGCGTCGCGCTCTTCATGTCCATCGGGTCGACCGCACCTGCCGTGCCCTCGCGGTCGGCGGGGATGTCCTCGAACGGGAGGTCGTCGAGGCTGGCGCGGTCGAACGTGAACGAGAATTCGAACTCCAAGGGGTCCGTAGCGGCAGTCTCGCCCGTCCGGCGCGTGGTCGGCGGGACGACGCGCACGGAGACGTCGTAGTTGCCCTCCGGGCCGAGCGCGACGTTGTCGCCGTGGTGGACACCCATCTGCTGGGAGAGCATCTGCCACGGCGTCACCGACGACGTCTCGCCGTCCGGCCCCGTGTGCTCGATGGCGACGTTCGCTTCCGGCAGCACCGTCCCCGTCTCCGTGTCCCAGACGGCGACCATCAGGTGGACGTCGTCCTCGCCGCGGACGTCCACGCGGTCGGTCTCCGCACCGCGCACCAGCCAGAAGCGGTGCGGGAACGTGTAGGAGAGCGCGCACGCGTACCGGCCGCTGGTCTGCATCCCGGCCATCTCCATCCCTTCGACGTGCGAGGGAACGTAGGCGGTGTCCGGGCGGTTCTCGGGGAGTGGCGGCTCGCGGGTCGCGCGCTCGGTTTCGAGGAAGCCCAGGCAGCCCGCGGTCGCGCCGAGTCCGACGCTGCCGGCTGCCGCGAGGAACGCGCGGCGACTCGGCTTACGCATCGCTGCCCTCCGGGGTGGGGAGCGCGCGATTCGACCGCGGCGGCAGCAGGTAGTTGCCGCGGTGGGTGACCGAGAGGTACTGGCGGATGCCGTTGTTCTGCGTGCGGCCGACCGGCGTCTGACCGCTCACGTCGGTGGCGTTCATCGCGTCGCGGGTGCGCTCGAAGTCCGCGATTTCGCGCTGGAGCGCGAGGAAGTGCACGCCCGCGTGGCCGCCGTCCGTCGAGTCGAAGTCCCGCCGGAGGATGACCGGACGGCCGTCCTCGCGGACGCGCTGGAATTTCTGCGAGTGCCCGACGACGCCGCGCTCGCTGCCCGTCTCGACTGGGTCGCCGCAGTCGTCCAACTGGGGGCTGTCGCCGAGGTTCTCGCCCGTGCCCTCGACCGCGCCGCTGTCGGCGTGCGCGGGGCAGAACATCTGCGCGACGCGGGACTCGCGGTCGTCCTGCTCGTACCACTGCGTGAGATTCAGGTCGATGTGGGAGACGTGTTGGGTGGTGCCGCCCGCGAACGGCCCGGACTGGATGGTGACGCGGTCCTCGGTCGCCTGGCTCTTCTCGAAGCCCGACTCGAAGCCCATGTAGAACGGCGCGTCCTCGGGCACAGGCTCGGAGTCCGGGACGCCGCCCGTGTCCTGGTGCTCCGCCGGGAGGCCGTCGCCGACGAACCCGGAGCGCCGGTCCGCGACCGAGAAGACATCCGTGAGCGCGGCGTCGACGTCGACGCCGTTGGCGGTGTCGCGGTTGCCGCGCATCGCTTCTTCGGCTTCGAGGACGCCGCTGGCGTGGTCGCTGGCGAGGTGGAGGATGGCGTCGGGCGTGTCCAGCGCGGGGTCTTCGAGGTCCGAGAGCGGTTGCGGCTCCGGGAGGTGGACGGACTCGGGGAGCGCGCTGTCGAAGCGCTCGAAGTACGCGGGGGAGTAGCCCAAGGTCGCCAACAGTCCATTATTGGACCACTCGTAGGCGCGTTCGAGCGTGCGGAGCGCGGATTCGACGGTTCCGCGGGCTTCGTCGGTGGGCTCGCCGTCGAATTCGAGGTGGACGAGTGCGTGGTGGCGCGGCGGCACGACGTTCCCCGCGTCGTCCCGCGAGAGGGCGTCGTTCCACGCGTGCTGGTGCTCGGGTAGCGACGCCGGCTCGTCGACGCCAGTCGGCACGTCGGCGTCCTCGCGGTCCATGCACGCCGCGAGCGCGCTCGCGCCGCCGATGGCGACCGCGGACTTGAGGAACGCGCGGCGGCTCACGCCGCGGGAGTCCGGAAGCATACCCGGATGTTGCGCGTTCACGCGAAAAGCCGTTCTGGTGCACCCGTCGAATTCGACGCGCGGACCAGAACCCGCAAGCCCCTCCACACGAGACAACGACTATGCATCCGTTCCGTGCCGCTGGCCGCGCCGGCGGCATCGTCGTCGCCGTCGCCGCGCTCGCGAGCCCGGCAGCCGCCCACACCGGCACCACGCACGCCGGCACGCCCCACTGGCTGTTGTTCACGCTCGCGTTCGTCGGCATCGGCGTCGCCGTCGTCGCGATGGCCGCGTACCGCCGCGGCCGAATCGACGGCACGACGGGGGCCGTTGCGGGCCTCGTCGCCGCGCTCGCCGGCGGGTTCGGGCTCGTCGGCCTCGTCGAACTCCAGGTCGTCGCCGACACTGGCCCCCAGATTCGCTCCATCTACCCGACGCTGAGTCTCGTCGTCGGCACTGCGATGGCGGTCGGCAGCCTCGTCGTCGGCCGCCGCCGATGGCCCGAACGCCCGCGCTACGTCGCGCTCGGCATGCTGCTCGCGGCGTGGGTCGTCTACCCCATCGTGATGCCCAACGGCGGCACCTACCACGTCCTCGGCTACGTGCTCGTCGCGACCGTCGTGTTCGCGGTGGGCTACGTCCTCTACTGCGACGCGTGGGGCGTCGTCCAGAGCCTGCGGCGCGACCGCCGACCGCTCGGCGCGGGCCTCGCCGCAGGCGTGCTGTTCGTCGGCTTCTTCGCGTTCTCCGCGGGGACGCTCACCCTCAACCCCGACCCCGGCGTCGGCGCGCCGACCGAGTCGACGGTCGTCTTCCTGCCCGTCGCCGACCCGCTGGTCGCGTGGCCGGCCGTCGAGTTCGTCTTTCCCTCGGTCCCGATGGCGGGATTCGTCTCCGTCGGGACGGTCGTCATGATGGGACTGCTCGGGAGCCTCGTCGCCGTCAACGTCGGCGTGCTCGTCCAACAGGCGCGCGCCGAGAGCGCAGCGGACGGCGGCACGTCCGCGCTCGGGATGGTCGCCACGACCGGCGCGACCGCGTGCTGTTGCTGCGCGCCCGCGTTCTACGGCGTGCTCTCCGTGCTGTTCGGCGCCGCCGCCACCCCCGCCTACTGGGCGTTCATGGACCCGACGTCGCCCGTCGGCGGCGTGTTCTTCGCGGCGAGCGTCCTGTTGATGCTTGGGAGCATTGTGCGCGCGACGGGCGGCGGCCGGTCGGTCGCCGCCTAGTCGAAGAAGTTGTCGAGGAGGCGCTCGAATCGGTCGACGAACCGGTCGGCCGCCGAGGGGTCGACGTCGGCGAGCAGTCGGACGGTCTCTTCTGGCCGCACGAGCGCGAGCGTGACGCGGTTGCGCTCGTCGCGGCGCTTCTCCACGACGTCGTGCGTGGTGAGCGGGTCGAGGTGGTGTTCGAGCGTCGAGCGCGCGACGCCGACGCTTTCTGCGACGTCGTCCGGACGCGACGGGCCGGTGTCGAGGAGGTAGTAGAGGGCGTCGCGTGCGGTCTCGCGGCGCGCGAGCGCGACGACGCCCCGCTCCCAGTCGTCGAACTCGGGCGGGAAGTAGTGCGTGCGCCCGGAGACGCGTTCGACCGCGAGGTCGCCCGCGCGGACGAGTCGCCGGGCGTGGTGCTGGACCTGCCCGGGCGCGAGGTCCGTCGCGCGGACGACCGCGTT
The DNA here is from genome assembly GCF_021028995.1 of Halobacterium sp. KA-4. GTDB lineage: Archaea > Halobacteriota > Halobacteria > Halobacteriales > Halobacteriaceae > Halobacterium. Next base: position 223,807 of record NZ_JAJJZG010000003.1, on the reverse strand, counting down.
GAAGTGGACGCCGGGGTCGTCGTGGACGTGCGCGGCGACGCGGTCGCGGGTGTCGGTCACCGCTCGCCACCTCCCGTGGCCGTGCCGGCGACCGAGCGCGCGTACCAGACCGCGGCGATGACGAGGCCCGCCATCAGGACGTCGAGGCCGTGTTCGAGGACGTGGTGGACGTCGCCCGCGAGCAGGCCGCCGACGCTTGCGCCCGCGACGACCGAGCGCGCGAGCAGCGTGGCGAGTGCGAGCGCGACCAGCAGGTAGGGCCGGGAGCGCCGCCGCAGGAACGCTATCAGCGCCGCGCCCGTGAGGAGGGCGGACGCCACGCCCGCGGCGGCGAGCGCCACCACGAGCGGAACGTCCAACCCCGCGGTCTGGGCGTGCGCGACAGGAATCACAGTTCCCGGTTGCGCTGCAGCGAGTGTAGGTCGTTCGGTTTCTCGCGGCTGCCTGTGCTATCGTGACGTGGTGGCGGACAACGCTTAACACGCCGCGGCGCTATCTTTGAGTATGGACGATATTTTCGTCGGCCGACTCATGTCGGACAGCATCCACACCGTCACGCCCGACACGCTCGTCGAGGATGCCGCCGAGCTCATGCTCGACAACAGCATCGGCTCGGTCGTCGTCGTCGACGAGGACGGCCATCTCGAAGGCATCCTCACCAACACCGACTTCGTCACCATCGTCGCGAAGAGCAAGCCGAAGGCCCAGACCACCGTCGAGCGCTACATGACCACGGACGTCGTCACCACCGGCGCGCAGGACTCCATCCGCGACGTCGCCGACGCCATGCTCGAACACGGCTTCCACCACATGCCCGTCGTCGACGAGGAGGACAACGTCATCGGCATGATTACCACGAAGGACCTCGCGTCGTACATCTCCACCGTCCAGACCCCCAGCCCGGCGTAATCACCGCCTGTCGGCTTCTTTTGTGAGTTCTCGATAGTCCGGATTCCCCGGCGAGGCTCGCCGAGTGACCAACTACCACACGCCTCTGTGAGAAACGCTCACTCGCATGGCAGACTCACACAACCACGACCACGAACCCGGCCACCACCACGAGCACGTCGACGCGACCGTCGCGGACCACGACGACTGGGCGCGACGCCGCCGCAAGGGCATCCCGACCGACGACCGCCTGCTGGTCGTCGCCTGCATGGACGAACGCATCCCCGTTGAGGACGCCCTCGACATCGAACTCGGGGACGCCCAGATTTTCCGGAACGCCGGCGGGAAGGTCACCGACGACGTGATTCGCTCGGCCGCGCTCACCACCCAGTTCTTCGACACCGAGGAGATTATCGTTGTCAACCACACCGACTGCGGGATGATGAGCGCACCCGACGACGCCGTCGTCGACGGACTGGAAGCCGCCGCGGGTGGCGACCTCGACGACGTCGACCTCGACCCCGCGCTCCCCGACCTCTCGATAGGTGACGCCACCGTCGCCGACTGGGTGCGCATGACCGACAACATCGACGAAGCCTGCGCCGCCCAAGTCCGGTACCTCGAGGAACACCCGCTCGTCGACGCGACCGTCCACGGCTACGTCTACGAAGTCGAGAGCGGCACGCTGCGCCACCCCGGCGGCCGCATCGCCGAGGAGATTAGCACGCGCGTCGAGGACTGAATCGCCCCCTCAGAATCCCCAGCGGAGGCCGGACATGGTGCCGACGATGGCGACCATGAGCACGAGTTCGACGAGGCTCAGCATGCCGTACTTCTTGTTCAGGTCCGCGAGCCGCTCGTGGTCGGTGTCGTCGGCGGCGATTTCGTCGAACATCCCGGCCGTGAATTTGTGGAGCGGGCCGAACCCGAGCACGAGCAGCGCGGCGGCGAGCGCGACCGCCGCCCACAGCGACGGTGTCGGGGAGTCCCAGAGCCCCATCAGGCCGGCGAGCCCGACGCCGGAGCCGACGACGCCGAGCGACACCGGCTCCATGAGCAGGTTCATCTTCGGGACGAAGCCCTCCGCGAACTCCGCGTTGGCCTCCTCGGAGAGGCTCCCCATGACCGGGCCCAGGACGACCGCGCCGAGCACCGCGGTGCCGAACCAGAACGCGCCGAGGAAGAGGTGGACGGTGAACATGATTCGGACGTCCCCGGAGAGGTAGCCCAGGACGGGCAGGACCAGGGGGACGGCGACGGCGCCGACCGCGAACGGTCGGGTGGCGGCGTCGGCCATCGTGCGGTAGCGTTCGCGCCTGTTCGCGGGTCGCTGTGCGTCGGTCAGTGACATTCGGTGGTTCCCCTCACAACGAGTCGTAACTCCGCTGACATCTAATAAATGATGGGGTAGAAACAAATCCGCGAAGCGCCGCCGCGAGCCGGGGCGGGCGTCAGTAGATGCGCTCGGTCGCTATCTCCGCGCCCTCGGCGAGCGCGTCGAGCTTCTTCCACGCGATTTCGGGGTGGACCATGCCGATGCCGGCCTGCGTGCCGAAGCCGCAGTCGGGCGCGGCGACGATGCGCGTCGAGTCGTCGACGGCGGCGGCCACGCGCTCCAGGCGGTCCGCGATGGTCTCGGGGTGGTCGACGACGTTCGTCTTCACGTCGACGACGCCCGGAATCAGGTCCCAGCCGTCCGGCACCGGATGCTCGGCGAACGCGCGGTACTCGTGCTGGTGGCGGGGGTTGGCCTGCTCGACGCTGAGCCCCGTGATGTCGGCTTCGTAGATTTCCGGGAGCAGCTCCGCGAGGCCCGTGTCGAGGTGGTGGGGGCCCTCGTAGCTCCCCCAACAGGTGTGGAGGCGGACCTGCTCGGCGGGGACGTTCGACAGCGCCTCGTTGAGCGCCTCGACGTGGAGGCGCGTCGCCGCCTTGACTTCGTCGAGGGGTGCGTCCGCGTACTCCGCGGTGTGGCCGACGGTGAGGAGTTCGGGCGCGTCGATTTGGAGGGTCGTCCCGGTCTCGGCGACGAGCTCGTACTCCTCGGCCATCGCGTCCGCGACCGCGAAGAGGTACTCCTCGTAGTCGCCGTAGTAGTCGTCGACGTGCGTGGCGGTGACGACGCTGGGCGACGCCGAGGTGACGAACGTGTCCTCGAAGTCCGCGTCGACGTCGTCGAGGGCGTCCTGGAACCCGTCCAATTCGGCCTTCGCGTCGTCGTGGCCGGTGTACTCGACGGGGCCGGTGACGACGGGCTGCATCGAGAGGTCGATGACGTCCGTCTCGAACGTCTCGGAGGCGTAGTCGGGGAACTCCTGGAGGTCCGCCCAGAGTTCCTGCTCGCGCTCGCCGTCGATGCCGCTGAGGCGGTCCGCGACGTACCAGTTGAACGAGACGCGGGACTGCTCGCCGTTGTTCGCGACGTCGAGGCCGACTTCGGCCTGGCGCTCGACGACGTCGCGCGTGGCGTCCGCGACGGTCGCGTCCCACTCGTCGGCGTCGACGTCTTCGCCGTCCTGGCGCTGCTCCAGGAGGTCGAGCAGCTCCGGTGGTCGGGGAAGGCTACCGATGTGCGTCGTGCGAATCCGGTCGTTCGCCGTCATTAGATACTCGTGCGAGTAATAGCCAGGTTCGCCAATATAACCAACGGTATTCACCTCCGCGCCCGGTCCGGAGTCGCTGGCCGGTCGGTCGCTCGACTCTTCGCCGCTTGCCCGACGAGACGGCAGAAACACAGTTATTATTGGCGCACGACTGCCCGTTCCGAGTAGACCTAATGGGCTTGCGCACCGCAGTTCGGCAGGAAGTGACGGCGCTGTGGGGCGGCGGGAAGGGCATCTCCCTCGTCGCCATCGCCACCGGCTGGGGGCTGCTGAACGGCGGACGGATGGTCTACCCCGTCATCATCCCCTACCTCCAGACCGACTACGGCCTCTCCCTGACGGTGACGGGCTTGCTTGTGACCGTGCTATGGTTCTTCGCGGCAATCGGCCAACTCCCCGGTGGGATGCTCGCCGACCGGCACGACGAGCGTGCGCTCATGGCCGTGAGCGCGGTCGTCGTCGCCGCAGCGCTCGGCCTCGTCGTCACATCCTCCTCACCACTCGTCCTGTTCGCGGCGACCGCCGTCTGGGGGCTCGGGCACTCGCTGTACCCGATAGCCAGAATCACGATTCTATCGAAGCTCTACACGCAGCGCCTCGGCAGCGCACTCGGCGTCACGATGGCGACCGGCGACATCGGCCAGACCGTCCTCCCGCCGATTGCCGCCGCGCTCGCCGCCGCCGTCGCGTGGCAGGCCGGCCTCGGCTTCGTCGCACCGCTCCTCGTCGTCGCCGGAATCCTCATCTACGCCACGTCACCGAGCCGAGACGACGGGACAGACGCCGGGACGGACTCGGAGAGCACGCAGTCGCTTCGGGACGCCGTCGACGTCCTCGCGGAACTCCGGACGCCGGAAATCGGGTTCATGACGGTCATTCTCTTCCTCTACATGTTCATCTGGCAGTCGTTCACCGCGTTCTATCCGACCTACCTCACGTCGGTGAAAGACCTCTCCACCCCGCAGGCGAGCGTGCTGTTCGGGTTCTTCTTCGCAGTCGGCGTGCTCGTCAAGCCGCTGGCCGGCGCGGCCTACGACCGCATCGGGATGCGCCGCTCGCTCATCGGGATTCTGCTGCCGGCTGCCGCGGGCTTCCTCCTGTTGCCCGTCGTCTCCGGCATCTGGCCGCTCGTCGGTATCACCGCGCTCGTCAGCACGATGCTCGGCACCGGCGCAATCACGCAGTCGTTCCTCGCGGAAGCGTTCTCCGAGGCGACCCAGGGCACCGGACTCGGCGTTATCCGCACGCTTACTGCGTCACTGGCCGCCGCCGGCCCGGTCGTCTTCGGCGTCGTCGGCGACCACGGCTACTTCGACGAAGGCTACGTCTTCCTCGCGGTCGTGATGGTCGTCGTCATCGCGCTCACGTACCGGATGCCCGAATCGACCTGATCATAGTCGCGCGTCGTCCATCGCATTCGATGATCGAGTCTGTGTACAGGCGGTACAAGGCGACTGCCTCGGGGCTTGACCCCGAGGGTGAAGCCGACAACTTTTCGGTGTTTTAACCCTCTTCGAAACTCAATCAAAGATGAAGGGACCGATGGATCTCACGCTCCGCTTCCGCGCTTATCTTCCCGATGCTGTGGCGAGCGAAGCGTGGCGACATATCGATATCCTCCGACAAATCCGCAACCACGTAGTCAGAGACTACTATCTTAATTCAGCGAGAGAATCCCGCCGTTCACGGCGGGCGTGAATCGCGTACGCTCCGGGAGAAACCTCCACTGGTTCTGCTAACTGAATATTCATTGAAGAACCTAGTGGCACTGTCTAGTTTAGGACCTCGTCAGCTGGCGTTCGATCATCGAGCGGTTGATGCGGTCTGAGGCGGTTGTAGTAATGTGCAAATAATGCAAGAAATTGGCGAACGCCCTGCCGACTGCCCACCCACGAGTTGTGGAAACGGTCGAGGCGCATTTTGAGCGTGTGAAACCATTTTTCGATGAGGTTTCGGTCGGTATAGTCAACCCGACCGTTCAATCCTAATCGGGCAAGAGAAGTCCGATAGCCGAACTGATCGACGAGAAAAATCGTGTCTGAAAGATCATGTTTCTCCACCAGTCCAGACAGGAACGCAGCCGCCGGATCGGTGCCGTGGCGTCCGAACAACGCCACGTCAAAAATGAGTTTCGTGCCGAGGTTTATTGCAGTGTTCAACCAAGACCACTCGCCGTTACTCTTGACAGCGGTCTCGTCAACCGCGACCCGCGACGGCTTCGCCGTCGGCGGGTCGCAGCCGCTGTCAGCCAGCCGAGGCACCCATTGCCAAACTGCTTGATGAGAGCGTTCAACGCCTAATTCCGCGAGAATCGTTGTTGTCTCTCTGAGCGAACAACCGGTCGCATGAAGCCGGACGGCGAACGCCCTGACGGGCGTCGCCGTCCGTTCACGCTCCCAAGTTTCTTCTAAATCCGCCGCAAAGCACTCGCTGAGCAGGTCTGCGAGCATTGTCCCAAACAAACTCAACGACCTGCTCACTTCTCAAAATAGCTTAACTAGACAGTGCCACTAATTTCATTCTGTAAGATATCTTGAGCTGAATTGACAGTCGCTCTCATTTTATTGTCACTCTCCCGAATTAACACACGCGTAGCTCCGTGCCACAAACACACGTGGAGTCATCGGGACTGAGCGAAACCTTCGGTTTCGCGAGGTACGACGAGTCCACAACTGAGGGAGCGTAGCGACCGAAGGAAATGGACTCGTCGGGATTTGAACCCGAGGCCTTCCCCGTGCCAGGGGGATGATCTACCACTGATCTACGAGCCCTCAAACGCATTCAAACGTTTCCCGTGGTCGTTGATAAACCCCGCGAATTCATTTGGCGGCCCACGGGGAGATGGAAACCCTTTACGTGCCCGAGGGCGTTCTCGGCTGTAGGGAACCACACGGCCGTAGATCCGACAGCGCCGCGCGGGTTCGGACGCCAATTGCGTCCGCTGGCGCGGCTTGGGACTGCGGTAGTGTTCCGGCACCAGTTGGTGCCGCCAGCGTTTCGTGTAGTTCCAATCCGAAAATCATGGCACGAATGCACACGCGCCGCCGTGGGTCGTCCGGTTCGGACCGCCCGGCGGCAGACGAACCACCGGAGTGGAGCGACGTAGACGAAGACGCAATCGAGGACCGCGTGGTGGAGCTCGCCGAGCAGGGGCACGACCCCTCGCAGATCGGCATGAAGCTCCGTGACGAGGGCGTGCAGGGAACGCCGATTCCGGACGTCAAGCTGGCGACCGGGAAGAAGGTCACCGAGATTCTCGAAGAGAACGACGCCAAGTCCGACCTGCCCGAGGACTTCCGCAACCTCCTTGAGCAGGCGATCCGGCTGCGCGAGCACGTTCAGGAGAACGGACAGGACCACCAGAACAAGCGCGCGCTGCAGAACACGGAGTCCAAAATCCGTCGGCTCGCCAACTACTACCGCGGCGACGAGCTCGACGAGGACTTCAAGTACTCCTACGAGAACGCGGTCGAACTGCTCGAATAGATGGCGACGACGGGACGCACCACAGCTGCGACCGAGCCCGACGCCGAGTCGGTGCTGTCCGACACGGAGTTCGTCCGTGTGATGGCGGCACCGACCGGCGGGAGCATCGCGGCCGCCGCGATGCTCGCCGGGGCGTGCGACGAGCACGACGTACCGTACCAGGTACGCGTGACTCGCGGCGCGCCGTCGGCTCCGGACGCGGCGGAGACGTCCCTCGTGGCCATCGGCGTCGAATCGCCGGCTGCCGATGCGTCGTTCGTCGAGGACGCGCCGAACGCGGCCTTCGACGCGGCGCGGGAAGCCGGTGCAGACCCCGACCCAGTGGTGGCGTTCGCGGGCGCGCTCGCTGACGGCGTCGAGCCGTCCAGCGACGTCCGGGAGGCCGCTGGGTCGACGCGGCGTCCGGGCGTCGGGATTCCGACCGCGGACCTCGCGGCGGGCCTGGCGCACTCGACGCGCGTCCACGCGTCGTTCTCTGGGGACGAGCAGGCGGCGGGCGCGACGCTCGCCGAAATTGGCCTCCCGCCGGAACTCGACGACGCGGCACAGCGCCGCCTCGCCTCGGTAGTCGCACTCGACGCGACCGGCGAGACGGCGCGCGCTGCAGACCGCGTCGCAGACCTCCTCCGCCCGCACGAGACGCCCGCCGGCCCCTTCGAGACTGTCGAGGGGTTTGCGGACGTGCTCGGTGCGCTGGCGTGGGACGCGCCCGGCTTGGGCGTCGCGCTGGCGCTCGGTGCGGTCGACGCGCCGACGGCGTTGGACGCGTGGCGCGACCACGCGACCGACGCACATGCGGCGGTCCGACGCGCGGACCCGTCGCGGTACAGCGCGGTCGAGGTCGTCGAGGCCGACGCCGCGCAGCCGACCGTCGCGCGACTCGTCCGGGACTACCGGGCTCGCGAACCCGCAGTGCTCGTCGTCGGCGACGACACTGCCGCACTCGCGACGACCGACGCGGACGCCCGCGACGTCCTTCCGAACAGCGTGGGGACGTCGACGCTGGCGGTCGCAGACGCCGAACACGAAGCAGACCTCGTAGAAACCGTGCGGGGCGAACTATGACGCGGCACGCGACGATAAGGACCACGGTACCGGACCCGGAACTGGTCGCAGCCGCCGTCCGCCCCGACAACACCGCCGAGATGGGCACGCGAGTCACGGAGGACGCCGTCGTCACGCGCATCGAGCGCGACGACACCGGCGGCCTCCAGTCGACCGTCGACGACTACGTCGTGAACGTTACGGTGGCGACCGAAGTCGCACAGCACGCAAACCAACACACGACAAACGAATCATGAGCGAACGTTCCGTATCCAAGCAGAACCAAGAGAAACGGTGGTACACCGTGCTCGCGCCGGAGGAGTTCGACCGGCAGGAGCTCGGCGAGACGCCCGCCGAAGAGCCAGAACAGGTCTACGACCGAACCATCGAGACGACACTCGACGAACTCGTCGACGGCGGCGAGAACAACGTTAAACTCACCTTCCAGGTGGACGACGTCGGGAGCGACACCGCGTCCACGGAGTTCGTGAAGCACGAACTCACGCGGGACTACAAGCGTAGTCTTGTGCGCCGCGGGTCGTCGAAGATTGCCGTGACCATCACGGTCCTCACGACGGACGACTACCGCGTGAAGATTCAGCCGGTCGCGTACACCACGAAGCAGGCCGACCAGAGCCAGCAGAAGGCCATCCGTCGCACGATGATCGACCTCGTCGAGGAAGCCGGCGAGGAGCGCACGTTCGAAGCGCTCATCGACTCCATCACGGAAGGCCGGCTCTCCTCGGCCATCTACGACGAAGCGAACACAATCTACCCGCTTCGCCGCGTGGAAGTCCAGAAGGCGACGCTCGAAGCGCCGCCCGAGGAAGTCCACGAGGAAGAGGAGACAGCCGTCGGCGTCGAAGACGAAGCCTAACCGCTTCCGAACCATCCGAATTCACACTTTTAGCGCATCTACCTCGACAGCGACGCCGCCGGCGGTCGCGTCACTCGGTGACGACGACCTTTCCGAGCATCCCCGCGCTCTCGTGCGGGATGCAGACGTAGTAGTAGTCCCCGGCGACATCGAAGGTGTGCTCGTAGGTCTCGCTCGGTTGGACGATGCCGCCGCCGTTGATGCTGTTCTCCCACGCGTTGCGGGCGGCTTGCTCGCTCTCGAAGCCGCCGGAGGCCCAGTAGTCGGCCCCCTCGGGAACGCCGTCCTCGTAGGCGGTGACGGTGTGGTTCCGGGAGCCGGTGTTCGCCCAAACGACGGTGTCGCCCACGCTCGCCTCGAACGTTGGCACGTCGTTCCCTTTGACGGCGGGCTCGGGGACGAACGCGTTCGACTGCATGCCGATGTCGTACTCCGAGCTGGACAGCGACGGCCCGATACAGCCGGCCAGCGCCCCGGTGACGCCAGCCCCTGCTGCGGCGAGGAACGCCCGGCGTTGCATGGTCGACAGTCGGTTCGTCGCGCATTTATACAGCGCGGTCCCGCCGACGCAAGCCTCGAACCGGTGACAACGCAGGGACACGACGGGAGCACGGATGTAAACACGTAAGGACGCCTGCCGAGATGCGTGGAACATGCAACCCCGCTTCGTCGGCCGGTTGGGCGTCGCGGACGCCGTGACCGCGGCGAACGCGGCACTTGGCTTCGTGGCGGTCGTGGCAGCCACCGTCGACGTGGCGCTCGCCGCTCGGCTGGTGTTGCTCGCCGCCATCGCGGACGGGCTCGACGGCGTGCTCGCGCGCAAGTACGGCGGGACGCCGGCCGGCGAACACCTCGACTCGCTGGCGGACGTGGCGTCGTTCAGCGTCGCGCCCGCGTTCCTCGTCGCGGTCGTCGCGCGGAACGCGTGGAGCTTCGAGAGCACGTGGGGCCTCGTCGCGCTCGCCGCGTGCGCGCTGTTCGTCGCCGCGGGCGTCGTCCGCCTCGGCCTCTACACGGCTTACGACACGGGCAACGACCACACGGAGGGCGTGCCGACGACGCTCGCCGCGACCCTGCTGGCTGCGGGCGTGCTCGCCGGGGTTGGTGACCCGCGAATCGTCGTCGCCGCAATCAGTATTCTCACCGTGTTGATGGTGTCGACGATTACGTACCCCGACCTCTACTCGCGGGACGCGCTCGCGATGGGCGCGGTGCAGGCTGCTGCCGTGCTCGCGCCGACGCTCGGCCCGCGGCTATTCCCCCGCGCCCTGCTGGCGTGGGCGTGCGCGTACCTCGTGCTCGCGCCGCGATTCTACTGGCGGGGCGAAGGGAAACGCTCATAGGCGCGCTGGCGGAACGAATTGGTATGAGCGACGGGGACGAGGAACCCGAGGAGTCGGCCGACGCGCCGGCCCCGGACGTGGACGTAGAAACGCTTCAGGAGCGTCTCGACGACGCCGTCGACGCCCTCGAAAGCGCCGAGACGGAGGCCGACCTCGACGACGTCGAAGCAATTCTCGACGCCGTCGAGTCTGACCTCGAAGCGGCGGACCTCCCGGAACCCGAGGAGGAAGACGAGGAGGCCCCTGCCGAGGCACTTGAGTCCCGGTTGTCCGAACTCCGCGAGAACCTCGAAGCCCAGCGCGGGCCGTACGCCGAGGACGTCGTCACGGCAATCGAGGACGCCCAATCCACGCTGGAGTCGACGCGCTGGACTAAACAGGGCGAACAAGCACTTCAGGCGGCCGTGAGCACCTACCTCGATGACGCCGGCGAGGCGCTCGACGAGACGTTCGTCGGCGGTGAAGTCGCCGAACCGGAGGCGCTCGCAGAGGAACTCGACGAGGTCGTCAACGCGGTCGAAGCAGCGGACCTCGACCCCGACGAAGACGCCGCGACCATCGAAGCGCTCACGGAGGCGACCGACGCGCTCACCACGGGCGTCGAGGACGCTCAGGAGTGGGACGACCTCTCGGTCCGCCAGAAGCTCCGCGCGGAGGGCTACTACGAGGTCATGGGCCAGAAGCGCAAGGACTTCCCGCCGGAGTGGACGGCGCTCAAGCAGTGGGAGCAGCGCGAGAACGTCGAGATGATTCTGCTCTGCCTCGAACACATGGGCGACTCCGACTTCATGGAGCGTCACTGTCTGGAGGCGCTCAAGCGCGTCGCTAGCACGGAAGCGCTCGACGAGGTCGGCCAGCGCGCCGCGCGTCGGAACACGCTCGCCGTCGAAATCGTCGGCCGCATCGGCAGCGAGGACGGCATCGAGCACGTCATCGACTTCGTGGACGCCGAGGGCAACCCCGACCTTCGAATGACCGCGCTGAAGTCGCTCGGCGAAATCGGCAGCGAAGATACCACCCAGGACGTCGCCAACCAACTGGTTGCCGACAACGACAGTGTGCGCAGCCGCGCGGCGCGCTCGCTGGGCCTCATCGGTGACACGCGAGCCATCGAGCCGCTGACGGACGTGCTGGCCGACGACGACAGCGACACGGTGCGCGCGTCCGCGGCGTGGGCACTCGTCCAAATCGGCACCGAGCGCGCGCTCGAAGCCGCCGCCGAGTACGCCGACGACCGCGCGTACATCGTTGAACAGGAGGCCCAGAAGGCCGCCGACGAACTCGACGCTGACACCGCCGAAGCCGCCGCGTAACCCTTCTCGCGTTCCCCGACCTTGCCGTACGAAGCCGGGATGAACCTGGGGCGTGCTCGCGCTCCTCGCGGTCGCCGCCCTGCTCGCGAACGGCGACGAGATGGTCGACCTCGCTGTGGACGTCGCTGCAGTCGCTACTGCAGGCTGCGCTCGGAAAATCGAATTCGGCGCCAGCAGTGACGTCGGCCGCGACGGCTTCTGGCAGGAGAACGGGGAGGGTGACTATCGCTTGGGGGCGGTGTGGAGTTCCTCGTCGAGTTCGGCTTCCGCCATCTTCTCGATGAGGGCGTCCAGCACTTCCTCGCGCATTCCGGGGACGAAGCGGATGGAGCCGACGACGAGGTGGCCGCCGCCGGAGACGCCCGCGCCCGGCAGTTCCTCATTGAGTTCCTCAACCATCGTCGGGATGTCGAGACGCACGCCGTCGCTACGAAGCACGGAGAAGTCCGGGCCGTAGCCGATGGTGATGACGGGTTCGCCGGTCTCCTCAACTTTGCGGTCGTGGATTTCGCCGGTGGTCTTCCCCGGCGCGGGGTACGTAAACCGGTGGGCGTGGTTCTCGACGTCGATGCGGTAGAGGTTCGCGCCGTTCGCGACGCGCTCGTGTTCGACGTGCGGGGTCGCCGCCTCGAGCTGTTCGGCGACATCCTCGTCGGCGCGGTTCGCGAGGAACGGCACGAGTTCGCGGTGCCGGTCGTCGTCGCCGTTCACGTTGAGGATGTCGTTGATGAGCTGCGTGCCGGGGTCGTAGCGTAGCATGTAGGCTTCGTAGTCCAGCGCCTCGCTGATGTTCTGGAGAAACTGGTCGTCGTAGCCGGCTTCGCGGGCGAGTTCGAGGTAGTCGGTCATCTCGTCGGCCTTCGAGCGGTCCGAGAGACCCGCGACTGCGGGGACGTGTTCGAGTTCCTCGGTGAGCCCGGGGTAGATCATGCGCGCAAGTTCGACGCAGAGCATCCCCGTGGTGATACGGTAGTCCTCGCCGTGGAGGTAGGGATTGACGTGTTCCTCGACGAGCGGATTCACGGCGTCGGGGTCGGGGTGGTGGTGGTCGACGACGACGATGGGGATGTCGTAGTTGTCCAGCGCCTTGTACGCGGGCGTGTCCTCCTCGGTGCTGCCGTTGTCCAGCATGAGGAGCAGCGGGAGCTTCTGGCCATGGCGCGCGCGGTCTTCGAGCGCGAAGTTGAGGTCGCGGGTGGCATCCTCCATCTCGTAGTACGGGGCCTTGCTGGGGAGGCGCTTGAGGAGGTGGCGCGCGGCATCGGTGTCCTGGTGGGCGTCCTCGATGAACTGCGTGAGCGCGTACTGCACGGGGACGCTGGCGGCCATGCCGTCGCCGTCGGCGTGGTGGCGCATCCGAATTGGTCGGCCTTCGAGGACCGCGCGGCGGAGCGTGCGCGCGACCGAGCGCAGTTCCGGCAACATTCCTTCGAGGGCCGGCCAGTCGACGAGCGGGTCGATGTCGATGGGCTCGGCGCGCTCGGTGAGCGCGGCGTCGAGGCGGCCCGCGACGTCGGCGGCCTCCTCGGCTTCGAGCACGTCGATTTCCGTGACCTCGACCTGGTAGGTCCCTTCGCGCTCCTCGACGTCGCCTTTCACGTGCACGAGGTCGCCGACTTCCACGACGGGGTGCGCGCGGACGCCAGCGGCCTCGAAGGCCGTACACGGAACGGCGCTGGTCTCGTCGCGCACGCGGAAGATGGTCGGGCCGCCGGTCTGCTTGATTTGGACGACCTCGCCCTCGACGTGGACGGTCTCGCCGACGTGGTCGCCAACGGTATCTGCGTCGATGCGGTCGTAGCTGTGCTCGCGCTCGACGGTCTCGTGGTCGTCAAGGGACACGAGTTCGAAGCTCAGGTCGCCATTCTCGCGGACTTCCGTGAGCTTCACGACGACGTCGTCGCCGACGTCGAGGTCCTGCTCGCCGTCGAACGTGGACTCGTGGACGAGCCCGGAGACGTGCTCGGAGAGGTCGACGAAGACGCCGTAGTCGACGACGCCATTCACGGTCGCGTGGTAGTACTCGCCGGATTCGACCTCCTGCGCGGTACACGAGGAGTGGAGGTCGACGACGACCGGCCGGTCGGCCTCGTCGTCGGAGGAAGCGTCAGTCATCTTGTGCCTAGATTCGGCGTCGGCGTTTTTAACCCTTTTCAAGGCCGTTTCGCGTGCGAACGCGCGAAACTGGCGGGCCTGTGTCCCGCGATGTTCCGGAAGCCTCAACAGTCACCGCCGCCGACTATCAGGTATGCTGTTCGGTGGGCGTCCCGACGTCGTCGGCATCGCACGGGAAGCCCTGGACTTCGCGATGGAAGCCGCCGAGGACAGCCACCCCAACGAGTACCTCGGCCTGCTGCGCGGAACGCCCGCCAAGGAGTTCGACGTCGGCCCCGACGACGGCTACGTCGTCACGGACGTGCTGATGGTCCCAGGCACGGAGACCAACCCCGTAAGCGCGACGTTCAACTCCAGCCAAGTCCCCAACGACTTGCGCAACGTCGGGAGCGTCCACTCCCACCCCAACGGCGTGCTCGCGCCCTCCGACGCCGACCGCGCGACGTTCGGCCGCGGCGACGTCCACATCATCCTCGGCGCACCCTACGACCCGAACTCGTGGCGCGCGTTCGACCATGAGGGCGAGCCCCGCACCCTCGACGTCTACGACGTCCCGCTCCCCGAACCCGAATCGTTTTTCGACTTCACGCAGGAAGACATCGACGAGGAACTGTGAGACGAGTCGTCGCGCAGGGGACTTTTGACCTGATTCACCCCGGCCACATTCACTATCTGGAGGACGCAGCCGCGATGGGTGACGAACTGCACGTCATCGTCGCGCGCCGCGAGAACGTCACCCACAAGGAACCGCCGGTGCTCCCGAACCGCCAGCGCCGCGACGTCGTCGCCGCCCTCGACGCCGTCGACCACGCCCGCGTCGGCCACGAGTCCGACATCTTCACTCCCATCGAGGATATCAATCCGGAGGTCATCGCGCTCGGCTACGACCAACACCACGACGCCGACGCCATCGAAGCCGAACTCGCCGACCGCGGCGTCGATTGCGAAGTCCGCCGCGCGTCGGGCCGCGAGAAGCGCTACGACGACGAACTCCTCTCCACGGGCAACATCATCGACCGGATTCTGGAACAGCGCTGCTAGGACTGCTTTCGGAAGTTTGTCCGCTCGACTCTACCGACGACATCTCCTCGAAAGCGCCCGCTCGCTCGCGGTGGCTCGCCATCCGCTATCGCCTACCAACGGGAGGCGATAGCGGATGGCGAGACGACCACGTGAACGCGAGCGCGCAGGGGCTTTCGGAGAAGTATCGTCGTATTCTCCGAATGCGTAGAAACCGTGACTACAGTCCCAGTTCGCGGCCGATGACGAGGTGCTGAATCTCACTCGTCCCCTCGCCAATCTCCATGAGTTTGGCGTCGCGGAAGAACCGCTGCGGGGCGAAGTCCGTCGTGTACCCGTAGCCGCCGAGCGTCTGGACGGCGTCCTCGGCGACCTCGCGGGCGGCCTCGCTGGCGTCGAGTTTCGCGAGGGCAGACTCCTGCGTGACGGATTCACCGTTGTCGTAGCGCGTGGCAGCCTTGTGCGTGAGGAGGCGAGCGCGCTCGGTCTTCCGGTGCATGGAGACGAGTTTGTTCCGGATGGCGTCGAATTCAGAGATGGGCTGGCCGAACTGCTCACGCTCGACGGCGTACTCCTTCGCGGCTTCGTAGGCGCCCTGTGCGAGGCCCGTGGAGAGCGCGGCGATGGAGATGCGGCCGCCGTCGAGGGTCTTCTTCGTCTGCTCCCAGCCCTCGCCCTCCTCGCCGAGCAGGCGCTCGGCGGGAATTCGGCAATCGTCGAACTGAATTTCGCAGGTAGGCGAGGCGTTCAACCCCATCTTATCCCACTCGGTCGTAACCTCGAAACCGTCGTCTTCCTCCGGATCGACGATGAACGTGGAGATGCCGCCGTAGCCCGCGTCCGGGTCCGTGACGGCCTTCACGAGCACGCTTCCCGCGACGGAGGCGTTCGTGATGAACTGCTTCGTGCCGTTGAGGACGTAGTCGTCGCCCTCGCGTTCGGCGGTCGTGTCCATGTCGCTGGCGTCGCTGCCGCTGTCGGGTTCGGTGAGCGCCCACGACCCGAGATACTCGCCCTCCGCGAGCGGGCGCAGCCAGCGCTCCTTCTGCTCCTCTGTGCCGAACAGTTCGATCGGCTTCGACGCCAGCGAGACGTGCGCGGCGTACGACAGTCCGATAGAGCCCGAGACCCGGCCGAGTTCCTCCGCGACGAGCGCGTACATCAGTTGGTCGCCGCCGAGCCCGCCGTACTCCTCGCTGACGGGTACTCCCATCATGTCGAGGTCCGCGAGGTCCTTGAACACCTCCGCCGGGAAGCGGTGTTCCTCCTCGATATTCCACGCGATGGGCTCGATTTCCGCCTCCGCGAACTCCCTGACGGTGTCCCGAATCATCCGGTGTTCGTCGGGAAGGTCGAAGTCCATACTGCAAACTTTGCCACCGCCAGCATAAACACACCGGAACGACCGTGAACGATCCCCATCTCGTTGGTGCTCGGACGCTCTCCGGAGGGAAGGAGGCTCGTGGGTTGAGCTGGTCGAACACGCTGCTCGCGGCTCCCGGCGATCGCCGCTCGCTCTAACGTGGGCTCGCTTCGCTCGTCCACGCTCCCGCCGGAATTTTATTCGCGCGGCACCTCTCGTCTGTGTGAGCATCCGCCAGTTCGTCCGTGGGACCGTCCCGTGGGACTCCTTGGAAGCCGTCGCCCGCGAGGTCGCCGATCGCTACGACCAGGAGACGGTCCGGGTGACGTTCCTGGAGACGGACAACTGGCTGTCGACGCCCTGCGTCGTCAACGACCGCTGGTTCGTGAAGGTGGTCTCCGGGCAGAACGCGCTCGTGCACGCGCTGTTCACGGGCGCACGGAACCTCGGCGCGTTCTCCAGCGGCCGCGAGGGGTTCTTCGAGCCGTTCGACGGACCCGTGGAGATGGCTGAACACGAACTCGAAGCCACGCAGAAACTCCGCGACATCGGTGTGAACGCGCCCGAACCCGTGGAGGCTTTCGAGGTGGACGGGCTCGGCGTACTCGTCCTCGAATACCTCCCGGAGTTCCGCCCACTGGACGACCTCCCCGCCGACGCCGTCGAACGCCACGCGCCCGAGTTGTTCGGCGCGCTCGCGACGATGCACGAGAACGGCGTCGCACACGGCGACCTGCGCGGCGAGAACGTCCTCGTCTACGAGGACGACCTCTACTTCATCGACGCGACAAACGTCGCTGGCGACGGGCTGGAGGGCGCTCGCGCGTACGACCTCGCGTGTGCGCTGGCCGCGCTCGAACCGCTCGTCGGCGCGCAGACTGTCGTCGAGGTGGCGCTGGACGCCTACGACACCGGCGACGGCTCGCGAACGCGCGCGGACAACGCCGCGGCGCTGCTGGACGCCCAGGACTTCCTGAGTTTCGTCCAGATTCGACCCGACCACGCCTTCGACGCGGCGGCGCTGGCCGGCGAAATCGAGAAGGCCGCGAGTTCGCGCGGCGACGCGACGCGGTGACCCGAACCGGACGCACAAGGTGTACCTTTTTCACCGCGCCGGTCGCAGTTTTTGCCAATGACGTACCAACATTACATCCACGGCGAGTGGGTCGACGGCCACGGGACCGAGACCTTCGAGAGCGAGAACCCCGCAACCGGCGAGTCGCTCGGCGAGTTCCACCGCGGCACCGAGGCCGACGTCCGCGAGGCCACTGCGGCCGCCGACGAGGCCTTTGAGGCGTGGCGTGACCTCTCCCACATCGACCGCGCGGAGTACCTCTGGGACATCTACCACGAGCTCAAGGAACGCCACCGAGAGCTCGGCGAGGTCGTCACCAAGGAGTGCGGCAAGGAGATTAGCGAGGGGAAAGCCGACGTCACCGAGGCGTGGCACATGGTCGAGTGGGCGGCCGGCGACGCTCGGCACCCGAAAGGCGACGTTGTGCCGTCCGAGATTCCGAGCAAGGACGCCTACATGCGCCGGAAGCCCCGCGGCGTCGTGGGCTGTATCACGCCGTGGAACTTCCCGGTCGCCATTCCGTTCTGGCACATGGCGGTCTCGCTCGTCGAAGGGAACACGGCCGTCTGGAAGCCCGCCGAGCAGACACCCTGGTGCGGCCAGATTATCGCGGAGATGTTCGAGGAGTCCGGAATTCCGGACGGCGTCTTCAACATGGTGCAGGGGTTCGGCGACGCGGGCGCGGCCATCGTTGACGACGACCACGTGGACACGGTGCTGTTCACCGGCTCCGCGGAGGTCGGCCACGAAATCGCCAGCGAGGTCGCCAGCGACCCGGGGAAGCTCGCAGCCTGCGAGATGGGTGGGAAGAACGGCATCGTCATCACCGAACAAGCAGACCTCGACATCGCCGTCCACTCCGCGGTGATGTCGTCGTTCAAGACGACTGGCCAACGCTGCGTCTCCAGCGAGCGGCTCATCGTCCACGAAGACGTCTACGACGAGTTCAAGGAGCGTTTCGTCGAGGTCGCCGAGAAGGTCGCTGTCGGCGACCCGCTGGACGACTCGACGTTCATGGGGCCCGCGATCGAGGCCGAGCACATCGAGAAGATACGGAAGTACAACGACCTCGCCCGGGAGGAGGGCGTCAACGTGCTCGTCGACCGCACGGAACTCGACGACGAAGAGATTCCGGAAGGCCACGAAGACGGCCACTGGGTTGGTCCATTCGTTTACGAGGCTGACCCCGACGCCAACCTCCGCTGTACCCAGGAGGAAGTATTCGGCCCGCACGTCGCCTTACTGGAGTACTCTGGAGACATCGAGCGCGCGGTCGACATCCACAACGACACGCCCTACGGGCTCGCTGGCGCGGTCATTAGCGAGGACTACCGGCAGATCAACTACTACCGCGACCACGCCGAAGTCGGGCTGGCGTACGGTAATCTTCCGTGCATCGGCGCGGAAGTCCAACTGCCGTTCGGCGGCGTCAAGAAATCCGGCAACGGCTACCCCAGCGCCCGTGAGGTCATCGAAGCCGTCACCGAGCGCACCGCGTGGACGCTCAACAACAGCAAGGATATCGAGATGGCACAGGGACTGAGCGCGGACATCAAGACCGAAGACGGCTGACCGGCCACTTGCGACTTTTATTTACACAACTTCGACAGCTACGGCTCAGGGGTACGTGAGAGAGGAAGGCGGAAGGGGTGGCGGTTGACTTCCCGCGGACTACGGCCGTGGGCCGGGACACGGCCGCGTCGGCGGACGCGGAGCGGACGTGGACGCGAGGTTCTTGCCGGTTCGACGAGAAAAGCGTCGACTACCGGCAACACGGAGTAGCGCGTGACGACACTTAAATTCACGTATCGCGGGTATCGGCGCGTCAGTGCCGGCGGTCGTCGAGCGCGGGGAACTCCTCGCGGACGGTCGCGACGCGCTCGGGGTTGAGGTCGGCGAAGACGATGCTGGGCTGGTCGCCCGTGCTCGCGACCGGGGTGCCCCAGGGGTCGTACACCGTCGAGCGGCCGAGCAGTTCCGCCTCGTCGAATTTACCGCTGCCGTTGACGGCGGCGACGTACGCGAGGTTCTCAACGGCGCGCGCCTGCGGCAGCAGCTTCCAATGTTCGACGCGCGGGTACGGCCACGCCGACGGCACGAGCAGGAGGTCGACGCCGTCGGCGACCAGCTCGCGGTAGAGTTCCGGGAACCGGAGATCGTAGCACGTCGTGACCGCAGCCGTGAACCCGCCGATTTCGGCGGTCGGCACGCGCTCGCCGGGCGTCAGCAGTTGGGATTCCGCGGACTCGTAGCCGAAGAGGTGGTGTTTCCGGTACGCGAGCAGGCGCTCGCCGTCGCTGTTGAAGAGCACACTCGTGTTCGCGAGGCCGTCCTCGTCGGGGCCGCCCTCGGTTTCGCTCAACTCCTCGACAACGCTACCTGCGAGCAGGGCGACATCCTCCTCGACGGCCGCTTCGCGGACTGCGGAGAGGGAGGGGCCGTCCAGCGGTTCGGCCTCGCGCTGGTAGGCGTCGAACGCGAAGAAGCCGACGTTGAACAGCTCTGGCAGGCAGACAAGGTCCGTGCCCTCGCTGGCGGCCTCTCGGATGGCTTCCACGGCGCGCTCGACGTTCGCGCCCACGGCAGCGCCCTCGACGTCAATCTGGGCGAGTGCAACGCGCATCTCAGGCCTCCGCCTCCAGCGCGCTCTGGAGGCCGTCGAGTTCGTCGTCCAGATTGCGCTCGAAGAATTTCTCCACGCCCGGGACTTTGCCGTCGACGACGAACCGGTTGGTCACGCGGGAGCCGCCGTTCGCGGCTTCGACCTCGTGCTCGCCCGTAACGTCGAAAATTCGGGACTTCCCCACGAACTTCACGTACCGCGGGGGCTCCGTCTCGACGTCCCGCGTCTCGACGGGAATCGTGCTCCGGACGACCGGAATCGGGAGACG
The DNA here is from genome assembly GCF_021028995.1 of Halobacterium sp. KA-4. Taxonomy (GTDB): domain Archaea; phylum Halobacteriota; class Halobacteria; order Halobacteriales; family Halobacteriaceae; genus Halobacterium. Next base: position 203,789 of record NZ_JAJJZG010000003.1, on the reverse strand, counting down.
GACATGCCATGTCGTCGTGTCTCCTTCGCGCTCGTAGCTGTCCACGACGCTGATAGCGCTCGCGCGCTTCTCGGGGTCGGCGATGAACGCCCACACGTCTTCGGGCGGTACCGACACCTCGAACGTGCGCTCGACCCGAACTGTCATACGCGGCGTTGACCGCCCGCCAGCAAAAAGCCGCCGATTACGCGGGTTCGACGCGCCACGTCGTCGACTTCGAGCGACTCCACTTCTCGATGTCGACGTCCTCGGTCTTCTCCGCGAGTTCGGGGAGCCGCACACCGACCTGCTTTGAGGAGAGGCCGAGGTGGTTCGCGATGTTCTTCGAGCGGAAGTACCGCTCGCCCTTCTCGACGCTCTCGTGGAGGAACTCCAGAATCCGGCGTTCCTCGTCGGTGTATTCGTCAGTCATTACCTAGGGACTACGGTTGAAGGCGGTTTATCGCTTTTGCTACCCCCACACGTGGAGGGCGGCGACGCACAGCGCCGACAACGTGACGGCGCCGGCGAAGCCGAGTGCGGTTTGGAACTGTCCGGGCGCGACGAACGTGTACGCGGCCGCGGCGACGGCAAGCAGGCCGAACGCGAGGCCGACGCCGACGCCCATGTCCGTTTCCTGCGTGGACCCAGTCGTCATGGAAGGGCGTTACGCAGGGTGTCCCTTAACTGGTTCTACTCGGTGCGAGCACGGAGGCCAACAGGCTTTCACTGTGCAAGCACTCCGAGTCGAGCATGGACGTCCGCGCGCTGCTGTTCGGGAACACGATACGGGTCGCTATCACGGTCGTCGCCGGCCTGGGGCTGGTCGCCGGCGGCGCGTTCTTCGCCGGCTTCCTCGGCGTACCGAGCGTCGAACAGGTGGACAACCAATTCGGCGAGGTCAACGACACCTACACCGAAATCGAGACCGACCTCGTGATACACAACCCGAATCCGGTCGGCGTCCGGCTCGGCGACACCAGCGTGAATTACACGGTGGCGATGAACGACATCCGGATGGCCAGCGGGGACAAACACGGCGTCGGCATCGATACCGGGAACTCGACGGTGAACCTGACGACGCAACTCCACAACGAGCGCATCCCCGCGTGGTGGGTGAACCACGTCCGGGGCGGCGAGCAGACGAACCTCACCGTGTCCGCGACTGTTCAGCCCGGGTTCGTCGGCCAGTCAGCGTCGTTCCAGCCGGCCGCCGAGACCATCGAGACGGACTTGCTCGGCCAGTTCAACTCCAGCGAGGACCGCCCGGTGAACGCCGAGATGCCGCTCGTTGAGGTCGTCATCGAGCGAACGAACGCCTCCTGGGGTAACGTCACCGACGCGGAGACGCCCATCGACCTGGAGTTCGACGTCTACAACCCGAAGACGTCGCCGGTCATCGTCTCGAACGTCGGCTACAACATCACGATGAACGGTGTGCCGGTTGGCGCGGGCGAGACTGAGGACGGGCAGACCATCCCCGGCAAGAGTTCTCGTGTGGTGGAGACGCCGACGGTCATCGACAACGAGAACCTCGACGAGTGGTGGGTGACCCACGTCGAGAACAACCAGACGACCGAACTCCGCATCGACTTCTACGCGGAAATCGAGCTGCCGGGCTCCTCAGAGACGATTCGTGTGCCATTGGACGAACTGACGTACACGCAGACCATCGAAACCGACATGTTCGGGAATAAGGGCGACTCGGGCAGTGACGCCGGCGGCGACACGAGCAGCAACGAGACGACTACGACGAGCGACGACGGCACGACCACCGCGACGACGACCAGCGGAACCACGAACGACAGCATGACGACGGACGGGACGACCACGGACGGTGACCCGACCACCAGCAGTGACGGAACGACCACTGACGACGGCTTGCTCGCGCGCGGTTCGCAGCCAGCCTGACTGGAGTTCGTGAAACTGCCCCGCGCCGGGGATAGATTTTTACGCGCCGGGTCGCTTCGAGCACACATGAACCGGAGTACCCAGGCTCCTGGTCGCGTTCTCCGACTGTGAACAGTCCATCGCCGTCGAGCCAGACGGCGGCGATATCTGCGTCACCGTGGACGGCAAAACCATCGAACTCTCCCGCGAGCACGCCGCCGAACTCCGGGACGCCGTCGGTGACGCGCTGACGAGCCGCGAGGAATTCTTCCGCACTGCCGCCGAGCACCGCGAGGACGGCAGCTACGTCGTCGAACGCCGTGGCGCGGAGTCGACAGGCAACTCCGCGGTGTTCGACAGTTTCGCGGCGGTCCGCCGGCTGTTCGACCGGCTCCCAGAAACCTTTGGCGCGGAGAACCTCTCCGCGGCCGGTTTCACGGGGTCGCGTCGCCACATGCTCGTGCGGCACTTCGCCGAACACCCGGCGTTCCCGTGCACGCTGGCGTCACGCAACCCGCTGCGGGGTGAGAAAACGGAGACTAGCTGATGGTGGTGTGACTGGACTGCTCGTTGAGCGCGAGGTTCGCCGCAATTTCGGCGTTGCGCATCGCGTACTCGGCGGTGTGCTGGAGGCTCACGAGCACTTCCCGCACTTCGAGGATGTCCTCGTTGTCCATCTCCGGGAGGTCGTTGAGGATGTCGCCCTCGCGGTCGCCGAGTTCCGCGAACAGTTCGCGGACCTCGACGGTCGCGTCGTAGTCGCGGGTGACGACGGCTTCGACGGCCGCGGCCGTGATTTCGTCGACCTGGTCGGTGAATTCCCGGATGCGCCGCATCGTGGACTGCTCGACGTCGAGGGTGTGGCCCTCGGTTTCGAGCACGATCTCCGCGATGTCCTCGGCGTTGTCCGCGGTGAGCTCTAAGTTCTTCGCGACCGACCGGTAGCCGATGAGCGGGAAGCCGTCGTCGAGGCCGACGGCGCGCGCGAGGTTCGGGTTCTGGTAGGCGGTGAAGATGAGCCGGAGCAGCAGGACGAAAATCTTGTTCGCCTGGCGCTCGCGGTTGAGCGCGCGCTGAGCCATGTCCGGGCTTCCGTGCGCGAGCGCCTTCACGGCCTCCTCGCGCATCGTCGAGCCCGTGCTCTCCAGGCGTTCGAGGAGGTTGTCGAGGTCGAAGTCCTCGGGGTCGACCGAACACCGGATGGTGATGCGTTCGGGCGTCTCCTCGACGACGCCGAGGCCCATGAGCTGGGTCTCGGCCTTGTAGACGGCGTTGATGTGTTCGGAGTCGAGGGCGTCCTCGCTCTCGACGTGGATGATTCGGCGGCCGAGGACGTACTGGCCGACGATGGCGCGCTCGACGGCGTCGGCGTCGAAGTTCTCGGCGTGAATCGTCGCCTCGGTCTCCTCACCGTGCGCGGACTCCGGCGTGACCGTCAGCGAGCCCTTCCCGCTCTCGCGGACGGTGACCTCGTCGCCCTTCTCGACGTCCTGCTTGCGCGCCCACTCCGCGGGGAGCGTCATCGCCAGCGTAGACGGCCCCAGCCGTTGGACTTTCCGGGTTTCCATACGCCTGGAACGCACTGGAACGACCTTAGTCTTATCCCTCTAACCTTATACTTGCCTTAAGGTGTGGGCAGACGCCTGGAAATGTCCCCCTGAATTCCGGGACCCTTTTGGCTGTCCCGCCCCTGGGAGTAGTCATGGGTTTTGGTAGCTACGACGAGTCCGAGCAGGAGAACCAGAATACGGACATCGACGAAGACGGCGCAGTCAACGTCCACGAGAACGACCACGACGGCAGCGTCAACTTCGACACCGACGCCGACAGCGACGAACTCATCGACCAGCTCCAGTCGATGAAAGACGACGACTAACGCGGCTCTCTCCGGCTCTTCCTGCTTTTGCCGCGCGGCTACACAACTTTCATCATGCGTCGCTCGAAGCGACCAGTCCGGACTTTCGTCCAGCCGCGCAGCGACTCGTCGACGGCCTCGTCGCCGGTATCCACGCGCAGCACGCCCGTCTCGTCCAGTTTCCGTGGCGACGCCAGCACGCGCACCTCGCTCTGTTCGACGACCGCGGGCGAAATCTGGTGGTTGCCCCGGCCGAAGACGAACCCCTGGCCGCCGATGGGGGAGACGAAAATCACGCTCTCGTCGCCGAGCGCGTCCAGAATCTCGGCCTCGCTGCCGTCGCGGACGACGAGCTCGCCGTCCCGGTAGACGTCCACGCCCAGCGGCGAGCCGTCCACGCCGAGCGCGTCCGCCACGTCGCCGAGCGTCCCGCCGGGCCCGAGTACGTACGTCACGCCGGGTTCGACTTCCTCGGCGACCGCTTCGGCGAGCGCGTCCGTGCTCCCCGCGTGCACCTGCTTGGCGGACTGGAGGTCCTCCGCGACGGGCACCTCGACAACGCCCCGGAGGCGCGTGCGCACTTCGCCGCCGCGGTACGCTTCTTCGTCGATGTCGTTGACTTCGCGTGCCTCGGTGTCCTCGAACGTCGCGGCGACCCGGCCCGCCGCCTCCGGCCGCACCGCGAACACCGACGAGTACACCTTCACGCCCGCAGGTACGCCCAGCACAGGCACGTCGCTGTCCACCTCGTCGAGAGCGGTCGCGACGTCAGTCGCGGTGCCGTCGCCACCCACGAATAGAATCAGGTCGACGCCGCGGTCGACGAACGCGCGCACCGCGTCCTTCGTGTCCGCGGCGGTCGTCTCGTCGCTATCGGGCTCGCCGACAACCTCGGGGTCGAAGCCCGCCGCGCGCGCCTCCTCGGCACCCATCTCGCCGCCGTACGCCAAAATCTCGGTATCGGGTGCGCGCTCGCGGAGCGCTGCGAGTGCGTCGCGTGCTCGGTCGGGCGCGCGCTGCTCGGCGCCGCGCTCGCGGGCCGCCTTGACGTTCCCGTCCGTCCCCTTCAGGCCGACGCGACCCCCCATCCCGGCGATGGGGTTCACGACGACGCCGACGATTCGCATATCCTGACTAGGGTATTCGCGCCGAAAAGCCGACCGGTCGGGGCGTTCGAAAGTATCATGGTCGCAGCGTGACGTGCGTACGACGATGCCGACTCCCGACGCCGACATCGCCGACGCCCTCCGCGACAGTATTGGCGACGCACTCCGCGTCGTCGGCTTCCACGAGGGGACTGACTGGCGCATCGAATTCATGCGTGAGGACGTCCGGGAGGGCTACGGCGACGCGTCCATCGACGACATCGCCGACGACCTCGTCCTGGATGTGCTCTCGACGCCCCGCCAGGAGTCGCTGTACGAACTCGGCGACCTCCACGCGACCGCGCGGCTCTTCGAGGACGGCCTCGTCGTGCACGTGCCGACTGACGACCGCTCGGGCTACCTCGTATCGCTCGACGCCACCGGCGACGTCACCGGACGGAACGTCGTCGACGTCGTGCGCGACGCGACCGAGTGAACCAAGAATTAAGACCGGGCGGCGGGAACTACTGGCCATGAGCTTCCTGCTGGCTGCGACCGATGGTACTGCACTCCCGATAAACTCCGTCGGCTGGGCCGTGACGATACTCGGCCTCGTCCTCGCGGTCGCGTGGACTGCGTACCTCTACCGCTAGACGCGTTCGCGCAGCCACGCGGCTGCGTCGTGGACCGTCTGTTCGTTCTCGTGTTGAATCTTCACGCGCACGCCGTCGCCGGGGTAGCTCCCGACGGTGACGCCGAACTCCGCCTGTAACTCTTCTAGGGGTGTCACCAGCGAACTCTCCGGGGCGTCCACGTGGACGAACTCGACGTGGTTGCTCGTCCCGGTGAACTCGTCGGCGACGGACTCGAACATCGCCTTCATCTCGGCGGGGACGCCCGGGAACACGTACGCGTTCTCCACGACCGCGCCCGGCGCGACGCCCACCTCGTTCTCGAGGAGGCGCGCGTCCTTGGGGAGCGCCGCGGTGCCGTCCGTGAGGTCGGCGAACTGGTAACTGTCGTGGGTCTGGAAGTACGAGACCGCGTCCGCGTGCTCGACCATCTCGCGGTCGAAGGCGGCCGCGACGCCGTCCATCGTCACGTCGTCGTGGGTCGGGCCAACACCGCCCGTGACGACGACCGCGTCGTAGCGGTCCGCCAGCGACCCGACCTCGCTGGCGATGGCGTCGCGCTCGTCGGGCACCACCACGACGCGCTCGACGGTCGCGCCCCGCTCGGTGAGGCGCGCGCCTAGCCACGACGCGTTCGTGTTCTCGGTGTCGCCGACGAGGAGTTCGTCACCGACTGTGACCACCGCAACCTGCATGGCCACTCGTAGACAGTGGAGGGTGAAAAGTCACGTCCCCGCGGGCTACTGCTCGTAGTCGAGCCCGGACTGCTCGCGCTCGCGCTCCAGCCGGCGGATGCGCAGCCGGTAGTAGACGACGCCGCCGACCGCGACGACCGCCAGCACGCCGACGATGCCGCCGAAGATGTAGAGGTCGCGGTCGAGGTAGTACTCGGCGCTGACAGTGGCGCTGTCCAGGGACTCCCAGCGCAGGTGGACACGATTGTCCTCGATGGACTTCTCGTAGCCGCCCGGCGAGACGTCACCGAAGATGGGGAACGACACGCGCATCCCCGGCGGCAACACGACCTCGTGGGAGCCCTCGAAGTCGAGGGGCGCGTTCACCGAGCGCGTGCCGGCCGACCCGGTGTACGCGAACGTGCCGTTCGCCGCGGGCAGGTCGACCACCGTGCGCTGGTCGCGCGTGGAGACGTCGATGGCGTCCGCGCCGACGACGGTGCCGTTCTCGTAGCGGAACTGCACCGCCGAAATCAACACCGGGTTCCGGCCGCCGAACCCACTCGTCGAGGCGAGGCGCACGCGCTCGGTGCCGTTCACGTCGGCGACGGTCTTGTACTGTTCGCCGGTGACGTTGAGCGTGACGTCGGCGTCGCGGTCCCAGTCGTAGGTCGCGTTCTCCGCGAGTTGCTCGTCGCTGGGCGCGGGCGCGCCGCCGAGTCCGGTGCCGGCGCAGCCGGCGAGTGCGACGAGCGCGAGCAGCCCGAGCGCCACCCTGGCCCTGCTCATGGAACGACCGCGAGCAGCTCCGAGGGGAGGTACTCCCCGATGGCCGCGAGCAGGCCGGGCGGGTCCGTGCCCTCGCGGCAGACGATGCTCTGTTCGAGCAGACCGAGGCGTTCGACGGTGACGATGTCCTGGGCGTGGCCGGCGCGGTTGACCGTCGCGCGGACCTCGCCGCGGGTCGCGCTGTTGACGTTTAGCCGGCCGGTGCCGCGCGTCCACTCGTAGAGGCGGTCGCGCTCGACCTCCGCGAGTTCGGCCGGCTCGCCGTACGTGAACCGCAGCGGCACGTGCTGCACGAGTCCGAAGCGCTCGCGAATCTGGGTGGCCGTCCCCGGCCCGAGGCCGAGTTCGTCGGTGGGCACACGGACGTCCTCGCCCGAGTCGAGCACGAATCCCTCGTCGTCCCAGGATTCGAGCGTGCCGACGTACGTCTCGCCTTCTTCGAAGCCCTCGGTGATTTCGCCCCACGTCTCCGCGAGGACGTTCCGCGCGGCCACCTCGTCGGGACCCTCGAGGGTCACCGTCGGGAAGTCGTCGTGGCGGACGCCGACGTCGTACTCGACGTCGAGTTCGCCGACATCGTTCTCTACTTGCGACCGGAGGCTGTCCAGCGAGCGCTCGCGGGCGTCGCCCTCCACGTACAGTTTGGTTGCGAGGACGACCATTAGGCCCTCACTCCGAGTTCCGCGCGGAGATTCTCGATGCGCTCGTCCATCGCCTCCACGAGGTCGGTGTTCTCCATCGCTTCGACCGGTGACCCGCACTCGGGGCACTCGAAGCCGAGGTCCATCGCCTCCCCGAATTCGAAGCGAATCGAGCACACCTCACAGAGGTAGAACTCGTTCGCTAGTTCGTACTCGCGGCGGTCGACGAGCGCCTCCAGCAGGCGGTCCATCTCCTCGCGGAGGTTCTCCGGGACGTTGTCGTACTCGAACGTCCAGAGATACGTGAGCCACCCCGAGTCCTCGTCGCGGACGCGACGGTACGTCGCGAGGTCGTTCTCGTAGAGGATGAACAGCGCCCGGCGCACGTCGTTCAGTTCGAGCCCGAGCCGCTCGGCGAGCTCCTCGTCGGTCACCTCGCCGTCCGGCGGGGACACCGCCACCGGCATCCCCTTCGGCCCGACCAACTCGTGGAGGTACTTCTGAACCACGGGGTCGTCGAGTAGCTCCTCAAAAGCCATTACGTCAAAAAGGGGTCCGCGCCGGCATTAAGTCTTGTCACTCCCCCGTCTGACGGGCGCGGACCGTCAGTCCGCGGTCGCCCCAGCGGCGTCCGCGGTCTGGTCGTCGCGCCACGTGAAGTAGCTCGCGAGCGCGGGGCCGCTGACGTTGTGCCAGACGCTGAACAGCGCGGGGATGAGCGCGGCCGCCGGGTCGAACAGCGACGCCGCGAGCGCGACCGCGAGCCCGCTGTTCTGGAGGCCGACCTCGAAGGCGGTCGTTCGCACACGGTCTTCCGACATGCCGAACAGCCGGCCGACACCGTAGCCCGCGCCGAGTCCGATGCCGTTGTGGATGACGACCGCCGCCAGCACGAGCACACCCGCGGTGAGGATGTTGTCGACGTTCGCGCCGACGACACCCGCAACGATGGCGACGATGGCGACGACGCTAATCACGGGGAAGACGTCGACACCGACCTCCGCCGCCTTCGGCGAGTAGCGGTCGAGGACGTACCGAATCCCGAAGCCGAGCACGACCGGGATGATGACGATTTGGACGATGCTCGTGAACATCTCCATGAACGTCACGTCGATGGCCTCCCCGAGGATGAACAGCGTCCACGCGGGCATCACGATGGGCGCGGCGAGCGTCGTCACCGTCGTGATGGCGACCGACAGCGCGACGTCGCCGCGGCCGAGGTACGACATCACGTTCGACGCAGTACCACCGGGGGCGGCGCCGACGAGGATGAGGCCGACGCCGATGGCGTCCGGCAGGTCGAAGAGGAGGTAGAGCGCGTACGCCGCCAGCGGCATCACGAGCCACTGCGTCACCGCGCCGATGCCCACGTCGACGGGGCGCTCGACGAGACGCTTGAAGTCCGCGGGCTGGAGCGTCAACCCCATCCCGAGCATGATGATGCCCAGCAGGGGGTTGACGTAGTCCAGCACGGGGACGAACGCGTCCGGGTAGGTGAGTGCGAGGCCCGCCGCCGCAATCACCCAGACGACGAAGTACTTGCTCGCGACCTGTGCCACCCGCGAAATCCCTCCGCTAACACTCATACTCGTACGGCGACGACCCGGAAAGAGAAACCTTCGCCTACTGGCAGTATTGTGGCTTCACTCCTCGTCGACTTCCTCGACGCGCTTCCCGAGCGCCTGCGGAATCACGCGCTGCTCGGCGTTCTCGTACTCCTGGTCGAGTTCCGCGCCGTCGAAGAGGTGGTCGAGGAAGACCGCCAGCCCCGCCACCTCGGAGTGGGGCTGGTTCGTGACGCCGACGTTGAAGTCGGCTTCCTCGTACACCTCGAAGGAGACTTTCTCGCCGCCGACGACCACCAGGAGGGGTTGTCGCTGCTCGTCGTGGATGCGTCGAATCTCGCTCTCGACGTCCTGGAGGCGCTCGCCGTACATCGTGAGGTGGACGATGAAGCCGTCCCAGTCGCGGATGAACGCGTCCAGTTCGTCCGTGAGTTCGACGTCGAAGGGGCCGCCGAACCGCTCGGTGATGTCCGCGACCGTCTGCTCGGACTGCCCGGCGTTCCCGGGGAAGACGACGCGGTCCGCGCCGAGCGCGCGCGCCGTCAGGCCGACGTGCGTGGTCATCCGGTCGTCCCGGCCCGGCCGGTGGCCGTACCGGAGCACCGTGACCTCGGGGTATCCCTGCATACGTCCGCAGAATCGTCCCGCCGGGGTACGCGTTTCGACTCGCGCGGTCAGTCGTCGGCGTGCGCGAGTTCGAAGGGGTATGGCGGCAGCCGGAGGTCCTCCAGTTCCGAGAGGTGTTTGACGTTGTAGACGACGCGGAGGTCCTCGGTGGTGGGGACGCCGTTGCAGGACAGCCGGATGTCGCGGTCGACCAGCTCCGGGGAGAGAATGTGGTCGGTCGGCTGGGAGAGGTCGCCGTCGACGACCACGACCGCGCAGTTCGCGCACGCGCCGCCACGGCAGGCGTACGGCCACGCGAACCCGCGGTCCTCGGCGGCTTCCAGTAGCGACTCGCCGGGTGCGACATCGAACTCGCCGTGGTTGACGGGGTCGAGGCCGGCGTCGGCGGCGCGCTCGAAGAGGTCGTCGTCGCCCAGCGACCAGCCGTAGTCGTCCAGCACGGCGTAGTTCAGGTACTCGACGTGGGTCTCCTCCCACGGCCGGAAGTCGCGTTCGGGGTCGACGCCGTAGTCGGTGGGCGACTCGTCGCCGAAGCCAGCTTCCGTCGCTATGTCCGTGCCGGCGTCGGCGTCCTCGCTGGTGACTTTCTCGTAGGCCGCGCGCACCAACTGGAACTCCGCCGCCGAGCCGCCCTGGTCGGGGTGGGCTTCCTTGACGCGCTCGCGGTACGCGTGCTCGATTTCCCCCTCGCTGGCGTCCTCGTCAACCCCCAGCACGTCGAAGGGAGAATCCATGTTCGACTCGAAGGGCCACACGTTCAAAAGTCTCTCCGCGGCCGCGCTCGTTGCCGGGGCTCGGCAACCACGCTTAGGAGGGAGCCGGGCGCAGCCACGAGCATGCCCGCGTCGGAGCTCTACGCGTTCAATACAGCCGACTGGGACTACGAGTACAGCTCGATGGTCCGCGGCGAGCAGCCCGGCGAGACGTACGCCTCGCCGTGCCCGTGTTACCTCGTCGACCACCCCGAGGGGACGGTGCTCGTGGACACCGGCGTCGACCCAGCGATGGTCGCCGACCCCGAGAACTACGGCAACTACGGCGCCCCACAGGCCGCCGACCACGCCGCGGCCATCGAGACGAACGCCGGCCGCCGCGCGTCCGCGCTCCTCACGGACGTCGGCTACAGCCCCAAGGACGTCGACGTGGTCGTGCTCACGCACCTCCACCTCGACCACGCGGGCGACGTGAAGTCGTTCGCGGACGCCGAAATCGTCGTCCAGCAGGCCGAGTTGGAGTACGCGTGGTGGCCCGCGGACCCGTTCCAGCGCGACCTCTACCTGGAGGGCGACTTCGGCGTGCTGCGCTCCCCAGAGTTCGACGTGACGCCCGTCGAGGGCCACTACGACGTGTTCGGCGACGGTGCAATCGAGTGCGTTCCGACGCCCGGCCACACCGCCGGTCACCAGTCCGTGACGGTCGAACTCGAGAACGAGGGGACGGTCGTGCTCGGCGGCGACGTGGCGTTCCTCGAAACCGCTTACGAGGCCGACCGGCAGCCGTCGTTCGCGTGGGACACCGAGACCGCCATCGCGACCGCGCGCCGCCTCCGGAACGACGCACAGCGCTGGGACGCCGACGTCTACCTCGCTCACGACCGCGACCACCTCGACGCGCTCCCGGAGCCGCCCGCGCACCTCGACTGAGCTGCTGTATCAGCCATCGGAACGCTCTTGGCCGACGGTCCGGTGTCGTCGGGTATGGACCTCACAGGCAAGCGCGTCGTCGTGACGGGCGCCGCCGGACTCGTCGGCTCCCACCTCGCCGCGGACCTCGCGGCCGACAACGACGTGCTCGCGGTGGACAACCTCTCGAAGGGCACGCGGGACCGCGTCCCGGACGGCGTGGAGTTCGCGAAGGCCGACGTGCGCGACCCCGACGACGTGGCCGACGTCATCACCGAGGACGTGGACGTCGTCTTCCACTTCGCGGCGTACACGGACACCAACTACGGCGAACCCCGCCAGCTATTCGAGGAGAACACGGAGATGACGTACAACGTCCTCGAACGCATGCACGAGGTCGGCGTCGACAAGCTCGCGTTCACCTCCTCGTCGACGGTGTACGGCGAAGCGCCGATGCCCACGCCCGAGGACTACGCGCCCCTCGAACCAATCTCGGTGTACGGCGCAAGCAAGCTCGCCGACGAGGGGCTAATTTCGACGTACGCCAACTCCTACGGCATCCAGTCGTGGGTGTATCGGTTCGCGAACATCGTCGGGCCGCGCCAGCGCGGCAACGTCGTCCCGGACTTCATCGAGAAGCTCCTGGAGGACCCGGAGACGCTGGAAATTCTGGGGGACGGCCGCCAGGAGAAGTCCTACCTGCACGTCGAGGAGTGCGTCGACGCCATGACCCACGTCGTCGAGCACGCCGACAATGACTACAACGTCTATAACCTCGGCACGCGCACCACCACCTCCGTCAACCGTATCGCGGACATCGTCGCCGACGAGCTGGACGTCGACCCCGACTACGAGTACACCGGTGGTGACCGCGGCTGGACCGGCGACGTCCCGAAAATGCGCCTCTCCATCGAGAAGCTCTCCGCGCTCGGCTGGGAGCCCAGCCAGTCCAGCGACGAAGCCGTCCGGGAAGCCGCCCGTGGCCTCGTTGAGGAACTGCGCGCGGAACGCGAATGACCACCGAAGAGACAAACGAGTTACACGTCGGGAACAAACCCTATCCCGATGCGGCTAACAGTACGACGTAATGGGCTACGACGTCGCTGAGTTCCTCCCCGTCGAGGAAATCCCCGAGGGTTCGAACCTCCTCGTCGGCGGGCCGCCGCTGACGGGGAAACGCGAACTCGCGCTCTCGCTGGTCGACGACGGCTGCGAGCGCAACGAGGGCGGTATCGTCGTCGGCACGCACGACAGCACGAAGACCATCCGGAAGCGTGCGCCCCACGTCTGGGAGCAAGTGAAGAACGGCCGCGCCGGCATCGTCGACTGCGTCACGCGCCAGCGCGGCGAGTCCGTCCGCGACCAGGACCTCGTGAAGTACGTCTCCTCGCCGGGCGACATCACGGACATGGGCATCCGACTGGGCGGCCTCTTCCAGCGCCTCGAACGCGAGTGCGACCGCGTCCGGCTGGACATCTCCACCATCTCGACGATGCTGATGTACGCCGACGTGCGCCGCGTCTACCGGTTCCTGCACGTCTTCGTCGGCCACATCGAGCGGCTGGGCTGGCTCGGGCTCGGCGTCCTCGACACCAGCAACCGCGAGAGCTTCGACACGCTCGCGCCGCTGTACGACGGCATGATTCAGACGCGCAGCGAAGAAGACGGCCGCGAACTCCGCGTGGTCGGCCTCGGCGAGTCGCCGACCGAGTGGGTGTCCTACTAGTCGAACTCCCCGGCGAGCTCGTCCGGGTCCTCGACGGCGTCGCCGTGCTCGGCGAAGTTCTCCTCGACGTACTCCAGGAGGGCGTCGACTAGCGTCCCCGTGTCCTCGATGCTCTCGCGGTCGAACGCGACGATGACGCCCGACCACTCGTCGAGGGGTATCTGGACGACGACGACCTCGTGGAACCACCGCACGGTCGCGTCGAGGTGGCCGAAGCGCGCGAACTCCGGCTGTTCGAGCGGGTCGTCGAATCCCTTCAGCACGAAGTTCTTCGCGATTTCCTCGAACTCCGTTTCCGTGTACTCCTCGGAGAGGTCCTCGCGCTGGTAGACGGTCTCGAAGTCGTCGCCCTCGTAGTGGACGGCCGACCTGAGGTCGCCGGCGTCGAGCTCGCGCAGATAGCTCGCGAGCGATTCGGCGGGCATACCCTACCGTTCGGCTCCACGGGTGGTTAATCTTCCGTCGCCGAGAGACGGAAAATCGCCCGCACAGCCGAAGGTTCAAACGGCCGTCGAACCTTCGCTGGGGTATGCGTATCGAACTGCGGGTGTGCAAACACTGCTACGAGGGCGAACACGGCAACCCAGAGAAGACTGCCGTCACAAAGGACATGGTGGAGATTGCGCGCCGCGTCCGCGAGTACAAGGACCTCATCGGCCTAGACGCGCTGTACGTGACGATGGTCGAGGAGGGTGATCCCGGCGGCGCCGAAGAGCTGCCAGCCATCGTCGCGAACCTCGACCACGACCAGGTGAACCTCGCGGACACCCAGCTCGTGATGGAGGACGACGACGGTAACATGCTCGTCTACCCCGAACCCGAGGACATTCTGGACGTGCTCACGCGGAACATCGACCAGATTAGCCAGCAGACCCGCCAGGACGTCACCGTCGAGCTCTCCGAGGAGTCCGCGGAGCTGCTGACCGCGTAACGACCGCGAAAACTGGTTTCTGCCGACGCTCTAGCTGACCAGCGGCCACGCCAGCAGCACGAGGAACACCGACACCGCGACCGCGCGCAGCAGGTCCGAGGTTGGGTCGATGCCGTCGTCAAGGTCGCGGCCGATCCACCAGACGGTGAACACGCCGCCGACGGCGACGAGCAGTGCGAGCGCGACGTAAACGAGGTCGAGTACGCCAGCCATGATAGCAGCTAACACGACGAGTGACTTAAGCGAACCGGCTGACGGCGAAAAACGGAGACGGGGTACAGTTACTCGTCGGCGCGGGGCTGGCCGCCGTCTGCGGCCGCCTCGGGCTCGGAGTCGTGTTCGTCGCCGGCAACCTGCTGCTCGTAGCGAGCGCGCAGGACGTTGCCGTACGTCGAGAGCACGACGCCCAGCAGCAACACGAACATCCCGATGTTGATGCCGATGGTGAGCAGGATGCTCGTCGGCCCGCCGCCGGGTGTCAACCCGGCGGGTACCGGATACCCGGAGTCGAAGATGCTCCCGACGAGCACGCTCACGATGCCGATGACGACGGCGGCGCCGGCGAGGTTCACGGCCCACTTCCACGTGGGGCGCAGCGAGAGCAGCTCGATGCCGGTGCCCTCGTGTTCCTCGTGTTCCTCGTGGGGCATCATCGACTTCGGCACGAACGCCTTCATCTCCACGGGGTAGAACGCGGGGTGGAACCCGTGCTCGTAGATGTGGAACATGATCCCCATCACCATCACGACCCCGAGCAGGCCGTGGAAGGTGACGAACGCGGTCGCGGCGGCCTTCGTCTGGAAGAACTGCGCGAGCCCGACCTTGCTCCAGATGAGCAGCCCCGAAACCATCAGGAGGACGAGCTCGACGGTGAAGATGTAGATGACGCCCTTCCCGACGTACGACAGCAGCGGGACCTCGTCGGAGGAGTAGCCCGCGAACTGGCGCGCGTTCGGGTGGCGCTCGTCGGCGCGCCCGAGGACGAACTTCACGTCCTGCACGAACGCCTTCGCGTCCGTCAGCGTCATGAGGATCGCCTTGAAGTTCTTGCGCCGTCCCGGCCCGATGAGCATCAGTGTCACCCAGAAGACGGTGAGCACGATGAGGCCGAAGCCGGCGATGCGGTGGAGCGCGAGCACGCCCGCGTTGCCGCCCATGAACTCCACCATCCACCAGAGTTCGTCGTTGAACATCACGGAGTAGCCCGTGAAGAACAACAGGAAGACGTCTAGCGCGAGCAGCGAGTGGAAGTACGTCGTGACGCGCGTGAACTTCCCGTGGTCCATGTTCGTCACGCGCTCTCACCTCCGCTGTCGGCGTCGCGGCCGCCGTCCGTGGCGACCTCAGCGGGTTCGTCGGGGTCGCGCATCCGCGCGCCGAGGCGCCGGAACGCGCCCCAGTGCACGAACACCAGCACGAGGATGAACAGCCCCGCCACGATGTCGACGGCGTGGATGACGACGATGAGCGCGTCCAGCAGCGGGTCGGTGTTGCCGGCGACGTAGTCGGCGCCGACGCCACCGCCTTCGACGGTCGGATTGACGCGGTACAGCGTCTCGAAGCTCGCGTCGAAGGGGCCGCTGAAGTACCAGACGGAGGCGACTGCGACGACGATACCGACGACGGCGCTGACCGCGATGGCGAGCGCCTCCGACATGCCGCGTGCGTCGTCGCGGCGAGCCATCAGTTGAACACCTCCGCGTCCTCGCCGAAGATGACCTCCATCGCCTCGTCGTTGAAGAACGGGTCGCGGTCCCGCTTGTCGAGTTCGTCGGCGATTTGGCCGGGCTGACCGACGAGGATGGCGTCGGTCGCACACTCTTCGGCGCACGCCGGGCCCTTCCCGACGTTCTGGCGCTCCTCGCACATCGTACACTTGTCCATGATGCCGCCGGTGCCGACGACCGCGTTCCCGCCGTCGTCCTCGTCGGGGAACTGCGGGGCGCCGAACGGGCACGCCGAGAGGCAGTACTGGCAGCCGACGCAGAGGTCCTCGCTGACCTGTACGAAGTCGTCGTCGTTCTTCTGGAGTGCGTCGGTCGGACAGACCGAGACGCAGGGCGCGTTCTCGCAGTGGTAACACTGCATCGGGATGGCGGTCTCGCCGGGGAACGCGCCGTCGTCGAGGGCCTGCGAGCTGTTGGCGTTGTAGCCTTCGTCGGCTTGCTCGCCCTCGAACATCGTGGAGATGCTGATTCGCTGTTCCTCCGGGCCGATGTCCCACGTGCGCTTGCACGCGACGACACAGCCACCGCAGTCGATACAGGCCTCGACGTCGGGGAAGATGCGGGCACCTTCGCCGGTGCTGATGACCCCTTGGCTCAAGACCTCACGTTGTGATTGTTGGTTCGATGACATTGGTTACTGGACGGGTTTGTTCTCCCGGACGTCGAAGTCTTTCTGTCGGCCGATACCGTTCTCGTCCTGGGGGAACGAGAACGTCGACAGGTCGACGTCCATGTTGAGTTCGTCGACCACGGACTGGGTCGCTTTCCGGATGCGAACCATCGCGGCCTTCGTCTCCTGCATCTGGGTTTCGACGTCGTACCCCGGCGACGTGATGGAGTTCACGCTGTCGCCGATGGCGAACGGGGCCATCCCGTCCGGGTACTCGTCCAGGAGGTTCTCCCCCTGGAAGATGCCGCCCCAGTGGTACGGGAGGAACGTCTCTTCCGCGTTCGGCCGGTTGGTCACGCGCGCCTTCACGAGCACGGACCCACGGTTCGTCGTCTCCACGGTCACCAAGTCGCCGCCGTCCACGCCGAGGTCCTCGGCCATGTCCGGGTGAATCTCGGCGTACATGTGCGGCTGCAGGTCGGCCGTGAAGATGTTCGACCGGGTCTCCGAGCCGCCACCCTGGTGTTCGACCTGGCGGCCGGACGTCAGGATGGTGTCGATGGCGGGTTCGGCGTTCGCGATGCGGTCCATCGCCTGCGTCTGGACCTCCGCGTTGTTCTGGTCCAGCCGGTAGACGTTGTGCTGCTGGCCGTTCGCCGGCCACTCCTCGGTCAGCTCCGGCTCGGGGCTCTCGATGGGCTCCCGGTGGACCGGCGTCGTGTCGAGGAACTCCCACGCGACCGCACGAGCCCGACCGCGCCCCGTCGGCGGGTCCGGCTGGGCGTTGTCGAACTGCTCCCAGAAGTCCAGGTCGAAGTCGAACTCGTCGCGCTCGTTGAGCGCCACCGCGGCGTCGTACGCCGAGTGGTCCTCGCTGAGCGCGTACTCGAACGGGAGCGACGGCGCCGAGGTGTCGGTGATGTCCTCCGGCAGCGCCGTGGCGAAGCCCGGGTACTCGGGGACGCCCTCGATTTCGCCGTCGTACCAGTCCGGGGAGAACGACGCCCGGAGCATGTTCAGGGCTTCGTCGCCGCCCTGGTCGTAAGTTGCTTGGAGCGGGTACTCCTTGTCCGTGTCCATCGACGCCCATTCCTCGGGCGACGGCGCCTCCGTCCCCCAGCGGGAACGGAAGTCCTGGCCGCCCTCGCGGGGGTCGACTTCGTCGGTCCACAGAATCGGCGTGCCCGGGTGGCCGTCACCCCAGCACGGCCACGGGAGACTCCAGTACTCGCCGCTGACCGGCGTCCCCGTGTCGTGGGCCTTCGTGTCCTCCTCGGAGAAGGCGTAGTCGTACTCCCGGTGTTGCTGGAGCCGCTCGGGGCTCTGCTGGTACCCGATGGTCCGCACGCCGAGGTTGATTTCGCGCAGCGCCTCCTCGTAGGTGGACTTCCCGTTGAACATCTCGGGGCCCGAACCCCAGTCGAAGTGCTCGCCGAAGCCGAGGCGGTCGGCCAGCTCCTGCATAATCTGCATGTCCGGCTTCGCCTCGTGGCTCGGCGGCCGCACGGGCTCGCTCCACTGCACCGCGCGGTGGGAGTTCGTGACCGAGCGCCAGTGCTCGTACTGGCTGGCCGCCGGCAGCAGGATGACGCCGTCGTCGCGGTCCGGCAGCACGGATGCCAGCGACGGGAACAGGTCGACGACGACCAGCATGTCCAGTTCCTCCATCGCCTGGCGCATCCGTGGCATCTCCGAGATGGAGTTCGAGGAGTGCCCCCAGAAGAACGCCGCCTTCACGGGGTTCTCCTGGTAGATGGACGACTCCAGTAGCCGGTCCTCCTGCGGGAGCGCCGCCTCGAACCAGCGGGCGACCGTCAGCCCGTTCTGGAACATCAGCGAGCGGTCCTCTGCGGAGGCGCCCGGGTCGCCGCCCTGCTGCTCGTACAGCTCCGGCGGCATCGTCTCGAACTTCTGGTAGAGGTCGTCGTAGCTGACGTCGCCGGACGTGGTCGGCGTCTTGTTCCAGACGTCCGCCCAGTACTCCCAGGAGCCACGGCTGGAGACGCCGTAGTAGCCGGGGAGAATGTGGCTGGCGACGCCGAGGTCCGTCGCACCCTGCACGTTCGCGTGGCCACGCATCACCTGCAGGCCGCCGCCCGAGTGAGCGGCGCTCCCGGAGGCGAGGCTCGTCAGCGCGTACGAACGGATGTTCTGCGTGCCGTTGTTGTGCTGGGTACCGCCCATCGCCCACTCGATCTGGACGTTGGGCTTGTTCTCGATGATGAGGTCGCCGAGCTCCCGGAGGCGGTCCGCGCTAATCCAGGTGATCTCCTCGACGGTCTCGGGGTCGTAGTCGTCGAGGTCGCCGTCGACGTCGGGCCACCCCTGCACGCGCTCGTCGAGCATCTCGTCGTCGAGCTCGCCCTGCTCGCGGAGGTACCGCATGAGCCCCATCATCAGCGCGACGTCCGTCCCCGGACGCAGCCGGTAGAAGTCGTCCGCGTGAGCGGACGTCTTCGTGTACCGGGGGTCGACGGAGACGACCGTGCCGCCGCGGGCCTGCCCCTCGAGGATGTGCTGCATCGCGATGGGGTGGGCTTCCGCGGGGTTCTGCCCGATGATAATGTTGAGGTCGAAGTTCCGGTAGTCGTTGACCGTGTTCGTCATCGCACCGTACCCCCACGTGTTCGCGAGACCGGTGACGGTCGTGGAGTGGCAGATACGGGCTTGATGATCGATGTTGTTCGTGCCCATAAAGGAGGCGAGCTTGCGCGACGCGTACGCCTCCTCGTTGCAGTGGTGGGCGCTCCCGAGGAACATCAGGCTGTCGCGGCCGTACTCGTCCCAGATGCGCTCGAGTTCCTCGGTGATGTGGGAGTACGCTTCGTCCCACGTAATTTTCTTCCACTCGCCGTCTTCTTTCCGCATCGGATGTTTCAGACGTCGCTCGGAGTGTTCGCTGCCGTAGATGGCAGCCCCCTTCGAGCAGAGTGACCCGTTGTTAATCGGGTTCTCCTCCCAGGGCTCCTGTCCGACGAAAGCGTCACCTTCACGTTCTCCGCGGAACCCACAGCCAACCGCGCAGAAGTTACAGATGGTCTTGGTGAGCGTCGAATCGTCGCCGGAGATGTCGGCGCCACCGCTTTCGCCGTCCTGAGCGAGCGTCTGGCCAGTTATCCCGCCGCCGAGGGCGATGCCGCCCGCGAGGGCGCTCGCCTTCATGAACGAGCGACGGTCGAGGTCCAGAGAGACCGGTTGTGTACTCATGGTTTAGAGCCTGTCACCGTGTAACACGATTAATGGTGGACCAGCCACTTTAGTGTTCCTGCCTTAGGTCGCTATTCTGTCCTCCGAATTCCCGGAAGGAAGTGGGGCCTGCCGGTTCTTCGCGGCAGTCAGCCGCAACCTCTTTCGGTGGTCGCACGTAACGGAGAGTGAATGAACGTCGGGGCGTTCGTCTGTGGCTGCGGTGGTACGGTCGACCTCGACCTCGAAGGCGTCCGGGAGGGCGTTCGGGACGTCGACGTCGTCGCGAGCGGGTCGCACCTCTGTACGGAGGGGCTCCCGAAAGTCCGACACGTCGTAGAGGAGTACGACCTCGACCACCTGATAGTCACGGCCGAAAGCGACAGTTGCAAGCAACGATACCGGACGGTGCTCGACGACGCCGGGCTCCATCCAGAGGCAATCTCGTTCGTTAACCACCGCGAGCGCGGCGCGTGGGTCCACAACGAGACTGACGCGACCGACCTCGTCGCGCGGAAAGTCAACGCCGCGTACGCCGGCATCCGCGAGGAGGCACCGCCGCGGTCGGTCTCCCGGGAGGCCGGCGACGACGTCGTGGTCGTCGGCGACCCCGAGGCCGCCGAGGCGCTCTCGGACTCGGCGGACGTCACGCTACTCGCGGACGGCAAGGACTTCTCGGACGCCGACTACGACCTCCGCGACGTCACGCTCGCTCGCGGCCGCGTCACGGACGTCGACGGCGTCTACGGCGAGTTCGAGCTGCAGGTGCAGGCCGGCGTCACCGAGGATTGCATCGACTGCATGGAGTGCGTCGAGCAGGGGCCCGACGAGTACGTCACGAGCAAGCCCGTCGACGTGCTTCCGGGCGCGCCGAACGGCGACTGGGTGGACTGCTGTCCCACGGACGCCATCCACCCCGAGGAGCGCACCGTCGAGGCCGACCAGGTCATCTACCCGGACGCGTCTCGGGCGACCCGCGGCGGCCGCATGGGCTTCTACACCGGCTCCGTCGACGCTGCGACGGTCGCGGCCGTCCAGGACCTCGTCGGCGGCATCGAGAAACCGCAGTTCCTTGACGTCGAGATGGACGTCTGCGCCGCGGGTGGGTCCAGCCAGCAGGGCTGTACGGTCTGTTCGGACGCCTGCCCGCACGGTGCCGTCTCCCGCCCCACAATCGACAGCGTGGAGTTCGACGAAGTGGCGTGTGAGGGCTGTGGCGCGTGTACGAGTGCGTGCCCGACTGGCGCAGTACGCGCCCGCGAGCCCTCGAACGAGCGCATCGCCCGCGAGGTCGAGTCGATGCTCGTCGAGACCGACGACTCCGGCCTGCTCTCCTCGGACGAGGGCATCGAGACCGGCGTCGTAGCGTTCGTCTGCGACGAGCGCGCCGCCCGTGCGCTCGACGACTTCGGGCGCCGCGCCCGCAAGCAGGACGGCATCGAGTACCCGCCGCTGCTCCCCGTCGAAGTACCGTGCGCGGACACCGTCGGCGAGGCCCACGTCCTGCACGCGCTCGCAGCGGGTGCAGACGGCGTCGCCATCGTCGGCTGTGGTGGCGACTGCCTGCACTCCGGCCCGGACCCGAAGGCCGAACTCGTGACGCGCATGAACCAGGCGACCGAGGACCTCGGGATCGGCAAGCGCACCGCGTTCTTCGCGCCCGAACCCGGCGAGCCGGAGGCGTTCGTCGAGGACATCAGCCGGTTCGTCGAACTCGGCCT
The DNA here is from genome assembly GCF_021028995.1 of Halobacterium sp. KA-4. Lineage (GTDB taxonomy): Archaea > Halobacteriota > Halobacteria > Halobacteriales > Halobacteriaceae > Halobacterium. Next base: position 182,529 of record NZ_JAJJZG010000003.1, on the reverse strand, counting down.
CGACCCGTCGCCGGTGCCGACCGGCCACGAGGCCACCGGCATCGCCGACGCAACCACCGCGAACCCCGAGTTCAACACCCACGAGTGGGGGCTCGAGAGCGTTCGCGCCATCGTCCCGCATACCGACCCCCGGGACGTCATCCGCGGCCTGGAGTCGTTCGGCCGGGTCGAAGTCAACGAGGACTGCACGTTCACGCCAACGTGTTCGAACCTCTGCCCGACGGACGCGCTCCGCCGCGAGGACGCCGGCCTGGAGTTCGACCACGAGCGCTGCGTGAACTGCGGACTCTGCGAGGAAGGCTGCATGGAGGACGCCATCCGCGTGGACGGCGGCCTCGAACTCGGCCTGCTCCCCGAGAACAACGACGGGGACGCGTGGACGACCGTCGCGGACGGCGAGATGCGGGAGTGCCGTCGCTGCGGCAAGCCGTTCACCAGCGAGGCCTCCGCCCAGAAGATTAGCGACGAAGTCGGAGACGTCGTCGCGGGCATCGCACCCGACGCCGACGGCGACGTCTTCGAATACTGCAGCGACTGCCGCGCAAAACTCGTCTACGACAGATAACCATGAGCTTGGACCAGCAGGCACTCTACGACGCACGACTCGAACTCGTCGACTACCTTGTCGACGCACTCTACGACACCCCCGAGAAGGCGTTCATCGAACGACTCCTCGACGGCGGCCTCGACACGCCCGCCGACTCCATCAATGACGACCTCGACACGGGCTTCGAGTACCTCCACGAATTCGTAGAGGAGAACGAGGGCCGCGACACCGACGAGGTCGTCGACGACCTCGCCAAGGAGTTCACGCGGCTGTTCGTCGGGCCGCGGCCGCCCGTCCAGCCCCACGAGACGTACTACCGCGAGGACACCGACTTCCTCTCATCGGGGCTGGCGGAAGTCGACGCCAGCTACAGCGCCGGCGGCTGGAAGGTGCCCGACTCGATCAGTGAGGAGGCCGACTACGTCGGCGTCGAACTGCTGTTCCTCCGGAACCTGTTGCGCCGCCAGCAGGCCGGCGAGGAGGAAGCCGTCGGCTTCGAGCGGGTGTTCCTCGACGAACACCTCTCGACGTGGCTGGACGCGTACCTCGACGACGTCGTCGAAGCCACCGACGAGCCGTTCTACCTCGCCGCGGTCCACGTGCTCCGCGGGTTCGTGGAGTTCGAACGCGACCTCGTCGCCTAAAAGAAACTTACTCGTCGTCGGCTTCCTGCTCGCCGTCGTTGATTTCGCCGGGGGCGACGGCGTGGTCCGTGACGTCCTCGCCTTTGTACTGCATCGCGCGGCCCTTCGGTTTCCAGCCGGACTCTTTGTGTGCCATGCTATGCCGTAGAGGGAGGAGCGTAGAAAACGTTGTGGTCGCCTACTCCGTCGGCGGCGCGTTCGGCGGGCGCTCCTCCTGGTCGTAGTTGTCGAGGAACACCGTCGCGAACAGGTCGGCGTGCATCGCCAGCACGTCCGCGGGCTTGACGCCTACTGCTTCGGCCTGCTGGTCGAGGAACGCCGCGAGTTCGTCAGTCGGCTCGTAGGTGACGGTGGTCTCGTCGACGTCGAACTCGACGTCCTGCTCGCCGGAAACGAGGTGTTCGACCTCCAGGAGCGCCTGCTCGACTTTCGTCTCTAGCGCGTCCTCTCGGTCGGTCATGCGCTTGTCCGCCCACTCGTCGGCGGCCGCGAGCAGGCGGTCGCTGGCTTCGAACTGCATCAGAAGCTCAACCCCTCGCCCTCGAAGGCGACCTGCCACGTCGTCACTTCCTCACAGACGGGGCACTGACGGGTCGTGGCGTTCGTCTCGCAGCCCGGCATGCGGGTCATGTTCTCGCACTGCGAGCATTCGTACATCATTGCGGCGGGAACGACTCGGGAGTGGGTTCGCTCTCGCCGGCCTCGCCGTAGACGTAGACGACGCCCGCGGCGAACCCGAGCAGCACGAGCAGCCCGAGTGCACCGCCAACGAACGTCTGCCCGACGTAGGGGCCGACAACGCCCGAGTACGCCTGCGTGAGGTTCACTACGTTGAGCGCAGTGACGATAGTCCACAGAAGGACCAGCAGTACCGCGACGGGGAGCCACCCGGTCTGGTCGATTGCCTCTCTGAGACTCATGTCCGTGGGCATGGGCTCTCGCGTAAAAAATCATTCCCCCGCGGAACGTCACCCTGAGACGCCGCCGTCAGTCGTCGAGTTCCCAGCCGGCGCTCTCCGCGGCGTCGGCGAGGTCCACGAATTCCCAGCCGGCTTCCTCGGCAATCCATTCCTCGCCCTCGGTGCCGACGACGACCATCCGCTCGGAGTAGAACATCGAGTGCTTGCCGATGGCCGCGAGCCGCTCGGCGGGGCCGTCCCCGGAGCCGTTGAAGAAGTCGATGTCGAGCTGGTGCTCGCGCAGGAACGAGTTGATGGCGTGCGCCGGCACGTCGCCCACCAGACCGACCCAGTCAGACCACTCGTTAGTCTCCGCGAGCGCGATGCGCGGGTCGACGAGGCGCTGGACGGCCTCGTACGTGTACGCAGTCGCCATCTCGTCGACGCCCCCACCGTGCGGGCCGCTGGCCTCGGGCGCTTCCGCGCGGTCCTCTGCGGGACCTGCGCCGCCGCCTGAGCCACCGTGCTCCTTCGGGATGCCCGCGGGACTGTTCGAGGACTCGTAGGGAACGTGCGGGATGCGGTCGCCCTGCGAGTCGCCGGACGACTCCGCAGCAGCGTCGTCAGCGGACGCTCCCGTCCCGCCGTCGCCGCTGCTGTCGGGGGCCGTGCCACCGACGTCGCCGTCGATGTCGTCGGACGCGTCCTCACGCCACAGCCAGTCGCCGTCGTTGCCCTCGTCTTCCTCGGTCTCCACCTCGACGTCGTCTAGGTCGATTCGTTCTGTCACTGTGTAACCTCCGTCAAGTCGAGTCGGTCCAGCGTCTCCTCAGTCGGGACGCCCGCTGCCGACCAGCCGCGAGCGTCGTAGTACGCGTTCAGCATCGCGTCGAACTGTTCCCGGTCGACGGCCGCGCCTTCCGCAGGGCCGTCCGGCAGCGGCACGGTCATCGCTTCGGGGAGCGCGTCGTCCTGTCGGTCGTGGCCCTCGCGGACGTTGAACAGCCGCGTGAGGTTCCACGTGCGCTCGCCGAGGTCGGCCAGCGACTCCGCCGTGGCGTCCACGCCGACCGCGCGCAGCCAGCGCGCGCCCTGCTCGGGTGCCGCTTCGCCCGCGAAGTCGTCGGCGACCAGACACCAGCGCGCACTGCGGGCGTTCTGCTCGCTGACGACCGCACGCACGCGGTCCGCATCGCTCCACGATTCGGCGGCGACCGCGGCCTCCTCGATGGGGCGGGCGCGCCGGTGGCACGCCCCGCGGTCGCTGGTCGCGTACGCCAGCGCCATCGCGGGGGCCGCTCGCGGGTCGTACGTCGGCAGTTCCATCGCCTTCACCGCGGGTATCAACTGGTCGAACCCGAGGCGGTCGGCGGCTGCGACGACGCCGTCGGCGAGCGCGTCCCCGAGGGCCGTTTCCCGGGTGGCGACTTCGCGGATGAGCCGCCGCGCGCCCTCGGGGTCGCCGAAATCAACGTCCCTGTCGAGGGAACCGCGCTCGCTCGCCCGGGCGGCGAACGCGACCGCGCTCCCGGCGCTGATGACGTCCACGCCGAGGCGGTCGCAGAGCCCGCCGAGTTCCGCGACCGCGTCGAAGTCGCTGATGCCGAGCCCGGCACCCAGCGTGATGGACGCCGCGCCCCGTGGGACAGTTTCGCCGTCGCCGTCGGGCACGCGGAATCCGCCCGGTACGGCCTCGCCGGGTCGCTCTCGCCCGACGCTGGCTTCGCGGACGGCCTCGATGCCGACGTCCTCGGCACCGTCGAACGTCCCCAACTGCCAGCCCCGCGTCGGGAGCGCGCCGACTTCGTCCGCGAAGTCAACGGATTCGAGGGTCTCGCTGGCGGCTTGCCAGCGCCCGACTTCCGCGTCCGCGAACTCCTCGTTCGCGGCTTCCAGTTCCGACGGCGTCTCCGGCGCGTCGCCGCGCGCGACGACGGCCTTCAGTCCTTTCGCGCCCATCACGGTGCCCGCGCCGCCGCGGCCAGCGTGGTGGTCGCCACCGTCCGTCGCGACCGTCGCGAACCGAACGCCGTGCTCGCCCGCGGGGCCGACGCACGCGACCGCTGCGTCCGGATACTGGGCGTCGGTCTCGGCGGCATCCATGCCCGCGAGTTCGGGGGCGTCCTCGATGTGCGCGGTGCCGTCCTCGACGACGAGCACGCCCGGTTCGTCACGTTCGCCCTCGACGAGAACGAGCAGGCAGTCGTCAAGGCTGCCCGCGAGCCGCGCGGCGAAGTCGCCGCCGGCGTAGGAATCCAGAAAGGCGTCCGTGAGCGGGGACTTCGTCACGACCGAGAATCGGGGTTCGCCGGGTGCACGTCCGGTGAGCGGACCGACTGCGAACGCGAGCAGGTTCTCGGGGCCGAGCGGGTCGACGCCCGCGTCGGTGTCCGCGAGCAGGTAGCGCGCGGCGAGGCCCTTCCCGCCGACGTAGCGCTGTCGCCACTCGGGCGGAATCTCCTCGCGCGACACGGTCTCCTCGCCGAGCCGCACGCGCAACACGTGGTCCCCGACCATGCCCGAAGGCAACGGTCGCGCGGGGTTAAGCGTTGCCGCTCCGGAGCGTTCAAGCGACTGGCGCGCCGACGTTTCCTCGTGCGCTCAGCAGTCGTACTCGCGGGCGGTCGCTCGACCCGCTACGGCGACGGCGACAAGGCGCTTGCCGACCTCGCTGGGACGCCGATGCTGCGCCGGGTCGCCGACCGCCTCGCCGACGTCACCGAAGAACTAGTCGTGAATTGCCGCGACGACCAGCGCGGCCCTCATCGCAACGCCCTTGACGGCTACCCGAACCCCGTGAAGGTTGCGGAGGACCCGGAACCCGACGAGGGCCCGATGGCGGGCATTGCCGCGGGCCTCCGGGAAGCCAGCGGCGAGTACGCGCTCGTCGTCGCCTGCGACATGCCGTTCGTCGACCCGGCCGTCATCGATCTCCTCTTCGACCGCGCCGCCGGCCACGACGCGGCTGTTCCCGAGATGGACGACGGCTGGTACCAGACGACGCAAGCAGTCTACCGCGCCGACGCCATGGCCGCGGCCTGCGTGGACGCGCTCGACCGCGGCGACCGCAAGATTCTCGCGCCGCTCGAAACGCTTGACTGGGTTGCGGTGCCGGAGAGCGACGTGGCGGCGGCTGGCGACCTCGAATCCTTCGAGAATCTCAACACCCGCGAAGCCGTGGCGGAAGCGGCCGAGCGGTTCGCCCCGAAGTAATCCCTTGGATTCCGGATTACGTCGCTCTCGGGAGCGTGACGGAGAAGTCGCTGCCAGTCGGGTCGTTGTCCGCGACTCGGACGTCGCCGTTGTACTGTTCGACCAGTATTTGGACGAGGTGTAGTCCCATCCCCGTGCCAGAACCCCCGGCTCCCTTCTCACCTTGCTCGAAGATCACCTGCTTCTGGTGGTCGGGGATACCCAGCACGTTGTCCGCGACGTGCACGTGGACGGCGTCGGCGGCCGTCTCGCAGCGTATCTTGACGACGGGGTCGTCCTCGTCGTTGTGCTGTACGGCGTTGTTCAGGAGGTTCCGGAACACGGACCCCAGCATCTCGTTAGCCGTCACGTCCACGTCCGGAATCTCCCCGTCGACGACGAATTCGGCGTCGGGGTAGGACTCGCGGCGGACGTCGACTTCCCGCTGGAGCGTCTCGCGCAGCGAAACAGGCTTCGTCTCGAGGTCGTGGTCGTCGGTCACTGTTCTCGCGTACTCGCCGGCAATCTCCGTGAGTTCGAGGACGTGCTCGGCGGCGTCGGCGATTCGCTCGAGGTGTGGGCGTCCCTCCTCGGTGACGTGGGGCTCGAGTAGTTCCGCCCACCCGGCGACGACGTTCACGTCGTTGCGGATGTCGTGGCGGAGAATCCGATTGAGCGCGTCGAGCTCGTTCTCGCGGCGCTTCTGCTCGGTGATGTCCGTCGAGATGCCGACGACCCTGACGACGTTGCCGTCGTCGTCACGAATCGGAATCTGGCGGTTCTGCAGCCAGCGAATCGACCCGTCCGGACGAACGATTCGTCCCTGATAGGTGTCCTCGATTGCGTCCGGGTCGGACTGTTCGAAATTCGAGCGGACGCGCTCGCGGTCGTCGGGGTGAATCGTATCGACGAGGCGCTCGGGGTCGTTCTCGATTTCCTCGGGCGGGATTCCCCACACGTCCTCGAAGCCGTCGCTGATGTAGTCGAACCCGCCTCGTTCGGACGCGACCCAGACCGCGACGCCGTCGAGGTGGTCGACCAGCGACCGGAAGTCCGCCTGCTGGTCAAGCGCTTCGCCTTCCATACGACCAACACGGCGGACAGCCACATAAATAATTGTGCAGGATTCGTACTGTTAGCACGTAAGACTATCCTGGAAGACGAGCGACGAGAACGGACGGATGGCCGCTAGACGACGGTCTTCACCGGCTCGTCGGCTTTCAGCGACGTGACGACAACGCGGGGCACGTCCACGCGGTCGTGGACGCCCTCCGCGATTTCGGTGGCGGTCTGGACGAGCGCAGTGTCGTCGGCCATGTTCACGAGCGGAATCACGGTCGCGCCCCCGGGAACGTCTTTCATCCCACCTTCCGGGTGGGCGAGCACGCGTGCGACGTCCTCGGGGCGAATCTCGTCGCCGCCCGCGAGGTCCGTGATGGCGGCGACGCGCTCGGGGCGGTGGGCGACGGCTTCCGAGAGCGGTTCGCCGACCGCGCGCACGCTCGCAATCGGCACCACGACATCCGCGCAGTCCGGAATCTGTGGCTCGTGCTCGCCCGGTGCTTTCAGCCGGCGGGTGCGCGCGCCGTCGGCTTTCACGAGGACTGCGTTCGCGCCGGCGTCGGCGATGCTCGCGATTCGCTCCGGTTCGTAGCCGCGGTAGCGGTCCTCGCGCTCGCGCTCGGGGACCACGCCGAGCGGCCACTCGGTCGTATCGTGGACGGCGGTGGCCGGGTCGTCCGTGACGACGACCCGGGAGACGTGTTCGTCGAAAATCGGGATGCGGACGGTCGCGGTGACGACCGCGCGGTCGACCCGTCCGGCGAGCGCGTACAAGAGCGACTTCTTCCCACCCGCCCCGACCGCGCAGACGACTCCCTCGGCGTCGACGGCGTCAGCGAGCTCCATTCAGTTTGCCAGTAGCAGGTGGTCGTCGTCGAGTTCCTTGACGACGTCCTGTACGTAGCGATTCTCCCACTTGCGGCGCGCGCGGAGTTCGCGGTCCCCTCGCGGGGTGACCCCGTACTCGTTGGTGCGCTCGTCGTGCTGCCCCTTCTCGATGAGCCCCTTCTCGACGAGCGTGTCGAGGTTCGGGTAGAGGCGGCCGTGGTTGATGTCCGACTCGTAGTACTGTTCGAGTTCGTCCTTGATGTCGAGCCCGTTGGGGTCCTCGAGGCCCGCCGTCACGACGAGGAGGTCGCGTTGGAAGCCGGTGAGGTCGTCCATGGTTCTGATTCAGGCGAGGTCCGGTATCGTATTAAGTTCGGTGGCCACGCCGTCTCGGAAAACCCGCGAGAGCGGCCGAATCAGGCCTCGACGCGCGGCGGTGTCAGGAGGTCCGATTCGGCGAGCGCAGCGCACGCGCCGCCGATGGCGAGCACGCGGTCGGGCGTGAAGAAGTCCGGTTCGTGGGCTTCCGCGTCGATGATGCCGACGACGTCGCCGTCTGCGAGGATTGGACAGCAGAACTCGCTCTGGACGCTGTCGTCGCACTCGTAGTAGGGGCCGTCGTAGTCGCCGACGTCCTCGACGAGTACGGCTTCGCCGGCGAGCCCGACGGTGGAGTTGTTCGAGCGCTCGGCGAACGACTCGGTGAGCGGGAACTCCGCGCGGGAGTGCTCGCCGACGTACGCCTCCTTGACGAGCACTTCCTCGCCGTCCGGGTTGGTGGCGCGACGGTAGACGCCGAGCCAGTCGGGGTTGGTCTCCTCGGCGAGGCGGCGCACCGTCTCGTTGAGCGCGACTAGGCGCGCAGTGTTGGGGTGGTCGCGGAGGCGTTCGGGCTCGTACTCCAGCCCGCAGATGGGCGCGAGATTGTACGGGTCGTCCGCGAGACCCACGCCGCAGGCCTCGTCCGGTCCGAGCTCGGGAACGGGGTAGACGTAGCAGTCCTCGACGGTGTCGGCGTCGACGGTCGCGTGTGGCGGGCGGGCGACGAGCGCCGCGCCGCGTTCGGCGGCGTTCGTCGCGTGGTCGGTGTACTCCGGGAGGTCCACGGCCCGGAGGTAGGACTCGTGGTTCATACTGTGACGTTCGGCGCGGGGACGTATATGGCCGTTCACTCTGGCAAGACGCCGGCGTCGAGCGCGCGCTCCCCGCGTTCGGTGATGCGGTAGACGACCTCCCCGGAGACGGGTTCGACGAGGTCGCGCTCGGCGAGCGCCTCGAAGCGAGTCTCGACGTACGGCGTGTGCATCCCGATGCGGTTCGCGACGATGGCGGGGTACTCGGCGCTGCGGCCCGCGAGGAACGTCAGGATGGCGACGTCCGCGGGACGGCTCCACGCTGGTCGGCCCGGCGCTGCCTCGTGCATACCGATTCGTGGGTCGTGCTACCACATAACACTATCGTCGGACGGGGTCCAATTCACGTCGTGACGACGGTGACAGCGCCGTCGAATTCGAGAATGATGCGTTGCGTGACGTCCCCGAAGATGGCTTTTCCAGCAGGAGAGCGCTTGCGGCCGGCGAGGAAGATGTGGTCGGCGTTGCGCTCCTCGGCGAGTGCCAGAATCTCGTCGCCCTTCTCGCCGAGCCGCCCGACCGGCTCGTAGTCGACGTCAACGTCGGCGAGGACGTCGCGGCCGACCGACGTCCGCGAACTTCTCGGCGCCGTCGCGGGCCTCGTCGACGGTGTAGTTGACGTCGAGGCTCGGGACGCTCATCATCGACTCGCGGCGCTCGGCGTACTCATCGTCGGTCGTCACGTGGACCAAGAGGAGTTCCGCGTCGACGCCCGCGGCGAGTTCGCCGGCTTCTTCGACGAGGGCTCTCGCGGAGTCGGAGGCTTCCACGACGGCGATGACGCGTTCCGTGTTCCACCGCCGCCGTCGTCCCACCATAAATCTCGCGGGCCCTCTCGCGGGTTGGCACACACCAGCCGAACGCATTTATACCAGGGGTGGAACGGTCGGAGTATGAGCCTCCGCGAGGTGGTCGCGACGGTCCGGGGGCGCGAGAAGACGCTCACGGTGTACACGGAACCCGGGACGAACGTCGTGCCCGAACTCCGGGAGTACTTCGCGTCCCAGAACGTCGCCATCGAGGAAGCCGACGCCGGCAGCGATCCCGAGCACGCGGTGCTGTCCGACGACGGTGAGTTCCTCACCGCGGTCGGCATCGACGCGCTACGTTCGCTGACCCACGGGAGTCCGCGCTCGGTCGGTGAGGACGCCGCGTACAGCCGCCTCCTCTCACACCTCGACCGCACCACGTTCACGTCGTACAACCACCGCCAGATGCTGGAAGCCTCCCGCGAAATCGAGGACCGCGCGTGGCGCACGGGCGACGGGCGGCTGTTCGCGGGCTTCCAGCGGTTGTCGAACTTCGCGGGCGAACGCGGGACCTACGAACGGCTCGCCAGCACCGACCTCGACGTCCACGTCTACGGCGTCCCCGACGACACCGTGGACGTGCCCGACGACGTGACCTTCCACGGCAGCACGATTCCGGACGTCACGTCGTCGTGGTTCGTGGTCTTCGACGGCGGCGACGACCCACGGCAGGCGTGCGCGCTGCTCGCGGAGGAACACAGCGACGGCTTCTACGGCTTCTGGACGTACGACACGAGCCTCGTCGACGACGCGCTGGACGCGCTCGGCGCGGCGCGTCGGTCGGCCTGAACGGAGGGTAACGCTTTCCCGGTGGCGCGCGAACGCCCGGCCATGCGAGTGTTCGACGTCGCACGACTCGTCGACGGTCAACGCGACGACGCCGTGGACGACGCCCGCCTCGTCGTCGAGGACGACGGCACCATCGCCGCGGTCGGTCCCCGCGAGTCCGTCGACGCGCCGCCAGACACCGAGCACGTTGAGTTCCCGGACCGCACAATCGTCCCCGGGTTCGTCGATGCCCACGTCCACCTCCAGGGCGCGCGCTCGATGGACGTCGTCGACTGGACGACCACACCTGTTTCGCTGGCGGCCGCCCGCGCCACCGCGGACCTGCGGAAGTTGGCCGACGCGGGGTTCACGAGCGTCCGCGATCTCGGGAGCACGGTCGGCCTCGGGCTCCGCGACGCGGTCGCAGACGGTGAGGTTTCGGGTCCGCGCGTGTTCACGAGTGGCCGCGCCATCTCCCAGACCGCCGGCCACGGTGACATCCATGGGTTCCCCCACGAGTGGGTCGCCGACGGCACGCCGCTGTCCACGCTCGCGGACGGCGCCGACGAGTGCCGGCGGGAAGCCCGCAAGCGAGTCCGGGACGGCGTCGATTGCCTGAAGATCATGACCACGGGCGGCGTGTTGAGCGAGCGCGACGCACCCGACCGCCGCCAATTCACGGACGACGAAATCACGGCGATGACGCGGGAGGCCGACCGCGCCGGCGTCGACGTCGCCGCCCACGCGCAGGGCAGCGCGGGCATCAGGGCCGCGTTGCGGAACGGCGCGACGACCATCGAGCACGGCTTCTACCTGGACGACGACTGCGTCAGCCTCCTGAAGGAGTGCGGCGGGACGTTCGTCCCGACGCTCTCGATTATGTACCGCCTCACCGAGCGCGGCGACGACCACGGCGTCCCCGAGTGGGCGCTGGAGAAGGCTCGCAAAGCACGCGACCCCCACGTCGAAGCCGTCGAGCGCGCGTACGAGGCGAACGCCGCCATCGCCGCCGGCACGGACTTCATGGGGCCGAAGTTGGTCCCGCACGGCGAGAACGTCCTGGAGATGGAGCTGCTCGTGGACGAAATCGGGTTTTCGGAGATGGACGCCATCCAGGCCGGGACGCGGGTCGCCGCGCGCACCCTCCCGCGGAACGACGTCGGGACGCTGACGGAGGGTGCTCGCGCGGACTTCGCGGTCCTCGCGGACGACCCGCTGGCAGACATCTCGGCGGTGCGGCGCGTCGAGGAGACCTACGTGGACGGCCGGCGGCTGGACGTCTGAGTCACTCGTAGCGCCGCGAGCGCACGGCGGTCACGAGCGCGACGAACAGCACGACGAGCGCGTAGCCGCCCACGACGACGCCGGTCGCGCGGTCGAACGTCTCTGCGACGCCGAACGCGAGCGTGACGAGGCCGAAGACGGCCAGCGACAGCCCGAGCAGGCGCGCGAGCGCGGCGGGGTCCTCGGCGGCGTCGGGGTCGTACAGCGGGACGTCGTCCATCGACTCCTGGCGGCGCAGCACCAGTCCTGCGCCGACGAGCACGACCCCGAGAGCGCCGTAGATCGCGCCGGCGACCAGTCCCATACGTCGTACTGCCCGAGGGCGGGCTTAATGTTTACTGATTTTACACGAACGCACGACCGCGAACGTTTACCCCGCGGCGGTGGTAGCCGTCGCCATGTGGGACCTCACGCACGAAATCGGATCCGGGCTGCCGTACCCCGGCGACCCGCAGGCGGGCGTGACGCCGCACGCGACCTTCGACGAGGATGGCTACCGGGTCGCCGAAGTCGCGTGCTCGACGCACTCGGGAACGCACGTCGACGCGCCCGCGCACCTGCTCGCCGACGGCGCGACGCTCGGCGCGTACGACGTCGAGACGTTCGCGTTCGACGCGCGAATCATGGACTGCACGGCGTTCGGTTCGCGCGAACAGATTCCCGCCGACCGCGTCCCCGACACCGACGCTAACCTCGTCGTCTTCCACACCGGCTGGAGCGAGCACTGGGGCGACCAGCGCTACTTCGACCACCCCTACCTCACTACGAGCGCGGCAGCGCGCTGTGCGGACCTCGGCTGTCACGTCGGCCTCGACGCGCCGAGCGTCGACCCGTCGCCCTCCGAGCGCGCGACGGACGACGAGCCGACGGGTTATCCGGCTCACCATGCGCTGCTCGGCGACGGGCGACTGATTCTGGAGAATTTACGGAACCTCGACGCGCTCCCACAGCGGTGTACGATTCGTGCGTACCCGCTGCCCGTGGACGCGGACGGCGCGCCCGTGCGAGCGGTCGCCGACGACTAGGCCTGGTCGGCGGCGCCGCGGTCCTCGACGAACCCGGACTTGAACGCGATCCAGCCGAGCACGCTGATGAACAGAATCGGCGGGAGGATGACGAACCCCCACAGCGGGTTCAACCCCCAGACGAGCAGGAGGACGACGTCCGCGATGCCGAGCAGGAGGAACGGGAGGATGGCGAGGAACGCGTACCGCCGGCTCCCGCCGGCGTCGTCGGTCGGCGTCGGTATCGGCGCGTCCATAGTCGGTGGTTCGCGAGCGGTGACCAAAAGCCCACGCTTTGCGCGTTCGCCGACCGCGACGGCATCCCCGCAAAGCGACCTATCAGGCTTCGTAGCCGCGCTCGCGCAACGCGGCGGTTCGCTCGACGGTTCGTTTCGGTGGCCGTTCGGCTGTAGTTTGTAACGGGATGGTCGCGCACAACTCGACCCAACCCTCTTCCGCGAGTCGCCACTCACGACCGGATACACGATGTCTCGCTTCGACTCCGAGAACCGCGGAGCCCACGGTACGGCGGCCGGCACGGGGACGGAGGGGGTTGGGCGATTCGTCGATCAGAACGCCCTCCCGCTCAAAGTCGCGGCGTTCTACGCCGTCGTGCTCGCTGGCGGTGTGCTCGCGCGGCGGGTGGCCAGCGGCCCGAACGTCGAGATACTGCTCTCGATTGCCATCTGGTTCACCATCATCTTCGCCGCCTGTAGCGCGCTGCTCGGCGGCGTTATCAGGCTTTTCGGGGCCATCCAGCAGCGCCGCTACGACTACGAGTAACCGGCCGGCTTTTAGGCGCGAACGCCGTCCGTTCGCGTATGCCCGACTACGTCTCCGAGGAGACCGTCGAGACGGTGACCGGGACGGTCGCCCGCGCCGGAGGGACGCGCCGCCACGAACTCCGCCTGCCCGCGGACGCAGCCGACGACTTCCCTGCGGGCGAGGTCGTCCGTATCGTTCTCGACGGTGACGAGTACCACGCGCAACTCCGCCACCACGACGACGGCACGCCCGTGATTCGCGGCGCGTACGACACGCCGTCGCTCGCCCGCGACCCCGGGAGCGCCACCAACCACCTCGCGGAGTGGCTCGACGACGGCCCGCTGGAGGCTGGGCGCTCTGTGCACGTCGACGTCGTCGAACCCGGCTTCAAGTACGGCGTCCGCGTCCCCGGCGAGTCCGCGACGTACGCCGCGACCCAGCCGCCGGATTCGAGCCTCTCGGCCATCGCCGACTCCCTCGACGAGTAGTCACTCCAGGTCGCGGAAGACGATGCGGTAGTCCCGCGCGTCGAAGCCGTCCGCGATGTCGTCGGCGCGCTCGCGGAGTTCGCGCACGCGCTCGGCGTCGGCGTGCTCGCCGGCCGCGCGGCGCTCGCTGGCCTCGTGGAACGCTTCGACGGCGTCGACGTACGCCGACAACGAGCGCAAGCGCTCGACGACGTCGGTCAGGTCGTCCGCCGAGACGGGTTTTCTGAGGTAGGCGTCGTAGCCGAGTCCGACAATATCCTCGTCTGGCTCGTTCGCCGTCACCATCGCCACCCGGCAGTCGTAGTCAGCGTCCCGAATCGCCGCCAGCACGTCGTCGCCCGAGACGTCGGGCATGTCTCTGTCGAGGAGCACGACGTCCACGTCCGACGAGAGCGCGTCGAGCGCCGCCTCGCCGCCGTTGGCCGTCCGCACGTCGTACCGGTCGCCGAGTCGGTGCTCGTAGACGTCGAGGTAGTCCTGTAGGTCGTCGACGGCGAGCACAGTCACGTCGTCACGCCCCCGGCTCATGGCTAGTCGTACTGACAGCCAACGTCAGGTGCTGTAAGTGTTGTCCTACTCACCACGACAGCCGGTGACTTCGAACCGAGCACCGCGGTCCGACTCGCCCTCGTCGGGCGGAACGGCGTCGACGGTCCAGCCATGGGCGTCGGCGATGCGTTCCACGATTGCGAGCCCGAACCCGGTGCCGCCGTCCACGGACGTGTACCCGCGCTCGAACACCTCGTCGTGGCTGTCCTCGGGCAGTCCCGGGCCGTCGTCGGTGACGGCGAAGCCGTCCGCGTGCGACGTGACTGTAACTGAGACGCCGTCCCCGGCGTGCTCGACAGAGTCCTCGTGAGCGTGCGAACGAGGGTTCGTGGAGCCGTGTTCCACAGCATTCGGAAGAGGTTCTCGAACAACTCTTGGAGCCGCGAGGCGTCCGCTTCCACGCTGTCGTCGGTTTCGACCGCGAGCGTCGCGTCTCCTGCGCCGACGCAGTCCCACGCGTCCATCGCGACGTCGGCAAGCGCGACGCGCTCGGTTTCGTCCGCGAGCCGGCCCTGCCGGGCGAGTTCCAGCACGTCCTCGACGAGGCTCTCCATGCGGTCGAGGGCGCTGATGGCGCGGTCGAGGTGGTCGTGGTCGCCGGTGTCCGTCGCGAGGTCGAGACTCCCGCGCGCGACGTTGATGGGGCTACGGAGGTCGTGGCTGACGACGCTCGCGAACTCGTCCAAGCGCTCGTTCTGCCGTTCGAGTTCGCGCTCGCGGGCCTTGCGCTCGGTGATGTCCCGAATCGAGGCGAGCACCGCCACGTCGCCCTCGTAGTCGATGCTCGTGGCGTCCTCGCAGCCGACCATCCCGGCGGCGACGCTGTGGAGTTTCTCGAACTGCCGGCGCTCGGTCTGGAGGGAGTCCCGCAGCCGGTCACGCTCCCAGATGGCGTCCAGCCGCGTGAACCCCTGGCCGACGACTCTGCCGACGGTGGCGAGGCGCTCGCGCTCGGCGTCGGTGTCGGCACGCCTGTCCGGCCCGAACGCGAGCGTCCCGTAGTAGTCGCCGGCGTCCACGACGGGGACTGCGGCGGCGTACGCGTCGTCGTACGCGACCCTCGTCACGGTGTGTTCGTCCGCCGTCGGTGCGTGTGCGTCGTCGAGTGGCTCGGACACGCCGCCTCCCTCGTCGGACCCGGACGGGGTCGGGCCGCTCGCTGCGCCCCGAAACGTCGGCGTGACGGTCTGTGGGTCGGGCGGTTCGACTGCGGCCTGGCTTACAGTCACGGAGCCACCGTCGGTGCCACAGAAACAGGCGAACTCGTGGCCGACGTCGACGACGGCGTCGAAGACGCCACTTCGGAGGGCGGGGACATGTCGGCTCGCTGGACGGCTCGCGTCACGGTACCGACGAGAGGGCGCTCCGGCGACATCTGGTCAGTCGCTGCCCGTGTTCCGGTCGGGGACGTCGCGGAACGCGACGCGGAAGTCGTCGAACCCGAAGCCGTCCATCGTGTCGTCGATGCGGTCCCGGAGCTCCTGGATGCGAGCGACGAGCTCCTGGTAGGACTCGTCGAGTTCGAGGTCGCCGTCCTCGGCTTCGGATTCGAGCAGCGCGCGCTTCGAGGCGAGGGCGTACAGCTCCTGGAGGCGGTCGTCGTACGCGGAGCGGTCGAGGAGGGTGTCGACGACGTCGTGGAGGTCGTCGCGGTCGACGGGCTTGAGGAGGTACTCGTCGAAGCCCAATTCGACGACATCGGTGTTCGGGCGCACGCCCGTGACCATCGCGACGCGGCAGTTGTACTCCGCGTGGCGGATGCGGTCGAGGACGTCCTCGCCGGAGAGCCCCGGCATCCGACGGTCGAGGAGTACGACGTCGACGCCGTCGTCGAGGTCGCGCAGGGCGGCTTCGCCGGTGGTCGCGGTCTGGACGGCGTACCGCTCGGAGAGCCACTCGGCGTACACGTCGGTGAGCGCTTCGTCGTCGTCGACCACGAGTACGCGTGCCCCTTCGTCTGTCATGCGTGGGAGTCGGTCTGTGCTGTATCGATAGTCACCCGGGTTAAAGGTTTCTCCAGTCGGCACTTTCCCCTCAAAATACCCCGACGGCACCGGTCGTGGTACTGACTACCACCGAAACACCTTTCAGTATCCCCCCTACCCTTCGGTTATCGTGGCCGAATCGTTAGGTTTCCCCAAAAGTCGGCTATTCTCGCTTCTTTTCGTCTCTGTGGCCGAAAGAGAGTGTGTCAACGATGTGCAAAACTGCAAAAGGTTTAAGTACTTATCGCTCCTACTACTGAGTACAACGAGTCGGGCAGCCTCGTGCGCCCTCCACCCGACGTTTCCACCATCATGAGTGACACCACAATCCGTACGTACTCCAGTGACCGACAGCAGAACGAGAACGAATCCGAGTCCGAGGTAGAGGTAGAGTCCTCCGACGAGCGGCTCAGCTGCCCCGAGTGTGGCGGCCGCGTCGTCAACGACGAGGAACACGGCGAGTCCATCTGTGCGGACTGTGGCCTCGTCATCGAGGAGGACAGCATCGACCGCGGCCCCGAGTGGCGCGCGTTCAACTCCACCGAGAAGGACAACAAGAGCCGCGTCGGCGCCCCGACCACGAACATGATGCACGACAAGGGGCTGTCGACGAACATCGGCTGGCAGGACAAAGACGCCTACGGTAACTCCCTGTCCAGCAGCCAGCGTCAGAAGATGCAGCGGCTCCGCAAGTGGAACGAGCGCTTCCGCACCCGCAACAGCAAGGAGCGCAACCTCAAGCAGGCGCTCGGCGAAATCGAACGGATGGCCTCCGCGCTCGGCCTCCCGAAGGAGGTCCGAGAGACCGCCTCGGTCATCTATCGCCGCGCCCTCAGCGAAGACCTGCTCCCCGGCCGCTCCATCGAAGGCGTCGCGACGAGCGCGCTGTACGCTGCAGCCCGGCAGATGCAGACACCGCGCTCCATCGACGAAGTGGCCAACGTCAGCCGCATCGACGCGATGGAGTTCAAACGAACGTACCGCTACATCGTCCGCGAACTCGGCCTCGAAGTCGCGCCCGCCGACCCCGCCAGCTACGTCCCGCGGTTCGCCTCCGAACTCGACCTTCCGGACGAGGTCGAGCGCCGCGCCCGCGAACTGCTCGACAACGCCAAAGAGGACGGCGTCACGAGCGGGAAGTCGCCGGTCGGCCTCGCGGCCGCCGCGATCTATGCCTCGAGCCTGCTCACCAACCACAAGGTGACCCAGAGCGAGGTCAGCGAGGTCACGGACGTCAGCGAGGTCACCATCCGGAACCGCTACCAGGAGCTCCTGGAAGCGACGGAAGTCGCGGCCTAACGCGGCCGACTGCGGTCACTGGTGGCGTCACTGCTGACGGTTTTTCTGTTCTTCACGCCGCGTAGCCGGCGGCTCGCCGATTACGCGTCGTAGGCTCTCTCGCCGGCTCGAACCGCCACGTCGAGACGGTTCTCGGCGGGCGGGAGCGCACACGAGAACTGGTCGGCGTACGCGCAGAAGGGGTTGTACGCGAGGTTGAAGTCCACGACGACGTCGTCGCCCTGTTCGGCGTCCGCGGCGTCCACGTCGAGGTAGCGGCCGCGGTGGTACGTCTCGTCGCCGTTCGTCTCATCGGCGAACGGGACGAACAGCGAGTCCTCGCCCTCCACGCGGAACGCTTCGAGGGTGCGGTGCTCGCCGTCGAGCGTGAACCCGAGCACGCCGACGCGGTCGTACTCCGCGGGCGGGCCCTGCGTGGTCTCCAGCGAGACCGGCTCGGGGGTCTGCGCGCGTCCGAAGCGTGCGACGACGCGGTAGTCGGGGTCGGGCTCGAAGTACGACAGCCCGTCGAAGTCCTCGCGGTCGCCGACTGGAATCGGGGACTGTGGGTGCTCCGCGAAGAACTCGTCTTTCTCGGCGCGGTGCTCGCGGACACGCTCGCGCCACGCCGCCTCGTCGAACGCGGGCTCGTCGGTCATGGCTGGTGGTGTGGCTGGGAGCGTGGTAACTGTGGCGACTCCGCGAGGTGACGAATCCCTTTTCACCTCCGAACGTCTCGTACCGGTATGAACATTCTCGACGGGGGCGAGGGCGGCGGCCAGTTGGTCCGCACCGCGCTCGCGCTGTCCGCGGTCACAGGCGAACCGTTCCGGATGCGACACGTCCGGCGCGCTCGCGCGAACCCGGGCTTGCAGGCCCAGCACTGCGCGGCAATCGAAGCAGTCGCGGCCGTCTGCAACGCCGAGACGGGGGGCGTCGAAGTGGGGTCGGAGTCGTTCACGTTCGAGCCGAACGAGGACATCGACGAGGACGCCGACCCGGCGGACCAGGGGATTCTCGGCGGCAGCGTCTCTGTCGAGGTCGGCACCGCGGGCAGCGTCCCGCTGGTGTTCGACGCGCTGCTCCCGGTCGCCATCGCGCTCGACGAATCCTTCACCGCGCGACTGGAGGGCGGCACCGACGCGAAGTGGGCGCCGCCGTTCGACTACTTCCAGCACGTCAAACTCCCCGTCCTGCAGGAGCACGGCCTCGACGCTGACGTCACCCTGAACCGCCGTGGCTTCTACCCGCGCGGCGGCGGGAAGGCGACGCTGACCATCGAGCCGTCCACGCTTGACGCGCTCGACGTCACCGAACGCGGCGAGCGCGAGTCGCTGACCGCGTACTCCGTCGCCGAGGAGTCCGAGGCCGAGGACGACGTCGCGGAGCGCCAGGCCGAACCTGCACCCGATGCGGCCGACGTCGAGACCGAGTACGTCGAGGCGGACTGCTCGGGGTCGGCGTTCGTGCTCGCGGCGGAGTACGAGCACTCCCGCGCTGGCTTCGCGGAGCTCGGCGAGATGGGCGTCGAACCCGAGACAGTCGGCGAGAAGGCCGTTGAGCGCTTCGAGGCGTTCGAGGACGGCGACGCTGCCGTCGACGAGTATCTCGCCGACCAGCTGCTCCCGTTCATCGCGCTCGCGGGCGGCGAGGTCCGCGCGCCCGAAGTGACGACGCACGTCGAGACCTGCATCGACCTCCTCGCGGAGTTCGGCTACGAGGTCGACGTCGAGGAAGACGGCGACACGGTCCTGCTGTCGGCGTAACCGCGATTCGCTTTTCTACAGGACGAGTATCGCGAGACCGGCAGTCACGGCGCTGATGGCGAGCCAGCCGGCGAAGTTCCACCACGGCACCCCGCGGACGCGCGGCCCGGGGAGGTCGTCGGTGTACGTCCAGCGGCCGTCCACGACGCCGCGGTGGTCGACGAGCACGTCGTAACCAGTTGCGAGTACGGCCGCGAGCGCGACCGCCAGCCAGCCCTCGGTGACGAGGAGCGCCGCGCGGAACGCGACGTAGACCGCGCCCGTCCACCCGAACAGCACGTAGACCGGGACGCCGAGGACTTTCGGGCCGACGTGGTGTTCGAGCCAGCCCAGATTGATGACGACTGCTTCCGCGACGAACGAGACGGCAGCGCCGCCGCCGAAGAACGCGAGCACGGCGACCGGCGGCCACGTCAGCACGGCGTGCGCGAGTGCGACGAGGCCGACGGCAGCGACGCTGGCGGCGAACGCGCGATTGCTCGGCATGCAGCAAGCGAGAACGCGGGTCGGAAAAAGTTAGTCGGTGAGGCCGTAGCCGCGCTGGAACAGCCAGACGTCGATAGCGAGCACGACCACGGTGAGCGCCGACAGCACGACGAGCGCGGTGTCGGGTTCGATGTCAGAGACGCCGATGATGCCGTAGCGCACGCCGTTGACCATGTACACCATCGGGTTCAGGTAGCTCGCGGTGCGCGCGAGCCCGTCGAGGGCGTCGAGGCTGTAGAAGACGCCGCCGAAGAACACCAGCGGCCGGAGGATGAACTGGTTGAGCACCGTGAGGTGGTCGAAGTCCTCCGCGACGAGCCCGCCGATGACGCCGAACGCCGCGAACAGCGTGGTGATGACCCCGAGGAACGCCACCGCGTAGAACGGGTGGGCGAGCGTTCGTACGGGCGTGAACAGCGCGCCGATGACGGCGATGAGGATGCCGATGAGCACGCCACGGAGCGCCGAGGAGACGACATACGCGACGACCATCTCCCAGTACGCCATCGGGCTAGTGAGCGCTTCGTGAATGTACTCGTTCCAGCGCCCGTGGAAGATGGAGAACGAAGCGTTCTCGAAGGCGTTCGAGACCGCGCCCAGCACGGCCAGCCCGGGGAGGATGAATTGGATGTAGGGGACGCCGCCGATGTCGCTGATGCGCGCGCCGAGGATGACGCCGAACACGCTGAAGTAGAGCACGTTCGTGATGAGCGGCGGCAGGAACGTGTTGTACGGCCGGCGGACGAATCGCAGAATCTCGCGGCGCGTCAGCGCCTTCAGTCCCGTCGAGAGATTCACGGCGCCACCTCTTGTGTCTCGCTGTCCTCGTGGTCGCCGCTGCTGCCGTCCGTGGCGTCGCCGCCGGTGCGGGTGATGTCCACGAAGACGTCTTCGAGGCTGGTGCGCGCGACGTCGACGTCGAGGACGCGGTGGCCTGCGGCCTCGAGTTGGCGGACGGCGACCGGGACGACCTCGCTCCCGCTGCTCGCGCGCAGCGTCAGCGTGCTCCCGTCGACGGTCACCCTATCGACGCGGTCGTCGTCGATGGTCGGTGTCGCCGCGGGCGCGGCGTCGAGCGTGAGCGTCACCTCGTCGGTGCCGCGCTCGGTGAGGTCGTCGGGCGTCGCGACGGTCACTTTCTGCCCGGAGTCGATGATGGCGACCTCGTCGCAGAGGCGCTCGGCTTCCTCGATGTAGTGAGTGGTGAGGAGGATGGTGGTGCCGTCGTCGTTGAGCCCGCGGATCACCTCCCAGAGGTCGTGGCGCAATTCGACGTCCACCCCCGCGGTGGGTTCGTCGAGGATGAGGAGGTCGGGGTCGGTGACCATCGCTCGCGCGAGCATGAACCGGCGCTTCATCCCGCCGGAGAGCCAGTCGAAGCGCGTCTCGGCCTTCCCACCCAATCCGACGGTTTCGAGGGCTTCGGCGGCGCGCTCGGCGGCTTCCTCGTCAGAGACGCCGTGGTAGCCGGCCTTGTGCATCAGCACCTCTCGAATCGGGAAGAAGCGGTCGACGTTGTACTCCTGGGGCGCGAGCCCGATGGCGTCCCGGGCTTCCCGGTAGTCGTCCTCGACGTCGTGGCCGAACACTTCGGCGGTGCCACTGGTCTTGCGGGCGAGCCCGACGAGCGTGTTGATGAACGTCGTCTTCCCCGCGCCGTTCGGTCCGAGCAACCCGAAGAACGAACCCTCGGGGACGGACAGCGAGAGGCCGTTGAGCGCGCGGACGTCCCCGTACTCCTTGACGAGGTCGTCGGTGCGTATCGCTGGCGGCATTTAAAATACGGAAGTCGCGTGACGCGGTTAAGGCCACGGAAGTCGGCGGCCGGTTCTGGGTCAGCCCGTGTTCTGCATGCCCGCGGCGACGCCCATTACGGAGAGTCGGAGCGCGCGCTCGGCGCTGGGACTCCGGTGTTTGCGGTCCAAGAGTTCCACTTGCAGGAAGTTCAGGGGGTCGACGTAGGGGTTGCGGCGGTCGAGGCTCTCGCGGAGCCACGCGCGGTCCACGAGGTCGTCGCGGCCCGTCACCGCTAGCACCTCGTCGCGGGCCTGTTCGTACTCGTCGTCGATGCGCGGCTGGAAGCGCTCGCGGAGGTCGTCGGGCGCGAGCGCGGCGTACTCGTGAGTGATTTCGGGTTCGCTGCGCGCGATCGCGAGCGCCGCGTTGTCGAGCGTCGTTCGGAAGAACGGCCACTCCTCGTACATTTCTTCGAGGAGGTCGTCGTCCTCGCAGGCCGCCAGCCCCGTGCCGAGGCCGTACCAGCCGGGGATGACACACCGCGTCTGCGTCCACGAGAACACCCACGGAATCGCCCGCAGGTCCTCGACCGCGCGCTCGCCCGTCCGGGAGGCGGGCCGCGACCCAAGGTTGAGGTCTTCGACGACGTCGATGGGCGTTATCGCCTCGAAGTACGAGACGAACCCTTCCGAGTCGAGGAGGTCGCGGTACGCCTCACGGGCCGTCTCGGCCATCTCCTCCATCGCGTCGACCCACTCGTCGGGGACGTCCGGGTCGTCCTCGGCGATGGCGGCGTGGCGCGCGCGCACTTGGGCGTTCAGCATCTGTTCGACTTCGCGCTCCGCGATGCGGGGGTTGCCGTACGTCTCCGCGATGGACTCGCCCTGCTGGGTGAACTTCACGTCGCCCGTCACCGTCTCCTTGGGGAGCGCGAGCAGCGCCTCGTTCATCGGGCCGCCGCCCCGCGAGATGGAGCCGCCCCGGCCGTGGAAGAAGCGCACGTCGACGTCGTGGTCGTCGCAGATGGCGGCGAGCCGGCGCTGCGCGCGGTCGAGTTGCCAGTTCGCCGCGAGGAAGCCGTTCTCCTTGTTGGAGTCGGAGTACCCCAGCATAATCTCCTGGGTGCTGTCGCGAGCGTCCACGAGCGCGCCGTACGCCTCGTTCTCGAACAGCGTCCCCAGGATGTCGCGGGCGTTCGACAGCGCAGACCGCGTCTCCAGGAGGGGGACAACGTCGAGGCCGGCGTGGTCGGGCAGCGAGATCACGCCTGCCTGGTCCGCGAGGAAGACGACCTCCAGCACGTGACTAGGTTCCTCGGTCATGCTGATGCAGTACGCGTCGATTGCGTCCGGGCCGTACTCGCGGTGCCAGTCCGCGAGCGCGTCGAAGCGCCCGAGCACGCGCGCCGTCTCGTCGTCGACGCTCTCCGTGTCTTCGAGGTCCACCACGGGGTCGTCCTGCAGAACTGCTTCCGTGAGGAACTCCACGCGCTCGTCCTCGCTCATCCCCGCGTAGTCGATGCCCTCGCGGTCGAGCGCCTCGCCGACCGCGTGCGTGTGCTTCTCGCGGTGGTCGCGGAGGTCCAGGGCTGCGAGGTGGAAGCCGAACGTCTCCACGCGCCGCACGAACGGCGCGACGTGCTCGTCGGCGACCTTCCCGAGCCCGCCCTCCCGCAGGCCGGTTTCGAGCGCGCGAACGTCCTCGAGCAGGCTCTCGGCGTCCGCGTAGCCGCCCGGCTGGACGTCGGTCACGCGGTCGACGCGCTCCCGCACGACGGCGACGACCTGCCGGAACAGTTCGTCCGGATAACGCTCGGCGACCTGCTCGACGACTCGGGGCACGTCCTCGCTGGCCTCGTCAAGGAGGTCCGCGGCCGCCTCGCTGTCCACGCGCGTGCCGTCCATCGAGAGCGCGCCGAGCAGGTCATCGAGGTCGTCGAGGTAGCGCTCCGTGACGAGCCGGCGCTGCCGGTCGAGCACGCGCTCGGTGGTCTCGGTGGTGACGTAGGGGTTGCCGTCGCGGTCCGAGCCAGCCCACGACCGGAACGCCAGCACCTCCGGAATTTCGGGTGGGTCGTCGTAGCGCTCGGCGAGCGCGTCGTCGAGGTCCGCGTACACCTCCGGCACGACGTCGTAGACGGCGTTCGCGAGGTAGAACTGGACGTCGCGCGCCTCGTCGAACGGCGTCGGCTGGCGCTCGCGCACGCGCCGCGTCGTCCACAGCGACTCGACGTTCGCCTCGATGCGGCGCCACGTCCGCTCGCGCTCGCGGGGCGTGAGCCGGCGCTCGTCGAGTTCTTCGAGCAGTTCGCGGATGCGCTTGAGGTGCGCCTTGACGGTCTTCCGCCGCGCTTCGGTCGGGTGCGCGGTGAACGTCGGGACGACGTGGACGTCGTCGAGAATCTCGGCGACGTCGTCGGCGCTGGCGCCCGCGTCGGCGAGCACGTCGACTGCTCCGCGAACGCTGTCCGCGAGCGTGCCCTCGGCCTCGCTGCGGCGGAGTTCGCGGACGCGCTCGCGCTCCTCTGCGAGGTTCACGAGTTCGAAGTAGCCAGCGAACGCCCGCGCGAGGTCCTCGTAGCCGTCCACGTCGGCTTCGGCGACGACCTCGCGGAGCGCGTCGCGGTCGTCGCTGTCGCCGCGTCGGTAGTCGATGGCGGCCGTGCGCGCGGCCTCGACGGCGTCGTAGGCCGCCGGGGACTCGTGGGCGCGCATCGCGTCGCCGAGCGTGGCGCCGAGTTCACGGACGTCCTCGCGGACGCTCCTACTGTGCAAATCCATACCACACAGGTGGTCGTGTGGGGTTTTCAAAACACGGGTCGACCCGACATATTGCCACTCGATTACGAGTGAAGAATTAGACTACTCCGCCGGGCTCTTCCACGGTGCCGCCGGCGACGACTCGGGCGCGACGGTGACGTTCGTCTCGTAGGTCACGCGCGCGTCCTGCACGTAGACGGCCACGGTCGCGCTGTAGAGCGCCGGGACTGCCGTCGGCGACCCGTTGCTTCGGTCCGTGTACGTGTCGCTGGGAACGTCGTCCTCGGCGTTCGGCACGTCCACGACGAACCCGTACTTGCCGTTCGCGTTCCCGCCGTTCACGACGCTGACGTTGTAGGGTGTGCTGACGTTCTCGGCGAACGTCCAGCCCGGGACCCGCGTCCCGTTCAACCTGCCCTTGGTGATGTCGATGGAAGCGGTGTCGGACTCGACGTAGGTCTCTGCGAGCACGTCGCCGGTCTCGTTCCACACATCGACGTCGGTGTAGCCGGAGTTCGAGGTGTTCTCCGAGACTTCCACGCGCCACGACGCCGTTCCGTCCGAGAACGTGAATGCCACGGGGCTGCTGCTCGTCGGCGTGACGACCGCCTCGAAGCGCCGCGTTTCGCTTACGTCCACGGCCGCCGTCCAATTGTCCGCGCCACTGTCGTCCGAGAAGTTCCGCTCGTCGGCCTGCACGATGCGCGTCCCGTTCTCGACGCTCCGGACGGACGCAGCCGTGATAGTGCCGCTGCTCGCGGACAGTAGTGACGCGTTCGCGTCCCACGTTCCGACATCCGACTCCAGCGCGCTTCGGAGGGTCGCGTAGTCGGCGTCGTCGTACGTGTTCGTCTGGACGAGCAACCCGCCGACGCCGGCCTCGGTCGCGCGCTCGTAGCCGACCACGTCGTCGGTCTCGCCGTGGTTCCGGGTGGCGAGGTTCTCCGTGAACACGACCGCGTTCAACACCAGCGCGAGCACCACGAACGCGAGCGCGAGTCCGAGCCCCGCGACGAGCAACAGCTGGCCGCGGTCCCGGTTCATATCTCCGGGAGAAGTGGGCGGCGTACAAAAGGATTGTCGCGCGGCTACCTGGTGCGCGCGGTGCTGACGAGCGCGACGCCGACGCCCATCACGACGCCGCCGACGGCGAATCCCGGGCCCAGCGTCTCGCCGAGCAGGAGCGCGCCTAGCACGCCCCCGACCAGCGGCTGCGCGAAGAAGCACGCTGCGACTACGGTCGCAGTGGTGCGTTCGACGCCGCGGTACCAGAGGAACCACGCGGCCGCCGTGCTCGCGAGTCCGAGGTACGCGACCGCACCGACGACGCCCGGCGTGAGGGGGACGGTCGCGCCGGTCATCGCGAGTTCGACGGCGGCGAGCACGCCGAGCACGGGCACCGCGGCGAGCGAACTGTACGTTGCCGCGACGAGCGCGCCGTGCTTTCGGACGAGGCGCGCGCCGTCCACGGTGTAAGCGGCCCACGCTGCGCTCGCCACGAACAGCACCGCGACGCCGACCGCGCTCCCGCCGCCGATGGAGAGCCCGTACTGGCCCGCGACCACGAGCGCGGTGCCGACGCCGGCGAGCGCCATCCCGCCGGTGGAGCGCCACGTCAATCGTTCGTTCAACATCGTGACGCCGAGCAACAGCGTGAACACGGGCGTCAGCATCGTCAACAGCGACCCCTGACTGGCGGTGGTGCGGTCGGTGCCGACGAACTGCGTCGCCAGCGTGAGCGCCACCCACGCGCCCAGTCGGAGGAAGCCGCGGCGGTCCCGCGACGAGAACGACGCCTCCGTTCCGAGCGCGCGCAGCGCCACGTAGAGCGCGACGCCGCCGACCACGATTCGGAGGAACGCCAGCGTCACGGGCGGCACGGAGGCGAACCCCCACTTGCTGACGACGTACATCCCGCCCCAGAGGCCGGCGGCGGCCAGCGGCGCGGCGGCGTCTCGGAGTCCCATAGTCGCTCGCGGACGCCCGCCCCCTAAGTCCCATCGAACCCCGGGAGGCTTTACCGACACTCCCCGTACCGCCGCCCATGCGCGTGGTCGTCCTCGGCGCGGGGTCGCTCGGGTCGCTGCTCGCGGGAGCGCTCGCCACGGCGGACGTGGACGTGACACTGCTCGGTCGCGACGGCGACCACGTCCGTCGCGTCCGGGAGCACGGCCTCCGATTCACGCATCCGGACGGCCGCGAAGAGCAGATTTCGCTGGACGTGTCCACGGAACACGCGGCCGCCACGGACGCCGACCTGCTCGTCGTCTGCGTGAAGAGCTACGACACCGGCGACGCGCTCGCCGACGTCGCGCCCCGCCTCGACGACGCGGACGTGCTCACGCTCCAGAACGGCCTCGGAAACGCCGAAGTAATCGTTGACCACGTCCCCCGAAAACGCGTGCTCGCGGGGACGACGACGCACGGCGCGGTCCTCGAAGCGCCCGGTCACGTACGACACGCGGGCCGCGGCAACACCACTATCGGCCGCTACTTCGTGGAGAACGACGCCCGCGTCGAGGCCGTCGCCGACTGCTTGACTGCGGCGGGTATCGAGACGAGTGTGACCGACGACCCCGAGGCCGCGGTGTGGACGAAGGTGATCGTGAACGCGGGCATCAACGCGGCGACGGCGCTTGCGCGCGTGCCGAACGGCGCGCTCGTCGAGTCCGAGAGCGGCGAGCGCGTGCTCAGGCGCGCGGTTGAGGAGGGCGTCGCAGTCGCGCGCGCCGAGGGAATCGCGGTGCCGCGGGACGCCGTCGAGCGCACGCGCGAGGTTGCCGAACGCACGGCGACGAACCCGTCCTCGATGCGGCAGGACGTCGAACGCGGTCGGCGCACCGAAATCGAGGCGCTGAACGGTGCGCTCGTCCGGCGCGGCGCGACCCACGGCGTGGAGACGTCGGTCAACGAGACGCTGGCGGACCTAGTGCGGCTCGCCGAAGAAAAGTAGGGTCGCGGACTACTCCTCGTTGCGCGTGACTTCGTAGGAGAACTGCATCGCGTTCTCCGGCATGATCTTCACCGACCACGCTCCCGCGTCGGGGTCGTCGAGTCGGTACCGGAATGTCTGGTGTTCGCCGCTGTCGGCGTACGTTCCATCAGTTGTCGCCTGCCGGCGGGACGATCCGAGGTCGACGGTGCCGCGGTTCGTCACGCTGACGCGCTCGGCTGCGACCTCCGTGCCGTTCGGCGAGACGAACGTCACGTCGAAGCTCGCCGGCTCACTGTCCGCGCTCCGGTAGCGGCTCGCGGACAGGTCGAGGGTCACGTTCTCGGTGGCGTCGCTCACTTCGAACGACGTCTGGAAGGGCTGGTCGGGCTGCGTCCACACCTGGAAGCGGAGGCTGACGCGCTGCCAGTACGACGAACGATCGGGGCGCGCCGGGTCTTTCAGCCCGAGGTCGAGTTCGGCGCGGTAGTCGCCGCGGTCGGCGTCACTCGGCGGCGTGACGGTGACTTCGATGGTCGCCGTCTCTCCCGGGGAAATCTCGTTGGGCGCGTCGATTTCCACCCACGAGCGTTCGAGCGTGTCGCGGGCGGCGTGGGGCCGGTAGCGGTCCTCGGTGACGAGTTCGGGGCTCACCGGGACGGCCTGGTCGCCGGTGTTCTCCACGACGAATTCGCGGGTGAACGAGTCGCCGGCCTGCACCTGCGAGTGCATGTACGTGTCCGAGACGACGCGCACGGTGGGCTCCTGCCAGACTTCGACGTTCAGGGAGATGCCGTTGGCGGGCTGCGCGGGGCGACCGGGGTAGGAAATCGTCTCGTTCGTGAGCGCGATTGCCCCGGCGTACCGGTTGAGTTCGGCGTCCTCGGAGACGGAGACGGTGACGTTGAACTCGCGCTCCTCACCGGCGTCGAGCTGGAGGTCGGAGGTGCCGATGGAGACCCACGACTCCTCGACGGGGCGCTCGCCGCGCGGCGGCACGAACAGGTGCGGAGAGAGTGTCACACCCTCGTCTTCGCCGTTCTCGACGGTTATCGTGACGGTCTTGCTCTCGCCGGGTTTGAGGCGGAGGTTGCGATACTGTTCGTCGACGTACAGTCGCGTGTAGTTCGTCTCGCCGTCCGACTGCTGGACTGCGTCCGCGTCAGTGTCGGCGGTCGCGGGCGAGTCGGCGGCGGGGCTATTCGGCTGAGCGAGTGCCGTGGCGCCCGCTGCCGAGACGACGAGGGCGGCAGCGATGGCGACGGCGGTAATCGTTCGCGCGTTCATGTGTACCTGCCAGTCCCGGCAGCGCTGTCGCTATGTCGCGGTACCAATCAGGGGCTCGCGGGGACCAGCGTCGGGACTGTCGGATGGTCGACTATTAGTAGTTCGGTTAGGTCAAACGCCGATAGAACCGCCGACAGACTCTTGTGGGTGCGACGGCCGTCCGACGTTAGGCTTCCGAGGGGCGCGGACAGTCGTAGGTGTCGCGGACGGTGTCGGCGAGAATTGAGTCCTTGTGCAGGACGAGGTAGACGACGACGAAGTCGTGTTCGAGCGGCCGGAAGACGAACACCTCGTGCTCGCAGTCCTCCTCCTCGTTCAGGCGGTCGATGAGCGGCTCAAGTGGGAGCGCCCCGGTCTGTATCTCCTCGAAGACGTCGCGCTCGCCGGGCTGTTCGGCGAACGCGTACACCGCGCCGTTGGGTTCACCGTCCGCGCTGAACGTCGGCCGGCCCTGTACGCCCGCGCCCTCCTGGTGGGCTTGCTCCATCGTGTCGAGGGCGGCCTCGAACAGGCCCGAGACGGCGTCGGCGTACGTGAACAGCGTGCGCTTGCGGACGTCGAGTTCGGCGAAGCGCGCGTCGCCGTCGTCCCACGAGAGCGTCGCGTCGACGAGGTAGCCGGGTCGGAGCGCGTCGACTGCGAGGTCATCGTAGCCGTCGGCGGCGACGCGGACTGGCTCGTGGTCGGCCCGGTCGAGCAGCAGGAGGTCGTCGGCGTGCTCGGGGGCGGCGCCGAGCACGCGGAACGTGCTCTCCGTCGTAGTCTCCATGCGCCGAGATTGCGCGCGAGAAGGGATAAGGCCGTCCGTCTCCGCGCACAGTAACGTCGTGGCTGTGCCCCTGACCGCCGGCACCGGCTCGTTGTGTCGAGAAGAGATAAGAATCGACGAACCGGAATACGTTTCCTGTTGTTCGTGGCCGAACGATTCACTCAGTCCGCGGAGACGCGGCCCGCGTCGTCGGCGGCGTCCGCACAGCGGCGCTCCGTGTCCACGACGCGGAGGTCGCCGTCGAGCGTGACGTCCATTGCCTCGCCGTCCAGCACTATCGTCACCGTCACGCGCGTCGGGTCGGCGTCGTACGTCGTCGACGCGTCGGTCACGCACCACGGGAGCGTCCAGTGCTTGCGCGTGTCGAGTTCGACGCCGTGGTCGGCGTGGAACGCCACCACGTTGGAGTTGTCCAAAAGCGACAGTCCGACCGGCGAGGAGATGGTGTGCTGGCACTGCACGCACGTGTGGTCGACGCGCACGTCCAGCCCGAGCAGGTCGTCGTCGTCGGGGACGACGGCGGTGTCCACGCGCCCGCCACACTCCGGGCAGACGCCGTCGGCGGCGAGGCAGTGGAGGTGGCGCACGCGCTGGTCAAACGCCGCCTCGATTTCGGTCGTCGAGCGGTCGCGGAGCCCGCCCGGCGGGAACGCGTACCGGCCGTAGACACTCCCGCAGTCCGTACACCGGACGGTGAGGCGCTCGTCGGCGTACGCGGCTTCGAGCGAGCCACCGCAGTCGAAGCAGTCGCCGGTTACCGGGAACTCCAGTTCGACGCGCTCGGTGAACGTCCCTGCGAGGATGGCGCGGACGACCTTCTCGCCGGCGTACTGGAACTCGTAGCCGCCCTCAACCTGCCGCACGAAGTGGTCGGTGAGCTTCGAGAGGTGGTAGTTGAACTGCGCGCTGTCTTTCATCCCGACGCGCTTGCGGAGGTCCGAGAACGCGACGGGGTGGTCGGGCGCGAGCCACAGCTCCTGCAGGATGGTGATTCGGGTCTCGTTCCCGAGCAACGCGAACGCCTCGGCGGGCGGCAGGCTGTCGTCGAGGCTGCCGTCTGGGTCGAGGGGCGCGCCGTCGAGAGGCGTGTCGGAGCCGCTCATGCGCGGACATACACGGACACGAGGCATAAGCCCTCGCAAAAATTCGATTATGTAACTTACGCGAGAGGAGTCGACGACACAACAGCGGCCGCCGTCGCGAACACGCCGAGGGCGAACAGTCCGACGTTCCAGACGGTGCTGTCGGCGGGGGTCAGCCCCAGCGAGTAGCGCTTGCTCGACACCGGCCAGAGCGCGGCGACGCCCATCGGCGTGAGCGCGTCCGCCAGCAGGTGCGCGAGAATTGCGAATGCCGCGAACCCACCCGCACCCACAGTAACCTCGACTGCCTGGTCGGGTGCGAGCGCGAGCCCGGCCGGACCAGTGAGGAGCCACGCTGCGCCACCGACGAGGGCGCCGACGACGCCAGCGAACAGCAGCGTGTGCGTGACGCCGCGGTGCGAAATCAGCGGGACGTCGTGGTCGGCGTCGGGCAGCGGCGTCAGCGCGAGCACGAGCGCCAGCCCCGCCCCGGCCGCGACGACGCGGCCCAGCGAGCCCAGTACGTACAGGACGGGTGCGTACGCGAGCAACGCGACGCCGTAGTGGCCACTCCGGTACACAGCCTATCGTCGGCTTCGAGCAAGTAGAGGGTTCCGAGAGCGACTCAGGGCTGGCGCACGAGCAACACCGCGCCGACGACGAACGCCAGCAGGTACGCGGGGTGGCCCTGCGCGTACGCTATCGCCTCCGGCAGCGCCGCGCTCACGTCACCCGTCGCGACCGCGGTGTCCAGCGTCTGGCCGGGTGCCTGCGCCCACAGCGCGAAGTGCGCTATCGCTGCCACGCCGAACACCACACCGACTAACTGGTACGCTCGGTCCGCCAGAGCGTTCCCGAGAGCCTCCGTAATTCCCATACGCGAGTGGAGGCGCCGCCACTAGAAAAACCGTCCGTAGTCGAGCGACTCGCTATTCGGACTTCGGATGCGTGCGTACACACAGCGGTCGCTACGTCGTGTAGCGTCTCAAAAAATTGGAACGTCGGCCGTCACTGAAAGCGACGGCGGATAGGACTTAGTTGCGGACGAGGTTCGTCGCGCGCGGGCCCTTCGGGGAGGACTCGATGTCGAACTCGACTTCCTGACCCTCTTCGAGGTCGGGACCGCCGATGTCCTCCATGTGGAAGAACACGTCCTCGTCGTCGTCCACGTCGTCGCTGTCAGTCGAAATGAAACCGTAGCCGCCAGTGTCGTTGAAGAAGTCAACCTTGCCTTCTGCCATTACAAACAATCGTAGGGCCGCTTCGGGGATAACGCTTCCGAGAGTCGAGTTACCACGGACCTTCGGGGGTGTTCGTCGCCGATTCCAGCCGGCCAGCGTCCCACTCGACTACTGTTAAGGGCGTCCACGAGCGAGTTCCCGGCATGTCAGCGTTCCAAGCGCGCACCCGCGAGTGCCAGCAGCGACTCCGGGAGCGCGGCGCTAGCGGCGTCGTCCTGTTCCCGAGCCCGAATCTCTACTATCTCGGTGGGTTCCGCGAGGAGCCCGGCGAGCGCCACCTCTTCCTGTTCGTGCCCGCGGCGGGCGACCCGGCGTTCGTCGCACCCGAACTGTACGGCGAACAGCTCCGGGAGGCGACGTGGGTCGAGGATGTCCGGCTGTGGACTGACGTCGAGGATCCGACCGAGTTGGTCGCCGAGACCGCTAGCGACCTCGGGATGACCGACGGCGAACTGCTCGTGGATCCGACAATGTGGGCGCGCTTCACGCAGAACCTCCGCGCGACGCTCCCGGACGCGACGTGGGGGCTGGCGGACGAGGTGCTCGGGCCGCTGCGCGTGCAGAAGGACGACGCCGAGTTGGACGCGCTCTGGCGCGCCGCGGACGCCGCCGACGCCGCGATGGAAGATGTCCGCGACCTCGGCACGGACGCGATTGGAATAACGGAGCGGGAACTCGCGACGTTCGTTGAGGACCGTCTCGTCGCGCACGGTGGCGACGGCACCTCCTTTAAGACCATCGTCGGGAGCGGGCCGAACGGCGCGAAACCACACCACCACCGCTCCGAGCGCGAAGTCGAACGCGGCGACCCCGTCGTGTTGGACTTCGGGACGCGCGTCGACGGCTACCCCAGCGACCAGACGCGCACAGTCGTGTTCATGGGCGACCCGCCGGCCGAATTCGAGCGCGTCCACGACGTCGTCCGCGAAGCACAGCAGGCTGCGGTCGAAGCGGTCGAACCGGGCGTCCCCGCGGAGGACGTGGACGCCGCCGCGCGCGAGGTCATCGAAGAGGCGGGCTACGGCGAGGCGTTCGTCCACCGCACGGGCCACGGTGTGGGACTCGACGTCCACGAGGAGCCGTACATCGTCGGCGGCAACGACCGGCCGCTGGCAGAGGGTATGGTGTTCTCGATAGAGCCCGGCGTCTACCTCGACGGCGAGTTCGGCGTGCGCGTCGAGGACCTCGTGGTCGTCACCGCGGACGGCTGCGAGCGCCTCAACGACACGCCGCGCGGCTGGCAGGCGTAGCGCGGCGAGCGACCCACGACGTTCGGCCCGGTCTGTATTTCGTTCCGAAATAGTTGCGTTTTTGTCCGGCCCACGCCGAGCACGAGGTAGTCGTGGTCCCGAACCCGTTCAGTCGGCTCCTCCGCGAAATCGGGCTGGCACTGGCGCGCCTCGGGCTCATCTCCGAGGAGCGCGCGCGCCGGACCTCGGACCTCGCGTGGCCGCGCATCGTCACCGGCGTCGCGCGCATGTCCAAGAGCGCCGCGGACGTCGCTATGGTGGGCGTCGTCCTCGGCAGCTCCGCCATCGCCGGCGTCGGGTTCGCCGGCCCGTTCTGGGGCGCCGCGTTCAGCCTCGGCGGCGGGCTCGCGGCGGGGACCATCGCGCTCGTCTCCCAGCGCTTCAGCGCCGAAGCCTACGACGAACTCGGGCAAGCCATCCGCTCGAGCACGCTGCTCGTGTTCGCGACGACGCTCCCGGTCGCCGCGCTGTTCTACCTCTTCCCCGTCGAACTCATCGACCTGCTGACCGACGACCCCGCGGCCGTCACGTACGGCGCAGATTACCTCCGCGTGCTCGCGTTCGGCGTCCCGTTCGCCGGCCTCAACCTCGTCGGGAGCCGCTCGCTCATCGGTGCCGACGACGCGTGGACCGCGATGGTGTTGCGCGCAGGCGGCGCCGTCGTCAACATCGGCCTCAACGCCGTGTTCATCTTCGCGCTCGGCTGGGGCGTCGAGGGCGCGGCGCTCGGCACCGTCGTCAGCAACGTCGTCATCGTCGCGGCGTTCGTCGTCGGCATCACGCGCGGCCGCCTCCCGCTCGTCGGCGCGTTCCCCGTCACCGTCTCCCCGTTCGGCGGCTACTGGGACCGCGAAACGTGCCGCGACGTCGTCACTATTGGCCTGCCGGTCGTGGGCCGGAACTCCGTCTGGACGGGCGCGCGCTTCCCCCTGCTGGCGTTCGTCGGCCTGCTCGGATCCGAGGTTGTCGCCGCGTACGTCGTCACGCGGCGCATCTGGGGTATCATGAACGCGCCCGGCTGGGGGTTCGGCCTCGCCGCGTCCAGCCTTGTCGGTCAGGAACTCGGCCGCGGCGACGAGTCCACCGCGGAAGCCTACGGCCGTGAAATCGTCGTGTTTTCCGTCGCCACGTACGCGCTGTTCGCCGCGCTCGTCGCCATCTTTGCCCGGGACATCGTCGTGCTGTTCGTCGAGGACCCGACGTCCGCGAGCGTCCCCATCGCAGTCGGGATGGTGTACGCAGCCGCGCTCGCCATCGTTCCACAGGGCGTCACGAGCGCCGTCGCGGGGGCGCTTGACGCCACGGGCGACACTCGCTGGCCGTTCTACAGCCGCGTCTTCGGCATGTTTGGGCTCGCGATTCCGCTGGTCTACCTCGGCGCGACGACCTCGCTGGGGCTTCTCGGCGTCTACCTCGCGTTCTTCGCGGAGACGGTCGCGCCCGCGGTCATCAACTACTACCGCTTCGCCACGGGGAAGTGGAAGGCCATCAGCCGGGGCTATCGGCCGGAAGCCGCGACCGACGACTGAGAAGGGAAGCCGTGGGGGGGAGTTGAACCCCCGACCGGTCGATTACAAATCGACTGCTCTGGCCACTGAGCTACCACGGCGCGCGTCGCCACCTCAACGTACAGCCAACGACGAAATAACCCCTTTGATACCCGCCGGCTTCGCCGCCCGACTTCGGGACGGGCCACACGTGGCCTCCCGGGGCCGGCGACGAGCTTTTTGTGTGTGCCGAGCGAGCAGCCGATAATGCACCGGAGTGGTCGCGCGTGAGTCTGTCCGTGTCCAGCCCCGTGTTCGACGACGGCGACCGGATTCCCGAGCAGTACGGCCACGACGCCGCGAACGTCAACCCGCCGCTGTCGATTTCGGGGGTGCCCGACGACGCGGTATCGCTGGCACTCGTCATGGACGACCCGGACGCCCGGAAGCCCGCCGGAAAAATCTGGGACCACTGGACGGTGTGGAATGTCCCGCCGAGTGTTGAGGAGATTCCCGAGAACTGGGACGCAAGCGCCGACGGCACGACCGAGGGGACGAATGACTTCGACGAGCGCGGCTACGGCGGGCCGGCCCCGCCGGACCGCGAGCACACATACCAATTCAAACTGTACGCGCTCGACACCGAACTCGACCTGCCCGAGTCGGCGGGCCGGGAGGAGGTCGAAGCCGCAGTCGAGGGTCACGTCCTCGACGACGCGCTCCTCGAAGGTACGTACGCTCCCTGACGCGTGAGCGCCCGCGAAGAGTACGGCATTTACGCCAGCACTACTTTTTCCGGGTATGGACGCGCCGCTCGCCGTCGACATCGACGGGACGTTGAGTCGCCCGGACCGGTCCATCGACAGCCGTGTGCTGGACGTGCTCCGGGAGTGGGAGGCGCCGGTCGTGATTGCGACGGGGAAGGCGCTGCCGTACCCGGTCGCTCTCTCTCAGTTCGTCGGCGTCGAAGAACGCGTCATTGCGGAGAATGGTGGCGTCGCGTACGTGAACGACGAACTGTTCTACTTCGGCGACAGGGACGCCGCCGCGGACGTCCGCGAGGCGTTCGCGGATGCGGGCTTCGACCTCGGTTGGGGGGAGTCAGACCTCGTGAACCGCTGGCGGGAGACCGAATTGGCGGTGAACCGCGAGCGCCCGCTTGACGTGCTCACGGACCTCGCCGACGAGCACGGCCTGAGCGTCGTGGACACGGGGTTCGCGTACCACGTGAAGGCCACCGAGCCGAGCAAGGGCGCGGCGCTGGAGGTCGTCGCCACGGAACTCGGCTACGAGCCCGAGGACTTCGCCGCTGTCGGGGACTCCGCGAACGACGTGGAACTGTTCGACGTGGCCGGTGAGTCCTACGCCGTGGCGAACGCCGACGACGCCGCGCGCGACGCCGCAGATGCGGTGCTCGACGAGTCGTACGCCGACGGGTTCCTCGCGGCGACGCGACGCATCCGTGCCGAGTAGCGAATCGGGGAACCGTTTAGTGGCGCCACACGAACCACGTGACATGGACTTGGCCGCGCGGCTCGCGGACGCCCCCTCTCCGACGATGACGATGCTGCCGGACGGGAGCGTCGACCGGCGGTTCGGCGTGCTCGACCGCGGGCACGCCACCGAGAGCCGCAGCGTGTTCGTCGAGCAGTTGTCGGGCGGACAGCGCTCGTTCGTCACCGAGCACCGCGGCGTCGAACCCGGCGGACAGGCTGTGAACGCGGCGATACAGGGCCGCGAATTGGGCGCGGACGTCGAACTGTACGGCCACCTCGACCACGAGGTGTTCGGGGTGCTCGACGCGGACGCCCACTCGATGGGCGCGCCCGCGTCCGTGAACGTCTACGAGTTCGAGGACTCCGCGATGATGTTGACCACGGAGTCGACGGACATCCGCACGTGGACGTACGACGACCTCGTCGCCGCGGGCGGGGACGCAGCGCTGGACGCGGACGCGGTTGTCTGGACGAACTGGTCGTCGCTGGCGAACTCAACGGACGCGCTCCACCGCGCAGCCGACCGCCCTGGCGAGGGCGGCGTGCTCGTGCTTGACCCGGGCGGCGTCGCGGTGCGGACGCCAGCCGAGCGCGCGGGATTCGTGGACGCGCTGGGCGCGCTCGCGGACCGCTACGACGTAATCGTGAGCTCGAACGACGAGGAACTCGAGTCGCTGGCGTCGGCAGTCGGCGTCAAGGGAAGCGTCGTCGAGGAAGCCCGCGATCTCCGTGAATTCGCGGGCATCACGGGGGTCGTGATGCACGGCGAAGAGCGCGCGGTCGCCGCCACGCGTGAGGACGTCGTCGACGTGCCGAACTTCGAGACGGCGGACGTCTCCCGGTTCACGGGCGGTGGCGACCGTTTTTCGGCGGCGCTCGGCTTCGCGCGGGCTTGCGAGTGGGGGTGGGAGCCGTCGCTGTGGCTCGCGAACGCGTGTGCGTCGTACTACGTCGGCACGGGACTGACCGGTGACCGCGCCGCCATCGCGGAGTACACTAACGAGGCGGCGATGCTCGCGGGCGACAAGAGCCACAACGATTAACCGTCAACCTATAGATAGGATTATCGATGAGCGGCGACGCAGGGCGCTCCGCTAGCGACCCAGACACTGGCGAGGCCCGGGCTGGGACGACGCTCATTCTCGGCGAAACTAGTCACGACGACGCCTGTCGCCGGCTCGCCGACCAGAGTGCCGACGACGCGCATCGCGTCCGCGCGACCGCCGACGCAGAGTCGGGGCAGTGCTGCACGAGTGTGGACCACCTGTACAACACGGGCGTCTACGACGACCTCGCGCTCTCGGAGGCTGGCATCGTCGTCTCGGACACGATTGCGAACCTCGACGCCGACGTTCCGGAGTCGAACCGGCTTATCGTCTGCGTGGACGGGCTGCCGCGGCCGACGGACGAGACCGGCCGCCAGCAGCTCGTCCAGTTCCTCCTCGCCGTCACGCACCGCGTCGGCACCGCGAACGGCCGCTGTCACGCCCACCTCGCCGTTGACGCCGACGACGACCTCGCCGAAGTCGTCGAACCACTGTTCGAGACGGTCGTCGACGCCAGTTCCTAGTCGTCCGCCGCGAGATCGTCGGCGTGGTCGTGCTCCTTGAACTCCGCACTCTCGGGCACGTCACTGGTGTCGTGGACGCCGACCGGCGGGAGGTTCACGTCGGCAGCGGGCGACGCTCCGAGATCGGTCTCGCTGTCGATGCCCTCCATCTCGCCGTCGGCGTCGCGGGCGTCCTGGTCGATGCGCATCGAACAGAACTCCACGCCACACATCGAGCAGAACCGCGCGTCCTCGTAGTTGTCGCCGGGGAGCGTCTGATCGTGGTAGTCGCGGGCGCGCTCGGGGTCGAGCGCGAGGTCGAACTGCCGCGACCAGTCGAACTCGTACCGCGCCTCCGAGAGCGCGTCGTCCCAGTCACGAGCACCCGGGAGGCCGGCGGCGACGTCGCCGGCGTGCGCGGCGATGCGGTAGGCGGCCATCCCCTCGCGGACGTCCTCAGTGTCCGGAAGGCCGAGATGTTCTTTCGGCGTGACGTAACACAGCATCGCAGCGCCCGCCCGCGCCGCTTCGGTCGCGCCGATGGCGCTCGTAACGTGGTCATAGCCGGGCGCGACGTCCGTCACCAGCGGCCCGAGCACGTAGAACGGCGCGCCGTCGCAGACCTCCTGCTGGCGCCCGACGTTCTCCTGAATCTCGTCCATCGGGATGTGACCCGGCCCTTCGACCATCACTTGGACGCCGTGGTCCCACGCGACCTGCGTGAGGTTCCCGAGCGTCTCCAGTTCCGCGAACTGGGCGTCGTCACTGGCGTCCGCCAGCGACCCTGGGCGGAGGCCGTCGCCCAGCGAGAACGTCACGTCGTGCTCGCGGAATATCTCGCAGATGTCCTCGAAGTGCGTGAACAGCGGATTCTGCGCGCCGTTCTCCTCCATCCACTGCGCAAGAATCGACCCGCCGCGCGAGACGATGCCGGTAGTGCGGCCGTCGGTCAGAGGGAGGTGTTCGGCGAGCACGCCCGCGTGTATCGTCATGTAGTCGACGCCCTGCTCGGCCTGCTTCTCGATGACGTCCAGCAGGAGACTGGGCGTGATGTCGGGGACGTCGTCAACGCGCGTGACGGCCTCGTAGATTGGAACCGTGCCGACAGGTACCGGCGAGTGCTCAACCTGCATCTCGCGGATTTCGTCGAGGTTTGCGCCCGTCGATAGGTCCATCACGGTGTCCGCGCCGTAGTGGACTGCAGTGTGGAGCTTCTGGAGTTCCTCCTCGCGGCTGCTAGTGGTCTCGCTGTTCCCGATGTTGGCGTTGACTTTCGTGGCGAACTCGCGGCCGACGACCATCGGGTCAAGCGAGGCGTGTCCGTGATTGTTCGGGACGACTGCCTGCCCTTCGGCGACCTGCTGGCGGACGAACTCGGGGTCGCGGTTTTCCCGTTCGGCGACTCGTTCCATGGCGGGCGTGACCGTCCCGTCGCGGGCGTGTTCGAGCTGCGTCGGCATGAATAACTAGGTTGTAAAACTAGGTAATAAAACGTGGTGGTGGCCGAGGCTCGAGGCAGGAAAACGTCGGGAGAACTGCGTCGCCTCAGGCGTGCGGCTCGAAGACTTCCTCGTGAAGCCGGCCGGTAACCGTATCGAGAAGTGTCTCGAGGTTCTGGGTGTCGTAGCGGTTGTACTCTACGAGCTTGTCGAGGGCGGCCTCGTCGCCGTCCTCGTAGCGGTGCCAGAGCCGGACCGCCTCGCGGCCGTCGACGTCCATCCCGCCGCGGTCGATGCCGAGATCCTGCTCGACCTGCTTGAGCCCCCCGGTCAATTCGAGTCGCCGGCAGAGGTACATTAAGTCGAGGTGGGGAGCGTCCACGTTGACGTCGTAGTTGTGCTCGACGAACGGCTGGTCGAAGCGCTTCCCGTTGAACGACACCACGAGCGAGGCGTCCAGCAGTTCCGTGAGATTCTCGCTAGTGAGGTCGTCGCCGCGCACGAGCGTCTCCGTGCTCCCTCCGTGGTGGACGCTCACCGTCGTCACGTCGCTGCCGCGCTTGTCCAGGCCGGTGGTCTCGATGTCGAAGAACGCGACGTCGTCGGCGACGTTCTCGTAGAGCCGCCAGAGGGCGTTGTTCGGGAACGCATCGGCGAAGAACTGGGTGTTGCCCGTGTCGAGCGCCGCCCGGGCGTCGTCGATGAACGCGTGGACGTTCGCGGCGGTGGTCTCGCCGACGCCGGGCGCGCTCGCGTCGAAGTCGTCCCAGTGCGTGACGCCGTGCTGCCAGAGGCGTCGCTCGGTGGTCTCGCCGACGCCGGGTGCGGGGATGAAGGAGTTCTCGACGCGCATACTACTCGGTGGGTGCCTGCGGTACAAAGGCGTCGCGGTCCCGCGGTCACGGTCGTGTTCGCGTCAGTCGATCTGGCAGTTGTTGCCCGCGGCGATGCTGCCGTCCACGTTGATGCGGATGGTGACTTCGGTGAGCGTGGTTTCGGGCCCGCAGGTGAGCCGGCCGAGCATCTGCATCGGCTCGTTGCCGGTCGGCTTCCCGACCGAGTAGAAGACCATGGTGTTCCGCGGGACATTCTCGAACAGCGCGGTCGTGTTCTGCGTGCCGTTCCAACGGTACGTCCGCGACTCCACGCCGTCACCGATTGGTCGGAGGGAAACCGTTCGTGGAACGACTGTCTCCGGGATGTCCTCGATGTCGCGGGCGTCCGGGTACTCCAGTACCGTGCTGTTCACGAGTTCGACGGCGAGCCCTTTGTGGCCGGCGGGCGCGGCGCTGACTGTAACGACCGATGCATCTGCGTGATCGTCGACGACGTGCACGCGAACGTCGCTCCCGTGCACTGGGTGTTCGGTCCACGGGCGGCGCGGTGCAGCCGCTCAGTAGGACGACGACGGCGAGCACCAGTCCGATTGTGCGAGGGGTCACAGCTGCGCGTCGCGCACCAGCAATATGACACGTTGCGAGCGGAAGCCCACCCCGCACTTGTTCACCACCATAGCGGTGGTTGGGCCGATGGCCCGGCCCGCCGGCTCCCCGAGAGAACACGACGGGGAGAGACGCTCTCGTGGCAACACGAGGCGCTCTGCCGCGAGCGGATACCCCGGCAAGGGGAAAGGCACACCACGACCCCCGTTCAGGGGCCGAAGCGGAACCCGCAGACCGGAGTACCCCGAAAAGAGGGGAAATTTGCCTCCGAGTGCGGCAATCAAGCGGGATTGCCCACCGCGTGAGGAATCCCACCCCTGAAAGAGTGGGAGGAGGTCAGGATTACTTCAGTCCAGTTCTTCCCGCACGAACGTCTTGATGCCGCGCCGGAGGCGCTCACTGACCGCTTGCGAGGAGATGCCGATCTCGTCGGCGACGTCGGATAGCGACGCTTGCCGGGGGATGTCGTAGTATCCCAGTTCCGCAGCCGTCACGAGGGCCTCGCGCTGTTTCGCGGAGAGTCCGTACTCGTCGCCGAGCGCGGTCTCGGTGTCGCTGTAGACGCCGCGCAGGGTGACGTCGACGCCGCGCACTTCGACGCGCGGCTGGAACTCCGAGAGACTCTCCCGGTCCGGGAACCGGAGCCGCGCCTCCACACCGTCCGCCGTCGAGGAGACATCGAGGCGCGATGCCTCCATGCGGTCGTCGATCGGGTACAGCGACACGGGCGTCTCGCCGTTGATGGCCACCCGATAGAGCCGGCGGTCGCCGGCGTCCTCGACGAGCGTGAAGTCCGCGACCGTCGGGTCGTGCTCGGCGGCGGTTTCGAAGTCGTCGAGGTCGCCGTCGGACGCCCACACGAACAGGACGGGCTCGTCGGGGTCGGCAGCGACGGCTTGCTCGACGTCGAGTTGCACGCCGCTCTCTTCGAGCGTCGGCATCAGCGGCAGTCCCGGGTGCCGGAACGTGAATTCAGCGATGACCCCCACGTATTCACTCAGAACCCGATGACAGATACATCAAACGGTTGTTATTTCCGATGGCGAGCGTCGGCAGTAGAATAGAAGTTCCAGCGGCGCATCCATGAGCGAGACGCGTGGACGACTGCGAACAGCACCCCGTCGCACTGCGACTCAGATGAACCTCTGTCCTGCCCAGTAATGGATTTAAAACCGGTCGGTCGCGAGTAGTGTATTCGGTGACCTCCTCCTCGCCGCGAACGGCGAGGCTCCCCACGTCCGCACCGCAACGCTGGTTTGGGATATTTGCTGGTTTGTAGCCCAGTCGGCATGACTAGGCTACTGGCGGGGTCACACCGCCGTTACTCCTATTCCCGAAAGGGGACTCGGAGTTATCTTGGGTGAGACACCACAGCCCTTCGAGAGGGTGTCTCGAACGTTCTGGGCCTCGGAGTCCCGATATTGTGCATTTAGGTGGCGGCGAACCGCCTCGGTGTACGTCATGCGACGAGTTGATGCTACGTAAATAGCCGTATCGGCGTCAGCACGTGATTCGTGGAGGAATTGTCGGATTCACGCCCGTCCCCAAAACGCGGAGCGTTTTGGTGTGCGAACGAGACCCAACGCGTGTCGTCAACGCCGTAAACGGCGGGATTCCCTCCTCGAAGACAGATAGCCGGCCCGTCCCGCGAACGATCGTCGGAAGGCTTCAGTCCGTCCGGCCCGTACGCCTCCTCGTGCGTCGAATCGCGCTCGCCGTCGTCGCCGGCTCACTTGTCCAGGCTGCGCTTCTCGCGGCCGTCTCCGGGTTGCCACACCACCATCCGAGCGTCGGGACGATTGCGTTCCGCGTGCTCTCGGTCGGCGCCGTCGGCGGGTTCGTCGCGGCGGTCGCTGCCGACCACGCGCCGTTCCGCGCGGGCGCTGCGACCGGTAGCCTCGCGGGTGTCGGCGTCGGCGCGGGGTTCTGGTGGCTCGTCTTCTACGGCGACACGGTGGGCATTTTCCACCACTTCCACTACGCGCTCGTGACGACGACCGCGCTCGTTGACCTTCTCACGGTCGTGCCGCGCCTCGTCGTCGCTGGCGGAGCGCTCGTCGTCGCCGTCGCGTTCGCCGCTGGCGGGCTCGTCGGCGGGTATGCCGCGAATCACCGACCCTGAGTCTACGTCGTGGCGCGCGACGCCACCAGTCCGAGCAGCCACGTGACCACGAACCCCGTGACGGTCGCGGCCGTCTCCCCGGCGACCGCGCGCACGCCAGTCGACACGAGCAGGTAGCACGCGCCGACAGCACCACAGGCCGCCAGCGCCCACGCGACGCCAGCGAGCCGGCTGTCGAGGCGCTCGGTCCATGAGTCCGCGTAGATGTTCGGAACCGCGACGCCAGCGGGAATCACGAGGGCGAACGCGTCCCGCTCGCCCGGCACGTGCGAGAAGACCAATGAGACACCGGCGAGCGCGACGACGACGGAGGTGGCCGTCACCGCGAAGTCGACGCTGCCGAGCCATGACCGGAACCGCGAGAGAGCGCTCATACTGCCTGATTTCGTGCTGGCGGCTTCAACGTAGCGGCGAGTCGTGCGCGGTGAGGGGCGAGACCGCAACGCGTTAGGGGCGGAGGCGGCGTACGTGGTGACGGCATGACGCTACTGTGCGCCGACACTGTCGTCTGTGACGCCGACCGGAGCATCGACGACGGCGCGGTCGTCGTCGCTGGCGACCGCATCGAGGCGGTCGGCGACCGCGCGGACCTCGCGGACGCGTACCCGGACCACGAGCGCGTCGACTGCGACCTGCTCGCCCCCGGGCTCGTCGGCGCGCACATCCACTCCGTGCAGAGCCTCGGCCGCGGCATCGCCGACGACGAGGAGCTGCTGGATTGGCTGTTCGACCACGTGCTCCCGATGGAGGCGTCGATGGGGCCCGACGAGATGCGCGCGGCCGCGGACCTCGGCTACCTCGAACTAATCGAGTCGGGGACGACCACGGCAATCGACCACCTCTCGGTCGCGCACGCCGACGAGGCGTTCGACGCCGCGGCCGACGCCGGCGTCCGCGCGCTGATGGGGAAGGTCCTAATGGACAAGGACTCCCCGGACGACCTGCTGGAGGACACCGACGCCGCGCTCGCTGAGACAGAGGACCTCATCCAGCAGTACGACGGCATCCGGAACGACCGCATCCGGTACGCCGTCACGCCCAGATTCGCCGTCTCCTGCACCGAGGCGTGTCTCCGTGGCTGTCGCAGCCTCGCCGACGAGTACGA
This sequence comes from Halobacterium sp. KA-4, assembly GCF_021028995.1. Lineage (GTDB taxonomy): Archaea > Halobacteriota > Halobacteria > Halobacteriales > Halobacteriaceae > Halobacterium. Next base: position 139,345 of record NZ_JAJJZG010000003.1, on the reverse strand, counting down.
CGTGCGCATCCACACGCACGCCAGCGAGAACCGCGGCGAAATCGAGACCGTCGAGGACGAGACGGGGATGCGCAACGTCCACTGGCTTGATGAAGTCGGGCTGACGGGCGAGGACGTGGTGCTGGCGCACTGCGTGTGGACCGACGAGACCGAGCGCGAGGTGCTCGCCGAGACGGGCACGCACGTCACGCACTGCCCGTCCTCGAACATGAAACTCGCCTCCGGCGTCGCGCCGATTCGGGACTACCTCGACCGCGGCATCAACGTCGCGCTGGGCAACGACGGCCCGCCCTGCAACAACACGCTGGACGCGTTCACGGAGATGCGCCAGGCCAGCCTCCTCGGGAAAGTCGAGGAACTGGACCCGACGGCGATTCCCGCGCGCACCGTCTTCGAGATGGCGACCCGGAACGGCGCGAAGGCCGCGGGCTTCGAGAAGGTCGGCAAACTCCGCGAGGGGTGGACGGCGGATGTCGTTGGGCTCACGACGGACAACGCGCGCTCGACGCCGATTCACGACCCCTACTCGCATCTAGCGTTCGCGGCGCACGGCGACGACGTGACGTTCACGATGGTTGATGGCGAAGTCCTTTACCGGGGCGGCGAGCACGTCCGGCTGGACGACGCGGGCATCCGGGAGTGCGCCCGCGAGTTCGCCGACGCCTACTGATTACTCGGCGGTTCGCCCACAGTTCTATTTGGCACCCACTCGCACACCGGGGTATGGGCTACGCTGAGGACATGTGCGACATCGTCGTCTCACACGCCGGCCAGAAGGTGCGCTTTTTCGTTCGCATCGATCCGGACACCCGCGAGCAGGACGTGCTCCACGAGCGCGAGGACCTCGATTGGACCGACGCGGACGCCGACGCCGCCGACTCCGAGCTCCAGGAGCTCGTCGCGAAGACCGCCTACGAGGCTCAGATGGGCGCCGAGAACGTCACCCAACTCGTGAAGGTCGCCGACGACATGGTGCTGTTCACGGGATTCATCGAGAATGAGGTGGTCGTCGTCTCCTTCGAGCGCGGGATTCTCGGTGTGCTGCCAGCGATGGTCGGGGAGTTCCGCGAGTACATGCTCGACCACGACGTCGAATTCACGGCGCTGGCGGCGCCCGAGCAGTCCGCGGACGGCTGACCCGGCACCACGCTTTTCGGGCGGGCGCACACACACCTAGACGAAGTATGTCCCGGAGCGAGCCGGTTCAGTGTCCGATTTGCGGCTGGACGGGGCACGCAAGCGACCTCGACGAGACGCCGTCGGGGTCGGCGTGCCCGACCTGTGGCGAGCCCGTCAGCGCGGCGTCGGCCTGACGGCCAGCCGCGATTTTCTCTCATTTTCGCGTCGCTCGGCGTGGACTGTGGCTTCGTCACGCGGACCTCAAAACAGAGTGACACGACCGCGGGCGAGCGATAACAACGTTTTCAAGCGCACCGACCGGAGTGAGCGTATGGACCGCGGTCTGGCGTGTTGGGTGGTCGGGTTGCTCGTCGTGGCGGCGGTCGCCGCGCCAGCGGCGGGTACCGGTGCGCCGGACGGCCCGTTCGGCGTCGCACAGGAGTTCGACCCGGACGACGTGACGTTGTCCGCGGCGCTCGAGGAGGACGGCAGCGCCGCGTGGTCGTTCAAGTACCGGATGGAACTGACGACTGAGAACGAGACGCAGGCGTTCGAGGAGTTGCAGGCGGACATCGAGGCGAACCGGTCGCGGTACGTCGACCGGTTCCGCACCCGCATCGAGTCGACGGTGGCGTCCGCGGAGAACGTCACGGGTCGCAACATGAGTGTCGAGAACGTCTCCGTGCGGGCGTTCCAGCAGACGAGCGCGGAGTTCGCCGACTCCTACGGGTTCGTCGTTTACACCTTCGAGTGGGGCGGCTTCGCCGCGACTGACGGCGAACAAATCGTCGCTGGGGACTCCCTGGAGGGGTTCTACCTGAACAACGAGACGTCGCTGCAGTTCTCGTGGCCGGACGGCTATGCGGCCACGGACGTCGACCCGGTGCCCGCCAAGGAGACGGCGACGTCCGTGCGGTGGAGCGGCCCGGCGGACTTCGGCACCGACCAGCCGCACCTCGTCATCGAGCCGAGCGACGCGACCGGGACGACCGAGCCGACGGAGACGACTGCCGCGTCCAGCGGCGAGAGCAACGTCGTGCTTCCCGCGCTCGTCGGCGCGCTCGTGGCAGTGCTCGTTGTCGCGGGCGCAGGCTGGCTCTACTTCCGTCGTGAAGGCGGCGGCACAGGTGGCGCTACCGAACCGACCGAAACCGCTGGCGGAGGTGGCGGGGGCGGCGGTGCGGGTGAAGCAGCGACGGGCGTCGAGGAGTCTGCGGAGGAAGCAGGCGCGGGCGCGGCCGCGAGTGCAGCGGCGGGGACGGAGCCACCCGAGGAGCTGTTGAGCAACGAGGAGCGCGTCAAGCGGTTCCTCCGCGAGCAGGGCGGCCGCGCGAAACAGCAGGACGTCGTGGAGGCGATGGGATGGACGGAAGCCAAGACCAGCCAGGTCGTCAAGGACATGCGCGAGAGCGACGAATTGGAGTCGTTCCGCATCGGCCGCGAGAACGTCCTGAAGCTCCCGGACGCGGACATCAGCGAGGAGTAGGCGCGTGCCCGAGTGAGGCGAGGGCACGGTTCACGGACACTGTCCACCGCGAACGTGTCTCACGGCGGCCGCGATGCGGCATCTCCTTATGTAGTGCGCAAATACTGCCGAGACATGACAGAGACTGGTCCGCTGGACAACATGCTCGCGCAGATGGAGCAGGCGCGAGAGTACGTGGACATCGACGACGGCATCTTCGAGCGGCTGAAGTACCCCGAGCGGACGCTGTCCGTGAGTCTCCCCGTGGAGATGGACGACGGCTCCGTGGAAGTGTTCGAGGCCTACCGCTGCCAGTTCGACGGCGCGCGCGGCCCGTTCAAGGGCGGCATCCGATACCACCCTAACGTCTCCGAGGAGGAGGTCTCCGCGCTCGCGGGGTGGATGACGTGGAAGACCGCGCTCGTGGACCTGCCGTTCGGTGGCGCGAAGGGTGGCATCATCTGCAACCCGAAAGAGCTCTCGCAGTCCGAAATCGAGCAGCTCACCCGCCGCTACACTGAGGGCATCCGGCGCATCATCGGCCCGGACACGGACATCCCGGCGCCGGACGTGAACACGAATCCGCGCACGATGGCGTGGATTATGGACACGTACTCCGTCTACCAAGGCTACGCCGTCCCCGAGGTCGTCACGGGGAAACCCCCCGAGGTCGGCGGGACCGCGGGGCGCGTGGAGGCGACCGGCCGCGGCGTCACCATCGTCACCGAGGAGACTTTCGAGTACCTCGGCACGGACATCGCGGACGCCGACATCGCCATCCAGGGGTTCGGGAACGTCGGCAGCGTGACCGCCCAACTGCTCGCCGAGCGCGACGCGAACGTCGTCGCGGTGTCTGACGTCACGGGGGCCATCTACGACCCAGACGGCCTCGACGTCGAGGCCGTCGGCGCGCACGTCGCCAACGACGGCCGACTCGAAGACTACGACGCCCACGAGCACATCAGCAACGACGACCTCCTAACGATGAACGTGGACGCACTTATCCCCGCGGCCATCGAGGACGTCATCACGGTCGATGTTGCCGAACGCCTGCAGGCCGACGTCGTCGTGGAGGCCGCGAACGGGCCGACGACGTTCGACGCCGCGAACGTCCTCAAGGAGCGCGACGTCCCCGTTGTGCCGGACATCCTGGCGAACGCGGGCGGCGTCATCGTCTCGTACCTGGAGTGGGTGCAGAACAGCCAGCAGTACTCCTGGGAACTCGAGGAGGTCAACCGCGACCTCGAAGCGCGCCTGACGACGGCATTCGACGAGATGCTCGCGGCCTACGAGCAGAAGGACATCCCGGACCTGCGGACCGCCGCGTACACCCTCGCGCTCGAACGCACCGCGGACGCCCACGAGTACCGCGGCCTGTTCCCGTGACCGGCGCGACCTGACGCAGTCGGCGGCCACGCGGAACGGACGTGTTCTTTTCCCTAACTTTCGCCCAGAAGTGAAGTGACCCCCAGCAATATTTCCTACCGGACACGGGATGGCCGACGAACCAGCCGCGTTCGCGGAACTCGAATTCGAAGTCGAGGACACGGCCTACCCAGCCGTCCGGGTGTCGCGGACGCTGGACTGCCAGCTGGAGTTGCTGGACTCGCTGTGGACCGACGACGGCCTCGTTATGTTCGTGCGTCTAGCCGACAGCGCTGGGGGCGAACTGGCCGAGCGAGCCACTGCCGCCACCCTCGACGGAGAAATCGACGCGCTCCAGACCGTCGGCGACGAGGTAATCGCGGAGTTCTCCCCAACTGAATCCGTGGTTGGGACGTTGGCGCGCCTCGGCGTGCTGACGCAGACGGCGACTACCACCGACAACGCGGCTCGCATCACGGCCGTCGTGCCCGCAGACGCGGATCTCCAGCGTATCGTTGAGCGCGTGCAGGACGCCCACCCGTCTGCCGCGTTCGTGGGCAAGCGTAGTTGCGATATCGTCGCGCCGTTCGTCACGGAGAGCGGCGTGCGGTCGCTGGTTGCCGACGCGCTCACCGACCGACAGTGGGAGGCGGCGTACCTCGCCTACGAACGGGGCTACTTCGACGAGCCCCGGCGCTGCTCACAAGCGGAACTCGCGGCCGCGATGGATATCTCCCAGAAGACGTTCAGCCAGCACCTCCACGCCGCCATCTGGAAGGTCTTCGACGTCGTCTTCGAGGGCTAGATTCCGTCGAAATTACTGCTGACAGTGGCTATCACGGCTGTACGTACCACGCCTGTCGGTGGCATGGTTCATATCACTCTATCGAGGTAGACCGCCTTTCCTATCGGCACTCCGAGGTAGCGTATGTCTGGGATACGAGTCGACGATGCCTGAGCGGGATGCAGGCGGCTCCGCGGACGACTCACGAAGCGACGCGATTACGGTCCTCGTCGTCGAGGATGAGCGAGCGCTCGCCAGCCTCTACGACGCGTGGCTGGGTGACGACTACGACGTCCGCATCGCGCACACGGGCCGAGACGCCCTCGACCTGCTGGACGTGACGGTTGACGTCGTGTTGCTCGACCGGCGGCTCCCGGGCCTCTCCGGCCGGGAAGTGCTGACCGCGATTCGCGAGCAGTACGACGACTGCCAGGTCGCGATGGTAACCGCCGTCGAGCCGGGCCTCGACGTTCTCGAAATGGGGTTCGACGACTACGTTACGAAGCCCGCCTCCCGGGAGGACATACGGAGCGTGGTGGCGTCGCTCGTCGACCGCAAGCAGTACGACGCCTACGTGCAGCGGTACTTCCGGTTGCTCTCGAAGCGCGCCGCTCTGGAGCACGAAGTCGGCGATCTCGCCGAGCACCCGGAGTACGACGAACTCCGCACGGAAATCGAGGCCGTCGAGGTGAACCTAGACGGCCTCGTCGACGAGTTCGAGCCGGCGGACTTCGACGCGCAGTTCTACTCGTTCTCATCGCCGAACGGCGTCGCGGACGACTGACGTGGCCGTGCTCAGACGTGGCGCGCGTACTGTGCGAGCAGGAACGTGACGAGCACGAGCACGCCGAACCCGCCGACGGCGAACCACAGGCCCGTGACCTGCGGCGCTTCTGCAATCTGGGGTGCGAGCAGCCAGACGACCGTGGCACCGGACACGAGAAGGAGCGTGTACACGTACGCTCGCACGACGTCGTAGGCGACGCGCACGCGGTCCATACGCCGACACTACTGTTGAAGGACTTATATGTTCGGATTGGACTGGCGTCGCCGGGAACGCGCGACTCCGTCGGGGACTCCGTCAATCTCGGCATGAAAACTCGAAGCACTTTAACGCCAGCGCGGTGACGAGAGTACTATGACCGACGTAGACGTGGCCATCGTGGGCGGCGGGCCGGCGGGGTCGGCAGCCGCGTATGCGGCCGCCGACCGGGGCGCGGACGCCGTCGTCTACGAGAAGGGCGTTCCGCGGGCCGACCGCAACCGCCTCGGCCCGGACTCGACGGACGCTGCGGGCTTTCTGGACTACTGGCTGGAGATCGCGGACCTCGACTTCGCGGACATTCCCGACGACGTCGTCGAGCAGGAACTCGCAGACGCGGCGTTCATTGGCCCCGACGAGAAGGTCGTCGTAGATCGCACGGGTATCGACGCTGACTACGACAACTTCGGGTTCACGTTCCACCGCGCGAAGTTCGACGACTGGCTGCGCGACCGCGCCGAAGTCGCCGGTGCCGACTACGTCGCTGGCACCAGCGTCAAGGGCGTCGACTCGGATCTCTCGGGCGGCCACGAGCACACGCTGACGCTCGGGGATGGCGAGGAGGTCACAGCGGAGTACCTCGTGCTCGCGGACGGCCCGCAACGCCAGGTGACGATGCGCGTGCTCGACCCGCTGCTCCCCGACGGCAAGCGTGCCAGCGAACTGCTCAGCCCGCCCTCCGCCAACCACATCGCCTACCAGGAGTACCGCCAGTTCCCCGAGGAACTGTTCGACGAGGACACGCTGAAGTTTTGGTGGGGCTGGATGCCCGGCGAGACTGCCTACCCGTGGGTGTTCCCGAACCGGGACGGCGTCGCGCGCGTCGGCCTCACGATGCCCATCGGCCTGGACGTCGACGACTTCGACGCCAGTGAGTGGCGACTCCTCCGGGAGGACGACGAGCGCATCCCCTCAGGGAAGGTGTACCTCCAGCGTCTCCTCGACGAACTGTACGGCGACGAGTACGACGTCGACGAGGACTTCCCGCTCGTGGACGGCCACGGGAAGTCCAACAGCACGGAGACGTACGCCATCTCCTCGACGCGCCCCATCGAGTCCCCGACCGACGCCGGCATCGCGGTCGTCGGCGGCGCGATGGGCGCGACGTCGTCGTTCCACGAGGGCGGCGACCACGTCGCCCACCGAACCGGGAAACTAGCGGGCCGCCTCGCCGCCGAGGGCAACCTCGACGAGTACAACGCCGCGTGGCACGACGCCATCGGCGACGAGATCCGGCGGAACGTCGCGATGGCCGACGTCGTCGGGGAGTTCGGGCCCGCCGACTGGGACAAGACCATCCGCATCACCCGGCAGATGCTCGAGTCCAGCGACAGCGGAAAGATCATCTCGAAGTCGAACGCGCGCTCGGCCGCGGGCGGCATTCGCCTGTACACACGCTACAAGCGCGCGAAGTTCCGCTACCGGAAGCGCAAGTACGCCCAGATTCGTGAAGGCGACTACTCGCTGTGACCCTGTAGCTGCGGGCCGCCACAGCGTCGGAACGTTCAAGCGGGCGTCGCCGCCTACTCCGAGTTAGTGAGCCAACGCGAGGACTTCGTGGCTGGCGTGTGGGACACCTTTCCGACGCTTCCGGCCAACATTCCGTTCGGGTTCGTTGTCGGCGCGGCGGCCGTGCAGGCGGGCTTCTCCGGCGTGCAGATTGTCGCGATGTCCGCGACGGTGTTCGGCGGCGCGTCGCAGCTCGCGGCCATCGACCTTCTGGCCAGCAACGCACCGCTCGCCGTCGTCGCGCTTACGGCGGTCGTCGTGAACCTCCGGTACACGATGTACAGCGCGGCCATCGCGCCGCACTTCCGCCGTCTGTCCGAGCGCTGGCGACTCGTCTGCGCGCAGTTCCTCTTGGACACGACGTTCGCAATTTCCGTCACGGAGTTCGAGCGCAACGAGGACACCGACCGGCTGGCGTACTACCTCGGCACTGCCGCAGCCGTCTACGTGACGTACCTCGCCGGGACGGTCGCGGGCGTGGTGTTCGGCGACCGCATGCCCGGCGGCCTCCAGTTGGATTTCGCGGTGCCGCTGCTGTTCCTCGCGTTGCTCGTCCCGTCGATTAGCGACGAACCGACGGCCGTCGCGGCCACGGTCGGCGGTTTTGTCGCCGTCGTGGCGGTCGGCGCGCCGATGAACCTCGGCATCATTGTCGCCGGCCTCTCGGGTGTGACTGCCGCCGTGCTCGTGAGCGAGATGGGGGTGGGACAGTGAGCCTCTGGTTGGTCGTCCTCGCGGCCGCGGCCGGCACGTACGCTCTGCGGGTGTCGTTCATCGCGTTGTTAGGTCGGCTTGATGACGTGCCGCCGCGCGTCGAGCGCGTGCTCTCGTACGTGCCGCCGGCCGTGCTCGCGGCACTCGTCCTTCCGGAACTCGTGCTCAGCGACGCCGTGCTCGCCGTCTCTCTCGGGAATGACCGCCTCCTCGCGGGTGCGATAGCGGCCGTGGTCGCGTGGCGGACCGAGGATATGCTCGCGACTGTCGCCGTCGGGATGGGGGTCCTGTACGCGCTCTCGCTGGTACCGTAACTGCTTCACCGGATGAGGACGAATCGCAGGTATGCTCTCGGAAGGCGAACCCGCACCCGACTTCGAGTTGCCGAATCAGGACGGCGAACCCGTCGCGCTGTCCGACTACGACGACCAGTACGTCGTGGTGTACTTCTACCCGCGCGCCGACACCCCGGGTTGCACCACGGAAGCGTGCAGTTTCCGCGACAACTGGGACGAGTACGAGCAGCGCGACGTCCCCGTGCTCGGCATCAGCGACGACCCCGTCGAGGACCTCAAGGACTTCGCGGAGAAGTACGACCTCCCCTTCGACCTGTTGAGCGACGAGGACGGCTCGGTCTCCAGTGCCTACGACTCCTACGGTGAGAAGAATGTCTTCGGCAACGAGGTCGAGGGCGTCTTCCGGAACACGTACGTCGTCGGGCCGGACGGCGACATCGTCGCGGCGTTCGAGGGCGTCGACCCCGAGGAGCACGCCGACGAAGTCCTCGAAGTAATCGACTAACCCCAGTCGCCGCCGACGCGGTCGACGCCGTGCATCTGTGCGCCGGCGTGCTCCGTGAACACGACTTTGAGATTCTCCTCGGGGACGCCGAAGCGCTTGGCGGTCTCGGCCATCACGGCCGTCGCGAACGCGCGCTTCGTCTCCTCGTCGCGTCCCTCGCGCACGTCCGCCGAACAGAACACCCGCCGGCCAGCGACCGCGCGACCGAGCGAGAGGTGGCCGTCGTCGCGCACGACGACTGCGACGTACGACCGGTCGGCGTCCATCGTCTCGACGTACAGGTCGGTGACGGCGTCGGCGAATGCGTCGGCCTCGGCGTCGGCGACCGGGAAGTCGGTGTCGAATTGGAGCAGTGGCACGTTCCCACCGACGGCCGCCGGCTACGAGTTCCTGTCGCTCGTCGCGCCACAAGACACTTTTATTCCCCTGCGTATCCGCCGAACGCAACAATGAATGCTAACCGCCTTGCGGTCGCCCTGGTCACGCTCGCAGTCGTCACCGGCGCCACCGCCGGTGTCGCAAGCGCCGCGACCGACGGCTCGCTCGTCCCCGACCCGAAAGGTCCCGGTGAAACCTCCACGCACCTCGTGACCGCGACCGCCGGCGCCGACACCGCCGGCTCGTGGAACGGCTTCGAAGTTGACTACTCCGAGTCCGGCGCGGACGCCAGTAACGTCGACCAGAACGACGTCGCGAAGATCGGCATCGACCGCGGCGACGACGCCTCGGGCGACACCATCGACGTGAACGTCTCCGACGACGTCGACAGCGTCGGCGCATCCAGCAACGGCGAAGTCCTCACCATCGGCCTCGGCGGCAGTTACGACGTCGACGAGGGCGACGAAGTTGTCGTCGTCTACGAGGACGTCCAGCACCCCGAGGAAGCCGGCAGCTACGTGACGCCACTCGACATCAACCCGCAGTCCAGCGGCGGCGAGACGACCGCGACGCTGACCGTCGGCTCCGGCACCAGCGACGACACGCCGACCACCGAGGGCGACGAGCAGACGCCAGCGTCCACGACCGGTGACAGCGACGGCACGACGGCCGTCGACACGACCGACGACTCGAACGCCAACTTGCCCGGCTTCGGGATCGCCGTCGCCGCGCTCGCGATTGCCGGAGCCGCCCTGCTCGCGTACCGCGACTGACGCACCTATCTCTTCACGCTGACCGAGATACCCTCTCCGAGCGGCACGAACGCCGTCTCGAAGCCGGGGTCGTCGCGGACGTGTTCGACGTACGCCGCGATTGCCGCCGTGTGGTCGTCGACGGGCTCCGCGCCGTCGAGCGCGGCCGTGACGTTCTCGGGTTCGACCGGCCCCGCCATCACGTTGTCCGCGACGACGACGCCGCCATCGGAGAGTTTCTCGCGCGCGTCCTCGAATGCGTCGACGTACTGTGGTTTGTCGTGGTCGAGCAGCACGACGTCGAAGGGGCCGTCGTAGCGCTCAAACGTCGCCATCGCGTCGCCGGCCTCGTAGTGGGCGGTCGCGCCATCCTGTCGGTCGAGGAACTCCCGGGCGGTCGCGAGGTTCGACTCGTCGTAGTCCGTGAGCACGATTTTGCCGTTCTCGGGGAGCGCCGTGCGGAACCACGCCGCCGAGTAGCCGAAGCCCGAGCCGAACTCGAAGACGCGCTCGGCGTCCGCGAGCGTCGCCGCCACGCGGAAGAACTGGCCGACGTCCGGCCCCACAATGGGGAAGTTCTGCTCGCGGCCGTACGCGGTCATCTCCTGGAGCAGTTCGGCCGGTTCGGGGTTCGCGGCGTCGAGGAAGGCGTCGATGGTGTCGCTCAACACGCGGTTCATGGGTGCGCCGTCGGGAGCGCGGCCCATAGCGGTACCGGAGTCAACGGTTCCGACTGACGGGGAACTTCACGCGCTCGGGATGCTCGTTGAACGCCTTCAGCACGCGCCCGTAGAGGTCATTGCGGACGCGCTGTGCGCGCTTCGGGCTGACGAGGTAGCGCACGCGGAGTTCGACCCAGGATTCTCCTTGTTTGACGTTCACGCTCGGGCGGTCCTGGACTTCCAGTTCGACCGGCGTCTCCGCGAGCTGGCGCCGGAAGCGCTCGACCTCGCGAGCCATCGTCTCGCCGAGGTACTCCTCGGTGGTCTCTCGGAGGAGTGTCTTCGCGAACTCGAGGTCGGTCTCGTAGGCGACCTGCACGGGGAGTTCGTTCCAGACGTACGGGAACTCCTCGCGGCTGAAATTCACGATGTGGCTGGTCAGCACGACGCTGTTGGGGACCGTGATGTGTCGGCCGGAGGGCTGGTTCGTCGTGACGAGTTCGCCGTTGACCTCCCACAGCGTCGTCACGAGGTAGTCGACGTCGATGACGTCACCCTTCGAGTCGTCGATGCGCACGCGGTCCCCCACCTGGTAGGGCTGCTTGGTCATCACGTACACCCATCCGAGCAGGCTCAACAGCGGCTGCTGGAGCGCCAGCGACACCGCGACGCCAGCGACGCCCAGCGAGACGAGCGCGGGCACCCAGCGGTCCGTCGCGACGCCGAGCACCGCGATGGCGGCGACGACGAGGAACGCGAGTCGGAGCACGGACTGCGCGCGGTGCCGGCGACGTTTGTCCATCGTCGAGGACAGCGCCAGCGACACCGCGGCGTGGTAGGCGGCGGCGACGGCGAACGCCGTCCCGAACACGGCGAACACGCGCGAGACGACGACCGCGATGGGGTAGCCAGCCACGGTCGCGGAGCCGACGAGTTCGGGCGTCGCTGCTGAGAGCACGCCGCAGGCCAGCGCTGCGAGAACGAGGACTGTCGCGCGTCGAGTCACGCCGGACGGACGGCCCGCCCGCTCAAAGAACTACCGTCCACTACTCGTCGGTCCACTTGATGGAGCAACCGCGGGACGGCTGCCACTCCTTTTCGATCTGCTCGCCGGCGAGGATGCTGTCGATGGCGTCGCGGACGTCGCCGCCGGGCCGCGTGGGCTCGTCGCTGGGGTTGAGCGCGTCGTCGAGGCGGCCGTGGTAGGCCACTTCGAAGCCGTCGTCGGTGTTCCGCAGGAGGAACGGGTCCGGGGTGCAGACCGCGCCGTACGCGCGAGCGACCTCCTGGGATTCGTCGCGGAGGTAGGCGTCGTACTGGATGGTGCCCTCGTCCACTAACTCCTGCATGCGCTCGAAGGAGTCGTCGGGGTACTCCTCGGCGTTGTTAGGGTTGACGCCGACGACCGCGGCGTCGTCATAGTCCGCCGCGATGTCGTTGAGCACATCGAACTTTGCCTTCGCGTACGGACAGTGGTTGCACGTGAACACCAGCAGGACCGCGTCGTAGTCGGCGAAGTCGTCGAGGCCGTACGTTTCGCCGTCCGTTCCCTCCAACTGGAAGTCGGGCGCGGGGTCGCCCGCATCCAGTTCCGTCTCGGATTCCATCTCGACCATACCCAAATTACGGCCGCGAGCGGCAAAGTAGCCGGGGTTGCGGCACGCGCTCAGGCCGGCACGTAGCCGTCCGCAGTCGCTTCGAGCAGTCTCTCGCGGACGAGGTGGTCGAGATGGGCGTACGCCTCGCCGGGGCCGTGGAGGACGTGGATGCCGGCCAGCGAGCCGAACAGTTCGGCGCTGACCTCCCACGCCGTCGCGGGCGCGAGGTCGGCGACGGCCTTCTCGACGCGAGCGGTGCGTTCTTCGTGGTGGCCCGCGATGTCGCGGGCGCGCTCGCTGGGCGCGATTATCGGGCCGCGGTGCCCGGGCCACGCGCGGTCCAGTTCGAGCGCTTCGACGCGCTCCAGGCTGTCGAGGTACTTCGCGAGCGGTCGGTCGACGCGGACGTCCGCGCCGCCGACGTTCGGCGTGTACTTCGGGAGCACGGCGTCCCCGACGAACGCCTCGCGGCGGCCTTCGCGTTCGACGACGTACGCGACGAGGCCGGCGGCATGCCCGGGGAGGTGGACGACTTCGGCCTCCAACGGGCCGAGCGCGACAGCATTGCCGTCCGCGACTTCCGTCACGTTCACCGGCTCGCCACGCAGGCCGCGGTGCTCGGCGTTGAACGCGAGCAGCCCCTCGCGTTCGTCGTCGGGGAGCCCCCAGTCGTAGAGCGCGGCTTCCTGCGCCTCTTGAAGGTCCTCGCGGGCGTGCCCGCGTTGTGAGACGAGGTCCGCGTCGGCCTCGTGGACGAAGACGGTCGCGCCGCTCTCGTTCTGAATCGCGCCCGCGAGCCCCGCGTGGTCGTGGTGCCAGTGCGTGAGCAACACGCGGTCCACGTCGGCGAACGCGACGCCGCGCGCGTCGAGCGCGGCCCGCAGTTCGGATTCCACCGCCGGTGTCGCGACGCCCGTGTCGACGAGCGTCGTCGGCGCGTCCGCGTCGCCGTCCCCGAGGAGGTAGACGCTGTTATGGCCCTCGAAGGCGGTGTTCGACAACTGGATGTGGTGCACACCACCCCGTACGCGGCACCCCGACAAATGCGTACCTGCTGGCTACCGGACGCGGTAGGACTCGGGACCGACGAGGAACCGCCCGAGGTCCGCCTCGCGGTGATAGTCCGTCGCCCGGAGGCTGCGGAGCGCGCCGACGTACGCGGCCTCGTCGTCGTCGGTCCACTCGCCGGGGTCAAGCGCGGGCACGACCAGCCAGCCGCTGCCGTGGAGTTCCTCGCCGTGGACGTCCGCGAGGTCGACCTCGTCGGCGACGATGGCGGTGTACGTTTCGAGGACGTGGCGGGTCGCGCGCTCCCCGACCGGCAACAGCACGTGGGCGGTGATGGCGCGCAGCTCCGCGTCGAAGAACGGCTCCATCTCCGTGTAGTCGCGCTCCGTTGGTTCGTCGTCAGGGACGCAGGAGTGGAGGTACGAGAGGAAGAGTTCGACCGGCTCGCCGTCGTCGTCGAGCAGCCCTGCGGCCGTCAGCGCGTGACGGAGGCGCTCGGCACCTGGCGTCCCCGTGAACGGCACGCCGGTGTCGCCGCCGCCGTGGACGCCCGGGTGGTCGCCGACGACGTGGAAGTCGGCGTTCGCGTCGCCATAGCCCGGGACGAACGAATCGCAGGGCGGCTGCATGCCGAACGGGTTGCTCGTGCGGTCCGTGACGTTCTGCACGATGCGGCGTAGGCGACTGTCTGACTTAAGCGTCGCGAGACTGGCCGTCGTTGCCGTGCGCTGGCTCGTTGCGGCCTCGCTGGTCGCGTGCTGGCTGGTCTGCCACCTCGTCCACGACGAGCATCGCAGCCGCCGACCCGATTAGCGCGGGGTACGCGACGACGACGGCCATCATGACGATGGTCACGAAGCCGCCTGCGGCGAGCACGGCCGAGACGAACAGCGAGACGACGGCGACGCCGACCGCGAACACCACGGAGAAGTAGAGGTAGTGGCCGCCGTCCAGCGCCAGCGAGACGCTCTCAGCGAGCGCGTCGACGACGCCGCGGTCGCGGGCGACCACGAGGAACGGCGCGCCCCAGAGCAGGTAGCCCGCGAGCAGCACAAGCGGGAAGCCCAGGAACGCCAGCAGGATGTTCCCGCCCGTGACGAGCAGGAACCCGAACGCGCCGACGGTCAGGAACTCGACGACGCGGACGCCGAGCACAGGCAGCGCGTACGACGAAACGTTCTCCGCGAAGTCCGGCTCAACGTCGTGGGCGGCGTCGTAGATGCCGCCGAGGTAGCCCGCCGTGAGCACCGCGTCGACGACCAGGTAGACGGGGAGGACGCTCAGCGAGGTTGGCGTGACGAACGAGACGCCGGTCGTCGGCGGGTCGAAGACCGTCCACAGCGTCGGGACGGCAGTCGGGAGTGAGAACTTCATGGAGAAACTGAGCCCGCCACCGCTGGCGGCAGTTGTGGTGACGTTGTCGAACGCGAGCAGCGTCAGCAGTGCGGGAACGACCGCGTAGGGCGCCACGCGACCCGCGACGCGGGCCGCACTGTCGAGGAGGGACTCGGGCATACCGACGGCATCGGCCGGCCCCGACAAACAATTTTCCTGTCTCCGGGTAGCCCCAGCAAGACGCCCACAGACATTTGCCGGCTCCGTCCGACGCTCCCGCCATGACTGCCGCCTGGGTGCTCGGCGACCAACTCTCCCGGGAGCGCGGCCCGCTCGCTGACGACCCCGACCGCGTCCTCTTCGTGGAAGCCAGCGACTTCGCGCGCCGGCATCGCTACCACCCCCAGAAGCTCACGCTCGTGTTCGCCGCGATGCGCAACCTCGCCGACGACCTGCGCGCGGACGGCGTGGACGTCGTCTACGAGCGCGCGGACTCCTTCGGCGACGGCCTCGACGCGTACTTCGACGCCCACCCCGGCGACGAGTTGGTCGTCCAGCGGCCCGTGACCCACGGTGCCGCCGACCGCCTTCGGCAACTCGTCGACGCACGTGGCGGCAGCCTGCGCGTCGTCCAGAATGAGCAGTTCCTTTGCTCGCCCGCGGCGTTCGACGAGTGGGCCGACAACCGCGACGGCGACGCCTACAGCCACGAGGCGTTCTACCGCTCGATGCGCCGCGAGACGGGATACCTGATTACCGACGGCGACCCCGAGGGCGGCGAGTGGAACTACGACGACCAGAACCGCGAGACGCCGCCAGACGACTACGAGAGCCCGTCACTCCCCGACTTCGAGTACGGCGAGCACGTCCCCGAAGTCCGGGAATGGGTCAGCGCGGAGGTCGACACGTGGGGCGACCCCGAGGGGTTCGGCTGGCCGGTGACCCGCGAGCAGGCCGAGCGCGCGCTCGACGACTTCCTCGAGAGTCGGCTCGCGGCGTTCGGCCCCTACGAGGACGCGATGCTCGTCGACGACTGGCACCTCGACCACAGCCTGCTGTCGTCGGCGCTGAACGTCGGTCTGCTCGGGCCGCAGGAAGTCGTGGAGGCGGCAATCTCGGAGTACCGCGAGCGCGACGACGTCCCGCTGAACTCCGTCGAGGGGTTCGTCCGCCAGATTGTCGGCTGGCGGGAGTTCGTGCGCCACGTTTACCGCCGGGAGATGCCCGCGCTGGCGGACGCGAACCAACTCGACCAGTCCCGCGACCTGCCGCCGCTGTACTGGGACCCGGACGCGACCGAAATGGTCTGCGTCGGGTCCGCCGTCGGGCGCGTCCACGACCGCGGCTACACCCACCACATCGAGCGGCTGATGGTGTTGTCGAACTTCGCGCTGCTGTACGGCACCAGCCCACAGGCGCTCAACGAGTGGTTCTACGGCGGGTTCGTGGACGCCTTCCACTGGGTCGTCACGCCGAACGTCGTCGGCATGGGGTCGTTCGGCACCGCGGCGTTCACGACGAAGCCGTACGCGGCGTCCGCGAACTACGTCGACCGCATGAGCGACTTCTGCGCGGGCTGCCGGTACGACCCCGACAGCACGACCGGGCCCGACGCCTGCCCATTCAACAGCCTCTACTGGGACTTCCTCGCCGAGCACGAGGACGACCTCCGCGCGAACCACCGCATGGGACTGGTGTACGGCCATATCGACGACAAGCGCGACGCCGGCGACCTCGCGGCGATTCGCGAGCGTGCCGACGAAGTTCGTTCGCTCGCGGAGTCCGAGGACCTCTGAGCCCTCGGCTGATTCGGCCACCGCGTTCATAGGCGGGGCGGCGCTCACGTCGACCATGGCAGGCATCAACCCGGACGCGCCGACGGACCCGCTCACCGACGTCCCCGAACACGTCGAGGGCGCGCGGCTCGTCGGCGTCGACGCGACGGGCGTCCCCATCTACTTCGACGAGACGAACGAGCGGGCCTTCGAGGCCATCGAGCGCGACGGCGAGTGGGTTGTCGGCGAGGAGCGAACTCGTGGCGCGCTCGCGGACGTCGTCGACGATATCGGCACACTCACGGGATGGAAGGGGCTCTCGCCATTCGGGCGCGGCGAGGAGTGAGTGGGCCACGTGGCCCCGCGGAGCCGATTACGATTACGTAAGGGGCTATCGTTAGGTAGCCTTAACTGGCGGTCACCCCTACTGGGAGACATGAGCGATACCGAGCAGTTGCCCGCGTGGTGTCCCGGGGACGGCTGGTGTTCGATTACCGCGACGGCCTCCCTCGTCGGGAAGAAGTGGCACCCGGTCATCATCCACCGGCTGCTCACGCGCGGCCCGCTCGGCTTCAACGCCCTCCAGGAGGAAGTCGACGGCATCTCCAGCAAGGTGCTCTCCGAGAGCCTCGACGACCTCGAGGAGAAGCAGGTCGTCTCCCGGACCATCGTCAGCGAGAAACCCGTCCGCGTCGAGTACGCGCTCACTGAACTCGGCGAGTCGCTGGAACCGGTCGTGACCGCGCTCGAAAACTGGGGGAACGAACACCTCGAACCGGTCGACGAAGAAGCGGCGTCGCTCGTCTGAGCGTCGCGAACGGGCGAAAAAACCTGTTGCTCCGAACGTATCGAAACGCGACGACCGGAGGAACCGCTAGTCGAGAACGGCTTCGGCTTCCGCTTCCTGTTCGACATCCTCCTCGCTCTCGTCGATGGAGAGTCGGTAGAGGTTCTGCCGGGCGTCCGGGATGTAGATGTCCTTCTCTACGACGTCCGCGTCTTGGAGGCGGTCGAGGGCGTCCCGGACCGTGCGCTGGGAGAGCCGGGAGTTCTCGACGATTTGCTTCTGTGTGAGTCCGCCGTTGTACTCCAGTACTTTCAGCACGAGCTTCGCACTCGGGGGTAGGTCCTGAACGAGTTCGTCGGTCGTCGTCATCTACTATACAGTGGGGACGCCACCCCCTTTAGCGCTCGGTAACGGAGGTGTGAGCCAGTTACCGTTGGGTAACCGCCCCGTATTCGTGGCGGGGAAACGCGACGCTATTCCGGGCGAGTATGCGGTACGGCGCGAGGATGGCCGGGCCGCTACACGGTGTCCGCGTGGACGTCTTCGGTGTACGTGCGCTTCCACGCGAGGACGTCCTGGACGGCGTCGCGGCCCGCGTCCGTGATGCGGTAGTAGTTCGTCCGGGAGTCGCGTTCGCCCTTCTCGACGAGGCCGCGCTCGGCCAGCGAGTCGAGGTTCTGGTAGACGCGGGCGTGCAACACCTCCGAGCCGTAATACGATTCGAGTTCCGATTGAATCTCCATGCCCTTCGGGTCGTCGAGCCCGCAGAGCACGCAGAGGATGTCCCGCTGGAAGCCCGTCGTCTCGTCACGCTGTCCCATAGACGGTCTCACTCTTCGTAAAATTATAACTATTTCGCCGGGAAGTTAACTACAGTCAGTCGGCGAGCGCCGCTTCGTAGCCCGCGAACTCTACCGACTCCACGAGGTCCTCGACGTCGGCGTCGCCCTCGACGGTCGCGACGCCTTCCTCGTGGTCCGCGGTTGCCTCCTCGACGCCGGCCACGCCGGACAGCGCGTTCTCGACGATGTCCTCGCAGCCCTCACATCCCATGCCTTCGACGGTAAGTGTCGTCGTCATGTCGACAGCACGTACACGACCCGCCGGCTAGGGTTTTTCGGCTTCCCGCGAGAGCGGCGGAAGAACCTTGGCGGCGTCTGCTACCGGCCGAACAGCCGATAGTCCTCGTCTGGCGTGTATCGCCTGAACAGCAGACTGTTCGTGAGCACGCTGACGCTTGAGATGGCCATCGCGACCGCCGCCAGGACCGGTTGGAGCAGCCCCAGCGACGCCAGCGGAATCATCGCGGTGTTGTAGCCCAGCGCCCAGAAGAGGTTCTGCTTGATTTTCGAGAGCGTCCCCTCGCTGACGCGGATGGCCTTCACGACGTCGTAGGGGTCGTCGCGCATCAGCGTGACGTCCGCGGCCTCGATGGCGACGTCCGTCCCGGAGCCGATGGCGACCCCGACGTACGCCGTCGCGAGCGCGGGCGCGTCGTTGACGCCGTCCCCGACCATCATCGCCTGCGTGCCGTCCGCCTGAATGTCGTCGACGGCGTCGGCCTTCTCGTCGGGGAGTACGCCCGCGCGAACGTTATCGGGATCGACCCCGACCTGCTCGGCGACGGCACGCGCGGTGCGCTCGTTGTCGCCCGTGATGACGTGGACGTCGACGCCGCGCTCGCGGAGTTCGGAGACAGCGCGTGCGGAACTCTCCTTGACGGTGTCGGCGTCCGCGACGACGCCCGCGACGCGGCCATCGACGGCGACCAGCATCGCGGTCTTCCCCTCGCGTTCGAGGCGCTCCATCTCGGCTTCCGCAGGCGCGACGTCGACGCCCGCGTCCTCGAGGAGTTTCCGGTTGCCGACGAGCACTTCGCGTCCGTCAACGGTCGCCTTCACGCCCTGTCCGGGGACGTTCTCGAAGTCCTCGGCGTCGCCGACGTCGACGCCGCGCTCGCGTGCGCCATCGACGATTGCCTGACCGAGCGGGTGCTCGCTGCCGGATTCGGCGGCTGCTGCCAACCGGAGGATGAACGACTCGTCGCCCGCCGCTCCGGATTCGGGCGCCGCGAGCTCGCCGCCGTCCGGGGCCGCGTGCTCCTCGTCCGAGATGGCGACGACGTCGGTCAGTTCCATCTCGCCGGTGGTGAGCGTGCCCGTCTTGTCGAAGACGACCGTGTCGACGTCGCGGACGCGCTCCAAGACGTCGCCACCCTTGAACAGGACGCCGTTCTGTGCGCCGATGCTCGTGCCGACCATCGTCGCCGCGGGCGTCGCGAGCCCGAGCGCGCAGGGGCACGCGATGAGCACCGCTGACGCGAACACGACGACGCTGAACTCGAAGACACCCACTGCCGCTGGTCCGCCGACCACGACGCCCCACAACGGGAGCGCGCCGACGACGCCTGCCAGCGCGTCGGGGAACGCGTACCAGACGACTGCCCAGAAGACGGCGTTGGCGATGACCGCGGGCACGAAGTACGCGGAGATGCGGTCGGCGACGTTCTGAATCTCGGGCTGGCGCGACTGGGCCTCCTTGACCGTCTGGACGATTTGCTGGATGGCCGTGTCCTCGCCGACCTTCGTCGCCTCCACGACGAGCACGCCGTTCTCGTTGACCGTGGAGCCGACCACCTCGTCGCCGGGCTCCTTCGAGACCGGCACCGACTCGCCAGTGACCATCGACTCGTCGACCGCGGACTCCCCCTTGACAACCACGCCGTCAGTGGGAATCTTCTCGCCGGGCCGCACCTTCATCCGGTCGCCGACCTCGACCTCGGAGAGCGGAATCTCTTCTTCGCTGCCGTCCTCGCGAACGACGGTCGCGGTGTCGGCCTCCATCTCCAGCAGCTTCCGGAGGGCGTCGCTGGCCTGGCTCTTCGAGCGCGCTTCGAGATAGTTCCCGAGCGTGATGAACACGAGGATGAGCGCGGCCGTGTCGAAGTACAGGCCCGCCTCCGGGAGGATACCGAGCAGTGCGACGACCGAGTAGCCGTATGCGGTCGTCGAGCCAAGCGCGATGAGCACGTCCATGTTCGCGGTCCGGTTCTTCACGAGCGCCTTGTAGGAGTTCTCCAGGAACTCGCGGCCGAGCACGGCGTAGACCGGCGTCGCGAGCAGGAACTCCACCCAGCCGAAGCGCGCGCCGAAGACGGTCTCCGGGAGAATACCGCCGCCGAGGAGGTGGGTCTCCACGACGAAGAACAACAGCGGCACGGACAGCAGCGCGCCAAACAGCGTGAGGTTGCGCTGGCGGCGGGTCTCGGCCTCGCGCGCTGCGTCGGCGGCACTCCGTCTGTCGTCGGTGCTCTCGCCGTCCTCCCCGCTCTCCTCGCGGACGGGCGTGTAGCCCGCCTCTTCGATAGCGGCGTAGATGTCGTCGAAGTCCACCTCCGCGGGGTTGTAGCGGACGCTGACCTCGTCGGTGGCGTAGTTCGCGTCCACCGAGATTACTCCCGGTACGTCGCCGACGGCGTCCTCGATGGTCGTCGCGCAGTTCGCGCACGACATGTCCGTCACCGAAATCGTCCGGTCATCGTCGACGGGGTCGTAGCCGGCGTTCTCGATGGCCGCGTAGATTTCGGCCAGCGACACCTCGTCGGCGTCGTACTCGACAGCGCCGCCGTCCGTCGCGAAATTCACGTCGGCGTCGTGGACGCCGTCGAGGGACGTAACCGCGTCCGACACGGTGGACGCGCAGTTCGCGCACGTCATCCCCGAGACGTCGATGTGGACTCGTCGCTCTGTCATTGGGAACTAGTACGGTCTAATCGTTCAAGCGAGTTGTCCCTTCGGAAGCAAACTAAGAAATCGCCCGAACCTTCGAATCCAAAGCGACTGGTCGGATCTGGTGCGCGACTTACAGGTGGAGCACGGCGAACGCGGCGGCGAGCCCCACGAGCGCGACGAGGTTCAGGCCGACGGACTGCTTGTGGTAGCGCGCGAACGCGTCGGCGCCGGCGGCCTCCATCTTCGGAATCAGCTGGTAGCGCGCGTAGAGGTTCGCGAGGAACGCCGCCACGACGCCGACGTCCGCAATCAGCGGCGGCTCGGCGACGTTGGCGACGGTCGGGCCGAGCGCCCACACGACAAGCACGACTGTGCCCATCCAGATGCCGAACGAGTAGTAGCGCGGGAAGACGACGTTGACCGCGTCGCCGGCGCGCTCCTCGCCGAGTTCGTCGAACAGCGCGGGCGCGGCGACGAACGAGAAGAAGACGATGCTGCCGAGCCATATGCCGAGCGCGGCGTGCACGACGAGCGAGACGAGACTCATGTCCACCACCTCGGCGGCCACCCCTCTCAACGTTCGGGTTTTAAGTCCAGTGCACGGGTACCTCACAGCGATGTCGAGACAGGAGCGCCGCGTGCTCGCGTACGCCGGCCTCCTCGTGGCCGTCGCGGCGACGTACACCGTCGCGTTCAAGCACGGGATGGCGTTCTTCGAGGGCCGCGAGCTCACCTACGTCGAGTCCCTCCAATTCGTCGGGCAGACGTTCACCACCACTGGGTACGGCGAGTACGCGCCGTGGACGTCGAACGTGATGCTGATTACGGTCGTCGTGATGCAGCTCAGCGGCGTCTTCCTCATTTTCCTGACGCTGCCGCTGTTCGTCGTGCCATGGATGGAGGACCGCCTGGAGGTCGAGCCGCCGCGCAGCGTCGACCTCGAAAACCACGTCGTCATCTGCGGGTTCGGGGCGCGCGACGAGACGCTCGCGGCGGAACTGGACGCACAGGGCGTCGAGTACGTCGTCCTCACCGACGACCGCGACACCGCACTCTCGCTGTACGAGGACGGCTGGCAGGCAGTCCACGGCGACCCGGAGACCGAGCGCGGTCTCGAACGCGTGAACGTCGCGGACGCCCGCACGGTCGTCCTTGACGAGAGCGATGAGCGCAACGCCACCATCGCGTTGACCGTCGGCGACCTCGCGCCCGACGTCCAGACGGTGTGTTTCGTGGAGGACCCTTCGCTGGCGGAGTACCTCCGATACGCGGGCGCGGACCGCGTGCTCGGGCCGCGGGAGATTCTCGGGCGCAGTCTCGCGCGCAACGTCACGACGACCATCACGTCGCAGCTCGGGGACGCGGTCGAAATCGGCGAGGACTTCGAGGTCGTGGAGATGCCCGTCCAGTACGGCAGTGACCTCGACGGCGCCACGCTCGGCGACACTGACCTGCTCGAACCCGGCGGGGTGAACGCGGTCGGCGCGTGGTTCGCCGGCGAGTTCGTCGGCTCCCCGGACCCCGACCGCGAACTCACGCGCAACACCGTGTTACTGGTCGCCGGACGCGAGGACGACCTCGAAGCCTTCGAGGAGCGCACGCTCGCGCCCACCGACGAACAGGGCGACAAGCACGTCGTCGTCGCGGGGTACGGCGAGGTCGGGTCGACCGTCCGCGAGGTGCTCGACGAGGAAGACATCGACACGACGGTCGTGGACATTGAGGACCGCCCCGGCGTGGACGTCGTCGGGGACGCCACAGAGGGCGGGACGCTACGCAGCGCGGGCATCGAGGACGCAACCGCGCTCGTACTCGCGCTCGGCGACGACACCTCGACTGTGTTCGCCACGCTCGTCGCCCGCGAGGAGAGCGAGCGCGTAGAGATTCTCTGCCGGGCGAACGACACCGAGAGCGCCCGCAAACTGTACGCGGCGGGCGCGGACTACGTGCTGTCGCTGGCGACCGTCGCCGGCCGGATGCTCGCCCAGACCATCCTCGACGAGGACGTGATGGCCCTCGACAAGCAAATCGACGTCGTGCGCACCGAGGCACCGGCGCTCGTCGGCCAGACGCTCGCGGAGGCGGACGTCCGCGCTCGCACCGGCTGTACGGTGGTCGCGGTCCAGCGCAACGGCGACGTCGTCTCCCAGCCCGACGCCGACTTCCGGATTCGAGAGGAGGACGCGCTCGTCGTGGTGGGCGCGGACGCGGACGTCGCACGGTTCAACGAGGTTGCGGGCGTGCACGCGGGTCCGCCGTGACCGCGCCCTCGAGAAACGTCCCGGAAGTGATAGCTCGCCAGCGAGCGCGCACGCCGGACGTGGGCGTACTGCCGCAGTAGGACGTTATCCACCGTTGAAACCGGCGTGGGGCCCGCTATCCCGCACATACTTATGTGTCTCCGTGCAACTATCAGCAAGCGGAACAGGCCGAGGTGACGTCGGTTTCGCCCGTACAAATGACGTACAACGTCGACGGGGTGCTCCCCACCGGGCTCGTTTCGGGGTTCGACGACGGCACGAACCTCCTGTTGAGCGGCCCGGCGATGTCTGGTAAGCGCGAACTCCTCCTGTCGCTGCTGGAGCGCGGCGAGGCCGACGGCGACGGCTCTGTCATCGTGACTGCCCGCGACCCGGCGGAGGAGGTGGCCAACGAGTACGCTGACGCGGTCGGCGCGGAGCCCCGGTTCCTCCGCATCATCGACTGCGTCAGCACGCAGAGCGGCAGCGCTACGAACGGCGACAACACCCACTACGTCTCCTCGCCGGGCGACCTGACCGGGATGGGCATCGAGTTCTCGGAAGTCGCGCGCAGCGCCGCCGACGCGGGCGTCGACCGGCTCCGCGTGGGCTTCGACTCGCTGTCCCCCCTGTTGATGTACGTCGACCTCCAGCGGCTCTTCCGGTTCCTCCACGTGTTCACGAGCCAGATACAGTCACAGGGCTGGCTGGGCGTGTTCTCCGTCGACCCGGAGAGCCACGACGACCAGACCATCAACACCATCAGTCAGTTGTTCGACGGCGTCGTCGACGTCCGGCTGAACGACGACGGCGACCGCGAAGTCCGTGTCCGCGGCGTCACGGACGTGCCGACTGAGTGGACCGTCGTGGAGTGACGGCCTAGAACTGGCGTTCGTGACGCGCGGCAGCGACCTCAACGACTAATTCCCTCTCCGGACTGTATGCGAGGTGCGTAGCGCACTTGCAATCCGTCGCACCCAAGCCCGCAAGCGGCGTTCCAGCCTCGTTCAGCGCGCGTGCGGTCTCGCATTCGATTTCCTCGTTCTCGGTGACGTAGACTTCCCTGATGCGTGACTCCGGGTGCCCGAGCAGGTAGTCGACGTGCCAGTGGCGGGCGTCGGACTTACCGCGTGCGAGCCGCTGGTGGCGTTCGACGCGCGTCAGTCCGCCAGCGCCGAACGCGCGGCCGGTGTACGCGTACCAGCCCGCGTCGAGGTCGTACTCGCCGCGCGCGCCGAATTCGACGGTCGCCGGTGCCGCGAGTTCCACGAGCAGCGTGTACGTGCCCGGTTGCATCCTCACTCGTGGCCCGAGGCGGGCACGGGCTCGTAGGGCTCCTCAAGATAGTCGATGTCCGAGTCCGGGAGGTCGATGTCGAGGGCTTCGACGGCATCCTCTAGGTGTTCGACGCTGGACGTGCCGACGATGGGCGCGTCCACGCGGTCCTTGTGGAACAGCCACGCAAGCGCGATTTGGGCCATCTTCACGTCCTTCTCGTCGGCGAGCTCCTGCACGCGCTCGTTGACTTCCGGGCCGCCGCCCTGCCGGTAGGGGTGCTCGTAGAGGCGCTTCTCGCTGGCGCCGCGCTGGGTGGCTTTGACGTCCTCGTGGGGTCGCGTGAGGTAGCCGCGCGCCATCGGCGACCACGGCATCACGCCGATGCCCTCCTTCTCGCAGAGCGGCAGCATCTCGCGTTCTTCCTCCCGGTAGACGAGGTTGTAGTGGTTCTGCATCGTCGCGAACCGCTCGTAGCCCTCGCGCTCGCTGGTGTGCAACGCGTCCGCGAACTGGTGGGCCCACTGCGAGGACGTCCCGATGTAGCGCGTCTTCCCGCGCCGCACGGCGTCCGTGAGCGCCGCCAGCGTCTCGTCGATGGGCGTGTCATAGTCCCAGCGGTGGGTCTGGTAGAGGTCCACCGTCTCCATCCCGAGGCGGTCGAGCGAGTTGTCTAACTCCTGCTCGATGGCCTTCCGGGAGAGCCCGCCGGAGTTCGGGTCGTCCGGGTCCATCTGGAAGTACCCCTTCGTGGCGACGACCTGCGCGTCGCGGTCGTAGTCCGCGAGCACGTTCCCGAGCACGCGCTCGCTCTCTCCCATCGAGTACATGTTCGCGGTGTCGAAGAAATTCACGCCCAACTCGATGGCGCGCTCGATGACGGGGCGCGCCTCTTCCTCGTCTAGCACCCATGGCCGCCAGTCCGAGGAGCCGAAACTCATGCAACCGAGACAGATTCGGGAGACCTCCAACCCAGTATCGCCGAGTGTCGTGTACTCCATACGCGAGGTGTCGGCCGCGTCGCTCAAAGGCGTTCGCCCGGCGGAAGTCGCGAGTGGGAGCCTCAGAAGAGGCCGACGCCGACCGCATACCCCCACTCCATGCCGCTAATCGCGAGGAACGTCAGCGCCGCACCGAGCAGCTCGCCGTTCTTGATGAAGTCGGTCATCTCGCTCTGGGCTTGCTCCTCGGACGCCGCCCAGAAGTCGTGAATCGCGGGCGACGTGACGAGGAGGAACACCGCGACCATGCCCGCGCCGATGGTCGCGTACGCGCCGGCGAGGATGGAGAGGCCGCCGAGTATCAACATTACGCCCGACGCGACGACGCCGACGCGCGGCGCGGGCACGCCCTTCGCGTCCGCGTAGCCCGTGAGCTGGTCGACGTTCATGAAGTGGTTGACACCCTGGAACGCGATGAGGCCGCCGAACAGCACGCGGCCCACCAGCAGGAACGCCCCAGCACTTCCGGTTATCGCCACAAACGCTCACCCCCTGTGTTGTGCGACATATCCGGGAGCAGAGCCGTCCGACTGAAACCAGTTGTAGCCGCGCGTGTCACCCGCTTTCGGTCTGCAATCCGGAAACGAGACGAAACCCCTCCTAGCCGTGAAGTAGCTCGGCGTCTTCCCGAATCCGCTCGTAGATGCTATGGGCCCACTCAATGGCGTGGCGCTCGTCGTTCTCGACGACGCCAGCGAGCCCATGGTCGTCGAAGACGAGCGCGCAGACGACCGTGCGCTCGGGCTGCTCGGCGAGCACGAGTCCGTAGTCGAGCACCGTGGTCGCCTCTCGGAGCGTCAACCGACCGGTTCCGAGCGCCTCCTCGACGGCGTCGGCGTGCGACGAGACGAGTTCGTCCAGCGCCGCGGGCGCGACGGTGA
This sequence comes from Halobacterium sp. KA-4, assembly GCF_021028995.1. Taxonomy (GTDB): domain Archaea; phylum Halobacteriota; class Halobacteria; order Halobacteriales; family Halobacteriaceae; genus Halobacterium. The sequence goes on along the minus strand of NZ_JAJJZG010000003.1, from coordinate 113,123 downwards.
GGTCGACCGGTGCCGCTCCGTCCACGATGCGGTCGCGGAATTGGGAGACGTTCTCGTCGAGGACGGCCGGCGCGAAGCCCCGTATCGCGGTCGCCTCCTCGACGACCGACTGGTACGCGACGTACGGGCGCTGTGGCGCGACGGGGTTCGACTGCACGACGTCCGCGCCGCGCAGCAGCGCGCCGTCGATTGTCGCGTCCGCTGGCAGCACGTCCAGCAGGTCGCCCGCGGTGTCGAGCGCGTCGAGAAGGTCCACGAAGTCGTCGTAGGCGTCGAGCGCGAGGCGCCCGCGGAGCGTGAGCGAGACGGCGTCGTCGCGGGCGACGAACCCGTGTGCTTCGAGCGTGCGCACCGCGCGGTCGACGGTCGACCGCGAGACCGACTGTGCCGCCGCGAGATCCTGCTTCGCGCGTGGGCCGTCCCGGAGCGGGCGCAGCAGCTCCGCGCGCTGGGCGAGCAACGCGACGGCGTTGTCGGCTTCGGTCATCGTGTCACCGGACGAGTGTCAACTACTGACTACGAGTATATAAATGACCGGCAGGGTTATCACTCTTCTTCGGTTTCCGAGTGGGTGTGCAAGCGGTAACGTGAAGGCCTCCGCGTATCGACAGTTGGGTGCTGGTGTACGAACACCGGCTGTGCCTCTGACATGCTCCACGCCGCCGGCAATTTGTCGGCGGCTACCGGAGCGCCGACAGAACATCTCGTAGCCACGGTTCCGTCTAGTACTCCCGATTCCGTCCAGCTACGCAACCGACTCCACGAGTTCCGGCCGGTCGTTCGCCGGATTGTTGACCGCCTGCGACACCGGCCACGCCTGTAACTCGACGTCGCTCGGTTCGAGGAGGTCGCTGGGGTCGTCCGCGGACAGCCACCGCTCGCCCGCCTCGGGGTCGAGCACGACCGCCATCCGATGGTGGTAATCCGCGAGGAAGTCGTTGGGTTCAGTCGTGACGACGGTGAACGACCGCATCGGTTCGGCGTCTCGACTCGGGCCGCCACTCCCGAACTCGCCGAGCCCGGTCTGTTTCTGCTCGGGCGTCCACGTCTCCCACAGCCCCGCCAGCAGGAGCGGCCGGCCGTCGGCCCGCGTGACGAAGTACGGCTGCTTGCTGTCGCCGGTCTCGGCCCACTCGTAGAACCCGTCCGCGGGTACCAGGCACCGCCGTTCCCGGTACGCCTCCGCAAACAGCCGGCGCTCGGTCAGCGTCTCCGCGCGAGCGTTGATCGGGTCGGGACCGGCCTTCGGGCCCTCGGACCACGACGGCACCAGCCCCCAGCGCGCCGTCGAGAACGCCGCCGGGTCGTCGTCCAAGAGGACGGACAACTCCTCCGAGGGCGCGGCGTTGTACGTCGCCTCGTAGCTGGCGTCGTCCAAGCCGAACTCCGCGGCGAGGTCCTCCGGGTCGCTGAACAGCGCGTACCGGCCACACATACCCGCGAAGAAGGACTGGACGGTAAAAGTCAGTCCGGTAGCGCGGCTTCGAGGTCGTCGACGACCGACTGGTTCCCGACGAACGTCGGCACGCGCTCGTGGAGCGTCTCAGGCTCGACGTCGAGCAGCGACTGCGAGCCGTCGCTGGACGCGCCGCCGGCCTGCTCGACGACGAACGCGATGGGCATCGACTCGAAGTGTGCCCGGAGTTTGCCTTCCGGACGGGACTGCAGCCCCGGATACCCGAAGACGCCGCCGTACGTCAACACCTGGTTCACGTCCGCAATCATCGCGCCGCCGTAGCGGAGTTTCAGCTCGTCCTCGACGTCGCGGACGAACGACTCGAAGTCGGCGGTCCAGTCCGGCACGCGCCCGCCGAACCCGTAGACGACCGGGTCGTCGGGAAGCTCGACGGGGCCAAGGTCCGTGCGCCCGTCGTCCTCGACGAGGTACTCGGTGACCTCGCCGTCACGAGCGACCGTCATCGTCGTAATCGGACCGTACAGCACGAACCCTGCGGCGACGAGGCTCCGGCCGGAGGCGGGCAGTCGCTCGTCGTAGACGCCGACGACGGTCCCACAGGGGTTGTTCGACTTCACGTTCGAGGAGCCGTCCAGTGGGTCGACGGCGACCGCGTAGCCGTCGTCGGCGTCCCCGACGACTTCGAGGGTGTCGCGCTCCTCGCTGGCGTACCAATTCACGCCGTCGATGTCGGCGAACCGCTCGAACAGCAGGTCGTCGGCCCACAGGTCCGCCTCCAGTTGCACGTCCCCGGAGACGTTCTCGGTCGCCGCTTTCGTGCGGCGCTTGGGAAGGCCGTCACGAATCTCGGGGGCGGCGTCGGCGACGACGTCGAAGACTGCCTCGACGACCATCAGATTCGGCCGAGTGCTTCGTCGACGCTCGTCTCCTCGTAGATGACTGCTTCGAGCGCGTCGAGGAACGGTTCGGGTTCCTCGCGCTGCCAGACGTTCCGGCCGACCGCCAGCCCCTTCGCGCCGGCGTCGACGGCACCCTTGACGCTCTCGAGGAAGTCGCGGTCGCTAGTCTTCGACCCGCCGGACATCACGACGTCCGTCGGCCCCGCCATGTCGACGGCGTGCGACATCGCGTCCGTGCTCCCCGGGTACTTTACCTTCGCGACGTCCGCGCCGAGTTCCAGCGCCTGCCGCGCCGCGTACGCGATGGTGTCCGGCGACGTGTCGTTCTTGAGGCCCTGCCCGCGCGGATACGACCACATCACGACCGGGAGGTCGTAATCCCGGGCGGCCTCCTGGGCGCGCCGGAACTCCTCGGCCATCTCGATTTCGTTGTTCGAGCCGCCGTACAGCGTGAAGCCGATGGCTTCCGCGCCGAGTTCGGCGGCGTAGTCGACCGACCAATTCACCGCCGAATCGGGCTCGCCCATCCAGAGGTTCGACGTGCCGTTGAGCTTCGCGAGCAGGTTCACGTCGTCCTCGTAGGAGGGGTAGTACGCCTCGGCGATGCCCTTCTGCACGGCCATCGCCGACACCGCGTCGTGGGTGGCGATGTCCCAGACGTTGCCGGGGTCCATCGTCTCGGGCACTTCCTCGAAGTCCACCGGGCCGTGTTCGAGCCCGTGGTCGTACGCGAGAATCAGTACCTTCCCGTCGCGCGAAATCGGAGAGTCCTCGAAGGGACGCATCAACTGCACGTGTGGCGAGGACGTATAAGTGTCTAACTGTCCGCGAGCCGCGCCGAGACGCCGGTTATATGCATATTTACTGCACTCCGAGTAACTACTGTTCGAGATCGGCGGCGGCGCGCTTCCACGCCGCGACCTCGCCCTCGGAGATGCCCAGCGAGTCCGCGACGTGCTCGACGTGCGCAGTCGCGAGGCTCCTGACCGAGGTCACACCCGCGCGAGCCAACAGCTCCGCGTCGCGGCCGTCGACGCCGTCGACGGCGGTCACGGGCGTCGGCGTCGACTGCTCGCGCCACTCGCGCTCGTCGCGCTCGGGCGACGCCTCACCGTCGTCGCCGTTTGGCCACGATCGCTCGCGCCACGCAGCCTCGTCCTCGGTTTCGTCGACGCCGGTCTCTGCACCGCCGCTCGGAGTGACGGGCTGCTTGCGCCACGCCGACTCCTCGGCGGTCGCGTCCCCGCTGCCGTCGGCGGACGCCTCGTCCTCACCGTAGCTCGCAGCGACCCACTCACGCTCCTCGTCGTGGAGGCCTCGCACTTGCTCGGCGCGTCGGTCGAGGTCCTGGCCGCCCTCGAACGACCACTGGAGGGAGTGCTCACGGCGGATGCGTGCGGCGACCCCGGGGTTGACGCCAAGTTCGACGAGTTCGGCATGCGAGACCGCCTTCGATTCGAGGTCTCGGGCGTCCACGCCGGTGTCGACGAGGACATCCGCGGTCGCTGGCCCGACGCAGCTCAGCGACAGCAACGCGTCCCGCGTGTCCTCGTCTGCCACAGTTGCTGGGACGAAGCCCCCGGAGGTGCTTGAGTGTTTCCACGTTCCGGCATCCTTAGGTGTCAGCCAGTCGCAGTCGCGGCTATGCGAGACCTCCAAGACATCGAGACGGTCGGCGTCGTCGGCGCTGGCACGATGGGTGCCGGCATCGCGCAGGTCGCCGCGACCGCCGGCTACGACGTCGTGATGCGGGACATCGAGACGGAGTTCGTCGAGCAGGGCTTCGACCGCATCGAGGAATCTCTGGACCGCCTCGTGGAGAGGGGCGAGGTCGACGCCGACGAGCGCGGCGACATCCGCGACCGCATCGTGGGGACGACCGACCTTGAGGACTTCTCGGAGTCGGACCTCGTCGTAGAGGCGGCCGTCGAGAATATGGACATCAAGCGGGACATCTTCGCGGAGTTGGACGACGAAGTCCCCGACGACGTGCCGCTGGCGACGAACACGTCGACGCTCTCGATTACGACCATCGCAGCCGCGACACAACGCGAGGACCACATCGTCGGCCTCCACTTCATGAACCCAGTCCCCATCATGACCGGCGTGGAGGTTGTTGTCGGCGAGAAGACCAGCGAGGAGGTCGTCGACCTCGCCCACGGCTTCGCCGAAGCTCTCGGCAAGGAGACGTGGGAGTCCGACGACAAGCCCGGGTTCGTGACGAACCGAATCTTGATGCCGTGGATCAACGAGGGCATCCGCGCGTTCGACGAGGGCGTCGCCACGAAGGAGGACATCGACAAGGGAATGAAACTCGGCACGAACGTCCCGATGGGGCCCCTCGAACTGGCCGACCACATCGGCCTCGATATCTGTTACGACGCCAGCGAGACGCTCCACGAGGAGCTCGGTGACCGCTACAAGCCCGCGTACCTCCTCAAGCGCAAGGTCGACGCCGGCGACCTTGGGAAGAAGACCGGGAAGGGGTTCTACGACTACGACGAGAAGCTGTAAGCGGACCCGAATCGTCCACGAAGAGCTTGCAGACGGCGAACGGATTCCGGTGTGCGCTGCCGCCGTTCCACATCTGAGCACACCGGGCGGCTGTTAGGTCACGGGTTGGTCCCGGCTTCTTACTTGAACCTACGCGAGAGGTGGTACCGTTGCCAGCCGAGAAACTGGTAGCCAAGCATCTGCGAGCCGAGCGCCTCGAAGAGGACGAGGCGAGCGGTTCACCGAGCGCGAACGCAGTGAGCGCTCGGGCCGACGACTGAGGGGGTGAGCGTAGCGAACGAACCGAAGGAGGAGTGCTTTTAGTGAAGGTTTTGTTGAGGGCGCGCGGAGCGCGCCCTCAGCGCAAAACGTGCCTTAGAAGCTACTCTTCAGTTTCTCGAAGAAGCCCTGGTCGACGTCGATTTCTTCGCCGCCGGCTTCCGCGAACTGCTCGAGGGCTTCGCGCTGTTCGTCGTTGAGGGACTCCGGCGTGACGACCTGCACAGTGACGTAGAGGTCGCCGCTGCCGCGGCCGCGCAGCCGGGGCATCCCCTTGCCTTTGAGGCGGAAGGTTTCGCCGCTCTGGGTGCCGGCGTCGAGGTCGAAGGTCGCGCCGCCGTCGAGCGTGGGGACTTCGATTTCGTCGCCGAAGACGGCCTGGGGGAACGAGACGGCGTGTCGGTGGTGGAGGTCGTTGCCGTCGCGCTCGAAGTCCGGGTGGTCTTCGACGTCGACTTCGACGAGCAGGTCCCCGTTGCGGGCGCCGCGGTCGCCCGGCGCGCCTTCGCCGTCCATGCGGAGCGTCTGCCCGGAACGGATGCCGGCGGGCACGTCCACAGTGAGCGTCGCCTGTTCACGGACCTGTCCTTGCCCGCTGCAGGTCGAACACGTCTCGGAGGCGAGTTCGCCGTCGCCGCCGCAGCGCGAACACTCCTGGGTCTGCTGGACGCGGCCGAGCGGGGTCTGCCGGACCTGCGTCACCTGCCCTTGGCCGTCGCACTGCGGGCACGTCCGCACGTCGGCGTCCTCGGGGTAGCCCGCGCCGTCACAGTCGGGGCACGCTTCGGGCCGTCGGACGGTGACCTGCTTCTGGACGCCCTCGTAGGCTTCTTCGAGCGAGATAGTGAGGCGGGTGCGGAGGTCGCGACCGGGCTGGGGGCCGCCCTGCTGGCCGCGGCCGCCACCGCCGAAGAACTGGTCGAAGATGTCGCCCATCCCGCCGGCTCCCCCGCCGCCAGCGCCGCCGAACGGGCCGCCGCCCATGCCGCCCGCGCCACCATCGGCGCCGCCGCGCTTCTCGGCTTCCGTGAAGCGCTCGTGACCGAGCTGGTCGTAGCGCTGTCGCTTCTCCTCGTCGGTGAGGACGTCCTTGGCCGTCTGTATCTTGTTGAACTTCTCTTCGGCGTCGGGATCGTCGTTGACGTCCGGGTGGTACTCCGAGACCTTCTCGCGGTACGCCCGCTTGATCTCCTCCTCGGAGGCGTCCCGGGAGACGCCGAGAGCTTCGTAGAAGTCCTCGCTCATCAGTTATGCGTACGTATCCGATTGAGACACTTGAAACGCGCGCTTGTCGGCGTTGGGCGCGGCGACGCCGTCGAATCCGATTCGGTGCGGGATGCCTCCGGGCGATTCCGAGTCCTCACGGTGAGGATAGGAGTAACGGCTGTGTGGCACAGCCCTCGACACAGTTGTTCGACCGCGACAGCGGGACGTTCAAACCGAGAGAACAAGTCGTGTTGTAGACCGGCAAATATCCCACTGCGGTACGGGAAGTCTCGCCGTTTACGGCGAGGAGGATATCTCGGTGGACTGGTTGACGAGTTCGTCGTGGTGGACTTCGTAGATGGTGACCGCTTCGTTCCGGTAGGCCGCTTCGATACCGGGGTCGCTTTCAAGCGACCCGACGTCGTATTCCTCGCGTTCGAGCGGACCGACCCAGACGTACTGAACATCGTGTTTGTCGAGGAGGACGGCGCGCGAGCGCGCGTTGTTCGTCTCGTAGATGATGCCGACGTCGTCAACGCGCTGGTAGTACGGCGCGTCGCCGCGGTAGCCGGTCTCGTGGAACCAGCCCGCGACCGTCGGCAGCCCCGTGAGCGTCGAGACGGGGTTCTGCCAGCCGCGACTCAGCCCCGGCTTCTCGACAAACGGCGGCGTCCCGGTTTCGCGCTCCATCCAGAGCACTGACTGCGTCTCACTCACTTCGTCCTCGAACCACTCCATTGCGGCGACCTCCTGCGGGTGGTCGGCCCGGTGTTGGGCGTACCCGTCCAGCGATGGCTCTACTCCGTCTTGATACGGTTCGACGACGTCCGTCGCAACGACAAGGGGCGCGAACAGCGCTGAGGAGACGAGCACGACCGCGAGCACGACCGAGACGGCGGTCATGGCGATCGCCGCGCTGGACTGCCGGATCTCGGCCAGCGAGGGCGCGGAGTCTCGAACGTCGCCGACGAGAATCGTGGCGATGGGACCGGCAGCGAGCCCGCAGAACACCCACCCCTGGATGGCGACTTTCAGCGTCGTGTTCCAGCGCGCGAGCTCGAACGGGTGAACCTTGGCGTGGACAAGTTCCATCGCGAGCACGAGGCCGATGCCGCCCACGACGAGCATCGCCTCGAAGCCCGCCGACTCTCGGAAGCGCATCGCGAGCCACGCGCCCGCGACGACTGGCAGGAGGACAACGATGGCACCGAGGTCACCGACGAGCGCGCCGATGCCGACCACGACGGCGACTGCGCCGAGTGCTTTCGCCACGTCCGTCGCGCTACTGTCCTCAACGGCGGAGAGCCGCGTGAACAGGTACATCGCGAACAGCGCGAACAGTGCGCCGTAGATGAGTAGCACGCCGGCGGCAGTCGTACGCGGCGGGAGCAGCCCGATGCCGTCGTTCGGCGGGACGCTCGCGAGCAGGAATGGCGACGCGAGCACGTACCCGACGACGCCGACGCCCGCGGCGACGACCGCCGCGAGCACGGTCCGCCACGCCTCCGCGAGCACGAGCGAGCGCCGCGACTCGTCCCGGTTGGGTGCGACGGCCTGAACTCGCTCCCCGACGCGGCCCGGCACGAGCGTCGCGGGATGCGGGCCAGCGTAGACGACCGCGAGCCACGCCATCCCGACGGCGCTCGGTAGCGACCACGTGTTCGTCACGCCGAAGTAGCCCGCGACCGTACCGAGTCCGCCGAACAACAGGCCGGCGCGGCGCTTGCGAGCGGTCATCGGCGCCTGTACGTAGGCGTACGCCAGCGCGGCCGAAAGCACGAGGAAGCCGGTCGTCACAGTGTGGCCGTGCATGTCTGCTTTCACGAATGAGTACAGCGGGAACTCCTGGAGCGTGCCCTCGACGACGTAGCGCGTGTCCCACCAGCCCCACGAGGACAGCGACGACTGCTCGAACAGAATCTGGGGGTAGTCCGAGCGGTTCAGGTTGAACGCCGCCCGTCCCCATTTCACGGCGAGGTCGCGGGGGAGCTGCCCGAGCGCGAACCGGACGATTGTCACGGCGTTCCCGGCGAACGCGACGAAGAACACGCCGAGCGCGCCGCCGAGACGCCGCGAGTAGCCACGGTCCCGAGTCATCCACCCACACAGCGAGTACGCGCCCACGACGAGCGTCCCGAAGTAGCCCGCGAGCGCGACGTTGTGGACGTACTCTACGCTCGTGTTCGTGAAGAACGCCCCGACCGCGTTGAAAACGGGAAGCCCGTAGTAGTAGCGCACCGGCTTCCCCGCGTACCACATGTCCTCGGGCGGCAGCGCCTCTGCACGCAGCACGGCGTTCAACAGCCCGGTGTGGAGGAACTTCTCGCCGCCCCAGCCGCTCATCACGGGGTTCATCGACCGCAGAGCGAGCACGAACCCGAACCCGACCGTGAACACCGCGAACGCACCCGCGACCCGGTTCCAGTCGTAGTCGGCGAGTCCGCGACGTTGCGCGAGCCGATGACCCACGGCACCGAGCGCGACCAGCGCCGCCACGCTCACGAGCGCGGTCCACGGCCCGAAACTGAACTGCCCGACGTAGAACGCGACCATTGTGACGACGACAGTCGCGATTGGAATCGCGAACCCTGCGCCGTCGTCGGGCGCGGACGGGAACAGCAGCCGGGCTATCGGCAGCGCGGCGACGAGGAACGCGCCGTACAACACGAGCCAACGGAGGACGACGGCGGCGTCTGACATATCGAAGTGGCGGACCACGCCGCGCATAAACCTTCTGTCATCGGGGCCTCAGCACGGCTCTCGAACGTAGAAGAACGGCAGCGAGAAATTCGTTCGGCGGGTCGCGTCAGTTTCGATTAGCCGTCTCCTGAGCCGAGGCAGACAGCGAGTCGCGTTACTCGTCTGCGTCGTCCTCTTCGACGTCTTCGAAGTCGGCGTCCACGAACTCCTCGTCGTCGCCGTCAGCGCCAGCACCGGGGCCTGCACCACCCATGCCACCCATGCCGCCCATGCCGGCTCCGGCGCCGCCAGCGCCAGCCTGCGCTTCCTGCTGGTAGGCCTGCTTGCCGATTTCCTGCAGGGTTTTACTGAGGGACTCGGTGGCGTCCTCGAGCTCGTCAGGGTCGACGTCGTCCTCGTCGAGGAGGTCTTCGAGGTTCTCGATTTCGTCGTTCACGTCGGCTTCGAGGTCCTCGTCGACGAGTTCCTCGTTCTCCTCGAGGAGGCTGTTCGCGCGCTGAATCGCGGTCTCGGCCTCGTTGCGCGCCTCGATGCGCTCGCGGCGCTGCTCGTCCTCCTCGGCGTGCTGTTCGGCCTCCTCCTGCATCTCCTCGATTTCCTCGTCGCTAAGGCCGACGCCGCCCTCGATGGTGATGGACTCGGCGTTGCCGGAGCCCTTGTCCTCGGCTTCGACGTTCACGATGCCGTCGGCGTCGATTTCGAACGTGACCTCGATTTCGGGGGTGCCCGCGGGCGCCGGCGGGATGCCCGTGAGCTGGAAGTCACCGAGCAGTTCGTTCTCGTTGGCGATTTCGCGTTCGCCCTGGAAGACGCGAATCTGGACGCTCGTCTGGTTGTCTGCGGCGGTCGTGAACACCTTCGACGCGGTCGTCGGGATGGCGGTGTTCTTCTCGATGAGGCGCTCGAAGAGCCCGCCCTTCACCTCGATACCGAGGCTGAGCGGGGTGACGTCCACGAGCACGATGTCGTCGACTTCGCCGGAGAGTACGCCGCCCTGAACGGCCGCGCCGAGCGCGACGGCCTCGTCGGGGTTGACGTTCTTCTTGGGCTCCTGGCCGACGAGTTCCTCGACTTTCTCCTGGACCTGGGGCATCCGCGTGGAGCCACCGACCAGGATGACTTCGTCGATGTCGTTCTTCGAGAGGCCGGCGTCCTCGAGAGCCTGCTCTGTCGGGCCGACGGTGCGCTCGATGAGGTCCGCGGTGAGGCTCTCGAATTTGGCGCGCGTGATGTCCTGTTCGAGGTGGACCGGACCCGAGTCGGTTGCCGTCACGAACGGGAGGTTGACGGTCGTCTCCTTACGCGAGGAGAGTTCGATTTTGGCTTCCTCGGCGGCGTCCTTGAGCCGCTGGAGGGCCTGCTCGTCGTCGCGCAGGTCGATGCCGTGGTCGTTTTCGAACTCGTCGGCGAGGTAGTCGATGATGGCCTGGTCCCAGTCGTCGCCACCGAGGTCGTTGTCCCCGTTGGTCGCGACGACCTCGTAGACGCCGCCACCGAGGTCGAGGATGGAGACGTCGAAGGTGCCGCCGCCGAGGTCGTAGACGAGGACGGTCTGGTCTTGTTCCTCGTCGAGGCCGTACGCCATCGACGCGGCGGTCGGCTCGTTGACGATGCGCTCGACCTCGAAGCCCGCGATTTCGCCGGCGTTCTTCGTCGCCTGGCGCTGCTTGTCGTTAAAGTACGCGGGGACCGTGATGACGGCCTTCTCGACGTCCTGGCCGAGGTACTCTTCGGCGTCGTGCTTGATCTTCTGGAGAATCATCGCCGAAATCTGCTCCGGCGTGTACTCCTCACCGTCGAGTTCGACCGTGTAGTCCTCGCCCATATGGCGCTTGATGGACGCGACGGTCTGGTCGGAGTTCTGGACGGCCTGATTCTTCGCGGGTTTCCCGATGAGGCGCTCGCCGTCGTCGAACGCGACCACCGAGGGGGTCGTGCGGTCGCCTTCGCTGTTGACGATGATTTCGGGGTCTCCACCTTCCATCACCGCGAACGCGCTGTTCGTGGTGCCGAGGTCGATGCCCAAAATCTTCTCACTTGCCATGTTACCCGTGTGTAAGCCGCGTTTTCCCTTTAAGCCTTGCTAGTGTCATCGAGTCCCACGAACGAGCAGGTCGCCGCACTCTTGCGGTTTTCCCGACTACCGGAAAAACGGGCCGGCGGATTTATCACGAACCGATGGGCTATCGATGTGCCGTCAGCCGAAAATATCTGAGAACTGCGGGATGTTACTTGTCGCCGGAACCGTCGCTGACGGTGACCTGCGCGGGCCGGAGCACTTTCCCGCCCATCTCGTAGCCCGAGCGGTAGACGTCTGCGACCGTGCCCTCGGGCTGGTCGCTGTCCACGCGCATCATCACTTCGTGGCGCTGCGCGTCGACGTCCTCGCCGGCGGACGGTGAAATTTCGGAGACGCCCTCCGCGTCGAGCACGCGGTCGAACTCCTTGCGCGTGAGTTTCACGCCCTCGCGGAGGCTGTCCACGTCCCCGGACTCCTCGTCGAGCGCTCGACCGAGGTTGTCCCGCACGTCCAGCAAGCGCTCGACGAGGTCCTCCGTTGCGCGCTCCCGGATGTCCTCCTGGCGCTGCTTCGCGCGCTGCTTGTAGTTCTGGAAGTCCGCCTGTTTGGCCTGCAGTCGCTCCGTCAGGTCGTCGATTTCGGCTTCCGCCTCGGAGAGGTCGTCCTCCAGTTCCGCGACGCGGGCTTCGAGGTCCGCGACCTCGTCGCCGAGGTCCTCGTCGTGCTCGCGGACGCGCTCAGCCAGCGACTCCCTGCTGGCATCTTCGGCGTCGGCAGCCTGCTCGGCGTCGTTGCTCATGTGCGTCAGAAACGGATACTCGGGTTTACGGATTTCGGGACGCCCGTGCTCGGTGTCACCGAGTCCGACGACTAATTAGCGTCCACTTCCTACCTCCCCGCGTGACAGTCCGGCTGGCATTCGAGGACGGCACGCTCCGCGTCGAGCACGACGGCGACGGCCCGCCCATCGACGGCGTCGCCAGCCTGCCCGGCGTCGAGTACGACGAGCGAACGGAGACGGGACGAGCGCCCGCGATGGGGTACGCCGACCTCATCGCGTACCTCGACGCGCGCGAGATTCCCTACGAGGACGACGCGCTCCACGCCGCCGACCTTGACGTCGAATCCGCCTACGAACTCCGGGACTACCAGCAGGACGCCCTCGACGCGTGGGCCGCCAACGACTGCCGCGGAGTGCTCGAACTACCAACTGGCTCGGGGAAGACGGTCATCGGCCTGAAGGTCATCGAGGCGGTCGGCAAGTCGGCGCTCGTCGTCGTGCCGACCATCGACCTGCTGACGCAGTGGAAGCGCGAACTCGGGACCGAGTTCGACTGCGATATCGGGCAACTCGGCGGCGGCGAGCAAGTAGTCGAGTCGATTACGGTGGCAACCTACGACTCCGCGTACCTCCGTGCGGACGACCTCGGCGACCGGTTCGGGCTCGTCGTCTTCGACGAAGTCCACCACCTCGGCGGCGAGGAGTTCCAGAACATCGCGCGCCTGCTCGCCGCGCCCGCCCGTCTCGGTCTGACGGCGACGTTCGAGCGCCCGGACAACGCCCACGAGGTCGTCGCGGACCTCGTCGGTGACGTGGTCTACCGGCTCTCCGCGGACGATCTCGCGGGCGATCACCTCGCGGAGTACGACGTCAAGCGCCTCGAAGTCCCGCTCACAGCCAAGGAGCGCGAGCGCTACGAGGACGCCCAAGGGACGTTCACGGACTACCTCAAGCAGTCGAACGTCCAGTTGCGCTCGGGCAGTGACTACCAGGAACTCGTGAAGCGCTCCGGGAACGATCCGCGAGCGCGGGAGGCACTACTCGCGAAACAGCGCGCGCGCCGCATCGTCCGCGAGAGCGACGCGAAAGTGCAGCGCCTCGAAGGCATCCTCGACCGCCACCGCCGCGACCGCGTCATCGTGTTCGCGGCGTCGACGGACCTCGTCTACCGGCTCTCCGAGCAGTTCCTCCTGCCCGCCATCACCCACGAGACGGGTGCCAGCGAGCGCCGGACCATCCTGGAGAAGTTCCGCAGCGGCGACTACTCGCGAGTCGTCACGGCGAACGTCCTCGACGAGGGCGTGGACGTCCCGGACGCGAACGTCGCGGTGGTGTTCGCGGGCAGCGGCAGCGAGCGTGAGTTCACGCAGCGCCTCGGGCGCGTGCTCCGCCCCAAAGAAGATGGCGGGCGTGCGCTACTGTACGAACTCGTGAGCGCCGACACCGCGGAAGAACGAGTTGCTGACCGCCGCCGTTAGTCCTCGACGAGGTCCGTGTTCCAACTGGGGTTCGTGACGTCGTCGTAGGCGACGTCGTACTCGACGCGGACGACCGTCGTCTCGTTCGGGCCGAGGGTGACCTCTCGGTCGCGCGTGTAGGCCTCGTCGTCGAACTCGGTGTTGACGTACAGCGTCCCCGACGCCTCGCGGCCGGAGGGGTTGCTGACGGTGACGACGACCACGACGTTCCCGTTCTCGCCTTCCTCGTACGTGGACTCGGCGACCGTCAGCCCGGCCTCGTCGTCGCCGCTTCGCAGGCAGCCCGCGAGCGGGAGGGCGACGCTCGCGGCGGCCGTCCGTCGGAGCAGCGTCCGCCGGTTCATACGTCTCGGTCCGGGCGTACCGGCAAGAATCTTCTGTATCCTTTTGTGCGCGCGCCGCCAACCTCAGAGTGTGCTGACGAAAGACCTTCTGCGAGTGTCCCGAGCGGGCGGCGGCTACCAGCCGCAGTTCGCGACCGAGGACGACGAGGCACTCGCGGCGCGCGTGCTCGGAACCTTCCAGGGGCACGTCGGCGAGGAGCGCGCGCAACTCCGCGAGTCGCTGACCGACCTGGAGCAGGAGGCACGCGACTTCAAACTCGTGCGCGGGCTCGCACACCTCGTCGAGCGCGACGCGACCTTCGAGGTGCGGTCCGCAGTCGACTCGCGGTCGGCGCGCCGCGCGGCGTTCACGGCCGCCGAGGACGTGGGCGTCGTCCACGCCGACGAGCGCGAACGAGCGCTCTCCGAGGCTGCCGAGGGCTTCCCGGGAGACGTAACCTCTGACGAACTCGCGGCCTCGCTGTACGCCGATCGCGAGACTCGCGAGGTGCTCACCGAGGTTTCCTCGCGCTGGACGCCCGCGTCGCTGGTCGCCCAGTACAACCTCTCGCTCGCCCAGACCGCGCTGTTCGACGCGACCGAACTCCGCGTGCGTTCTTCGGATCCACGGCGCCTCGTCTCCGCGGTGAAGCGCCTCGGCCTGCTCTACGAGGTGATTCCCGCCGAGGATGGCGAGGGCCGCGAGGTCGTTCTCACGGGCCCGGACGCGCTGTTCCAGCGCTCGCGGCGGTACGGCACGCGGTTCGCACGCGTCCTCCGGACGGTCGCGAAGTGCGACGACTGGCGAATCGAAGCCACCATCGACGACCGCGGCCGCGAGCGCCTGCTCGAACTCTCGGCGGGCGACTTCGACGTCCCGGACGCCGACCCCGTCACCGACGTGGAGTACGACAGCGGCGTCGAACGCGAGTTCGCCGCGCGCTTCCAGTCGCTGGACCTGGACTGGGAGCTCGTCCGCGAACCGGACGTGCTCGCGGCGGGCGACCGCCTGATGGTGCCGGACTTCGCGTTCGACTACGCGTTCGGCGACGAGCGCGTCTACTTCGAGATTATGGGATTCTGGACGCCCGAGTACGTCGAGAAGAAACTCTCCCAACTGGACGCCACCAACGAGACCCTCCTCGTGGCTGTGGACGCGAGCCTCGGCGTCGGCGAGGACGTCGAGTCCCGCGACCACCGCGTCGTCGAGTACACGGGCTCCGTGCGCGTGAAGGATGTCGTGGACGCGCTCCGCGACCTCGAAGCCGACCTCGTCGCCGAATCCGCGGCCGCGCTCCCGGACGAACTCGCGCCCGACGCGGACGCAATCACGCTCGCTGACCTCGCGGCGTCCCGCGGCGTCAGCGAGGACGCCATCGAGGACGTGGACTTCCCTGAGCACGAACTCGTGGGTCGCACGCTCGTCCGTCCGGACGTGCTCGACGACGTGACGGCGGAACTGGAAGCGGGCATGTCGCGAGATGATGCCGAAGCCGTCGCGGAAGAGTACGGCGTCGACGACGCAAGCGCGCTGTTCTCCCGGCTCGGCTACCGCGTCGAGTGGGAGGGGTTGAGTGGTGGAACGTTGCGCGAGAAAGACTGATTAGAGGTCCCGGCGGTTGCCCTTCGGCACCATCGACTTGAGGTCGCCGTACGTGTAGAGGCCGACGCCGATGGGTTCGACGCCGCCCGCAAGTTCGTGGGCGACGACGAGGTAGCCCCAGTCGCCGTCCCACTCTATCTCCTGCTCCTCGCCGGCGACGAAGCGCTTCGCGGGCTCGTCGTCGAGCACGAGGACGTTCTGCTCGGCGTCGCGGCCGAACCGCTGGACGGCGTCGGTCGTGGGCTTCCAGTGCTCCTGCCGCGTGCGCAGGATTTTCAGGCCGAGCGCCTCGACGGGCACCGGCTCCCCGGGGTCGTAGGGGAGCGCCCAGACCTTCCCCTTGCCCTTCTCCCAGAACGTGTACTCGTCGAAGGTGTCCTCGGGGACGGCGAACCGGTCGACCCACCAGTCCACGACGGCCTCGCGAGACGGCCGACCTTTGACCGTCCGGTCGGCGCCCGTCTCGGGGAGGCGGTCGAACTGGCCGCTTCTGTTCCGGCGGAAGTGGTCGATACCGCTGTCACCACCGCCGTCGCTGGAACCGCGGTCGTCGTCAGTCACGCCGTCACCTCTAGTTTCGCGGCGAAGAACCCTCCCGTGTCGTTCTGGTGGGGGTAGTAGCGGCGCGTCTTCGTCAGCGAGTCGTCGTACGTCTCGTCGTTCCACTCCGTGATTCCGAGCGAGGATTCGAGGCCGGTGTCGAACTCGACGAGCCGACAGTCGCCGTCGGAGAGGGCGCTGTCGACGACGGCCTCGTTCTCTTCAGGGGCGAACGTGCACGTGGAGTACACCACGGTCCCGCCCTCGCGAGTGAGTTCGATGGCGCGTTCGAGGATGTCCGACTGGAGCGCCGCGAGGTTCCGGCTGGCACTCGCGCCCGCACCGTCGAGGGCGTCGGCGTTCTTGCGGACGGTGCCCTCGCAGGTGCAGGGTGCGTCGACGAGCGCGCGGTCGAAGGCGTCCACGTTCGGGAACGCGTCGAGCGTCGCGCGGCGAGCGTCCGTGTTCGTCACCGCCGCGCACGTGATGCCGAGGCGGTCGCAGTTCCCGCGCAGCGCGGAGAGGCGGCCGAGGTTGTCGTCGTTCGCGACGACCAGCCCCTCGTCGTTCATCTCTGCCGCGATTTGAGTGGTCTTCCCGCCGGGCGCGGCACACGAGTCCCAAACGACCTCCCCCGGTTGCGGATCGAGAATCGCGGGCGGCACGGCCGACACTTCCTCCTGGCCGTGAATCCAGCCGTGGACGTAGGGCCATGTGTTCCCCGGTTTGCCGGTGGCGACGCCCAGCACGTCGCTGTTCCAGTCGCGGCCGTAGACGTCGACGCCCTCGGCTTCGAGGGCGTCGACCACGCGGTCCCGGGTCGCCTTGATCGAGTTGACCCGGACCGTCGTGGGGAGGTGGCGTTCGCAGGCGTCGAGGAACGCGTCGAAGTCCTCGATAATCGGCTCGTATCGCGAGAGCGCGTCCATTACCGCCTCGTAGGTCCGACGGGCGCTTGTGGGTTACGCTCGCCGCCGGCCGATTCGTTGCGCGCCGCCCCCGAATTTAAGCCGTCTCCGGGAGTCGGTGCACTCATGGCGAGCATTCGCATCAAAACGGAGTTCGACCTCGACGACCCGACGCTCGTCGAGGGGTTGCCGGGCGTCGGCCTCGTCGGCAAGATCGCGACCGACCACCTCGTCGACGCCTTCGACATGGAGTACGTCGCGAGCGTGGACTGCCAGAACATCCCCCGCGTCTCCGTCTACGAGGAGGGCACCCGCGACATTCTCCCGCCCGTCCGGCTGTACGCCGACGAGTCCCGGGACCTGCTCGCGCTCCAGTCCGACGTCCCGCTGGCACGCGACACCGGCGGCGAGTTCGCGGACTGCATCACCGAGTGGCTGACCGACAACGATGCGACGCCGCTGTACCTCAGCGGCCTCCCCGTGCAGAACCTCGACCCCGCGAACGTCCCCGAGGTCTTCGGCATCGCCAGCGGCGACGCCGCAAGCCGCCTCGACGCCCAGGATATCGGGACGCCGCCCGAGCGCGGTCTCGTCAGCGGTCCGACGGGCGCGCTCATCAACCGCGCGGCAGAGAGCGACATCGACGCCATCGGCCTCGTCGTCGAGTCCGACCCACAGTTCCCCGACCCCGCGGCGTCCAAGCGCCTCCTCGACGACGCCATCGAACCGCTCGCCGACATCGACGTCTCCACGGAGAAGCTCGTCGAGGAAGCCGAGCAGATCCGCGAGCAGAAGAAGCGCCTCGCCGAGCGCATGCAGGAAGCCGAAGAGGAGGAGTCAACGCAGGCGCGCCCGATGCGGATGTTCCAGTAGCGTCGCGCCGACTCCGAGTTCAACCTCGGCTACTTACAGAAACACGATTCAGATTACCGTTAAGCGGGTGGCGATTCCAGTCGACTCTATGAGAACGCCACGACGTGCTAACCCTCCGCTCGTCAGACGCAGGCTCTCGAACACTACCCAGGCTACTGTGCTTGCCTCCGACAGTTTGGATGCACGAGACGGAACGCGACAGCACCACGAACTCCGTCCGGCGCGTTCCCTCGAAACGTATGCGACTCCACGTCGGAGACTCTCGGCATGACCACCTCTCGCAACTCGGACTCGCCGCTGAGCGCGCTCTCGGCGGGGGAACAGGCCACCGAGGCGTTCGAACTGTTGAGCAACGAGACGCGGCTGGCCATCCTCGTGGCGCTCTGGGAGCACGACGACCCGTTCGGCGACGACGCGCTCCGGTTCTCCGAACTGCAGTCGCGTGTCGGCACCGCCGACAGCGGCCAGTTCAACTACCACCTCGACCGGCTCGACGGCCACTTCGTCGAGTCCGTCGACGGCGGCTACCGCCTCACCAACGCCGGCCGCAAGTTCGTCCGCTCGGTGATTGCGGGCACCGGCATCGAGTCGCCAGTGCTCGAACCGACCGAGGTCGACGTCCCCTGCACGCTCTGCGGCGCTGCCGTCGAAGTTGAGTATGAGCGCGGGCAGGTGTACGTCACCTGCACCGAGTGCGAGGGACTCTGGAACGGCGACGACGACCACTCGGGCCACCTCGCCAAGTTCTCGCTCGACCCGGCGGGACTCGAGGGCCGGTCGCCCGATGAAATCTACGCCGCGGCGTGGGTCAACACCTTCCAGACGATTTACAGCATGATAGAGGGCGTCTGCCCTACCTGCACCGGGCAGGTGGAGCGAATACTCGCGGTCTGTAGCGACCACGACGCCAATGGGCAATGTGACCAGTGCGGGCATCGCTCACGTGCAATCGCGCGCTTCCGCTGCACCGTCTGCAAGCGCACGACGCGAGCGACGCTGGGCGTCGTTGCCAAGTACCATCCTCGGGTTGTCGCGCTCTGCTACGACCACGGACTGGACCTCCAGTACGACTTCAACGAACTCGCGCACATCGCCGAACGCTTCGACCGAACGAGCACGGACGTCGAGTACCGTTCACTCAACCCACCGCGCGTCAGGGTGACGACGACCATTAACGGCGATGACGCGTGGGTCGAACTCGCCGAAGACCTCTCGGTCGTCGACGTCTCGGATTGACAGAAAGCGCCAGTGGTTCCTGGCGTGGAGGACGTGGTTCGACAGAAATGCACCGACCGGGATTTGAACCCGGGCCATGAGCTTGGAAGGCTCAGGTCCTAGCCACTAGACCATCGGTGCTCGCAGTCACACCACGGCTCGTATGCCGTCGGTGCTCACGTGTCAGTTCCTTCCCGTCGCTTAAGGGCGTTACTCTTCGCCGTCGACGACGGCGTAGCAGTTCCCGCTGGCGGTGAACGTCTCGGCGACGGCGAGCGCGCTGTTGGCGAGGTCCGCGCGGAACTCGTCAGGACTGTAAACGTGGTAGAAGCGGGGGACCGTCTCGCCGCCGGGGAGCGTCCAGTCGACGGTGGTGTCGAAACTCTCCTCGCGGTCAAATTTGTCGTGGGTGGTGCTCCATGCGCTCACGAGGGCGTCGCCGTCCGCGGTGAGCACGCGCGCGAGTTCGTCGAGGCTGGCCACACGGGCGTCCCGGTCCGGGAGGTGGTGGATGGTCGCGATGTACACCGCGAGGTCCGCGATATTGGTGGCGAGCGGGAGGCGTTCGGCGTCGCCGGCGACGAGGTCGGCGTCGAAGCCGTGGTCGGCGGCGCGCTCGCGGGCTTCGTCGAGGAGGCCGCGGCTGGCGTCCACGCCGACTGCGCGGTCGGCGTGCGCCGCGAGTAGTTCGGTGTGGCGGCCGTTCCCGCAGCCGACGTCGACAGCGACGATGCCGGTGCGGTCGGCGAGGAACTCCTCGATTTCCGGCCACGGGTACTCGCGAGTCTTCGAGAAATGCTCGGCGATGCGATCGTAGGTGTGGTGGACGTCGGTGGAGTCAGTCACGAGAGTCACCCGAGGAGGACGAACGTACCGTACGCGAGTGCGAGCATTACAGTGGCGTGTTTCGCGCCGGCTTTCACACTCCCTTGTCCCATCTGCCCGGCGACGAGCCCCGAGCAGACCGCCTGTACCAGCCCCGTGTGGAAGAACACGAGGCTGTACGCGTCCTTCGTCGCTTGCGTGAGTTGCGCCGTCCGCGCGAACGCGCCCGAGCCACCGCCACCGGGAAGTTGGTCGGGGGACGCGGTGGCGTCCACGACCGGGATGTTCGGGATGAAGATGACGTCGAGTGCGACGATGATGGCGAGGAAGACGAAAAAGGAGATGTAGATGACGACGAGGTACGTCAGCAGTTCGCTGCGGCGGTCGCGTTCGAGCCGTCGGGTCGCCTTCGCTTCGTTGGCGGCGATGCGGAGGACGGGGCCGAGGTCGCCGCTGGCCTGCATCGCGTTCGTCGTCAGCGTCACGACGCGGGAGATGGCGGGGGTGTCCGTGCGGTCGCGGAAGCGGCCGAACGCGTGCTCGACGCGTGCGCCCCACTGCACGTCCGCCCACGTGCGTTCGAGTTCCGTGGTGAGCGCGCCGAGGTCGCTGCCAACGACGCGCCCGAGACTCTGGACGACCGGCATCCCGGCCTCGTTCGTGGACGCGAACCGGTCGAGGAAGTCCGGGACGCCCGTCTCGACGGCTTTCACGCGGCGCCGGTGGAGTTCGTACACGACTGTGAAGGTCCCGAGCACGAACAGCGCCGCGTGCACGAGCGGGTCGTCATACGTCGTGAGGTCGGTGACGCCCGCCGACGCGAGGGGCCACCACCGGACGACGAGGTAGAGCGCGGCCAGCGGCGTCGTCGCGTACAACAGCACTGTCGGGGATTCGCGGACGACCGACAGCGGGTTGCGCAGCCGGTAGAGTATCGGACGCAGCGTCTCGTAGACGTCGAGGCGCTGGCGGTTGAGTTCCGTCCCCGTCGCCCTGCCCGCGGTCTGCCCACCATCAGTGCGCGCCGCCGACCGCCGCGGGATGGACTGGAAGCGCGTCGCAGCCTCCGACGCTTCCTCGCCGGTGACCGTGCCGCCGGTCGCGGTCTCGGTGATGCTGTCGAGGTAGACCACGAATCCGAGCGTCGCCATCGGAATCAGCAGGTACGCGGTGAATTGCAGGAACGTCAGCGTGTCCTGGAGCGTGAGGCCGACGACGACGAGGATAGTGATGAGGAACAGCGGGCCGGCGACCAGCAGCGTGACGTAGGCTTCCGCCAGCGTCGCAAGCAGTTCGAGGAACTGCTCTTGCTGGGCCTCGGCTTCCTCGGCGTAGTAGTCGTACTGGCGCTTGAGGAATCCCGGGAGGTCGCGGCCGCTCTGGAGGACGCTCGTGAGGTTCTCCGCGAACTCCGAGAGCTCCTCGCTGGGCGTACGCTGGCCGAGTCGGCCGAGCGCGCGCAGGATGTCCGCGCCGTACATGTCGACGTCCTTGACGGCGATGGCCATCTCCTCGGCGCTCTCCCCGTAGACGTCGCGGTTGCGCGCGAGAATCCGCAACACCTCGGGGAGCGCCATCCCGCTCCGCGAGAGCGCGTAGAGGAACGCGACCGTGCGCTCCATCGAGACGTCGATGCGGCGTTCGCGCTCACCCGCCCGGTAGCTCGGCATCGACCACCGGAGCTGGTAGGCGGTGTACGCCACCAGCACGCCCAGCGTCGCGCCCGAGGCGAGGAAGAGCACGAACAGTTCGGCCACCCCAAACCTGCCGACGCCGTCCACGAACAACCCTTGGACGGCCGCGGGAAACCGCGACTGGAGGCTCGCGGGGGCGCTCCCGAGGAACACGAGCACGCTCGCGACGAGGTAGACGCCAAGGATGCTGCCCGCGAGCGAGCCGACCGTCGCGTAGAAGAACGTCCGCGCGGCGTACACGCGGTACGTCTGCGCGACGTGTGCGCCCTGCAGTGCGGCGACCTTCCCGGGATTGGCTTCCCGCCGGCGACGCGCGAACCCGCCGAACGCCGCCAGCGACACCCGGGAGACGAAGCGGTCTATCGGGCGGAGGACCGGCGCAGCCGCGAGCGCGAACAGGATGCCGAGTACCGCTACGAGCGGCGCGAAGACCAGTGGCGACGCCATACTACTCGGCGACACCCGGCGCGTTCACGACGACGTCCTCGTCGAGTTCGGCCTGGACGCGGTCGACGACGCGCTGCGGGTCGGCGTAGTACTCGTTGATGACTGCCGTGAATTGCCGGTAGTCCGTGACGTCCTGTTCGGTGAGGTACCGGAGGACGCGCTTGCGGTTCCGGAGTTCGCGCAGCAGTTCGCCCCGCGACCAGCCGCGCTCGTCCCGAATCTCGTCGAGGACCACTGAGTCCCGCTGCTTGAAGTCATCGTCGGTGGGGTTCCACTCAAACGCCGTCGAGTAGTCGAGGTCACCGGTGCGCTGGTCGATGCCCTCGATTTCCGCGATGACGCGGTTCCGGCGCACGCGCTCGCCGCCGACGTGCGTGAGCGTCTGCACGCAGAGGATATCGAGGCTCTGAATCATCGCCCGCGGGACGTTGATGGGTTCGTTCTCCAGGCGGTTGATGACCGTCTGCACGCTGTCAGCGTGCATCGTCGAGTACGTCGTGTGCCCGGTGTTCATCGCCTGGAACAGCGTCATCGCCTCGTCGCCGCGCACCTCGCCGACGATGATGTACTCGGGGCGATGGCGCAGCGCCGACCGCAGCAGGTCGTACATCGTGATGTCCTCGCCCTCGCCGATGGACTCCCTGGTGACCGACGAGAGCCAGTTCTCATGGAACAGCGTCAGTTCGCGGGTGTCCTCGATGGTGAGCACCTTCGAGCGCGGCGGCACGAACATCGAGATGGCGTTCATCGACGTTGTCTTCCCGGAGGCGGTGCCGCCCGCGAACAGCAGGCTCTTGTTGGACTCGATGGCGAGCCAGAGGTACGCCATCTGGTCGAGGTCGAACGTGTTGTAGTCGACGAGCGTCGCGGGCGTGAACGGGTCCTCGCTGTACTTCCGAATCGTGAACGCCGACCCCCGGGGCGTGACTTCCTCGCCGAGCGCAAGTTCCGCGCGGGAGCCGTCCGGCAGCGTCGTCTCCGTCACGGGGTCGCCGATGGAGATGTGGCGGCCGGACTGCTGGGCGAGGCGCACGACGAACCCGTCGAGTTCCTCCTGCTCGTAGGAGACGTTCGTCTCCACGTCCGTGTACTGGTCGTGGTAGACGAACAGCGGGACGCCGTAGCCGTCGCAGGAGATGTCCTCGATGTGGGGGTCCCGCATCAGCGGGTCGAGCTTCTCGAACCCCTCGAAGGCGCGGTGGAGATAGTAGAACAGCCGGTAGAACGCGTTTGGGCCGACGTCGATTCCGTACTCCTCGATTAGTCGCTTCATCTGCCGCTTCAGGACGGCTTCGGGGTCGTCGGGCTCGTATTCGGCGTCGTAGATGAGCGCGTCCCGGATGTCGTCGTACAGCGTCTCCAACAGCTCCTGCTCGAAGTCGTCGAGCGCAGGTTCGACGACGTGGTAGCGGTACTCGTCGTTCTCGGCGTCGTGGCCGACGTAGACGAACGCGTACGGCGCGTGCACCCAGTAGCGGTCGACCTCCTCGTAGCCGTCAAGGCCGTCGAAGTCGACCAGCGGCCCGTGGGCTGCGGGGTCGTACTCGACGAGTTCGACCGTGGACCCGCGGACGACGTCGACGACGCGCTCGGCGCGCTGCCGGACGGCTTCGAGTTGTCGGTCGATGTCCGCGAGGAAGTCGTTGGGCATCGATTACTACCTCCACGTTCGCCCGCGTCACCTTAAAGGCTGGCTGCCGAACCGTTGCGGGGCTACACGACGCCGTTTGCGAGGCGCTCGCCCTCGGCGATGCGGCGGACGTTCTCGCGGACGAGCGCGGCCATTCTCCGGGGATAGTCGCGGGTCGCCGCGGCCGCGTGCGGCGTCACGACCACTTCGTCCATCTCCCACAGCGGCGAGTCCTCGGGGAGCGGCTCCGTCTCGAAGACGTCGAGCGCTGCGCCCGCGAGGTCGTCGGCTTCCAGCGCGTCCACGAGCGCGTCCTGGTCGACGACCGGGCCGCGCGCGACGTTCACGAGCACAGCGTCGTCGCGCATCGCGTCGAGTTCGGCTTCGCCAATCATGCCCGCCGTGTCGTCGGTGAGCGGCACCGCGAGCGCGACGAACTTCGCGTCCGCGATAGCCTCGTGGAGGTCCGGGCTCGGGTAGACGGTGTCGACGTGGTCGACAGGCGTCGGCGTGCGCTTGACGCCGACGACGTCCATCCCGAGCGCGTCAGCCCGCGCGGCGATGCCCTGTCCGAGCGTGCCGAGGCCGACGACACAGAGCGAGGAGCCGGCGAGCGTAAACGGGTCCTCCCACGCGGGCCACGCCCACTCCTTGCGTTCCTGCTTGCTCCGGTACTCGTGGAGCCGGCGCGCGAACGAGAGCATGTAGCCGGCGACCGTCTCGCCGACGCTGTCGCCGTGCGTGCCCGTGCTGTTCGTGAGCCGGATGCCCGCGGCTTCCAGGTCGTCGAACGGGAATCGGTCGACGCCCGACTGCACGGAGTGAATCCACTCCAAGTCGGCGTCGAGGAAGGCGTCGTCGTACTTGAACGTCACGAGCGCGTCCACCTCGTCGAGTTCGTCGGACGTGACCACGGTCACCTCGGGGGCGACGTCGTCGAGTTCGTCGACCAGCACCGTCGGCGGGAACAGCGTCTCCACGGACGCGTGAATCCCGATGCACGTTACCATGTCCGGGGGTTTCTGACCTGGCCTCTACAGTTTGTCGATGCCCGTAGCAATTCACCGCGTCGCGATGTACGAGATGGTGAAGAGGACCACTGCCGCCGTCGCCACGTTCACGAGCGTGAACTCCATCGCTCCGATGAACTCCAGCCCGCCCACGACGACGAGCGCGAACAGCGTCGACAGCACCGCGTTGATTCCCTGCGCGACCCACGGGCTCCCCTCGGAGCGCTCCGCCGCCTCGCTGAACCCCGCCTCGTCTCGCTCGCTGCGGTCATCTTCGGTCATACGTGGAACCGCGGGAGTGGCGTACTTATACGTGATGCAGGAGAAAACCCACGGCTTTAGCCGTGGGATGAATCCGTCAGTGCTGAACCAAACCACGCGACTGTAGCAGGCCGACTCTCCAGAATATAAGAAACCCTAAACCTCCATATAAGGTATGGAGATGCGGCGTACCGTCCCTGTTGCACTCAACGTGGCCAGTGACGCCGCTGCACTCCTCGAAGACACCGTCGACACCTTCCTCTGGTCGGCTCAATACGTCACCGATCACGCCTTCGACGGCGAGTACGTCACCACCAGCAAAACACAGTTGGATGACGACACCTACGATGACGTGCGCGAGCAAACAGGTGGGTTCAACGCTGGGTTGGTGCAAGCCGCCCGGAACAAGGCTGCTGAAGCCGCCAAAAGCGTCGTCGCCCGCTGGAAGCACGGCAAGAAAGCCAGCAAGCCGCGCTTCACCAGCCCACATGTCGTCTACGACCACCGTACCGCCACCTTCCACGACGAATACGTCTCTCTCGCCACGACCGACGGACGCGTTGAAGCCGACTACATCCTCCCCGACGAAGACAGCGATACACCCCACGCCGAATACCTCTTCTCGGACGACTACGAAACCACGGGCGCGGAACTGCACTATCGAGACGGTAACTGGGTGCTTCACGTCCACTGCAAGAAGGAGGTGGAGTCGGCCACGCCGGACCAAGCCACTGAGAACGGAACAGTTCTCGGGGTTGACCTCGGCGTGAACAACCTTGCGGTCACCAGCACGGGCACGTTCTGGACGGGTGATGAGTTCGACCACTGGCGACGAGAGTACGAGAAGCGTCGTGGCGACCTTCAGCGGTGTGGAACGCGATGGGCGCACGAGAACATCCAATCCGTTGGGCGAAAAGAAGAAGGGCGGTTCACGCAGACACTGCATCGCATCAGCAACGAACTGGTTGCTGAAGCCCGCCAGCACGACTGTTCGGTCATCGTCTTCGAGGACTTGACTGATATTCGCGAACGCACGGGCGCGTCGTGGGGGCACAAATGGGCGTTTAACCGCCTCCACGAGTACGTCCAGTACAAGGCCACAGAACATGGAATCGCGGTTGAGCAGGTTGATCCAGAGAACACGAGTCGGCGATGCTCACACTGTGGATTCACGCACCCAGACAACCGCGACAGCGAAGCCTTCCAGTGTCTGAAGTGTGACTACGAGAATCACGCGGACTACAACGCCGCGAAAAATATTGGATTGCGGTATCTCCGTCGCAACCAAACCGGGGGCGACGGAGGCGCACCCTTGGGCGTGCGCTTACACAGTGGGACGCTGAACGTGAACGGAGGTTAATTCTCCTGGCACGACGAGTGCCTAGAACGGGAGTCCACGCTGAATCCCACGACTTCAGTCGTGGGTAGCTCAACTCTTGGCCGGCGGAACCCGGGAACTAAGGTAGTCGAATGCTATGCTCACGCATGGGCATCGTCAACAAGGTTTCGGCCGCGCTGTCGGGGAGCACGGGGTCGGGGGCGGATGACGTGGAGGTCGACGCCTCGCGGGGTGCGTACTGGTGTGACGACTGCAGCGTCCGCGTGCGGGACGTGACTATCGAGGACGAGGGGCTGGATCGCGACGAAGCGGGGACGCCGCTGTGTCCGGACTGCGGTGGCTCGATGCGCTTCGAGCGCACGTACGCCGACGGCTGCGCCTGCTGATTACAGAAATTCGAGGAGAAAGCCCACGACTGAAGTCGTGGGTTGAATCCAACCACATACGTCACTGGGTCGCGGGCTCGGGCTCGCGCAACACGACTTCAGCTTCGTTCTCCGTGCCGAACGGCCCGTCCGGAAGCGTCTCCACGTTCTCCCACTCTTCGTCCGTGACTAGCGCGTCGTCAAGACGCTCCCGGAGCACTGCTTCTTCGACGTCCGTGCCGATGACGACGAACTCCGTTCGACGGTCGCCGTGCTCGTCGTCCCACTCCAGATTCGGGCGGTTCGACCGGTAGAGGTCCTGTTCGACTTCGGGCAGCGACGCAATCCATGGGCCGCGCGCGGTCACGCGCACCGACGGCCCGGCCTGTCCGACGGTCTGCCGGAGCTCGTTCCCCGCGACCCACAGCGTGCCCTTCGAGCGAACGACACCCTCCGGAAGTGTTCGCAGGACTTCGGCGACTCGCTCGGGATGGAACGGCCGCCGCGCTCGGTACGTGAACGACGACACGCCGTACACTTCGTCGGGGTGGCGGTGCCCGTGGTGTTCGTCCTCGCCGTGGTCGTGGCTCTCGTGGTCGTCAGATTCGAGCGCGCGTTTCCATCCGGGGAGGTCGCCGACTTCGCTCTCGTCGAACCGCTCGACGTCGAGCAGCCACGACGGGTCGACTTCGGAGAACGACGTGCGGACGGTGTCTGCGTCGGGCTGGAGAGCTGCCACCAGCGCCTCGGCTTCGTCGAGTTCGGCGCCCGTGCAGAGGTCGGCCTTGTTGAGCACGACCGCGTTCGACACCTCGATTTGCTCGACGAGGAGATCCGACAGCGGGCGGCCGTCCTCGTCGGTGCCGACGCGTTCGGGCGTGCCGTCGCCGCCGAAGGTGTCCACGAGCAGCCGGCTGTCCACGACCGTCACGAGGCCGTTCACGCGGTACTTCGCGGCGACCCGCGACTCGGTGGTGAACAGCCGCGCCACGGGCGCGGGCTCGGAGATGCCCGAGGACTCCACGACGAGGTGGTCGAAGTCGCGGTCTCCTGCGAGCCGCACCACCGCGGTTTCGAGGTCGTCCTGGAGTTCACAGCAGATGCAGCCGTTCGACAGCTCCGCGACGCCCTCGGCGACGTCTAACTCCGAGCCCTCCGCCACGAGGTCGGCGTCGATGTTCACGTCGCCCATGTCGTTGACGAGCACGGCGACGTCGCGGTCGCCCGAATTGGCGAGCAAGTGATTCAGCAGCGTCGTCTTCCCGGCCCCAAGACTCCCCGACAGTATTGTCACCGGAATCCGTTCGCCCATGCGTGTGAGTACGTGCCAGCCGCCTTGAACCTCGTGCTTCTCGGGGCCGCTTGCCGGCGGACGACCGCGACACCTTTTACCGAGTGAGGCCGTACCATCAATACGATGAACGTCGCCGAGCGGATCGCGGCCTACCGGGAGGTCGTCGAGGAGTGGCTGCGCGGCCTCTACCACGGCATGATCACCCACCCGGCGTACGAGAAAATCGAGAAGGAAGCCGAGGACATCGAGGACGCGTTCCTGCTGGCCTGTTTCCCGGACGCCTTCGGCATTCCCTCGCCGGTCTCGTACTACACTGCTGAGATTCTGCCGTACATCGAGGACGAGTTCGAGGCGTGGGAGCGACGCCTCTGGGACCGCCAGACGATGCTCGAACGCAAGGGCCAACAGTACCACTTCTGATGACCGCGACACCAACACGCCGACCGTTCGCATCGCGACTGACTGACTGTCCGACTCCGGAGGCACACCTGTGAAGCCGTTCGTCTTCTTCGGTGGGAAGGGCGGCGTCGGCAAGACGACCGTTTCGTGTGCGTACGCGCAGAAGTGCGCGGACGCGGGCGTCGAAACCCTCGTCGTCTCCACGGATCCCGCTCACTCCGTCTCGGACGTCTTCGACCAGCAGTTCGGGGACGCCCCCGAATCGGTCGAGGGTATCGACGGGCTCTCGGCACTCGAAATCGACCCCGACGAGGAGGTCACCGCGCACCTCGACGACATCCGCAACCGGCTCTCCGACCAGGTGTCGGCGTCGATGGTCAACGAAATCAACAAACAACTAGAGATGGCGCACCAGACGCCCGGCGCGTATGAGTCCGCGCTGTTCGACCGCTTCGTCGAAGTGATGCGGAACAGCGACCCCTACGACCGCGTCGTCTTCGACACCGCACCCACCGGGTCGACGCTGCGACTGCTCGGCTTACCGGAATTCCTCGAATCGTGGGTCGAGCGCCTGATGCACAAGCGCCGGCAGAGCATCGACCTCTTCGAGAAGGCCGCGGTCGGGAACAACGAACCGCGGCGCGTGATGGACGGCGACCCCGTGCTGGCGCGCCTCCAGGAGCGCAAGGAGTTCTTCGAATTTGCGGGCGGCGCGCTCCGCGAGGACGCCGCGTTCTTCCTCGTGTTGAACCCCGACCAGCTCTCGGTGAACGAGACCGAGCGCGCCATCGCGGACATGGACGACGAAGGGCTCGCTGTCAGGGGGCTCGTCGCGAACAAGCTCACGCCGTCCCCGGACGACGACGAGAACGGCCGCGGCGCCCGCTACCTCCGGGACCGCGTCGAGACCGAGCGCGAGCGCCTCGACCACGTCCGGGAATCACTGGACGCGCCGCTGCTCGCGGAGATTCAGTCCCGCACCCGCGAAGTGAAGGGCGACCTCCTCACCGAGGTCGCCAACGAACTCGACGTCGAGGTCGGCGTCGAGGAACCCGCGTTCGTCTAACGAGGGGCGTCACGTCCCCAGCGATTATTTCGCCTCGCAGGCCACTCATTAAGAGGCGAACGCTTAAGTGGCCGTTCGGTAATCAGTGTCACGAAGGTACGTTACAAATGACACAGGTAATATGGATTGTGGCAGCGGTCTTGGTCACGTTCTCGTTGGGGTACGTGGGGTACTCGAAGTACCTCTCCCGATTCGTCGAACTCGACAACTCGCGTGACACGCCCGCCCACAAGTACGAAGACGGCCAGGAGTACGTTCCAGCGAAGAAACCAGTACTGCTCGGACACCACTTCTCCAGCATCGCGGGCGGCGCGCCCATCGTCGGCCCGATTACGGCCGGCGCTATCTGGGGATGGGTGCCCGCCCTCGCGTGGGTCGCCGTCGGTAACCCACTGATGGGCGCCGTCCACGACTTCATCTCGCTGTCCGGCTCGATGCGACACGAGGGGAAGTCCATCGGCTACATCATCGGCGAGTACGTCGGCGAACGCGGGAAGAACATGCTGCTGTGGTTCGCGTTCATCACCATCATCCTCGTCGTCGCGGTGTTCGCGCTCGTCGTGGGTATCGTGCTGAACGCGTACCCATCGGCGGCGACCGCGAGCTTCGTGTACATCGCGCTCGCGGTGCTGTTCGGCGTCTACCTCTACCAGCTCGACGGCCCGTTCATCCCGGGGACCATCGTGTTCGTCGCCGGCGTGTTCGCGGGCGTCTGGCTCGGTATCCAGTACCCGTTCGCGTTCTTCGAACTGGCAGGTGACGCAGCCCACCCCGCGAGCACGTTCATCCTCTTCGAGGGCACAGGCTCGTGGGTTCCCGGTGCCGGCGCGCTCGGCGGCAACACCGCCGCCTGGGTGCCGGTGATTCTGCTGTACGCCGCACTCGCCAGCGCGCTCCCGGTCTGGGTACTGCTCCAGCCGCGCGACTACCTCTCGTCGTTCCTGCTGTACGCAGGCGTCGGCGGCGCGCTCGTCGCCATCATCGTCGGCACGTTCCTCGGCACGTCCAGCCAGCCGCTGGTCATCTCCGACAGCATTGAGCCGTTCACCGGCTTCCTCGGGGCCGAGAGCGTCTCACCCTATCCGTTGTTCCCGCTGCTGTTCGTCACCATCGCGTGCGGGACCATCAGTGGCTTCCACTCACTGGTCTCCTCCGGGACGACCGCCAAGCAGCTGAACAAGGAGAGCGACGCGCGCCTCATCGGCTACGGTGGCATGCTCGGTGAAGGCCTGCTCGCCGCAGTCGCACTGTCCACGCTCGCCATCGCCGGCATCGCCTCGGACGCGGCCGGCGGCGGCATCGGCGGCGCGCTCCCGAACTTCGCCGCAGGTGGCGGCGTTATCCTCACGAGCCTCGGCATCCCCGCCAGCTACGGTGGGCCGTTCATGGCGCTCGTGCTCGTGAGCTTCCTGCTCACGTCCACTGACACGGCCGCGCGACTCGGCCGCTACATGATGGAGGAGATCGTCGGGACGCAGGGCAGCGGTACGGACACCGGCTTCTCGGGCGGCATCGGTTCGTTCGCCCGCGGCCGGTACACGAACCCCGTCGTGCAGTGCGGTATCGCGTACGTGCTGGTCATCTCCGGCGAGTGGGCGACCCTCTGGGGCCTGTTCGGCGGTGCCAACCAGCTGCTCGCTGCGCTCGCGCTGCTCACCGGCACGGTGTGGCTCGCCAACTGGGACGAGTCCAAGCAGCTAATCAGCACGGGCGTGCCGATGGCCATCATGGTCGTCATCACCGTCCTCGGGCTCTCGTGGCTCGCGCTCTACGAGAACCTCTACGTCAACCTGATTCAGGGTGGTGCCGCTGGCCTCGGCGGCCAGGTCTCGGCAGCCGTCCAGATGGTGCTGGCGCTCGTGCTCATCTACCTCGCGCTCTCGCTGGTGCGCATCGGCTACGGCAACATCAGCAGCGCGCGTAGTGGGCGCGAACCCGCAGCAGAACCGAGCGACGACTGAGACCGACCGCTCCACGGTCCCTCTTTCCTGTCCCTCCCCGAAGCTGCGTAGCGGCGGGATTGTGGCGCCGCCTACGTCCAGAAGCGCTTCGCGAACCGCGAGAAGAATCCCTCAGACTCGCGCTCGACGTCGCCCCACAGCGCGAACGCGTCCACGACGTCCGCCTTCTCGCTGGCGACCGCCGCCTCGTCGTCGGGCGCGACGACGGCAAGGTTCACCTCGTAGTGGCCGTAGTAGCCATACTTCAGGAGCGTGCGGTCGCGGAACTCCTCGACGAACGACGCGGCGTCGTCGGGGAGTTCGTCGGCGACGAGCACGAACGTGAATTTCGTCTCGTAGTGCTCCTCGTCGGCGTCCACCCAGTCGTCGGCGAGGTCGTGGCCGAATTCGACCAGCGCTTTGAGGTCCGCGACGGTCGGCCGGCCGGTCCGGCGCGCGAACACGTGTTCCTCGGTCTCGTGGTCGGCGTAGCTCAGTGCGGGATGGAAGAACTGCTTCTGGTTGAGCACGCGCAACTCCCCGTACAGGTCGAAGCGCTCGCCGCGGACGGCGTAGTCGCGTTCGAGGTCGTAGCTGTACATCAGCCGGTCGCTGACGCGGTCGAAGTACTCGTCGTCCCACGTCGGCACGTTCTCCCGAATCTCGGCGGGGAGGTCGGCGGGCTCCGGGCTGTCGGCTTCAGTCATCCTCGCTGGGGTCGTACGCGACCGCGTCGTCGGGGGCCGGCGGCGCCCCCACCGCCAGCAGTTCGACGCGCTCGTCGGCGTCCTCGGGGTTGTGCGCGCGCTGCGGACTCTCCGGGTCGACCGTGAACAGGTGGCCCTCCGGTACCTCGTACGTCTGCTCGGGCGTCTCCACGTACAGCGTGCCCGAGAGTACGAAGAACGCCTCCTCCTGGGTCTCGTGGTAGTGGTACGCCAGCGGCACCTGCTCGCCGGGTTCGGCCCGGAACAGGTTCATCGCCATCTCGTCGAGGCCGCCCGCGTCGGTCAGCGAGCGGTACTCGCACGGCCGTCCTTCCGGTACTTCGA
This sequence comes from Halobacterium sp. KA-4, assembly GCF_021028995.1. Taxonomy (GTDB): domain Archaea; phylum Halobacteriota; class Halobacteria; order Halobacteriales; family Halobacteriaceae; genus Halobacterium. The sequence continues at coordinate 81,066 of NZ_JAJJZG010000003.1, read as the reverse complement.
CGTCGTCGGGGTCGACGATTCGGTAGCCCATGCCTGTAGATACCACACGCGGGTTAAAAGCCCGTCGCGTTCGGGCCTCTGCGGGCGGCAGAACTATGGCCGTTCGCGTGTGAGTAGTACCCATGGCAGAGAAGCAGCCGACCGAGGCGTGTGGCCGCTGCTCGATGACGACCGTCGTCGACGCGGTCGACGCCAACAGCGACGACCCGCCCCGCGACCCGTTCGCCGACGAGCGCATCGAGGTCGAGGAGTCCGCCGTGCGGCGCGTGTCGCCGGTCGCGTGGATGCAGAACGCCACTGCACGGCTGAACGCCGCCGTCCAGCGGCTCACGTACGGCCAGTGACCGACACCTGTTCGGGGCGTTACGTTCATTTCCCCGTCGGTCCTATTCACCCGTAGGGAATGCGCCGGGATTACTTCGAACTGGACGTCGCGAACGTCGACTGGGTCGACGAGGACGGTGACCCCGAGAAGCCGAATGTCACCATCAACTTCACGGGTGCAGCCGCGGAACTCGAAGACCGACTCACGGACCGGGACGGCGAACGCCTGGACGCCGGCGAGACGGACGCCACGTTCCGGTTGACGGACGATGTCGACGACCCGGATGCCGGCGGCGTCGTCGCCGTCACGAACCGCATCACCGGGGAGTTCGTCCTCGAACTGAACCAGGACGCCGACGACGTCCTACAGTTCGTACGGGCGGCACGTCGGTACGGCGAGGCGACTGGCGACGACGGCCAGTACCGCGTCGAGATTCTCGTCGACGGCGAGCAGCTGGTCGTCTACGAGAAGTCCACATTCCTCGTCTACAGCGAGGACGGCGACCTGCTGCGCAGCCACAGTCTCATCCCGAGCGGCATCGAACTGTAGCCGCCTCGTCTCTTCTCGCCCGGGAACAGCGGAACATAAGTGAACGCGGGCGCTCCCCCCGCGTATGAACCTCTTCGGCACGGCAGGGATTCGAGGGAACGCGGTCGCCGACGTGACCCCGGAGTTGGCGGTCGCAGTCGGGGCCGCGGCCGGCGCGGACGCTCGCGGCGACGACGAGGCGTTCGTCGTCGCGCGGGACGGCCGCGAGACGGGGCCGGCGCTCGCAGCGGCGATGAGCGCGGGCCTGCAAGCGGGAGGAATGCGCGTGCTGGACGCGGGCGTACTGCCGACGCCGGCGCTGGCGTACGCCTCGCAGGGCCGCCGCGGCGTCCAGTTGACCGCGAGCCACAACCCGCCGGAGGACAACGGCATCAAACTGTTCGTGAACGGCTCCGAGTACGACCGCGACCGCGAGCTCGCCATCGAGGACTGCGTGGAGAGCGACCCCGAGTACGCGTCGTGGGCGGAGTGGGGCGAGACCGAATCCATCGACGTGCTCCCGGACTACCGCGAGGCGGTCGCGGCGTTCGCGAGCGAGCACGGCGCGCCCCTCGACGGGCTGACGGTCGCCGTGGACTGCGGGAACGGCGTTGCGGGGCTGGCGACGCCACAGGTGCTGCGGGAACTCGGCGCGCATGTCGTCACGCTGAACGCGAACGTGGACGGTCACTTCCCCGGCCGCCCGAGCAAGCCCACGCCCGAGACCATCGGCGACCTGATGGACTTCGTGGCGGACGGCGACGCCGCGTTCGGCATCGCGCACGACGGCGACGCCGACCGCATCGTCATCGTCGACGGGGACGGCGAGGTCGTCCATGAGGACACCGTGCTCGCGATTCTCGCAGAGCACTACACGCGCGCCAGCGACGCTGCCGACCCAGTCGTCGTCACGACGCCGAACGCCTCCGCGCGCATCGACGAGCGCGTCGGCGAAGCGGGGGGGCGCGTCGAGCGCGTCCGCCTCGGCGCGCTCCACGAGGGCATCGCGGCGGCCCGCAAGAACGGCGGCGACGTCGTCTTCGCCGCGGAGCCGTGGAAGCACGTCCACACCGAGTTCGGCGGCTGGATCGACGGCGTCGCGTCGGCAGCCGTCCTCTCCCGGTTGGTCGCTGATACTGACGGTCTCGCGGCGCTGCGCGAGCCCGTGACCGAGCGCCCGTACCGGAAAGTCAGTGTCGAGTGTCCGGACGACGCCAAGGACGCGGTGATGGCGCAGCTCGCCGAGGACCTGCCCGCCGAGTTCCCGGATGCCGACGTGGACACGGAGTACGGCGTGCGACTAGAATTCCCGGACACGTCGTGGACGCTCGTCCGGCCGAGCGGGACCGAGCCCTACGTTCGCGTGTACGCCGAGAGCGACGACGTGGACGACCTCGTGGAGTCGGTCGCCGCTGTCGTCGAGGACGCGGTCGCTGCGGCCTGACAACGCGCCCACGTTTTGCCGCTTCCCCCCACAAACGACGGCTTTATCACCGTACGAATGTCTCGTTACACGCAAGTATGTCCAACTTCGACAGACGGGAGTTCATCAAGGCGACAGCGGGCATCGGCGCAGTCGGACTCGCGGGGATGGCGGGCTGTACGGGCGGTCCTTCTGACGGCGACGGCACGGAGACGACCACCGAGGAGTCTACCGAGACGACCGAGGACTCCGAGGGGACGACCACCGCGGAGTCGGACGTCACCAACGTCGGGATGGTGTACGCGACCGGCGGGCTCGGCGACGGGTCGTTCAACGACCAGGCCCAGTCCGGCATCCAGCAGGCCGCCGAGGACTTCAACGTCGACTTCAACGAGTCCCAGCCGGATTCGGTCTCCCAATTCAGCGACTATCAGCAACAGTACGCCGGTTCGACGGACCCCAACTACGACCTCGTTTCCTGTATCGGGTTCCTTCAGGCTGACTCCCTCACGGAGACCGCCGCGAACTACCCCGAGCAGAACTTCCAGATTGTCGACAGCACCGTCGATGAGCCGAACGTCGGCAGCTACGTCTTCCGCGAGCACGAGGGGTCGTACCTCGTCGGCGTGCTCGCCGCACACCTCACGTCGATGAGCTTCAGCGCGGGCGCGGGCTCCACGCAGTCGGACTCCACGAACGTCGGCTTTGTCGGCGGCCGCGAGAGCTCGCTCATCCAGAAGTTCGAGGCCGGGTTCAAGGCCGGCGTGAAGGCGACCAACGACGACATCGACATTCAGACGTCGTACGTCGGGAGCTTCAACGACACCACCGCTGGTCAGGAAGCCGCGCTCTCGATGTACAACTCCGGCAGCGACATCGTCTTCCACGCCGCAGGGAACACCGGTACCGGCGTCTTCCAGGCCGCACAGGACGAGGGTCGGTTCGCCATCGGCGTCGACCGCGACCAGTCGGTCACCAAGGACAGTTACGCGAACGTCATCCTCGCGAGCATGGTCAAGCGCGTCGACACCGCCGTCTACAACGCCGTCGAAGCGACGGTCAACGGCAACTTCCAGGGCGGCGAGACGACCACGCTGGGCCTCGACGACGACGGCGTCGCCTGCGTCTACGGCCAGCAGCTCGGCTCCGAGATTCCCGAGGACGTCAAGACGGCGGTCAGCGACGCCCGCCAGAGCATCATGGACGGCGAGACTTCCGTCCCGCAGGACCCCTCGAACGTCAACTGACGGGGTTTCGCTCGCTCACAATTACATTCTGCACGCAATGACGCAAACGGATACGGCCGTCCGACTCGAAGACATCACGAAACGATTCCCGGGCGTCGTCGCAAACGACAACGTCGACTTGCCCGTCGAGCGCGGCTCCGTGCACGCGCTGCTCGGCGAGAACGGCGCCGGAAAGACAACCCTGATGAACGTCCTCTACGGTCTCTACCAGCCGGACTCGGGCCGTATCGTCGTCGACGGCGAGGAGCGCGACTTCGCCTCCCCCCGGGACGCCATCGACGCCGGCATCGGGATGATTCACCAGCACTTCATGCTCGTGGACACGATGACGGTGGCGGAGAACATCGCGCTCGGCAACGAGCCCCGTAAGTGGGGCGGCCTCGCGGTCGACCGCGAGGCGGCGCGTCGCGACGTCGTCGAGCTCAGCGAGCGCTATGGGTTCGACGTCGACCCCGACAAGACCATTGCCGACGTCAGCGTCGGCGTCCAGCAGCGCGTCGAGATTCTGAAGGCGCTGTACCGTGGCGCGGACGTGCTCATCCTCGACGAGCCGACCGCCGTGCTCACGCCCCAGGAGGTCGAGGACCTCTTCGACGTCCTTGACGAGCTCACCGACCAGGGGAAGACGGTCATCTTCATCACGCACAAGCTCGGCGAGGCGATGCACGCCGCCGACGACGTCACCGTCCTCCGGGACGGGAAGAACGTCGGCACCGTCGACGCCGACGAGACCACCCGCGAGGAACTCGCGGAACTGATGGTCGGACGCGAAGTCGTCCTTGACGTCGAATCGACGCCGCCGGACGTCGGCGACACCGTCCTCGACGTGGACGCACTCTCCGTGCTCGACGACCGTGAGGTGCCCGCCGTCACGGACGTCTCGTTCGTCGTGCGCGAGGGCGAAGTGTTCGGCGTCGCGGGCGTGGACGGTAACGGGCAGGCCGAACTCGTGGAAGCAGTCACGGGCCTGCGCGACCCCGAAGCCGGGTCCGTCGAGTTCGACGGCCGCGACGTTACTGATGCCCCCCGGCGCGACCGCATCGACAGCGGGATGGCGTACATCCCCGAGGACCGTCAGGAGCGCGGGCTCGTGATGGATTTCGACCTCGTGGAAAACGGCATCCTCGGCAGCCAGCACGGCGCGCCGTTCGCGTCCGGCGGCACCATCGACTGGGACGCCTCCCGGACGCACGCCGAGGACATCGTCGAGGAGTACGACGTGCGGCCGCCGGACGCCGACACGGAAGCTGTCGCGCTCTCCGGCGGTAATCAGCAGAAGTTCATCGTCGGTCGCGAGTTCGAGCGCGACCCGCGCCTCGTCGTCGCCACGCACCCGACGCGCGGCGTCGATATCGGCTCCCAGGAGTTCATCCACGACCGTCTGCTCGAACTCCGCGACGAGGGCCGGGGCGTCCTGCTGGTCTCCTCGAAGCTCGACGAAGTGCAGGGGCTCTCGGACCGCCTCGCCGTCATGCACGACGGCGACGTGATGGCGGTCGTCGACCCCGACGAAATCGACGAGGAAGAACTCGGCCTGCTGATGGCCGGCGAGTACCCCGAGGGCTACGAGCCACGCAGCGAGCGCGACGCGGAGGGGGTGGCGCAGTGAGTTTCTCCGAGCGCGCCCACGACCTGCTCGGGCGGCTCGTCCGTGCCTCCGCGTTCGAGCGCTTCCTCATCAGCACGTCCGCGCTCCTGCTGTCGGTGTTCATCGGCGCGCTCATCATCCTCGGCGCCGGCCGGATGACCGACTGCGCCAGCGCCGCCTACACCATCGCCGTCCCCGGGAAGTTCGTCACGACCACGCTCCCGGGTCTCGTGCCCGGCGTCGTCAAGAGCGTCCTCCCCGGTGGCCTGTGGCCGTCGCAGGCCGTCTTCGCGATGGGGTTCTGTTACGACCCGTTCGCGGTGTACGACCTGCTGTTCCTCGGCGCGCTCGGGGACGTCCTGAACAACCCGCTGAACAGCCAGTTCGCTACCACCATCGCTGAGACCACGATTCTGATGTTCACGGGCGTCGCCGTCGCGGTGGCGTTCCGTGCGGACATCTTCAACATCGGTGTGCAGGGCCAGCTCGTCGTCGGCGCGCTCACCACGGGCGTCGTGCTCACGTACGTCGCGCCGCCACTGGCCGGCCTCGGCGTGCTCGCGACTATCGTGTTGCTCCCGCTGGGCCTCCTGCTCGGCGGCGTCGCGGGCGGCGCGTACGCGGCGGTCCCGGGTGCGTTGAAAGCGTACGCGGACGCCAACGAGGTCATCACCACTATCATGCTGAACTTCGTCGCGACGTCTATCGCGCTGTTCCTCGTCTCTCGTGAGAAGTACTTTAAGGACCCCGAGAGCTTCGCCAACCAGACGGTGAACCTCCCGGACGTCGCGCTGTTCCCGTCGTGGCTGTTCCGCGCCCGGGACGATGTCTCCCTGCTCGCGTTCGCGTTCGCGGTCGTCGTGCTCGTCGGCATCTGGTATCTGCTCCAGCACACGCCGTTCGGCTACGACCTCCGCACCAGCGGCCTCCAGCCGGACGCCGCCGAGTACGGGGGCGTCGACGCCGACCGTACCATCGTCTCCAGCATGACGCTGTCTGGCGCGCTCGCCGGCATCGGCGGTGCCGTCTACGTGCTGATGGTGCTCGGGAACTTCCAGACCGGCGTCCCGGACTACGGCTTCGACGGCATCACCGTCTCCATCCTCGCCGGGAACAACCCGCTCGGCGTCGGCCTCGCGGCGTTCCTCTTCGGCGTGCTCAAGAGCGGCTCCATCGTCGTGCAGGTCGGCTCGGACGTCCCGCCGACGCTGGTCGGCGTGCTCCGCGGGCTCATCATCCTGTTCGTCGCCATGCCGGAGTTCTTCCGGATGATCGGACAGAAGTTCGGTTCGTTCGGCCGGCCGGGCGAGCCAGTTGCCACCGACGGCGGTTCCGGAGGTGGGAGCGATGAGTGACGACCGTCGTGTCGTCGGAACCGCTCGCAGCGCCGTCTTCAGTACCTACGACCGGCTGTTCGTCGGGCGGGGCCGCCTCCAGCAGGCGGTCATCGGCATCGTGCTGTTGGCTGCCGTCGGCCTCGTCGCCGCCGGCCTCCTTGCGCCGCAGTCGGACGCCGGCCGCCTGTTCGCCGTGCTCACGGCCGACTCCACGCTGGCCGCGACGCTGCGGCTCTCGGTCCCCATCGCGTTCGCCGCGCTTGGCGGCATCTTCGCCGAGAAGAGCGGCGTCATCAACATCGGCCTCGAAGGCTTGCTCATCATCTCCGCGTTCGTCGGCATCTGGGCGACCGACGTGACCGGGAGCGTCTGGTACGGGCTGATCGGCGGCGTCCTTGCGAGCACGCTGCTGGCGGGGCTGTTTGCCATCGTCTGCATCGAATTCCGTGCCGACCAGATTATCGCCGGCCTCGCGGTCTGGCTCATCGCGCTCGGCCTCGCGCCGTTCCTCTCGTCGGTCATCTACGGCTCGAAGAACTCCACCAGCGTCGACACGTTTCCGACGCTCCCGGACATGGGGATTCCGGTGCTCTCGGACGCCGTCACGGCCCCGATGCCGGTCGTCGGCGTCGCGCCCGTCGACATCCCGTTCTTCGGCGCGCTGTTCGACGCCAGTCCTCCCGTCTACCTGATGCTGCTGGCGGTCGCGCTGTCGTGGTACACGCTCCACCGCACCGCGTTCGGGCGCTGGGTCGAAGCCAGCGGCGAGAACCCGAAGGCGCTGGACACCGCGGGCGTGAACGTCCACCGCGTCCGGTACGCCGCCGTCCTACTGTCGGGCGTGCTCGCGGGCGTCGGCGGCGCTGCGCTCGCGCTCGGCGTCGGCCAATTCACGGGCAACGGCCCGACGATGGTCAACGGCAAGGGGTTTATCGCCATCGTGGCGTATCTCTTCGGGAACTACAACCCTGTGGGGGCGCTGGCCTCCACGATGTTGTTCGCGGGTCTTGACGCCACCCAGCTCACGCTGCAAGCCCGTGACGTCTTCCAAGTGCCCACGGAGCTCGTGCGCACCATCCCGTACGTCACGGTCATCGTCGTGCTCGCGCTGTTCGGCCGCACGCGTATCCCGTCGGCGGGCGGTGAGCACTACGAGTCTGGCGAGGACGAGTAGGCCGAACGCGGCGGCTTTTTGTCGCGGCTGTTCGAAGTACGGATATGGACAACGACGAACTTCTCGCTGCTGCTCGTGACGCCCTGAAGGAAGCCTACGTGCCGTACTCTGAGTACCCGGTCGGCGCAGCAATCGAGACCGCTGACGGCGAGGTGTACGTCGGCACGAACGTCGAGAACGCGAACTTCTCGAACAGCCTCCACGCCGAGGAGGTTGCCGTCGGGTCGGCGGTCCGCGACGGCCACCGCGACTTCGCGAAGGTTGTCGTCACCTCCGAAGCCCGGGACGCCGTCACGCCGTGTGGGATGTGCCGGCAGACGCTCGCGGAGTTCTGCGATGACGACGTGCCCGTGCTCTGTGACACTGGCGACGGGTTCGAGCGCTACACCATCGGCGAACTCATTCCGGACACCATTACGCCCGAGATGCTCGGGAAGTGACGAACGAGCGCAATACACGCCGGTTCAGCAGGATAAACCCCGTCGCGATGACTACGAAGCCCGCCGCGGTCACCGGCCCGATTGTCTGCCCGAGAATCACCCAACTGGAGACTGCGGTGACGATTGGGACGACGTAGGAGACGAGGTTCGCGCGCACCGGTCCGACGGCACCCACGAGTTCGAAGTACAGCGGGTACGCCAGCGCCGTCGAAATGACGCCCGTGTACGCGATGGCACTGAGCAGCGACATCGACGCCGGCACCGACTGCGGTTCGCCCGCGGCCAGGCTGCCGGTGTGGAGGAGAACCGCGCCGAACGACAGCCCCCACGCGGTCTCCGCGAGCGCGTCGAGGTCGCTACCCAGTCGGTCGACGACGACGCTCCCCAGCGCGATGCTCGTCGCGCCCGCGAGCAACAACAGTTTCCCGGTCGTGCCGGCGGCCAGCGCGCCAGGCGACGGCCGCACGACGATGGCGACGCCCGCGAGGCCGACCACCAGTCCGACCAACTCAACGCCGTCGAGGCGCTCGGAGGGCGACACCGCGGCCGCCAGCCCAGCCGCGATGACGGGATTTGTGGAGAACAACACCGAGGCGACGCCACCCGTGGTGTACTGCTGGCCGACGAACAGAAACGCGTTCGTGAGCGCCGCCACCGTCAAGCCGTTGACCGCGGCGCTGGTGACCTCCCTACGAGTCTGTGGGAGGAAGCGGTCGCAGACGACGTACGCCGCCGGGAGCGCGACCACGGCGGCGGTCTCCAGTCGGTACGCCGCGAACAACAGCGCCGGCAACTCCCGCAGGCCGACGTCGATGGCAACGTACGACCCGCCCCACGCGACCGCGACAATCCCGAACAACAGCGCGACGCGACTCCGGTGCACGGCGGACGAACGGATCCCGGCGCGAAGTGCGTTCGGCTTCCGGAAACACGAAGACACTTTGCCCGTCGCCGGCGAAGCCAGCAGCATGCCCGGCGACAGCGAGGACCCCAACGACGAGGTCCAGTATCACGTCGAACTCTCCCCGGGGGACGTCGCGGACGCAGTGTTGCTCCCCGGCAACCCCGAGCGCCTCGACAAAATCACGCCGCTGTGGGACGACCACGACGAAGTCGCCCACCACCGCGAGTACCGGACTGCCACCGGCAGTTACGACGGCACGCCCATCTCAGTGACCTCCACCGGCATCGGGTCGCCGTCGGCCGCCATCGCCGTCGAGGAACTCGCGCGCATCGGCGTGGACACGTTCATCCGCGTCGGCTCCTGCGGCGCGCTCCAGGCAGACATGGAACCCGGCGACCTCGTCATCACGCGCGGCGCGGTCCGCCAAGAGGGTACCAGCGACGAGTACGTCCGCGAGGACTACCCCGCGGTCGCGGACACCGAGGTCGTCTCCGCGCTCGTCGCCGCCGCCGAACGCCTCGGCCACGACTACCACGTCGGCCTCACGATGAGTTCGGACTCCTTCTACGCGGGCCAGGGCCGCCCCGGCTTCGAAGGCTTCGAGGCCGCCGGCAGCGACGACCTCATCCAGGAACTCAAGGACGCGAACGTCGCCAACGTCGAGATGGAAGCGTCGGCCATCCTCACGCTCGCGAACGTCTACGGCCTCCGCGCGGGCGCCGTCTGTTCGGTGTTCGCGAACCGCGAGACCGGCGAGTTCCTCACCGAGGGCGAGTCCAACGCCGCCGAGACGGCAAGCCTGGCGGTCCACCTGCTCGCGAAAATGGACGAAAAGAAGGCAGAGGCCGGCGTCGACCAGTGGCACGCCGGCATGAGCCTGAAGTAGGATACAGCGCAGTCAGGGCGCGTACTCGGGCAGCGCGCGGTCGAGTACGTCTTCGACGAACGCACTCTTCTCCGCGGTGTACACTTCCCGATTCTCCGGATACATTGCGGCCAGGTCACGCTTCAGCGACGCATACGCCGCTGCCACGTCTGGATACTCCCGGAGGTAGTCGCGCAACGCCACCTGTTCGCGGTGGCAATTACTGTCCACTTCGACCAGCGAGAGGTAGTGTGTTCGACAGTCCGGCGGTCCGCGCACGAGGAAGACCCGGTCGGGCACGTCGTCGTTCGGCCGCCGCTCGTAGCCGTTCGCGTCCAACGAGGCGGCCATCGCGTCGGTCTTTCCATCGCTGACGACGACCAGCACGTCGACAATCGGTTTCGCGGGAATCCCCTTGATGGCGGTGCTGCCGACGTGTTCGACTGCCTCGACGTACTCACCGACGAGGTTGCGCAGCCGCTCGGCTTCCTCGCGGTAGGCGTCGTGCCACGACGGGTCGTGCAGTTCGAGCGCGACGGCGTTGCGGGAGAGTCCGACCATCCGACTGTTACTCGTCGCCTCTCGTGTCGCCGGAGAGGAAGATGCTATCTTTGCCAGCGTGGAAGCGGTCGAGCGCGCGCATCGTCCCGATGTACGACCCGATGGCGATGACAGTAATGGCGACGAGGAGGACGAACCCGTACCAGACCAGTTGGGCAGCCATACTTGTACTGAGGCCAGCGTCCACCTTCAACGTTCGGCGAGACTTCGAGAATATCGGCTCCGGGGCTGCGGTAGTCAGCGTTCGGAAAACAAGGGAATTACTGCGGTTAGAGCGCGTCCCAGGCCTTCATCGCACGGGACCACGACGTAATCTTCGCGATCCAGCGCGCGGCCGCGCCTTTCTTCAGCATCTTCGCGGGCGTGCCGTTGAACGTGCGGACCGGCGCGGCGAAGCCGTTCACTTCGACGTCGTGCGCGATGGCGGTTTCGCCGATGGAGACCAGCGTCCCCTGGTCGTCGTACGTCCACGTGCGCAGCGGGCGGTCGTCGATGGCGCGCGAGATGTTCTCGGCGGCGACGTCGGCGGCCTGCCAGGCGGCTTGCGCGGTCGGCGGCGCGACCTCGTCGTCGCCCTGTTCGATTAGCGAGCAGTCCCCGACCGCGAACACACGGTCGTCCTCCGTCTGGAGATTCGAGCCCGCCTGCAGGCGGTTGTGCTCGGCTTCGAGGTCGACCTCGGAGAGTTCGCTGGGGCCGGTGACGCCGCCCGTCCAGAGGAACACGTCGTAGGAGAGGTCGTCGCGCTCGTCGAATTCGAGGCTGTCCTCGGTCGCCGCGGTGATGGGGTCGTCGGTGAGAATATCGATGCCGCGCTCTTCGAGGCGGTGGCGGAGCGCGCCCTGAATCTCGCTGTCGCCCGGCGGGAAGATTTCGGGCAGCGCCTCCACGAGCGTGACGTCGATGGGCGCGTTGTGGCGGTCGCGGAACTCCGCGAGTTCGCCCGCGCTCTGGATGCCCGAGAGGCCCGCGCCGCCGACGACAACCTGTGCGGGGTCCTCGCGGGTGGCTTCCTTCGCGGCGGCCTTGACGTCCTCGTGAATTTCGAGGGCGTCGTCGAGTCCCTTCAGCGTGTGGGGGTGTTCGCCCATCCCCTCGATGCCGTAGGTCGCGGTCTCGGAGCCGATGCCGACGAGGAGGTAGTCGTAGTCGACGGCGTCGCCTTCGTCCAGTTCGACGGTGCGGTCGTCGGTGTCGATGTCGACGACTTCGTCGTGGACGAACCGCGTCCCGCGGGACTTGATGTCCTCGACGGGAATCGTAATCTTATCCTCGACGCCCGGGTCGCGGATGATGCGGTGGGATTCGTGGAGGACAAGGTGGTAGTCGGTCTCGGATACCCAGACAAGTTCCGTGTCGGGGTCAAGTTCGTCTTCGAGCTTCGACACGGCACCAGCGCCAGCGTAGCCGGCACCGAGAACGACGACTCTGTTTGTCATACGGAAGCCTGCGTGACCCGGTGATACAAAGGCTTTGAAACGCCGCGCGTTAGTGCTCGGGTTCTTCGGCGGGCGCTTCCATCGAGTCGATCTTCAGGATGAGAATGTTCGCGGTGTCGTCTTTGCCGTCCAGCGTGCCCTCGATGACGAGCTTCGACAGCGGCGTCGGCCCGACGGTGACGCTGTCGCCCTCGTGGAACTCCCGGATGGAACCGCGGAGGTGGATTTCGGCTCGGCAGAGTTCGGGGTGGTGGACGCTCGTCAGGCCGATCTCCTCGACGTTCGCGTCTTCGAGGAGTTCGCCCTCGTGGCGTACGGGGACCTCAGCGGTCGTGTCCAGCTTCTGGATTTCCAGCGCTTCGTAGGCGTTGACGGTCGGCTTGTAGCCGCCCTTCGGCCCGGGGACGCCCTCGACGAGCTGAAGCGCTTTTAGGCTCTGCATCTGGTTCCGGATGGTGCCCGGGTTGCGGTCGACCTCCTCGGCGATGTCCTCGCCCTTGACGGCCTGCTCGCGCTCGGTGTAGAGGTCGACGAGCGCGCGCAGTATCGTCTTCTGACTGGAGGTCAGTTCAATCGATGACATACGACTTCTTTGGCCGGTGTTTTCCATAAATCCCCCGATGGGGAGACCACCTGCGGGCGGCGAAGCGGTAGGTTTTACGGCACGACCGCCAATTCACGCGCATGGACGGAAACCGCGTTCTCGTCACCGGTGGCGCGGGGTTCATCGGGTCGAACCTCGCGAACCACCTCGCCGCGGACAACGACGTTATCGCGCTCGACAACGGCTTCCTCGGGACGCCCGAGAACCTCTCCGAGGATGTTGAGTACGTCGAAGCGGACGTGCTCGACGACGACCTGCCGACCGGAGGCGTCGACGTCGTCTACCACCTCGCCGCGCTCTCCAGCCGACAGATGCTCGAAGAGAACCCCCGCGAGGGAGCTCGCGTCAACATCGAGGGGTTCGTCAACGTCGTCGAACAGGCTCACGACGACGGCTGCGACACTATCGTCTACGCGTCGACGTCGTCGGCGTACGGTAGCCGCACCGAACCGAGCCCCGAGGACATGGACCTGGAGGCCGCGACCGGCTACGACGCGTCGATGCTCGGCCGCGAGCGCTACGCGGAGTACTACAACAACTTCTACGACGACATCTCGTGCGCCGGGATGCGCTTCTTCTCGGTGTACCAGGGCTACGGCGGCAACGAGGCCCACAAGGGCGAGTACGCCAACACCGTTTCCCAATTCACCGAGAAGATTGCAAACGGCGAGTCGCCCGTGCTGTGGGGCGACGGCACCCAGACCCGGGACTTCACGCATGTCGACGACATCGTGCGCGGGCTCGTCCGAACTGGCGAAGAGGAACTCGCGGGCGTCTACAATCTCGGAACGGGCGAGGCGTACTCGTTCAACGAGATGGTCGAGCTCATCAACGACGCCCTCGGCACGGACGTCGAACCTGAGTACGAGCCGATTCCGCTGGAGAACTACGTCCACGACACGTGCGCGGATATCTCTAAAATCAAGGAAGCAACGGGCTGGGAGCCCCAGATTTCCTTCGAGGAGGGCGTCGAGCGCGTCGTCGAACCGTACCGCGACGATTGAGTTACCGGCGTTCGAGGTCGCGTTCGAGAACCCGATTCATGACGAACGTCGACGCGACGAGCGTCCCGCCGAGGAAGGCATCCGTCGCGTACGCCGACCCCGCCAGCGGCACGAGTTCTCGCGGGAAGTAGACGTACACCCACGCAGCCACGACTGTGTAGCAGGCCAGCGGGACGAGCAACACCGCCGCCTCCGTGGGCTGTAGTCGCTTCAAGTCTCCGTACGTGCGGTCGTGCCACGGGTTCTCGGTCAGCGGCAGCCCACGCTAGCCAGCCGAGCAAGCGGAACCCGAGGTACCGGAGTTGGCGTCGTTTGGAGGGCACACGCACCGCTCCCGGGAGTGGTCTGTAAAAGGCGCTTCGCCGTCGCGGAACCGCACGCACTAAGGGTCGCTCGCCGTACTTGCGCGCATGGCCAAAAACGTCCACGTCATCGGCGCACCGATGGACTACGGCTCGGACCGGCGCGGCGTCGACATGGGGCCGTCGGCGATTCGCTACGCCGACCTCGCTGCGGAACTCGACGCGGCGGGCGTCGACGCCGTCGACACCGGCGACTTGCTCGTCCCCCGGGCGGAGGAGCGCGAGCCCAGCGACGGGCGCGCGAAGTTCCTCGAAGAAATCGAGGACGTCACCGCCCGGCTCGCCGACGAGGTCGCGGACACGCTCGCGGACGGCGCGTTCCCGCTTGTGCTCGGCGGGGACCACGCGGTCGCCATCGGGTCGCTGTCGGGGAGCGCGCGGGACGCCGAAATCGGCGCGCTCTGGCTGGACGCCCACGGCGACTTCAACACGCCCGCAACATCCCCGAGTGGGAATGTCCACGGGATGCCCCTTGCGGCGGCGCTGGGCCGCGGCGAGTTCGCGGACACGGAGTGGGCGAACGCCGCCGGCCTCCGCGAGGAAAACGTCGCGCTCGTCGGCCTCCGGAACCTTGACCCCTCCGAGCGCGAAGCCATCCAGGAGAGCGAGATGACCGCGTTCACGATGAGCGACATCGACGAGCGCGGCGTCACCAGCGTCGTCGACGAAGCCCTCGACATCGTGACTGCGGGCACCGACGGCGTGCACGTCTCGCTGGACGTCGACTGGCTCGACCCAGACGAAGCACCCGGCGTCGGGACGCCGGTACGTGGCGGCGCGACCTACCGGGAAGCCCACGCGGCGCTCGAAGCGATTGCACAGCGGGACGCAGAAGAGGACCTCCTCCGCTCGCTGGAGGTCGTCGAAGTGAACCCGATTCTGGACGAGTCGAACCGGACCGCTGACATCGCCGCGGAACTGGCCGCGAGCGCGCTCGGCAAGCGAATCCTCTGAGGCGGCGTCAGAGCGCGGCGGTCAACACTGCGTACGCGAGCCCCGCACCCGCCGCTGCGAGCGCGGCATGACCGAGTGCGCCGAACGCCACCGCAGCGCCTGCGAGCACCCTGTCGATTGGTTCGAGTTCCTGTCCGAACAGCTCTCGTTCGCGTTCGGCGACAGCCATCGTCGTTCACCTACCTAGTCGTTGACCGGCTGGCGGGACAATCCCCCGGGGTGGTTCCTACGGAGTCGCAACCGCTCCCAGTTGCCGGGAATCCGCGAAAAGAGTTACCTGACGGCTACTCGTCGTCTTCGCTCTCGTTTTCTTCGTCACCGTCCTCGCTGGGGCGGTAGACGGAGACGTCGGCGACCTCGTCGCCTTCCTCGACGTCCATCACTTTCACGCCCTTCGTATTCCGGCCGACCGTCGACACCTCGTCGACGGGGAGCCGGATAATCTGGCCGCCCTCACTCATCGCGACGAGGTTGTCCTCGTCGCTGACCGTGTCCAGGGAGACGACGTTGCCGTTGCGTTCCCCGGTCTTGATGTCCACGAGGCCCTTGCCATTCCGGGACTGCTTGCGGTACTCCGTCAGCGGCGTGCGCTTCCCGTAGCCGTACTCGGTGACTGTCAGGAGGGTGCGCTCGTCGTCGGGTTCGACCGGCGCGAGGCCCGCAACCCGGTCGTCGCCTTCGAGGTCCATCCCACGGACGCCGCGGGCGTTGCGACCCATCGCGCGGACGTCCGTCTCGTCGAAGCGAATCGCCATCCCGTGCTCGCTGCCGAGCACGACGTCGTGGCTGCCGTCCGTGACCTCGACGTCGGCGAGCTCGTCGCCGTCCTCGAGGCTGATGGCGATGATGCCCGTCGAGCGGATGTTCTCGAATTCACCGACGGTCGTGCGCTTCACGTAGCCGTGGCGGGTCGCCATCGTGAGGTACTCCTCGTCTGATTCGAAGTCGAGGTCGTCGGCGGTGACGACCGCGGAAATCTCCTCGTCGTCGTCGAGGTCGAGAATGTTTACGGCGGAGGTGCCCCGCGCCGTGCGGGACATCTCGGGCACCTGGTGGACTTTCAGGCGGTAGACCTGCCCCTGGTTCGTGAAGCAGAGCAGGTAGTCGTGGGTGCTCGCGGTGAACACCGCGGAGACGCGGTCCTCGTCCTTGAGGTCCGTGCCGATGATGCCCTTGCCGCCGCGGTGCTGGGCGTCGAAGGTGTCCGCGGGCACGCGCTTGATGTAGTCGCTCTCGGAGAGCACGACCACGACGTCCTCCTCGGGGATGAGGTCCTCGTCGGTGACCGTGCCCGTGTCCTCGATGAACGACGTGCGGCGCTCGTCGGCGTACTGCTCTTTGATGTCGCGGAGTCCGCCCTTGATGACCGAGAGGAGTTCCTCCTCGCTGCCCAGAATCTCCTCGAGGCGCTCGATGCGCGCAGTGACGTCCTCGTACTCGGACTCGATTTCGGCGGCCTCCATCGACGTGAGGCTGCCGAGTTGCATCCGGACGATGTGGTCGGCCTGCGCCTGCGTGAACCCGAAGTCGTCCTTAAGGGCTTCTTTGGCGTCGTCGCGGTCCTCGGCGTTCTGGATGGTCTCGACCACGTCGTCGGCCTGCTCTAAGGCCTTCAGGCGACCTTCGAGGATGTGCGCGCGGTCCTCGGCTTCCGCGAGGTCGTGCTCGGAGCGCCGCCGCACCACTTCCTTGCGGTGGGCGACGTACTCCTCGAGCATCTCCTTGAGCGTGAGAACCTTCGGCTGGCCGTCCACGAGCGCGAGGTTGATGACGCCGAACGTGCGCTCGAGGTGGGACTCCAGCAGGTGGTTCTCCACCACGTCCGTGTTTGCGTTCCGCTTGAGTTCGACGACGATGCGGATGCCGTTCCGGTCGGACTCGTCGCGGAGGTCGCGCACGCCGTCGAGGTCGCCGTCGCGGACGTCGTCCGCGATGCGCTCGACGAGCTTCGACTTGTTCTGCTGGTAGGGGAGTTCGGTGATGACGATGCTGTCACTCGAATCTCCTTCCTCGACGTGGTACTCGGCGCGCATCCGGACGCGGCCACGCCCCGTCTGGTAGGCCTGCTTGACGTCCGAGCGCCCGACGATGTTCCCCGCGGTCGGGAAGTCCGGCCCCTTCACGTGGTCCATCAGGTCCACGACCGTGCAGTCGGGGTTGTCGATGAGGTGGATGGTCGCGTCCACGACCTCACCGAGGTTGTGTGGCGGGACGTTCGTCGACATCCCGACCGCAATCCCCGACGAACCGTTGACGAGTAGGTTCGGGTACGCCGACGGCAGCACCGTCGGCTCCTCCAGGCGGTCGTCGTAGTTCGATTGGAAGTCGACGGTGTCCTTCTCGATGTCCGTCAGCAGCTCCTCCGCGATGGGGGACATGCGGGCTTCCGTGTACCGCATCGCCGCGGCCGGGTCTCCGTCGACGCTGCCGAAATTCCCCTGGCCGTCTACGAGGGGGTGGCGCATCGAGAAGTCCTGGGCCATCCGCACGAGCGCGTCGTAGATGGCGGAGTCGCCGTGCGGGTGGTAGTCGCCCATCGTGTCCCCGACGATGTTCGAGGACTTCCGGTGGCTGGAGCCACTGGAGATGCCCGCCTCGTGCATCGCGTAGAGGATGCGGCGGTGGACTGGCTTGAGGCCGTCCCGGACGTCCGGGAGCGCGCGGCCCGCGATGACGCTCATCGCGTAGTCGATGTACGACTGTTCCATCTCCTCGTCGACGCGGACGTTCTTCACGCGGTCCGCGACGTCGTCGGGTACGTCTGGTGCTTCTGAACTCATGTTAGATGTCCACCCACTCTGCGTCCGTGGCGTGCTCCTGGATGAAGCGCTTGCGCGGCTCGACGGCGTCCCCCATCAGCACGGAGAACATCTTGTCCGCGGCGGCGGCGTCCTCGACGGTGATGCGCTTGAGGATGCGGTTGTCCGGGTCCATCGTGGTGTCCCAGAGCTGCTGGGGGTTCATCTCCCCGAGGCCCTTGAACCGCTGGACCTGCGTCGGGTTGCCGTCGCACTTCTCCTCGATAATCTGTTCGCGTTCCTCCTCGGTCATCGCGTCGTACGTCTCGCCGCGGTACCGGATGCGGTACAGCGGCGGCTGGGCAGCGTACACGTAGCCGGCTTCCAGCAGCGGCTTCATGTGCCGGTAGAAGAACGTCAACAGCAGCGTGCGGATGTGCGCACCGTCGACGTCAGCGTCAGTGTTGTGCGCACAGAGTCCGCCCATGCCCGCAACGAAATTCTCGTCTTCCTCGACCGAGAAGTCGTAGACGTACTCGCTCGTAGGTTCGACTTCCTCGACGCGGCGAACCGGGAGCGACACAAGGTCGTCAGACACCTCTCGATACTGACGATTCTTCTCATTGTCGTAGCCGTTCTCAACTTTCTCCTCTAGCTTGTCACTGCCCGGGTGTGTCTCCCAGACGTCGCGGAGCGTCGCTAAATCTGACCGCGCGCTCACGGTGACCGTGTGGACGTCGGCCGTCGTTCCGAACTGCTCAGCGCTCCCGTCAGGGAGGTCGTCTGCCGCCGTCTCCGAGCGAGAAGCGACGGTCCCCTGCGCTGAGAGCAGGTATAGCAGTCCGCTCGCGAGGTCACGAGACGTCGTGGTCCATGAAATGCGGTCTTCTGTGACAGTTCCGTCTCCCCGGAGGTATCCCCGGAGGAAGGCGCGCTGTCCGCTGGAGGACACGTCGAAAACGAGGTCGGGGACGGACTTTTCTGTTGCGTCATCGCCGTCGAATCCGAATACGTGCTGCCAGACGAGCGCCGCGACTTTGTTCACGAGTTTCACTTCGTCCACGCGGTCTTCCGATTCGTAGCGTGCGCCGGGAATTCCGAACACGTGACCGAACGACTCCCGGTAGCGGTCGACGAGTTCCTCGTTATCCCCGTCGACTGCGAGTCGAATCCCGTTTCTCGGCGAGCACGACCCGTCAGCGGCGTACCACCCGAACAGTTCCAGCAGCGTTTCGTCCACAGTAACGTAGCGGTCGACGCCGTTGTCTGCGTAGTGCTCGGGCGTCAGTTCGATGGACGCGTCCTCGGGAATTAACGCGAGATCCTCCTCGTCGAGTTCACTGACGGCGACGTAGTCGCGTACGCGGTTCGTTTGCGCGCCCGCGTACTGTTCGTTCCACCGTTGGTCGAGCAACGAATCCGTGACTGACACGTTCTCCATCACGGCACCCGCGGACGCGCCGACGGTCTCGCAGTACGCCTGGAAGTTTGAGACAGTCGGCCTCGACTGACCGCGCTCCCACTGTGAGATAGTTATCGGCTGTGCAACGCCGACCGCATCGCAGACGTCTTGCTGAGTGAGACCTGCCTCGGTGCGCTGTTCTCTGAGGGTCGCACGAACGTCTTCAGGCGCCTCTACGCGGGCCTCGACACGGTCGACGGTATCCGTGCCGCCGTCCGTCAACTCCCTGCGCACTTTCGCTTTGAACAGTTCCTCGATCCCCTCGCCACGCGCGTACACGGTCGAGTCGAACTCGTCCGAACGGTCGACGAGCTCCGCGAGTAGGTCGATTCTGTCGCCGTCCCGGTCGCCGTGCAGCGGAACCGAACGCGGAGCGACGATCTCGTCGTCCGGCTCGACTTCGTCGCCCTCGGCTAGTTGGATTTCACCATCCCGGTGGACGAACACGCTATGGGACGCAGTCACCTTGAGATTCCGTCCGTACGAGGTCTCGATCTCGTACAGCGGTTCGTCGATCTTGTGACGAATCACCTGGTCGATAGGCTGGAACTTCGTCGCTTCGTCGTCCCTCCCGAAGCACAGCACCTCGTAGTCCTCGTAGCCATCGCCGTCTGCCTCGATGACTTCGTCGATGAACGACCCGATCTTCACGAACCGCGTCCGACCGTCGCCGTCACGGACAAACCCGTGCTCTTCGCCGTCGACGCTCATCATGATGATCTTCTTGTACCGGAGGTCGTCGATGTCGAACTCGTCGCCGATGCCGGTGCCGAGCGCGGTGATGATGTGGCGAATCTCGTCGTGTTCGAGGATGCGGTCGAGGCGGTGTTTCTCGACGTTCAGAATCTTCCCGCCGAGCGGGAGAATCGCCTGGAACTCGGGGTTGCGGCCCTGCTTCGCGGAGCCGCCCGCGGAGTCGCCCTCCACGATGAACAGCTCTGCGTCGTCGGGATCTTTCGTCTGGCAGTCCGCGAGCTTCCCCGGGAGACTCGTCGAGGACAGCGCGCTCTTGCGGCGCGTGAGTTCCTCGGCCTTCTTCGCGGCCTTCCGTGCTTTCGCGGCTTCGACGGCCTTCCGGACGACGGCTTCGGCGGTGTTCGGGTTCTCCTCGAAGTACGTGCCCAGTCCCTCGTGGACCGTTCCCTCGACGATGCCCCGGACCTCGCTGTTGCCGAGTTTCGTCTTCGTCTGCCCCTCAAACTGCGGATCGGGGTGTTTCACGGAGACGACCGCTGTGAGTCCCTCGCGGATGTCCTCGCCCGTGAGGTTCTCGCCGTCGAGCTCCGAGAGCAGGTTGTTCTCGTTGGCGTAGTCGTTGACCGTGCGCGTGAGCGCGGTCTTGAACCCCGTGAGGTGGGTGCCGCCCTCGCGGGTGTTGATGTTGTTCGCGAACGCGTGCGTCGAGGACTGGAGGTCGTCGGTCGCCTGCATCGCGATTTCGACCTGGATGCCGTCCTCGTCGCTCTCGAAGTAGATGACGTCGTCGTGGAGCGCCTTCCGGCTCTCGTTGAGGTACTCGACGAACTCGCGGATGCCGCCCTCGTACTCGAACGTCGAGGATTCGGCTTCTTCGCCGCGCTCGTCGGTGAGCGTGATTTCGACGCCGGAGTTGAGGAAGGCCAGTTCGCGCAGGCGGTTCTCGAGCGTGGAGTAGTCGAACTCCAGCGTCTCGAAGATGTCGGCGTCGGGCCGGAACCGAATCAGCGTGCCCGTCTCGTCTTCGCCGACGTCGCCGATGCGTTCGAGGTCGGTGACGGGTTCGCCGTGCTCGAACTTCTCGCGGTACTTCCCGCCCTCGCGGGAGACCTCGACGGCGAGGCGCTCGGAGAGCGCGTTCACGACGGAGACGCCGACGCCGTGGAGCCCACCGGAGACCTGGTAGGACTTCCCGTCGAATTTCCCGCCGGCGTGCAGGACGGTGAGGATGACCTCGACCGCGGGTCGGTCGTACTCCTCGTGGGTGTCTATGGGGATGCCGCGACCGTCGTCCTCCACGCTGACCGAGCCGTCCTCGTGGAGTGTCACCTCGATGCGGTCGCAGTATCCGGCCAGCGCTTCGTCGATGGAGTTGTCCACGACCTCGTAGACGAGATGATGGAGGCCACGAGCGTCAGTGGAACCGATGTACATCGCCGGCCGTTTCTGGACGGCTTCGAGCCCCTCCAGAACCTGGATTTGGCCAGCGCTGTACTCGCTTTGGTCAGACATGAACGTTGAGTCTCTCTAGGCTCCCCGACGGTAAAAAAGACTCGCACGCGTGCGCGCGAAAACCACCAATTGTCTTGCGTCCGTCTGCCGTCCCGCGTTCAGTTTCACTTTCACCCCGCACACCGCTGGGGTTTTACCCGCCGAACGGGAACTACGTGTATCGAATGACGTCCTTCCAGTCGACACTCGGTGAAGAGGAGGGCATCGCGGAGGAGCTCGCCGCGAGCCAGCGTGAGATCTCCATCGCCGAGTTCTTTGAGAAGAACAAGCACATGCTCGGCTTCGACAGCGGAGCCCGAGGGCTGGTGACGGCCGTCAAGGAGGCCGTCGACAACGCCCTTGACGCCACCGAGGAAGCCGGCATCCTGCCAGACATCTACGTCGAAATCAAAGAGGGGCGGGACTACTACACCCTCGTCGTCGAAGACAACGGCCCCGGCATCACTAAAGAACAGATTCCGAAAATCTTCGGGAAACTCCTATACGGCTCACGCTTTCACGCACGAGAGCAGAGTCGCGGTCAGCAAGGAATCGGGATCTCAGCGGCTGTATTGTACTCTCAGTTGACTTCTGGCAAACCCGTCCGTATCGAGAGTCGCACGCAGGATTCGGGTGTGTCGAATTACTACGAGCTCATCATCGACACGGATACCAACGAGCCCGAAATCAGCGTCGAGGAGGAACTCTCTGCGGCGGAGAGCGACCTCCGTGGGACCCACGGCACGCGCATCGAGATGGACCTCGAAGCGAACATGCGCGCTCGCGGCCAGCTCCACGATTACGTGAAGCACACCGCGGTTGTCAACCCCCACGCGCGCATCGAGCTGCAGGAGCCGAAGGGCGAAATCAAGGCCGAGCGCGCCGAGGGCGCGGGCCTCCCCGAGGAGACCGAGGAGATTCGCCCCCACCCCCACGGGGTCGAACTCGGGACGCTCATCAAGATGCTCGGCGACACCGACTCCCATTCCGTCTCCGGGTTCCTCCAGTCGGAGTTCACCCGGGTCGGGAAGAAGACCGCCGACGGCATCGTGGACGCGTTCCGCGACCGCCACTACGGCCGCGAATTGCGGTGGCGGCCGCCGGGCATCGACGCGGAAACTGACCTCGAAGCCGCCGTCGTGGACGCCGTCTCGAACAAGGGTGCCGACGACACCGCGGCGTTCGCCGAGCGCGTTGTCGACGCCGTCGAGGACGCCGAGCGTGTCGCGTACTCCGAAGTCGAAGCAATCGTCGCCGACGCCGCGACTGAGTCCGAGGAGTCCTCCGGGACGACGTTCGGCGACACAGTTCAGGAGCACGTCGTCGATGCGGTGTGGGCGGCGCTGACCGAGGACCGCGCGGCCGACATCTTCCTCGCGGTCGACGCCGCGACGACCGTCCAGAAGGACGATGCAACCGTACGCGGGCTCGCCGAGCGCATCGCCGACAAATTCGGCAGCGACACGCCCCGCGACCGCGTGACGCGCGCCAAATTGGCGGAGTTCGTCTACCGCGCCGCGGAGATGACCGAGGAGGTCGAGGACGCGACCGTCGGCGACACCGCCCGCGAGAACGTCGTCGAGGAACTCTGGACGGACATGGCGACCGTCCCCGACGACCTCCCGAAGACCAAGGACGTCGCGGGCGACCGTGACACCGCCAGCGAACTGCTGGACGCGATGGCGAGCGTCGACGTGATGGCGCCGCCGACCTCCTGCCTGTCGCCCATCAAGGACGACCTCGTCGAAGCGGGCCTCCGCAAGGAGTTCGACGCGGAGTTCTACTCCGCAGCCACCCGCGACGCCGAAGTCCACGGCGGCGACCCGTTCATCGTGGAAGCGGGCATCGCGTACGGCGGTGAACTCGAAGACCAGGGCGGCGTCGATCTGATGCGGTTCGCGAACCGCGTGCCGCTGGTCTACCAGCGCGGAGCCTGTGCGACGACGAACGTCGTCAAGGACATCGGCTGGCGGAACTACAACCTCGACCAGCCCGGCGGCAGCGGCCTCCCGCAGGGTCCCGCTGTCATCATGGTCCACGTCGCGTCGACGAATGTGCCGTTCACCAGTGAATCGAAGGACGCAGTGGCGTCCGTCGAGGAAATCGAGGACGAAATCGAACTCGCAGTCCGGGAAGCCGCCCGCGACCTTAAGTCGTTCCTCAACAAGCGTCAGTCGATGCGCAAACGCCAGCAGAAACAGAATGTCATCATGGACATCCTCCCCACCATGGCGGAGAAGGTATCCGACATGACCGGCAACGAGGCCCTCGACGTCGAGGACTCGCTGGCGCGCATCATGAACAACGTCCTCGTCGAACGCGAAATCGACGACGGCGAGGTGACGCTGCGCGTCGAGAACCACGGCAACACGGCCGCGGATGTCGACGTCACGGACATCGTCACCGCCGAGCCCGCGGACGCCTCCGACGGCAACGTCGTGGAGATGGACGGCGAGTGGTTCGTGAAGTGGTCGCCCTCTGTCTCCGGCGGCGACACCGCGGAACTGACGTACAGCGTACCGGACGACGCGGAGTTCGACCTCTCCGTGCAGGGCGTCGAGGACGCCCGCCTCACTGTCAACTAATGAGCGACGCAAACACCCCAGACACCCCGAAGGGCGACGACGCCCGCGACCAGCTCGTCGAGCTGGCCGAACAGTTCTACGACCAGTTCGAGCGCGGCGACGTTCCGAAGATGTCGCTACCTACGCGTTCGAAGTCCAACATCGAGTACGACGAGGACTCCGACGTGTGGGTGTACGGCGACCGCACGAGCACGCGCTCGGCGAACTCTGTGCGCGGCGCGCGCAAGCTCCTCAAGTCCGTCTACACCATCGACTTCCTCGCCCAGCAGCTCGACGAGGACCGCTCGTCGACGCTGCGTGAATTGTACTACCTTTCCGAGTCGTGGGACGAGGAGGAAGCCCAATTCAACGATCAGAGCGAGTCCGACAAGCTCGTCGAGGACCTCGAAATCGTCTCCGGCGTGAAGCGCGAGGACTTCCACATGCGCCCCGAGGAGTCCGGCGCGAAGGTGATGGGCCCGCTACGCATCCGCGAGCAGACCAACCGCGGGGACCGCGAGATTCACTGCCAGGACGACGTCGGGCAGGGCGGCTACCAGATTCCGAATAACCCCGACACCATCGAGTTCATGGACTGCGACGCGGACTTCGTGATGTGTGTGGAGACCGGTGGGATGCGGGACCGCCTCGTTGAGAACGGTTTCGACGACGAGTACGACTGCCTCGTCGTCCACCTCGGCGGCCAGCCCGCGCGGGCGACGCGCCGGCTCATCAAGCGCCTCCACGACGAACTCGGCCTCCCCATCACCGTGTTCACTGACGGTGACCCGTGGTCGTACCGCATCTTCGGCTCCGTCTCCTATGGCTCCATCAAGTCCGCGCACCTTTCGAAGTACCTCGCCACCCCCGAAGCGCAGTTCGTCGGCATCCGCCCGCAGGACATCGTCGACTACGACCTGCCGACGGACCCGCTTGGCGACTCTGACGTGAACGCCCTTGAGTCCGAATTGGAGGACCCGCGCTTCCAGAGCGACTTCTGGAAAGAACAGATCGAACTCCAGCTCGACATCGATAAGAAGGCCGAACAGCAGGCGCTCGCCTCTCGTGGCCTCGACTTCGTAACGGACACCTACCTGCCCGAGCGCCTTGACGAGATGGGCGTCCTGTAGTCGGGCTGCCGTCCTCGTTTTTCGCGTCTCGGTTGCCGCCGGGGATAGCGACTTGAACCTGCGGGACCCCTCGCCGCTATGGACCACCGTCCGGCGCTCCGCGACCACCCGGTCGTGGTCGCCAGCATCCTCGGCACGGCCGTCGCATCGGGCGCGTACGAAATCGTCCCCGCGAGCACGACCCCGGTGCTGTCCGCGCAGCTCGGCGCGAGCGCTGCGGAAGTGAGCTGGCTCGTCAGCGTCATGCTCGGCGTCGCCGTCGTCGCTAGCCTCCCCGCGGGGGCCGTCGTCGACCGGTTCGGCGCGCCGCACAGTTTCGCGTTCGCGACCGCCGTATTCCTCGTCGGCGGTGCGGCCAGTTGGCAGTTCACCCAGCAGGGAGCCTACTGGCCCGTGCTGTGGTCGCGCGTCGTCGCCGGCCTCGGCTTCGTCCTCCTCTGGAACACCGGGCTCACCGTCTTCGGGCAGTTCCGGAACGCCGCGACCGCCACCGGCCTGTTCACCGCCAGCGGCCCCATCGGGTTCGCCGTCGGCCACCTCACGGGCCCGACCATCGTCGCCGAGTACGGCGCTGCCTCGGTCTTCCTCGTCTACCCGCTGTTCTTGTTGCCTGCGCTCGCTGGCATCCTCCTCGGCTGGGAGGCCGACCTGTCCGGCGGCGGCACCGGGAAGATTCCCGCGCTCGGCGACGTGCTCGCCGTCGCGCGCAACCGCGCGGTGCTGCTCGTCTGCGTGCTCGGGTTCGTCGCGTACTCGCTGTACCTTTTCGTCAACAGCTGGGTACCGACGTACCTCACCAGCGAACTGGGGCTATCGCTCGCGCAGAGCGGCGCGCTCACCGCGATGTTCCCACTCCTCGGGGCTGGTGCGCGCGCCAGCGGCGGCGTCGTCACCGACCGGTTGTTCGGCGGGCGCGCCCGCCCGGTCGTGCTCGCGTCGCTGGTCGTCTCCGGCGTCACGCTCGTCGGCATCGCGCTCTCCGAGACGTACCTCGTGGTCGCGGCGTTCCTGCTCGTCGGCGGCTACTTCGTGCAGTTGAGTCTCGGGCTCTTCTACGGCGTCGTGCCGCGCACAGTTTCCGACGATAGCGTCACCACGGCCGTCGCGCTGCTCACGAGTCTCGGGCTGTTCGGCGCGTTCAGCGCGCCCTTAATCGCTGGCGAAGTGATTCAGGCGACTGGCTCGTACGCCGCCGCGTTCGGCTACGCGCTCGCGCTCACGGTCGTCGGGTTCGCGCTCGCCGTGCCCTACTTCCACGACTGACCGTCAGTCCAACAGGGCGGGTACGTCCGCCAGCGAGTCGCGGACGTAGTCGGGCTGGACGTCGCTGTCCGCGAGGTCGGCGTCGCCGCTGACGCCCGTGCGCACGAGCACCGTCGTCATCCCCGTGCGCTCGCCCATCGCGATGTCCGTGTCGAGGCGGTCGCCCACGAGCACGCACTCGTCGCTCGGGACGCCGATGCGGTCGGCGGCGAGGCGCGCGGTCGTCGCCGACGGCTTCCCCAGGACTGCATCGGGCTCTCGGTCGGTGACGCCCGCGACCGCTCGGATGATGGCGCCCGACCCGGGCGAACGACCGTCTTCGGTGGGAATCGTTGTGTCGCGGTCCGTGCCGACGAACGCCGTCTCCCCGCCGAGCGCGTCGAGGGCGGCCTGCAGGTCGCGGTAGTGGAACTCGCGGTGGTAGCCCGCGACGACCACCTCGGCGGCGTCGGGGTCGTCGGTCAACGGCACGTCGGCATCGCGGAGCTGGTCGACGATGGCCGACTCGGCGATGGGAAATGCACGTTCGTCCGCGTGGTTCTCGTGGAGGTACGCGACGGTCGCAGCAGTCGACGTGAGCACGTCGTCAGCGGTCGTGTCGACGCCCAACTCGCGGAGCCGTACCGCGTACTCGCGGGGCGGAATCGTGGGATTGTTCGTCAGGAAGAGCACGCGGTCGAGGCGTTCTCGGAGGGCGGCCACGGCAGCGGCAGCGCCCGGGAGGAGCGTCTCGCCGCGGAGGACGGTGCCGTCGAGGTCCACGACGGCGCCACGAACGTTCATACCGCTCCTTGGGCGGCTGGCGTGTTCAACGCATCGCCGTCAGCCCTGCTGCTCGGCGAGGCGCTCGACGCGCTCGATGGTGTCGGCGTTCTCTGGGGGTTTTTCCCCGCGGACGGTGACGAACCGTGGGAACCGGAGCGCGTACCCCGACTCGTAGGTCGGCGATGTCTGAATCTCCTCGTAGCCGACCTCGAAGACGACGGCGGGTTCGAGGTCCACTTTCTGGCCGTCCTCGCTGCGGATGTGTGGCTCCAGGAGGTCCGTGAGGTCCGCGAGTTCCTCGTCGGTGATGCCGGTGGCGACCTTTCCGATGGTCGCGTACTCGTCGGTCTCTTCGTCGCGCGCGGAGAGCATGAACGTCCCGAGGAACGACGCGCGCCGGCCCTCACCCCACTCCGCGCCGGTCACGACCAAATCCAGCGTCTCCACGTCGGGCTTGCGCTTCAGCCAGTGCTTCCCGCGGTCCCCGGGCGTGTACGCCGCGTCCGGGTCTTTCAGCATGATGCCCTCGTGGCCCGCTTCGAGGGCGCGCTCCTCGAAGGCCGCAATCTCGTCGGCGTCGTCCGTAATCAGAATCTCCGAAACTGCGGATTCGTCGTCGACGACGTCGCGGAGGCGTTGGTGGCGCTCGCGGAACGGCTCGTCGAGCAGGTCCTCTCCGTGGGCGTGCAGGCAGTCGAAGGCGTTCAGTTCGACGCGAATCTCGTCGCGCATCTGTTCGACGTCGTGCTTGCGGCGGAAGCGCTTGAGAATCTCTTGGAAGGGCAGCGGGTTCCCGTCGTCGTCGACCGCGACCGCCTCGCCGTCTAGAATCACGGGCGCGTCGACATGGTCCTTGACGAACTCTACGAGTTCCGGGAGCGCGTCCGTGACGTCCTCCATGTTCCGCGAGTACAGCGACACGTCGTCGCCGTCCCAGTGGACCTGAACGCGCGCGCCGTCGAACTTCGTCTCCACGGCGGCCTCGTCCCACTCGTCGAGGGCGTCGGTGACGGTGCCGGCCTGCGCGAGCATCGCCTGCACGGGCCGCCCGACTTCCAGGTGCATCGCGTCGAGGCCTTCTACGCCCTCATCGCGGGCGGTCACGGCCACGAGCCCGTAGTCGTTCGACACCTGGAGCGCGCGCTCGGCGGCTTCGACAGGAACGTCGAACGCTTCCGCGATGGCGTCCCGAACCGCGCCCTCGCCGACGCCGATGCGCATCTCCCCGAGCACGAGGCGCGCGAGGTACCGCGCTTCCTCGCCCGAGCAGTCGTTGAACAGCCCGAACAGCAGCGTCACCTTCTCGTCCTGGCTGCCGTCGCCCTCGGCGGCCGCGAGCGCACTCAGGTCCTCGTACACCTCGGCGACGGTCAGGTTGTCGTCACCGCTGTCTGCCGCAAATGCGCCGAGTCCTGCCTGCCCGCCGAGGTCGAGGTTCCCGGCGACCTCGCCGATGTCGCCGGTCTCCGCGAGCCGGTCTTCGACGTCCTCGACGGTGACGTTCGTGGGTGCCGCGCGAGCGAGCGCCTCGTAGCAGAGCCGCGGCCCGATGTCGAGTTTCGTCTCCGAGTGCGCCGGGAACACCCGCCCTTGGACGAATCGCGCGACCACCGCGAGGTCGTCGCCGGCCTCGTCGAACAGGGCCGCGACCTTCGTGACGACGTCGAGGTCCGCGTCTGTAGCCTCGATGTCGGCGGCGTGCGCGGCGAACGAACCGAATTCCATTGTCGTTGGGTAGCCAGTTCCCGCAGTTAAAACGCGCGAACCGCGCTCACCCACCCACCGCGCTTATTAGTCGCGGGGCGACAAACCCCACGCCATGACAGGCCCGGACCTCGTGGAGCGAGTGCGAGACACTCTGGACGTGGACGCCGAGGCGTTCCAGCAGCAGGTCCGCGAGGACGCCGAGGTCGTGAAAGCCGAAATCGCCGCGGGCACGTTCGACAACCCGCAGGCCATCGTCGGCCTCGAGTACGAGTTCTACGCGGTCAATGACGAGGGCTCGCTGGCGCGCGTCCCGCGGCGCGTGCTGGAGTTCGTCGGATTCGAGAAGGAACTGGGCCTCCACAACGCGGAGATGACGACAAGCCCGCAGCCACTGAACGAGCACGGCTTGCGCGCCCAGGAGATGGAGGTGCGGGCGAACCTCGACGCCGCCGAGGAGCCGATGGACGCGGAAGGCCTGCACCTCGTCAGCGACGGCATGTGGACGATACCACCCGAGGGCGAGACCGCGCGCGACTACCTCACAGACAGCGTCTCGCGGGACGGCGTCGAAATCGCGACGAACATGTCGGCGTCCGCGCGCTACCACGCGATGGCCAACACCGACCAGCCAGCCGGTATGAAACTCGACGCCCCGCACGTCTCTCTGGAGGCGGACACCGTGATGCCGGAGGCGCTCATCACGTCCATTCAGCCCCACTATCAGGTGCCACAGGCCGTCGACCTGCCGACGTACTTTCGGTACGCGCTCCGGTTCGCGGGCCCGCTGCTGGCGCTGTGCGTGAACTCGCCGTTGTTCCCGCCGGACCTCTACGACGAGGACGCCACGCCCGAGGAGATTCTCGTCGACGGCTGGCAGGAGTCCCGCATCGACGTCTTCGAGACGGTGTTGAACGTTCCCGGCGAACAGCAGAAGGTCCGGTTCCCCGAGGACTTCGAGAGCGTCGCGGACGCCGTTGACCGCGTCGCCGAGGACAACACCATCGTCCCGATGCCGGTGTCGGGGAGCGGGCGCTTCGACGACGAGTTCGCGCACTGGCGGCGCAAGCACGGCACGTTCTGGCGGTGGGTGCGGCCGGTGTTCGGCGGCTCCTCGAAGGAGAACGCGAACGCCCGCATCGAGTTCCGCCCCATCGCCGGCCAGCCGACCGTCCGGGACACCATCGCGGTGCAGGCGGCGTTCGCGGGCCTCCTGGAGAACCTCCCGCGGACCGAACACCCCCTGTACGACCTCGACTGGGAGACCGCCCGCGAGAGTTTCTACGACGCCGCGCGCAACGGCATCGACGCGGACCTCGCGTGGATTACTAGTGAGGGTGACCGCGTCACCGACACCGCGGACATCTACGAAGACCTCTTCGAGCAGGCCGAAGCCGGGCTGCGCCGCCGCGGCCTCTCAAACGAGCAGGCCGCGAAGTACCTGTGGCCGCTGCGCCAGCGCGCCCGCCACGAAACCACGCCCGCGTCGTGGAAGCGCGACCACGTCCGGAGCGCGCTCTACGACGGCAACTCCTTCGAGAATGCGGTGTACGCGATGCAGTGCGAGTACATCGAGAACCAGCGCGAGACCCTCCTCGAAGGCAGTTTCGCGGACTGGCTCGGCCGAGGCGACGGCCTCGACTGAACGGCGGCCGCGTCGCTACGGTCGTGAGAAAAACGGAGGAGAGGAAGACGAGGGGGAGTCGAAGCGGCCGTTACAGGACGTCGTCGACGTCCTTGTGACCGACAATCTCGACGTTCTCGGGCGTAATCTTCGTGACGTGGATACCGTTACCGGAGGCAGTGTCACGCTCGCTGGCGGAGTCGATGGCCTGCGCGGCGACGGTGACGGCCTCGTCGGTGGTGAGGTCGTCGCTGAACTCCTGTTCGAGCACACCGAGCGCGTACGGCATGCCGGAGCCCTGCGCGGTGTAGTTGTCCGAGAGCGAACTCCCGGAGGGGTCGAGGCTGAAGACGTGGCCGCCCTCGTCGTCGACGCCGCCCAGAATCGGGACGACGCGGAAGAACGGGCCGCCACGGAGGAGGTTCGACGCCATGGTGGCGAGCGCGCTGACGGACATGTACTCGCCGCGGCGGGCCTCGTAGAGGTTCGCTTCCGCGCGCAGCGAGCGGATGAAGCTCTGCGCGCCGCCAACGGAGCCGGACATCGAGAGCGCCGCGTTGGGCTGAATCTCTTCGACCTTCTGAACATCCTTGTTGGAGACGACGCGGCCACCGAGGCTCGCGCGCATGTCGGACGCCATCACGACGCCGTCCTCGGTGGTGAGGCCGACGATGGTGGTGCCGGTCTTGTTGACGTACTCGTCGTCAGCGCCCGAGCGGTCGTTGTCGGGGAGGGAGCCGACTTCCGGCTCGTAGGGGTTCTGGGTGCCGCCGAACCGTGCCTGGTTCCGGGCGAAGTCCGAGCCCTCGTTGCTGTTGAACATTACCAGACGTTACCAGTCCGGGACGGATAAAACCATCTTTTCCGGGGATTCGCGACGCGGGAGAATCAGGCGATAGCGGCTGTCTCCGCCGGATGTTCAGTTCGCAGCGCGGGCCTTGTACGCTTGCTCGGTGCGCTCGACGAGGCGGCGGACCGGGAGCGTGACGCCGGCGCGGCGAGCGAGCAGCGCGACGGGCAGCAACGCGATGCCCAGAGCGAGGGCGGACTGGTACAGCGTGAACAGCGCGAGTCGGGTGGTGCGGTCGAGCATCGGGATGGTCACCGCCAAGGCGTATCCGTATAAATACTTTCCGGACAGGTGCATAGGGACGACCCGACGCTGTACTGCGATTATCCACTCGGGCCGTTCGGTCGGGCCGCAGCCCCACCGTAGCGGGCGCGAATCGTAACCGCGCCGTTGCCACCGCGACACCACGCCATAAGTTATGCAGACGTTTCCCGTCACGTCCGCCCGGGACGGCCAAACCATAAAGCACGACATTCCGCGCCCCGTTGAACGAATATGAGCAACTACGTCGTTGCGATGGAAGCTGCCTGGCTGGTCCGTGACGTCGAGAACTCCGACGACGCCATCGGCGTCGCCGTGAGCGAAGCCGGCAAACGACTGAACGACCAGGACCTCGACTACGTCGAAGTCGAGGCTGGCGTCACCACGTGTCCCGCGTGTGGCGAACCGCTGGACGCCGCGTTCCTCGCGGCGAAAACCGCGCTCGTCGGGCTCGTCCTCGAACTCACCGTCTTCAACGCGGACAGCGTCGAACACGCCGAGCGCATCGCGAAGAGCGAAGTCGGCGGCGCGCTCCGCGACGTCCCCCTCGAAGTCATCGAGGTCGTCGAGGAGGGCGGCGAGGCCGAAGCCGAGCGCGACGACGAGTAACCTCCCGAACCTTTATCAATAACTGTCGGTTATTCGCATGCATGCGTTTGCCGACGCCGAAGGACCTGCGCGAACGGCGCAACTCTCTGGAGCTCACGCAGAGTGAACTCGCCGAGCGCGCGGGCGTCTCACAGCCACTCATCGCCCGCATCGAGGGCGGTGACGTCGACCCCCGCCTGTCGACGCTACGCCGCATCGTCGAAGCGCTGGACGAAGCCGAAGGTGACGTCGTCCGCGCGGAAACACTCATGCACGAGGACGTCATCAGCGTCGCGCCCGACGACGCCGTCAGCCACGCCGTCCAGAAGATGCAGGACGCTGGCTACTCCCAGCTCCCGGTCATCACGAACGGCGTTCCCGTGGGCTCCATCAGCGACAGCGACGTCGTCCACGCCGGCGAGGACGTCGGCGACCACCCCGTCCGGGACGTGATGAGCGAGAGCTTCCCGACCGTCTCCGAGGACGCCACGCTCGACGAGATTTCGAGTTTGCTGGACCACTACAAGGCCGTGATGGTCACGAAGGACGGCGAGACCGTCGGCATCATCACGCAGGCCGACGTCGCCGCGCGAATCAGCTAGAGCGACAGCCCACGAATCTCGACGCTGGAGTCGTCGCTCTCGGCGACCTCGCCGATTTTCTCGCCGTCAGTCGCAGCCACGAGCGCGTCGGCATCCGCCGGTGCGACGGCGACGACGAACCCAGTGCCCATGTTGAACGTGCGGTG
The DNA here is from genome assembly GCF_021028995.1 of Halobacterium sp. KA-4. Lineage (GTDB taxonomy): Archaea > Halobacteriota > Halobacteria > Halobacteriales > Halobacteriaceae > Halobacterium. The sequence goes on along the minus strand of NZ_JAJJZG010000003.1, from coordinate 48,427 downwards.
CATCTCCTCGTCGCTGACGTTACCGGCGTCCTGCACGAAGTCGAAGACGTCCTGCGCGGGCAGCGGGTCCGTGACCTCGTAGCGGAACGCGCCCATACGTTCGAGGTTCGTCCAGCCGCCGCCCGTGACGTGGGCTGCAGCGTGCACGTCGTATTCGTGCAGCGCATCGAGCAAGTACGTGTAGAGACGGGTCGGCTCCAGCAGCGCCTCGCCCACCGTCTCGTAGCCGTCGCCGGAGAATGGCTCGTCGAAGCCGCCCGCCCGGTCCGCGGCCTCCCGTGCCAGCGTGAGACCGTTCGAGTGGATGCCCGACGACGCGAACCCGACGAGCACGTCGCCCGCCTCCGCCTCGCCGGCGAGCAGGTCATCGTCGGTCGCGATGCCCGCGACCGTGCCCGCGAGGTCGAAGTCGTTCACAACCTCCGGCATCACCGCCGTCTCGCCGCCGACGAGCGCGACGCCGGCTTCCTCGGCTCCCGCCGCCAGTCCTTCTCCCAACTCCGCAGCGCGCGTCTCGTCGGGCACGTCCACCGCGAGGTAGTCCACGAACGCCGCGGGCTCGACGCCCGCCGCGACGAGGTCGTTGACGTTCATCGCGATGCAGTCGATGCCCACTGTGGAGTAGTCCTCCATCGCGACCGCTACGAGTAGTTTCGTGCCGACGCCGTCGGTCGCGAGCGCGAGGTACTGGTCGCCGAGGTCCACCAGCCCCGCGTACTCGGTGGTGTCCCCGACCTCGGAGACGGCGCCAACCAGCGCCGCGGTCGCCGCCTCGCTGTCCTCGATGTCCACGCCCGCCTCGGCGTACGTGAGTTCGTCGTCGCTCCCGTCGTTCATACACGAGCGTGCGCATGTCGGGGCGAAAAGCGTGCCGGTCTATGCGTGGACGACTATATCCCGAGGAACAATACCAGCGCCGGCCCGATGGTAATCACGGCGGCGGCCGCGTACACCGCCTTGTTCCACTGCAGGACGGTCGCGCCGTCCAGTGGGCCGAACGGAATCATGTTGAACCCCGCCAGCAGCACGTTGATGAACAGGCCGCGCCACCCGATGTCGGGCGCGATGACGAACACGCCCAGCGAGAGGATGGCGAGCGCGACGTTCGTCAGTGGGCCGGCCAGTGCGATGAGGCCGTGTTCGCGGGGTGTGATGCGGCCGCGGTGGTGGACCGCACCCGGTGCTGCGAACAGGAACCCAGCGAGACCGCCCGCGACGGCGAGCGCGAGCATCCCGAAGTCCGCGCGGAATTCCGCGTGCTGGCCGAAGCGCACCGCGACGACCTTGTGCGCGAGTTCGTGCAGGAGGAACGCGACGCCCACGGTAGCGAGGCTCAGCGCGAACTCCTCGAGGAACGCCGCGCTCGCCAGCACGTCGGTAATCGTCGTCACGGAGACGGGGACGTACAGCAGGCTGAACGCCAGCCCGAGCGCCAGCCACGCGACGAGCAGGTCCCGGACTTCGCGGCTGCTGAAGTTCACCGTACCAGCCCCCAGATGGCGTCGGCGCTGTTCTGCGCGCCGCGCACCATCGCGTCGGTGACCGCGCCGACGCTGTCGAAGGGACCGCCGATGAGCGGCAACACGACGAACGGGAACAGCACACTCGCGACGATGCTCCCGACGTTCGTCATCGCCACAACCGCGATAAGCCGGAACAGCGGCACGTCTATCATCTGCCCGAGCAGGTCCCGAATCGGCGTCTCCTGGTCGTCCATGAGCTCGTTCAGCGTGCCGATGTCGGCGACGCGCACGGAGAGGTAGCGCAACTCGACGTAGCCCGTGAACCAGCCCGGCGCAAGCAGCGGGTTGACGCTCGTCAGCCACGCCACCGCGCCGCCGACGCCGGCGCTCGTCCAGTGTGCGCCCGCGAGCTTCGCGGCGCCCATCGAGATTATCCCGTTGAACAGAAACCACGCGCCGAACACCTGCAGGAGCACCGTGTTGTCCACGCCCGCCATCACCAGCAGCGCGAAGAAGGCGAGGAAGCCGACCGTAATCAGCAGGCCGAACACCCGCGCGACCGAGAATCGCTTGCTCTGCGTGCCGGTCAGCGACTCCATCGGCGGCAGGTCCTCGGGGTGGTCGAGGTAGTGTTCGACGCCCTCGCGGTGGCCCGCGCCCAGCACCGCGACGACGTGTTTGCCCTGTGCGCGCAGCGCGACGAGGTTGTGCGCGATGTAGGCGTCGCGCTCGTCGATGAGCGCCTGTGCCCCAGCGGGGCTGAACCGCCGGAATTCCTCCATCATCGCCGACACCACGTCCGCGTCCGTCAAGTCGTCCATCGAGAACTCCTCGACATCCTCGGGTTCGGCGCGCGCGAACAGCACGACGAACACCGCGCCGAAGACGAGCGCGCCGACGCCCGCGAACAGCACAGCCTCCGCTAGCCCCGACAGCACGACCAGCGCCGTCTCTACGACGCCAATTGTCGCGGGTGGCGGCGGCAGCAGGAATGGGCCGGCGACGAATTCCGCGGCGACGCCGACGACGAAGCCGACGAACGCGCCGAAGCCCAGCCCAAGCGTCCGGCTGTCGGTGACGCCCAACGCGAGCTCGCCGACGAGTCTGAGTTTCTCGACGCCGGTCATGCGCGCCCAGAAGCGCTGAATCGTCACCTGGATGTCGCGGTCGACGAGCGCGACGTCCGCGCCGATACGTTCGGCGGCGTCGATGCCCGCCTTCATGTCCGCGCCTGGCTCGATGCCGAACTTGTCGCCGAGGCGCTTCTGGACGTACGACAACAGCCAGTACGCCAGGAACTGGAACGCCATGCTCCCTTTCAGGAGGTCGCTGGCATCGAGATCCTCGGGCGCGTCGCCCTGCATCTGCCGGTAGCGACCCTCGTCCAACTCGACGGCGACCGTGTCCGGGTTCTCCTCCTCGACGACTCGCTCGACTTCTTCGACGCTGTCCGCGGAGACGTGGGCGGTCCCGACGACCCGAACGGAGCCCTCGCGAGTCGCCGCGGATTCCTCGCTCATTACGTCCACGTTAGTTGTGGCGGCCTTACGCTTGTCGGATGGGCGACGTACCGGCCGCTATCCGGGGTTCGTTCCCACTCGGAAGCCTTCAAGCCGCTTGGCCTGGAACCACGAGGCATGACCGAGACAGCACGCCTGATGGATTCCTACACCGAGATGACGGAACTGCTGTTGCCCAACGACACGAACAACCTCGGCCGCGCGCTCGGTGGCGCAGTCCTCCACTGGATGGACATTTGCGCAGCCATCGCGTCGATGCGGTTCTCCGGCCGGCAGTGCGTCACCGCCTCCATGGACCACGTCGACTTCATCGCGGCCATCGAGATGGGCGAAGTCGCGGTCGTGGAGGGGTTCGTCTTCGACGTCGGCCAGTCCAGTATCGAGGTGAAAGTCGAAGTCCGTGCCGAGGACCCCGTGGAGGGCACGGAGCGCAAGACCACGACGTCGTTTTTCACGTTCGTTGCGCTTGACGACGACGGCAAACCCACGGAAGTACCACGGCTGGCCTGCGACACGGAAGCGGAGGAAGCACTCCGGCAGGACGCGCTTCAGGCCCACGCCGAACAGCAGTAGTCAGTCGTTGAGTCGCCGGGCTGAGTTTCCCGGCGGTCGTATTTCTGTGATATCGTTCGGGCCTCAGCCGGCGATATTGATCCGCCAGTCTGACGTTGAACCCGACCATCTAGAACGGTATAGTATTATATTGACTTTATCATCTGAAAATACTAAAATAAGGTGGCCCACAAGCTTATCCGCGCTGTCGGCGTCCCTTCACCTGCAACGATGACAGACGGCAAACAAGACCGATTCGAGGGGGTCGAGAAGGCAGTCGACCGCGTGCGTGAGGAACTCGACGAGGCCGTCGAGGAGACCAAGCAAGCCAGCGGGAAGGCAACCGAGGAGGTCCGCGAGACGTTGGACCGACTCGAAGATCGCGTGGCGAAACTCCGCAAACGCGACCGCGAGGAGGAGTGACTGTGGAGGCGAGAAATGACTGAACACGCGAAGAACCTCCTGCGGAAGATCGACGAGACCGCGGTGGAGGTCCTTGATGTCGCGGACCGCGAGCAGGCCAAGGAGAAGGCTGGCTCCCAGCGCGAGGCCTACAAGAAGGGACTGAACGAGGTCGAACGCATCGCCGGGCGAGCACAGGCCCGCGAACTCGCGGAGTGGATTCAGGACCAGATACAGGAGCGCGAGACGTTCCCTTCCGCCCGCGAAGTCCGCAACCACGGCGCGCAAATCTGCCGGAAGAGCGGCCACGACGTCTCGACGAACGACTGGTTGGGCGCGTAACGGTCGGCGACGCGCAGGCTTTTCCCCGCCGACAGCTTACCTCCGGCTATGGCTCTCGACGCGCCTGCGCCCGACCCGCCGGAGTTGGAGGGCGACCCCGACGAGTACGACGACGTCACCGTCCAAGGCACCGACTACCACCGCGACGACCTCCAGGAGTTTCTGGAGGCCGGCGCGTGGGAGGAAGCCTTCGAGACGTGGGCGGCGGAGACGGAGTTGACCCGCGACGCGTTCGACATCGCCGTCGACCTCGGGATGTTCGACCGCTTCGACTTCTTCTGGGACGACTTCGCGGACCGCGTGGGGTATCACGCGCCCGGGCTCCCGGAGAACTGGCGCGAGCGCAACATTCACCCCGAGTTGAACTCCTGGGAGACCGTCTCAGCCATCAACGCGTCGCTGGCGGAACTCGGCGCGGAAGCCTCCCGTCTGCTCAAAGCGGAGTACGTCGACTGGGAGGCCGAGTACGACGCGCCCGACGACCTGCCGGACTTCTAAACGAGAAGCAGCGCGAGTTCCCCGCCCCACCGTGGGCGGGGGTGAAGCGCGTACGCTCGGCTGCATATTCCGTACGTTCAAGTTGACAGGCACCCAGATAGCAAGTACGGGAGCCACGTTATCCGCCTCGCAAAACACCGAGAGGTTGCGCCGGGCTGTGTCGGGCGGTGGTGAAGCCGCCGACCTCCACGGACACGCCACCTACGGCGGCACTAGACGACCTCTAGTGCGGTAGGAGACATGGCGTGTTCGGGTGTCATCTGCTCCCAGACGACCCTTCGGGGAGTGCGGAGGGAATTAAATTCGCCTGCTGCCGTTACGCTCCCCATCTTGGGGAGAGGCCAAACGGCGAAGCCCCGCGCCACCGTGCGCGCGGTACTTCACACGCACTTTTTGCTGTGCTCGCGGCCTGCGGCCGCTCGGCTTGCAAAAACTCGCGGAAAAAGCGCTTCGTCCTCCCTGCAGTCGTTCTCGCCCCGCCGCTCGCGCGCTACACGCACTCGGGTCGCGACTTACGCTAACTACTACCCGCTTTGTGTTTCAGTTCTCGACCGCCGCGGCAGCGTTGATAATCGTCTCCTCGCCGAACGCCGGGCCGACGAGCTGGAGGCCGATCGGGAGACCGTCGGCTTCGCCCGCTGGCACCGAGATGGCGGGGAGGTTCGCGAGGTTTACGGGCGTCGTGTTCGCGTCCGCGAGATACATCTTCAGCGGGTCGTCGAGGCTCTCACCCAGTTCGGGCGGGAGAATCGGCATCGTCGGGGACGCGAGCACGTCGACATCTTCGAACGCCTCGTCGAAGTCCTGTTTCACCCACGCGCGGGCCTCCTGGGCCTGCTTGTAGTACTTGTCGTGGTAGCCGGCGGAGAGCGCGTACGTCCCGAGGAGGATGCGGCGCTTGACCTCGTCGCCGAACCCCTCCGAGCGCGCGTCCGAGAAGGACTCGTTCCAGTTGCCCTCGTAGCCACCGGAGTTGCCGTAGCGAACGCCGTCGAAGCGCGCGAGGTTCGAGGAGGCCTCCGACATGGCGATGACGTAGTACGCCGCGACCGCGTACTCCGCCGAGGGGAGACTGACTTCCTCGATGGTCGCGCCCTGTTCGCGGAGGTCATCGATTGTCGCGTCGAACGTCTCCACGACCGCATCCTCGGCACCTTCCACGAGTTCCGTGGGGACGCCGATGGTGAGGCCGTCGACGTCGCCGTCGGCAGCGTTCGCGAAGTCCGTGTCCGCGCCCTCCTCTCGGGTGGTGCCGTCGTTCTCGTCTGGGCCCGCGACGACGTCCAGCAGCGCAGCGGCGTCCTCAACGGTCGGCGCGATGGGGCCGATCTGTTCGAGGCTGTTCGCGTACGCAACCAGCCCGTACCGGGAGACGAGGCCGTACGTCGGCTTGATGCCGACGACGCCACAGAACGCTGCCGGGCATCGAATCGAGCCGCCGGTGTCCGTGCCGAGCGCGAGGTCGGCGTCGCCCGCCGCGACCGCCGCCGCGCTGCCGCCCGAGGAGCCGCCGGGCACGTAGTCCTCGTCGACCGGGTTCTTCGTCGCACCGAAGTACGACGTCTCCGTGGTCGTCCCCATCCCGAACTCGTCCATGTTCGTCTTCCCGGGGATGGTCGCGCCCGCCTCTTTGAGACGCTCGACAACGGTGGCGTCGTATGGCGGCACGTACTCTTCGAGCATCTTCGACCCGCAGGTCGTGCGGACGCCCGCCGTGGAGATATTGTCCTTGACGGCGACGGTCTTCCCGGCGAGCGGGCCGTCCTCGCTGCCCTCGATTTCGTCTTCGGTGATGTACGCGTTCAGACTCATTACGACACCTTCGGGCCCTTGAAGCGGCCGTCCTCGCTGTCGTCGGCGTTCCGCAGCGCCTCCTCCTGGCTCAGGCTCTGTTCGACCTCGTCGCTACGCATCACGTTCACGAGGTCGGGTTCGGCCTCGACTTCGGGCACCTCCTCGAGTGCTTCGAAGTGTTCGAGGATGTCGCCGAACTGGTCGGCGAACCGCGCGCGCTCCTCGTTGTCGAGGTCAACGCGCGCGAGGTCCGCGACGTGCTCGACCTCGTCGGCGTCCACAGAATCGCTCATGTCTCCGGAATTGCGCGTGCCGTCGGTAAGCGTTTCGATGCCCCACGGCACCCGTTCTGTGTGTGGATTTCTGCCACAGTCCTTTTGTGCGGCCGGCCCCACTCTGTTACACGTATTAGACGTTTTCGCGACCACAGAACCCGCCACAGCCCCCATGAGTGACACCACGCGAACCCGCGAGAAGCGCGAGGAAGCCGAGAGCGAGAGCGAGGAGTCCACCGAGAAGGTCGACGCCGACCTCCACTGCCCCGAGTGTGGCGGCCGCCTCGTCATCGACGAGGAGCACGGGGAGACCGTCTGTGCGGACTGCGGGCTCGTCGTCGAGGAGGAGACCATCGACCGCGGGCCGGAGTGGCGCGCGTTCGGCAGCGAGGAGAGCGACCAGAAGTCCCGCGTCGGCGCCCCGACCACGAATCTGATGCACGACAAGGGGCTGTCGACGAACATCGGTTGGCAAGACAAAGACGCCTACGGCAACAGCCTCTCGTCCAGTCAGCGCCAGAAGATGCAGCGGCTCCGCAAGTGGAACGAGCGCTTCCGCACGCGCACCTCCAAGGAACGCAACCTGAAGCAAGCCCTGGGCGAAATCGAGCGGATGGCGTCCGCGCTCGGCCTCCCGAAGAACGTCCGCGAGACGGCGTCGGTCATCTATCGCCGCGCGCTCAACGACGACCTCCTGCCGGGACGCAGCATCGAGGGCGTCGCCACGAGCGCGCTATACGCCGCCGCACGGCAGGCGGGCGCACCACGCAGTCTGGACGAAGTGGCGAACGTCAGCCGCGTCGAACGCGACGAAATCGCGCGCACGTACCGCTACGTCGCCCGCGAACTCGGCCTCGAAGTCGCGCCGACGGACCCTGCCAGCTACGTCCCGCGGTTCTGCTCGGAACTCGGGCTCTCCGACGCGGTCGAGCGCCGCGCCCGCGACCTCTTGGAAAGCGCCGAAAAGGAAGGGCTCTACTCCGGGAAGTCCCCCGTAGGGCTCGCGGCCGCCGCGGTGTACGCCGCCAGCCTCCTCGTTGACGAGCGCATCACACAGAGCCAGGTCAGCGACGTCGCGAACGTCAGCGAAGTCACCATCCGCAACCGCTACCACGAGATTCTGGAGGCCGGCGGCGAGGCAAACGTCGAAGCCTGACACGGTGCTAGCGGAAGGCCACCCCTTCAGGGGTAGGAGGAAGTCAACGGCCCCGGAGCGTAACCCCTATCTGCCGCGTCGCGAACCTCCGCTATGGAGACGACGCGTCACTTCACCGCCACCGTCTACGTCGTCAACGACGGCGCCACTGCGCTCCACGAACACGACCGCCTCGGCCTCACGATTCCGCCGGGCGGCCACGTGGACCGCGACGAACTCCCACACGAAGCGGGCAAACGCGAAGTCGAGGAGGAGACCGGCCTCGAACCGACGCTGCTCGACGAGGCCCCGGACGTGCCCGCGCCCGACGGCTTCGCGCTGCCGTCGCCGCGCTACCAGCTGTGCTACGACATCAACGTCCACGAGGACGGCACGGTCGGCCACCAGCACATCGACCACGTCTACTTCGCAACCGTCCCCTCACGGGACATCGACCCCGCGGACGGTGAAGCGGGCATCGACGCGTGGACGTGGTTCGACCCCGCAGATCTCCGGGAGAGCGACCTCGACGCGGACACGGTCCAAATCGCGCTGGAGGCCATCGATGCCGCCAGCGAAGCATGATCAGTCCAGACGACTGGTCACGTACTTCGTGACGTGGTCGTCCATCCGGCGCTTGAACCCGGCTTGCCGCGCGAGGCGGTCAACCTCGCGGGCGACGAGGCTGCCGTACTGGACCGCCTTCTTCTCGCGGTCACAGACCACGTCTGGGAGCCGCTCGCGCGCCGCCTCCCGAAGCGCGCGCTTCCGGACGTCCCCCGACACCAGCCACTCCTCGGGGAGTTCGAGCGCCGCGCGCACCACGTCATCGTGGAGCAGCGGCGTCACCGGTTCGACGCCTGCCGCGCGAACGGCGCGCACGTCGCGCGCCAGTTGCTCGGGGAGCGTCTCCAGAACTTCGCGGTGTGCGCCGCGAATCGTGTCAGCGTCCGTCCGCGGGTCGTCGGGCGCGGCTGCGACCTTCGCGTAGCCGCCGAACAGTTCGTCCGCGCCCTGTCCGAGCGCGAGTTGCGAGAAGCCGTCGCCAGCGACGCGCTCGGCGACGAGGTAGAGGGGAAGCGCAATCTGGACGGCCATCGCGCTCGTACGACCGATGGCGCGCGCCGTCTCCGGAATCGCGGCCTCGATATCCTCTATGCTCACAGCGGTAGCAGCGCGGAAGCCCACGGCTTTAGCCGTGGGAGGAAGCGCGTGCGCTTTGTGCGACAACCCACCGATACCGGCATTGCCGACTCCCCAACGGATTCAAAAATATTAATAAAGTATAGCGATTTTTGTGATGTACATGGTGTGGGAGGTGACGCGAACGGTGCGGGTTCGCCTTGACGTGCCCGACGACCGTAAGAGTGACCTCCACGCCACCAACAAGAAATTCCAGTACTGCGCCAATCGCACTAGTGAGTGGGCGTGGCGCTATCCCGACGAAGCCTGCGTTACCAGTAAGAACGAGGCTGAAGCCGCGCTCTACGACGACCTTCGGGAAGAAACCGACTACCTCCACGCCAACCTCGTCCAGAAAGCCATCAAACGCGCCACCGACGATATTGACAACTGCGTGGACCGACTGGCCGACGGCGAATCCACCAGCCAACCGGAGTACGATACGTTCAGTATTGTCTACGACAAGCGAGCTGCGACCTACTACCGGGAGAAGGTGAGTCTCGCCACCGTCAACGGCCGTGTCGAATGCGACTACGACCTGCCCGACAACCCCGAAGGCACACCGCACGGCCAGTATCTCCTGAACGACGACTACGACTTCTCAACTAGCACCGTCCATTACGATAGTGAGGCTGACGAGTTCTACCTGCACGCGGCGATGGAGCAAGAGGTCGACGCGAGTAGTCCTGAGAAAGCCCAGGATTCGAGAGTCCTAGGCGTGGACTGCAACGTCGACGACCACATCGCCGCCACCAGTACGGGTGAGTTCATCGGGAACGCCGACTACCTCAACCATCAACGCCGCGAATTCGAGAAGCGGCGTGCCAGCCTCCAACAGACTGGCACACGCAGCGCGCACGTGACGTATCAGCGCATCGGTGACCGGTTCGGTCGCTGGAGCACAGACTACCTCCATCAGTGCTCCAAACAACTCGTCGCAGAAGCCAAGCGCCACGGCTGTACGCACATCGCCTTCGAGAACTTGGAGCGGATTCGAGAGCGCATCAGCGACGGCAAGAAATTCCAGCAGTGGGCGTTCCGCAAACTGCAGGAACAAACCGAGAACAAAGCAGAACTGGCTGGGATCGTTGTCGAGACAGTCGAACCGTCGTATACGAGCCAGCAGTGCTCGAAATGCGGCTGTACGTTGGAGGAAAATCGTGAAGGGCAACAGTTCGGGTGCTTGGACTGTTCGTACTCGGTGAACGCGGACTACAACGCGGCGAAGAATGTTGCGCGGAAACTGGCGTTACAACTTCAGCGAGGGCAGAAGTCCCCCGCTGGAGGGGTGTTCTGTCAGTACGCCCTGAAGTCAGGGGTGATGACCGTGAGCGCTACTGAAGTGGCGTCCGACACCCCAGTGTCGGCAGAACGGGAGTCCACTGACAAGCACACCCCTTTAGGGGTGGGTCACTGACCTCGTGCACGCGGAGGTTGTCGCTGCGCCCCATCGCGGCCGCGGACTCGCGGGCTGCTTCGATGTCCGCGCAGCCCTCGTAGCCGACGACGTACAGCGGCGCGTCGAGGTCGGCGGCGACGAGCGCGGAGTCCACGCCGCCCGAGAACGCGACTGCGAGGTCGTCGCTCGGCACGTCGAGCGCGCCGTCGAGCGCGTTTCGGACGCTCGTCACGGGGTCGTCCCGACTGACTGATGGGTCTGGGAGTCGCCACGCGCGCCGCGTCTCGTCATCCTCACGAACGTGTCCCGCGGGCAGCAACGTCGGGTCGTCGAGGCCACTAGGGTCGCGGCTCCACGCGTCGCCGTCGAAGTAACAGAGGTCGCGTCCGAGTACGTCCCGGACGAGTCGGCCGTCGGGAAGTTGGCCGGCGAAGCCGTACGTGCCGGGAAGCGGGTCGCTGTCGTTGAGCGCTGTACGAACGGTCGCCGCGAGGGCGTCGTCCATCCCTCAGAAGAACTCTGCGATGCGGTTCTTCACGCGGCGCTTCGCGCCGCCCGCCGCCTGCCGGAAGCTGATGTGCCACGGCGTGCGTTTTCCCTCGACGCTCGTCCGGCCGTCCCGGATGGCGTCGAGGATGCTGTCCAGCGAGCGTTCGTCGGCGCCGACGCGCGTCACCGCCTGTCCGACCATCTCCGCGATGTGGGCGTCGCTGCCAGCAGTCATCGGGAGATTATGAGCGCGCGCGAACCGCTCGGCCTTCCGGTTCGCACGGCCCGTGAGCAGCCGCGAATTGTACACCTCGATGGCGTCCGCGGACGCCAGCGTCGCCGTCGAGATGTTTGGCGCCACGCCGCTTCGCGAGGACTGGAACGGGTGGGGGACGATGGCGAGCCCGCCGCGATCGCGAATCGCGTCGAGCGTGTCCACGAACGGCTCGCCCGATGGCACCGCCTCCTCGACGCCGATGGCGAGCACGTGGCCGTCGGCGCTGGTTACCTCCATCCCCGGAATGCCGACGAGGCCGTACTCCTCGGCAAGATCGGCGGCCCGTAGGCTCGCCTCGATTTCGTCATGGTCGGTGACAGCGAGCGCGTCGAGCCCCACCGCCTGCGCTTGCTCTAAGAGCATCTCGACGGGGTCGCGGCCGTCGTAGGAGAGCTCGGAGTGCGTGTGGAGTTCGACGGAAAGCACGTCTGGAGGTTACGTAGGGGTGGGCAAAAGCGCCCCGGTCCGCAATCGTCCGCCGGGACGGCGCGGCAAGACTGTTCACGTCCGTGTACATGGAAACGACTAAACGCTCGCGGAAGGACCACGAAGGTGAATGCCACTCGCCGAATCGGACCGACGCCTCGTCGAAGCGGAACTGGGACGGGACCCGACGCGGGCGGAGGCCGCGCTGTTCGAGAACCTCTGGAGCGAGCACTGCGCGTACCGCTCCTCGCGCCCGCTGTTGTCCGCGTTCACCACCGACAGCGACGACGTCGTCGTCGGGCCGGGCGACGACGCCGCCGTGGTGTCGGTCCCCGGCACGGACCAGTTGGTGACGTTCGGCGTCGAGAGCCACAACCACCCCTCCTACGTCGACCCCTACGACGGCGCGGCGACGGGCGTCGGCGGCATCGTCCGCGACACGCTCTCGATGGGCGCGTACCCCATCGCGCTCGCGGACGCCCTGTACTTCGGCGGCTTCTCTCGGGACCACTCCCGCTACCTCCTCGACGGAGTCGTCGAGGGCATCAGCGACTACGGGAACGCCATCGGCGTCCCCACCGTCACGGGGAGCACGCAGTTCCACGACGGCTACGAGGGGAACCCGCTCGTGAACGTCGCGTGTGTCGGCCTCGTCACCGAGGACCGCCTCGTCACTGCCGCCGCGAAGGAACCCGGAAATAAGCTCGTACTCGTCGGGAATGCGACTGGCCGGGACGGCCTCGGCGGGGCGAGTTTCGCCAGCGAGGACCTCGCGGAGGACGCCGAGACGGAGGACCGGCCCGCGGTGCAGGTCGGCGACCCGTACACGGAGAAACTCCTCGTGGAAGCCAACGAGGCACTCGTCGACGAGGACCTCCTGCAGGCTGCCCGCGACCTCGGCGCGGCTGGGTTGGGCGGCGCGTCCTCGGAACTGGTCGCGCTCGGCGACCTCGGCGCGCATATCGACCTGGCGAAGGTCCACCAGCGCGAGCCGAACATGAACGCTCTCGAAATCCTGCTCGCCGAGTCCCAGGAGCGCATGTGCTACGAGGTCCGCCCCGAGGACGTCGACCGCGTCCGGAAAATCGCCGAGCGCTTCGACCTCGGCTGCTCGGTCATCGGGGAAGTCACCGACGGGAACTACGTCTGCAAATTCGAGGGCGAGACGGTCGTCGACGCCCCTGCGGAGTTCCTCGCGGACGGCGCACCGATGAACGACCTCGAACGAGAGGAACCCAGCGAGCCCGAGACGGACCTGCCGGACATCGACGTTGAGGAGGCGTTCGATGCGGTGCTGTCGAGTCCGAACACGGCGAGCAAGCGCTGGGTGTACCGCCAGTACGACCACGAGGTCGGCAACCGCACCCTCCGGCGGCCCGGCGACGACGCCGCCGAGTTGGCGCTCCACGAAGTGGCCGAAGCAGGTGGCGAGGACACGGCGCTGGCGTTCTCCGCGGGCTCGAACCCGAACTGGACCGACTCCTCGCCGTACCGCGGTGCGTACGCCACGGCCGTGGAGAACGCGACGAACCTCGCGGCCGTCGGCGCGGAGCCGCTGGCCGCAGTGGACTGCCTGAACGGCGGCAACCCCGAGAAACCCGACGTCTACGGCGAGTTCGCGGCGGCGGTTGACGGCCTCGCGGACGGCTGTCGCGCGGTCGACGCGCCGGTCGTCGGCGGGAACGTCAGCCTCTACAACGACTCGAACGCCGGCCCCGTGCCGCCGACGACGACGCTCGCGATGCTCGGCGTCCGGCAGGGCTACGATGCGCCCGGGATGGCGGCCGCGGGCGAGGGGGACCTCGTGCTCGTCGGCGGGCACGACGAGACGCTCGGCGGGAGCGAGTACCTCGCACAGTTCGACGGCAGCGCGCCGTTCCCCGACGTGGAGGATAGCAGCGTCGAAGCAGTCCGAACGGCCGCGACCCACGACGCGACGCTCGCCGTCCACGACGTCAGCGACGGTGGCCTCGCGGTCACGCTCGCCGAGATGGTCAAGGAGAGCGCGGGCGTTGAGGTAGACGTTCCGAGCGTCGGCGCGCTGTTCTCGGAGGCACCAGGTCGCGCGGTCGTGGAGACGACCGACGCCGGCGCGCTCCGTGACGTGGTGGACGCGTCCGTCGTTGACCTCGGCGAGGCGACTGGCGACGGCGTGCTATCCCTCGCTGTGGCTGGAGAGTCCGTCGACTACGACTTCCAGGCAATCGTGGACGCGCGGCGTGTCCTCGAACGTGAACTCGACTAGAAGAACGCCGGGAAGAGGTACGCCACGGCGACGCCGACGAGCAACACGAGGAGGCCGACGCCGACCTGGCTCGTGGTGTACTCCTGCATCGGTGACGTGACGCGGCCCGAGTCGTCGTGAGCGTGGTCGTCTGACATGCGCGGCGATTGGATGGGGGCCTACTTGGCAGTACCGAACCGGCGCGGTCAGTCGCCGACGTGGCGGACGATGTGGACGTCGTAGCGGTCGTCCGCGGAGACGTTCTGGCCGATGGACGTGATGCCGCCGACCATCCGGCCGGCGTTGTCGCTGCCGATGAACACGACGGTCGCGTCGTGTTCGACCGCGAGCTCCCGGACTTCGCGGCTCACGCGACCGCGGGGCGCGTACTTGTCCACGACCCGGTAGTCGAACTCGACGTCCGGGTTAATGTCGGTCACGTGGTCGGTGAGATTCCGTGCGACCTGTTCGACGCTGAACGTCTCGTCGCCGCTCAGCCAGCCGCGCTCGCGCGCCGTCTCGGCGTCTCGCGGAATCGCGGCGACAGCGACGACTGACTCGTCGGTTGCCTTCGCGAACGCGACCGCGCGGCCGAGCGCGGCCTGCGAGAGCGGCGAGTCGTCGAACGCGACGACGTAGGTCATGGCGTATCCCTCACGTCTGGTCGTTGGATGCCGGAGACGAAACCACTATCGGCGGTTCCCTCGAACTGCAAACCATGCTGACCAAGCGCGTCATCCCGTGCGTCGACGTCGACTTAGACGACGACGGGAACGCCGCCGTCTACACGGGCGTGAATTTCGAGGACCTCGAGTACACGGGCGACCCCGTGGAGATGGCGAAACGGTACAACGAAGCGGGCGCCGACGAGTTCGTCTTCCTCGACATCACCGCGAGCGCGGAGGGTCGCGCGACGATGCTGGAGACCGTCGAGCGCGTCGCCGACGAGGTGTTCATCCCGCTGACCGTCGGCGGCGGCATCCGCGAGAAGGACGATATCAAGGAGACGCTGCGCGCGGGCGCCGACAAGGTCTCCATCAACACGGGCGCGCTCGAACGCCCCGAACTCATCACGGAGGGCGCGAAGGCGTTCGGCAACCAGTGCATCGTCATCAGCGTGGACGCGCGGCGGCGCTACGACGAACAGGGCGAACACTACGAGCAAGTCGACGGCGAGTCATGCTGGTTCGAGGCGACCGTGAAGGGTGGGCGCGAGGGGACCGGCCGGGACGTCGTCGAGTGGGCGCGCGAAGCGGAGGAGCGCGGCGCGGGCGAGCTGTTCGTGAATTCCATCGACGCCGACGGCACGAAGGACGGCTACGACCTGCCGCTGACGGGCGCGGTCTGTGACGCCGTCTCGACGCCGGTCATCGCTTCGTCCGGGTGTGGGTCGCCCCAGGATATGGCCGACGCCTTCGACGCGGGCGCGGACGCCGCACTCGCGGCCTCGATTTTCCACTACGGCGAGTACACCATCGAGGAGACAAAGCAGTACCTCGACGAACACGGCGTTCCAGTTCGGTTGTAGGCGCGACGGCCGGGGCGTCGATATTCCGGAGTGGATACTGCGAATGATTTATCACCAAAGTCCAATATAGCGGTAGTATGTCTCACTCTGGTGCACCCGGGTCGGGGGACCCGGGGACTGCCCAGTGTTCCCCTGATGGACCGCTCGACCCGGGGCGCTCGGCGGTGGGAGCCGCCGAGTGCGATTCCGCGCGGTTCGTGAACCTCGCGCACGCCTCCGGAGGGATTCAACCGATATACCTCGTGTTGACCGACAGCGACGCCGACGCCACGCAGTTATCACTCACGGACGTGCTGTCGATGCCCGAGATACAGAACGCGGTCGCGTACTTTGGTGCGGACACCGACAGCGTCCGCGTGCGCACGCAGCCCGGTCGTCGTGTCGCCCTCGAAGAATACGTGGATGCACTCGCCGAGCGCAACGCGGCGTCCGCCTTCGAGTTCGGCGGACGGACATTCGAACTATCGGTCGTCGTCGGTTAAGCGGCCGCTTCGAACGCGTCCGCGAAGTCCCGGAGTTCGTCGCCCATCCGTTCTGCCGCCGACTGCAGCGCGTCGAGGGGGTCGGTGCCGTCCTCGGTCTTGATAGTGAGCACCGGTTCAGTCTGGCCGCCGGACTGCTCGGGGTTCATGTCGTACGAGGACGCCGCGACGCCCTCGGTCTCGATGAGCGAGCCCTTCAGCCCGTTCATGAACGTGTGGTCTTCCCCGGCAATCTCGATAGTGAGTTCCGCGTCTCCCTTCTCGATAACCCGCAGGTCCATGTATATGGGTTCGCTCGTGGCGCGTTTCAACGTTTCGAACCGTTGGCTCGCGGGCGGACTGTTTATGCGGCCGGGGCCAGCCACGTAGTGATATGAACGTCTCGCCGGTGGTCGTCGTCGTTGCGACGACGCTTGCCCTCCTTGCGGTGACCGCCGTGGTGCCGCGGTTCCGTCGGTTTTCTTCGCTCGCGTGTGCCGCCCCCGTCGCCGTGCTCGTCGGCATTGCCGCCGCGGCGGCGCTGGAAACGGTCGACGTCTGGACCGCCGCCGCGTACGCGGCCGTCGTCACGTTCGTCGCAACTGGCGTGGGCGTGCTCTCAGTAGGGGAAGGTCGTGCCGCTGTGCGCCGCATCCGCAGCCGACTCCTGTTCGGGATTCCGTGGGGTACGCTCTTGGTTGTCGTCGCGGTCGCCGCATTCTACCTGGTCGTCCAGTTCGGTGCGGCGGGCGCGCCACTGGTCGTGCCGTTCGTCTCGTGGTCGTACTTCTACCCACTCGGGACCGTCACGTCGGCGTTCGCTCACGCCAGCCTCGGCCACGTCACGGGGAACCTCCTCGCGACGGTTGCGCTCGCGCCGCTGGCAGAGTACGCTTTCTCGCACTACCCGACCGAGCGTGGCGAGTCCTCGTTCGGCTCGTGGCGCACCAACCCCTACGTCCGCGCGCTCGTCGTCTTCCCGGCGGCCGTCTTCGGCGTCGGCCTGCTGACCGGCGTGTTCTCGTG
Organism: Halobacterium sp. KA-4; assembly: GCF_021028995.1. Lineage (GTDB taxonomy): Archaea > Halobacteriota > Halobacteria > Halobacteriales > Halobacteriaceae > Halobacterium. The sequence continues at coordinate 31,434 of NZ_JAJJZG010000003.1, read as the reverse complement.
GGGCGCAACTATCGGCTTCTCCGGCGTCGTCTACGCGTTCGCAGGGTTCGCGCTCGTTCGCTTCCCGCTGGCGACCGTGCTCGCCGTGTCGGTCCGCGAGGTGCTGTCCCTCTTGTGGACGGTTGTCCACGATCCGATTACGTACGCCTCCGCCTCGCCGTCCTTTTCGACGCCGTGGTGGGCGGGTATCTCCGTACAGGGCCACCTCTTTGGTTTCCTCGTCGGTGCGGTGCTCGCCGCTGCGCTCGTCGTCCGACGCGAGAATCGGCCCTCCGCCGCCCGCATTTGGTTCGGCGCGGTCGTGCTCGCGGCGTCGATGTCGCTGTGGGCGGTGTGGTGGTATGGAGCTACCGACGAGTACGTGCTCTTCCGCGCCCTCGGTGTGCTGCTCGTCGCCGCGCTCGCCGTCCTGCTGACCGCCGCCGTGCGCGCCGACACGAGCACGCTGTTCGGCGACGTCTCCACGCGGAAGGCCGCGTTCGTCGTGTTGCTGTTGCCCGTCGTGACAATGTCGATGGTTGCTGTGCCGGTGAACTTCACCACCGTCGCGGACGCTGACCTCCCCGGCGATCCCGTGGAGGTCCGCGGCTACGAGGTGACTTACGCAGAAGACGTCACCAACGAACGCGTCTCCGGCGTGGATATCCCGTACTTCTCGCAGGCGACGAACGTCTCCGCGAGCGGCGTCATCGTCGCCAACCCCGAGCGCGACATCTGGACACAGGAGGTGAGCGCGAGTAGACTCGGGTTCTACGGTGACCAGTCCGTCACCGTCGGTGGCGTCGGCTGGAAGGAGTCCGTCGGCGTCCACCGACGCGGCTGGGTCCCCGCGGGTGCGAGCGCCGTCTACAACGTCTACGTCACGCCGCCCGAGGACGAGACGCGGCACGTCTACAGTTCCGAGAACGCTACCGCGGATCCGGTCGTCGCCGGGCGACAGGTGCGCGTGACGTCGTCGAGCGGCGGTATCGACCTCAACGTCCTGCGCAACAAGACGGTTATCGGCTCGACGGGGATTCCGAGACAGAACGAGACAAACGAGGCCGGCGGGTTGACGTTCGTGCGAAACGGGAGCCGGGTGCTCGCCGAACACGAGAACACGACTATCAGTATCGCGAGCAGGGAGTCCTACGAGTAGCCCGCCCACTCGATGCGGAAGGCTTCGACGTCGAGGCGCTCGCGCTCGCTCGTGTGGAACTCGAATTGGCGAGCGACGTCGAGTTCCGCGGCGAACGCGTGCGTGACTTCGCCGCCCTCGTCGGCGGCGAACGACTCCACGAACGACTTGCTGCCGGCGTTGTGAATCGAGTACGAGACCCCGGCAATCCCGGCGGTCGCGGCGAGGAACGCGCGATCGGCGTGTTCGCTGCCGCGCTGCGCGCCGAACGGAGGGTTCATCACGACCGTATCCACGCTCGCCAGCGGCGGCCGCGTCGCGTCCCCGAGCAGCCAGTCGACGCCGACTGCGGGGTCGACGCGCGGTTCGTTCTCGCGGGCGACGGCGAGCGCGTCCGGGTCGCGTTCGATCGCGAGGACGCGTTCGGGCTCGCGGGTGGCGGCACCGAGCGCGAGCATCCCCGTGCCAGTGCCGAGGTCGGCGACGGTGCGGCCGGCGAGGTCGCCGTGGAGGTCGGCGAGGTGGAGGAGGTGGGCGGCGAGGTCCGCGGGTGTCGGGTACTGTTCGAGCGCGGCACTCGGGTCGCGGAACCCTTCGACCGCCGAGAGGCGCTGTTCGAGCGCGCGCTTCATGCCCGAGGCGAGGGCTCCGGGGTCGAAGAAAGCTCCGTCACGAAAGAGAGAGCGTCAGTTCAGGGAGAGGCCGTCGACGTCGACGGCGAGACCGTCGCGGCGCGCGCGCTCCGCGACCGCGGAGAGCGCGGGGCGGACTTTCTCGGGGGCGGCGGCCTCGCGCACGTCGACGGTGAGGCGGTTCGCACCGAGGAAGGAGGCGTTCTCGATGACTTCGCGGAGACGGTCGGCCTCGCGTTGGGTGGCCAGCGAGCAGTCCTCGTCGAAGGCGGCGTTGACGGCGACTTCCGCGGGGACGTAGCCCTCGTCGGCGAGGTCGTCGGCGAGCGTGCGGAGATCCTCGCGGGATGCGCCAGCGATGGTGTCTGCGTCGACGGTCACGGGGGTGGAGTCGGTGGGGCGACAGCCCTCTATGGGGCTGGTTCGGCGTGACGTGCTCATGCTACTCACACATACATGGGGGAAATACAAAAAGGTTTGCTAATGCCCAGTAGTAATTAGACATCGTGGGTCAACCCCGTCGTTATTTCCTGAGACGCCCCGATGTGAGCCCATGGATGCCGGGACGAGTGCGACGGCCGGGTTGATTCACGTCCTCCACGTGGACGACGACGAGGCTCTCGGCGACCTCGCCAGCACGTACCTGGAGCGCGTCGAATCCCGACTCGGCGTGACCGCCGTAACCACCACGACGGACGCACTCGCCCACCTCGCCGAACACGACGTCGACTGCATCGTCTCCGACTACGATATGCCGGAGATGGACGGTATCGAGTTCCTTGAAACCGTCCGCGAGGACTTTCCCGAACTGCCGTTCATTCTGTTCACGGGGAAGGGCAGCGAGGAAGTCGCCAGCGACGCCATCTCCGCCGGCGTCACCGACTACCTCCAGAAGGAGAGCAGCACCGAGCAGTACACCGTGTTGGCGAACCGCGTGCAGAACGCCGTCGAGAAGCGACGCTCCGAGCGCGCACTCGACGAGCGCAACCGCCGCCTCGAAACCCTCGTCAGCAACCTCCCCGGGATGGTGTACCGCTGCCGGAACAAACCCGACTGGCCGATGGAGTACGTCGGCGGCGAGTGCGAGCAACTCACGGGCTACCCCGCGGCCGCGCTCGAAGCTGGCGACGTCGTCTGGGGCGAGGAAATCATCCATCCCGACGACCGCGAGGCGATGTGGACCGCGGTCCAGAACGCCCTCGACGACTGCGAGCCCTTCGAGGTCACGTACCGCATCGAGACGCAGGACGGCAACCGAAAGCACGTCTGGGAGCGCGGCCGCGGCATCTACGACGCCGCCGGCGACCTGCGCGGCATCGAGGGGTTCATCACGGACATCACCCAGCAGCGCGAGCGCCAGCACCGCCTCGAACGCGACTCCGAGCGCCTCGAAGCCCTCTTCGAGAACTCCCCGGACATGGTGAACATCCACGACGCCGACGGCGTCATCGTCGACGTCAACGAACGCATCTGCGAGGAACTTGGCTACGCAGCCGACGAACTCGTCGGCCAATTCGTCTGGGACGTGGACACGACGACCGACCGCGAGTCGGTGATGGCGATGGAAGCCGGGATGGAGCACGGCGGCCTCCGGCGCTTCGAGGCCGAGTTCGAGCGCGTAGACGGCTCGACGTTCCCCGTCGAAGTCCACCTCACGGAGCTGGAAGTCGACGGCGAGCGCCAGTTCCTCGCCATCAGCCGCGACATCAGCGAGCGCGAGGAACGCGAAGCCCAACTCCGCCGGCTGAAACGCCAGTACGAGACGGTCTTCGAGAACGCCCAGGACGGCCTGTTCCTACTGGAGGTCGTCAAGGACGACGGCGACGTCGAGTTCGTTTATCGTCAACTCAACCGCGCCCACGAGGAGATGAGCGGGCTGTCGGCCGCCGACATCGTCGGAAAAACTGAGCACGAGGCGTTCCACTCGGCGCTCGGCGACCAGACGGTCTCGCACCACCGTCGGTGTTACGAGTGCCGTGAGCCCGTCGAGTTCGAGGAGGTGTTCGAGTTCCCTGCCGGCGACGTTGTTGTCTCCGGGACGATCTCCCCTGTCGTCGTCGACGGTGAGGTCACACATCTCGTGGGTGTCACACGGGACGTCACGGAATTCAAGGAGCGTGAACGCGCGCTCCGCCGCGAACGCGACAAACTCGATAAATTCGCGGATATCCTCAGCCACGACCTTCGCAACCCCCTGAACGTCGCGGAGGGGAACCTCGAACTCGCTCGCGAACAATACGATAGCGACCGCCTCGAAAGGGTCGCCAGCGCCCACGGACGGATGCGCACGCTCATCGACGACGTCCTCGCGCTCGCTCGGCAGGGACGCACGGCAACCGACCTCGACGACGTCGCACTCGACACCGTAGCCGAACGCGCGTGGGCGACTGTAGAGACACAGACTGCGACGCTCGTCGCGGACTCGGCGCTGACGGTGCGCGCAGACGAAGGCCGCCTCGAGCAACTACTGGAGAATCTGTTCCGCAACTCAGTCGAACACGCCTCAGAAAATCCACCCGACGACTGCGTCACGGTCCGGATCAGCGACCTCGACGACGGCTTCTACGTCGAGGACGACGGCTCCGGCGTCCCCGCGGGGGACCGCGAGCGCGTCTTCGAGTACGGCTACTCGACGAACGACCGCGGAACCGGCATCGGGCTCAGCATCGTCGCGGAACTCGTGGACGCCCACGGCTGGGAAATCGAGGTTACTGACGGCGAGAACGGCGGTGCGCGCTTCGAAATTACGGGTGTCGAAACGGCAGAGTAGCTTACCAGGTGCCGTGGAACGTGTCGAAGGAAAGGTCTTCGAGGGGCTTGTTGCCCACCGCAATCTCGTACTCGCCGGGGGTCACCATCGGCTTGTGGAACTGCGGGCCGTCGTCGGTCGTGATGCGCGGACAGCCCGTGTTCACGAACGCGTCCATGTCGAAGTTCCGGAGGCGGTCCGGCGTGACTTCGTCCATCGTGATGAGGTAGGCGTTGTCGTTGTTCTCCACGATTTCGTTGGCCTGGTCCCAGCGACCCTGGCCGATCTTCGTGCAGAAGATGACGCCCCACTTCTCGGCGCTCATCGCCTTGTGGACGGTAGCGTAGCGCTGCTTGAGGAACTTCTCCGTGTCCGCGACGGAGACGGAGTTGTTGACGGGGTCGGCGATAACGACCTTCTTCTCGGGGTGCTCCATCGCGAGGCCGAGCGGGTGGAACTTCCCGCCGCCAACGTACAGCACCTGGTCAGCGTCGATATCCGCGCTCGCGTAGTTGCAACCGAGCACCTGTCCCTCGTGGGTGAGGCGGTCGTCACCCTTCCGCGTGTGGACCTCGTAGCCGCGCTCGGTCAGCCACTCTTTCATCTCCGGGAAGAGGTTCATGTGCTGGGCGGTCGTGACGAGCCCGACGTCCTCCTCGTCAAGTTCCTCGAGGGACTGCTCCATGATGGGTTCGACGTCGACGTTCGAGAACAGCGGCACGTAGATGATTTTCTCGGACTCCTTCATCGGGGAGTGGCCGAAGTGGACGAAGACGTCCGTCCGCCGCATCATGTACGTGTCGAGGTCGCAGGCACCGTAGCACGGCTGCCCCGAAATCATCACGCGCGTGTCGTCGGGGAGCAGCTTGCGGAGGTCATCGGCGACCCCGGGCGCGCTGCGCTTCAGCCCCTCGGGGAACTGCAGGCCGACCTTCTCCGCGTCGCGCTCCTCGACCGCCTCCACGATGCGGTCGAGTTCGTAGTCCCACGTTCGGTCGTGTTTCAGGGAGAGTCCGGTGTTCCGGAGGTCTCCTGCCGAACGGGTCTCTTCGTGGCTCATTACACCGCGATACAGGCTTCGTTCGTTTAACCTCGGCGGTTCCGGGGGCGACCGCCCCCGCTTCCGGCACCTTCAAACCGACCGAGCGCCAACCGCCAGGCATGAGCGTCGACTCCGACTCCCCGGCCACGACCGGCACTACGAAGGCCGACGACATCGCGCGCCAGCTCGGCGAAGCCATCGAGGAGTCCCCCGAGTACCAGCGCTACGAGGAGACGAAGGCCGCCGTCGAGAACAGCGAGGAAGTCCAGCAGCGCATCAGCGAGTTCGAGGACCTCCGCCAGGAGTTCATGCTCGCGAGACAGACCGGCGACGCCACTCAGGAGGACGCCAAGAACGTCGAGGACGCCCAGAAGCGCCTCCACGAGCACCCCGTGATGGCGGAGTACCTCGACGCGCAGGACGAACTGGAAGCCAAATTCGAGTTCCTCAACGACCTGATTTCGGAGCCGCTGGACGTCGACTTCGTCGGCGAGTCCGGCGCGTGCTGTCAGGACTAACTGTTTTCTACACAACCTAACCCCGGAACGCTTAGGGGGCGACGCGAGTGACCCGACGGTATGGTCCACTCCGATTGGGGCGACTGGCTGCCGACGGCCGTCGAGCAGTCCACGCCCGCTGGCGTCGCGGTCTGGTATCTCGGCTGCAACGGCTTCGTCCTCAAGGGCGAGGACGGGACGACGCTGTTCATCGACCCCTACCTCGGGACTGGGTCCCCGCCGCGCACCATCCGGATGATTCCGGTGCCGTTCGACCCGCGGGACGTCACCGAGGCCGACGCCGTGCTCGCCACCCACGAACACACCGATCACGTGCATGGACCGAGTCAGGCACCGATTCTCGCCGAAACCGGGGCAGAGTTCTACGCGCCCGACGATTCGCTGGCGGTCGCGCGCGGTGAGGAGGCGTGGGACGACAACTACGCCGTCGACACCGACCAGTACAACGAGATTTCGGAGGGCGACACGTTCGAGGTCGGCGAATTCACGATTCACGTCGAACCCGCCCACGACCCGGACGCCACCCATCCCGTCTCGTACGTCATTGAGCACGATGCGGGCACCATCTTCCACGGCGGCGACACCAAGCCAAGCGACGAGTTCGAGCGCCTTGGTCGCGAGTACGATGTCGACCTCGGAATTCTGGCGTTCGGCGCGGTCGGCAACGTCCCCGACAAGCAGAGCCGCGAGCCCAAGCGCACGCGCTGGTACAACGACGAGAATCAGGTCGTGAAGGCCGCCAGCGACCTCCGCGTCGACCGCCTGCTGCCCTCCCACTGGGACATGTGGAAGGGGCTGACGGCGGACCCGAAGGCGCTGCACCACCACGTCCGGAGTTTCGCGTTCCCGCGCCGCCTTGATCTCGTAGAAATCGGCGACCGCGTGGACGTGACAGACGAGTAACTGACGCCGAGAGTCGGCGGGTAATTTAAGTCCTCGTCCGCGTAGGTGGTGGTATGCACGACCAACCCGCGGGTGGTTCCGATGAGTGACGAAACGGTCGTCGAGACCGACGGCGTCACCGTCAGCAAGTTCTTCAACGCCGAGGACTTCCCAGTCCCGGCGGTCGCCTTCGACATCGACTCCGACCGAGACGACGCGGTCACGCTCCGCATCGTCGACGAGATCCCCGACGAGTTCGGCATCGACCAAATCGGCTTCCACCCCGAGTACGGCAGCGAGCACTGGACGGCCAGCGGCGACGGCGTCGTCCGCTTCGAGCGCGAAATCGAGCCCGGCGAATCCTTCACCACCGTATACGGCGTGCGCATGGAGGAAGGCCAAGACGAGACGCCGTTCCTCTCCGCGCCGACCATCAAACTGGAGGGCGAGGATATCGACGAGGTCGTCCCGCCGGAGTCCACATCGGTCGTCCGCGAACTCGCGGGTGGCGAGCGCGAGACGGTCCCCGGCCTCGAGGAGGAGAGCGAGGAGGTCGGCCTAGAAGCCGACATCGAGGGCGGCATCGAGTCCCTCGAAGAGGAGGACGCCGAAATCCTCGAAGGCGACGTCGACCTCGGCAGCGACGAGGAGTCCGCAGTCGAAGCCAACGAGGAGCCTGTGGACGTCGAGGACGAGACGTTCGAGGAGGAACCGCCAACCGAGCCGGAGGCCGAAGGGTACGGGGCAGAGCAGCCCGAGCCGTCCGCAGCCGAGGAAGAAGAGATAGAGGAGCCCGAGGCTGAAGGATTCGGCGAGGAGGAAGCCGAGGCAGAGGCGGGAGCTGAAGCAGAGTCCGCGCCCGAATCGATCGGCTTCGACGCCAGCGACCTCGTCGCGACGCTCGCGGAGGCCATCCGCAACGACGAGGTCAGCGACGACGACCTCGCGACCCTGCAGGACGCCTTCGGCGGCGTCCCCAACAGTACGCAGGTCGAAATCGAACACCTCCAGAGCCGCGTCTCCGAACTGGAAGCGTACACGGACGCCCTTGAGGAGTTCCTCGACGAGGAAGGAACCGCCCAGCAGCTCGTCAGCGACGTCGAGAATGAGGTCTCCTCGCTGTCCGCGGAACTCGGCGACCTCTCGAACGAAGTTGCGGAAGTGGAGGCGAGCGTCGAGGACGCCGCCGGCGACCGCGAGCAGCTCCGCGAACGCGTCGCGGCGGTCGAAGACGACGTTGGCGCAGTCGAGGACCTCCGCGAGGACCTCGAACGCCTGCGCGGTGACGTCGACGCCATCGATGAGCGCCTCGCAGACACTGAGGACGCCGTCATGGAGGTCGACGAAATCGAGGACGACCTCGAAGACGTCGCTGAGGACCTCGAGGACGTCGAGGAGCACGTCGACGAAATCGAGGAGTGGCGCGACCAGCTCTCGGACGTCTTCGGCACGTAGCGCCGCGACCGCCCATCCGGGGGAATCACAACCGTTTTCGGCGCTCGCCGGCTCTCTTCTCCTATCATGACTGCGCCGGTGCGCGTCGCCGTTCCGCGGAAGGGACGGCCGCTGGAAGCCGTACTCGACAGATTCGCCGCTCGCGCCGACGCGACCGCGGTCGCCGACGACGTGGTGTCGACGCTGCGCTACGAGAAGGCCGTCACGAAAGACGAGCAGGACGCTGAGCGCGGCGTTTACGAGCGCCTGGCCGAGTACAGCGAGCCCGCTGAACCACACCAACCGGACTTCACGCTGCTGCGGGACGCCCGCGCGGGTAAGCCCCGGCGCGTCGTCTTTGACTCGCTGACCCTCGACGTCGAGGGGACGCCCGTCCAACTGGTCGGCCGCGAGGAGCCGTTCCGCGCGCTCCGCACCCACGAATTCGCGCTCGGGTTCGACAGCGCTGACCTCGTGCTCGAAGAGGTCGTCCAACTGGAGCCCGAACCGCTCTCGACCATTGCTGACCTGAACGACCGCATCGACCCCCATGACACGGACGTCCGCGTGATTTCGGGGCTCGGCGACACCGTCTACCACACGCTGCTGGCGACGCCCGCGGCCAAGCAGTCCGTCGGCGCAGAGGAACTCGACCGCGCGTTCCTCGCGGCCTACGAGGGAGAAGTCTGCATCAGCCCGCGCTACGAGCGCCTCGTCCGCGCGGTCCTCGGCACGGACGCCACGCAGGGCGTCGAGTTCGTCTACCCCGATGCGGGCCGCGAGGAGGAAGCCGCCATCGCGGACGTCGGCGTCGGCGTCTACCTCACGGTTACGGGCTCGACCGCCCGCGAGCACGGCCTCGAAGTCGGCGAGCGCCTGTTCCCCAGCGAGACGGTCCTGATGGAGAACCAGTCCGAAGCCGGCGGCGAGGACGTACAGGCGGTCAAGCGCGCGCTCGCCGCGAACGCCGACGAAACCGCGATTCCCCCGCAGTAGGTCGGCGAGAACGACTAACAGTTGCTCGCGCGTAGCGCCGGCCATGCCGACGCTCGGATTCACCGGCGACGTGATGCTGGGCCGCGCCGTCGACGAGCGCCAGCGCACCCGCGACGCCACTGCTGTCTGGGGTGACCTCGAAGACCGGCTCGCCGGGCTCGACGGACTGTTCTGTAACCTGGAGTGTTGTCTCTCCACGCGCGGCGAGCCGTGGACGCGCACGACCCGTGCGTTCCACTTCCGCGCGGACCCCGAGTGGGCGATTCCCGCGCTGAGGGCCGCGGGCGTTGACGGCGTCACGCTCGCGAACAACCACGTCCTCGACTACGGCGAGCGCGCGCTCCGCGACACGCTCGACGAACTCGACGACGCGGGCATCGCTCGCACCGGAGCTGGCCGCGACTGGGACGACGCGCTCGACCCCGCCGTCGTCTCCGTCGGCGACTGCACAGCCGCGTTCGTCGCGTTCACCGATAACACGCCCGAGTACGCCGCCGGCCCGGACAGCCCTGGCACGGCGCGCATAGAGTGCGATGTCGACGACGCGGACACCCGCGAGGCCGTCCGCGAGGCGCTGGACCGTGCGGCCGCCCACGATCCCGACCTGCTCGTTGCGACCCTTCACTGGGGGCCGAACATGGTCGAGACGCCGGCCGAGCAGTACCGCGAATTCGGCCGCTGGCTCGTCGACGAGGGCGTCGACGTCGTCCACGGCCACAGCGCCCACGTCTTCCAGGGCGTCGAACTCCGTGACGGCGCTCCGATTCTCTACGACACCGGCGACTTCGTCGACGACTACGCCATCGACGAAGACCTCCGCAACGACCGCGGCTTCCTCTTCGAACTCGACGTGACCGCCGACGGCGACCCGACCGAACTCCGCCTCCACCCCACAGAAATCGACCACTACAGCGTCTACCACGCCGACGCGGAGGCCGCGGCGTGGTGCCGCGAGACGATGCGCGAGCGCTCCGCCCCCTTCGACACCGAATTCGAGCGCGACGGCGACGACCTCCTCGTCGACCTCGACTGACTCACTCTTCTTTCCGCTTGGCGAGATAGTCGCGGGCGCGTTCCAGCATCTCGTCTTTCAGTCCCACGAAGACGCCGCCCTCTTTCCCGCCGACGAACGTGTTCTCCCCGGGCTCGATAATTTCGTTGATGTCGGGGTGTTCGACGTCGATGTGCGTGACTTCGGCAGCCTCGCCCTCCTCGTGAACGTACACCTTCGCGCCCTCTAACTCGTACTTCGACGGGTGTGGCCCGGTCATGCCGTGGTCTTCGACGGCCAGCACGTAGGTCCGGTGGCCGGAGTGCTCTGCGGACGCCTACAGCGTCAGCGTCACCGATGCCGTCTCGAGGAACGCCGTCTCGTAGCCCTCGTGGCGCGCGACCCGCGGTGGCGTCCGCACCGAGAGCGTGAGGTCGTCACCTGTTTCGACGCTCGGCACCGCGACGCCGTAGTGGTAGCCGAGGTCCGGGCTGAGCGTCCGCGTCAGCGCGCCCTCGTAGACCGTCTCGCCGTCTCGTTCGAGCGTCACGTCCAGCGCCATCCCCGAGAGCTCGTAGCTGTTGTACCGCGTGCGCGCCGACACCGCGAGATACGCGTCCTCTGGTCGACCGACACGCTCGGCGGACGTGAGATCGGTGACGACGAGGTACGCGTCGTCGATGGCCGCGGTCCCGCGAACTGTCCCCGGCAGGTCCTCGGGTGCTGGCGAAATCGACTTCGGATAACTCGTCTCTCGGGGTGCGAGTGCGCCCGACTCCCTCGCCTGCTCGATGGGCGTCGACCCGACTCGTGCGCGTGTTTCCTCGGTGAACTCCACGGTCATCTCGGCGGTTTCGGCGCTCTCGAAGCGCCCCTCGAACGCGCCCGTGGTGCGCGCCGAGATGCCGCCGATGGAGACGTTCGCGGTGTACGTGCCGTCGCCGTCGAGCCCGAAGTTCCCGCCGTAGTGGAACCCCATCGGCTGGGAGAGCATCGGATACATCACTTCCTGCGCGAGGAACTCGCCGCGCTCCAACTCGACGGAGACGCCCGTGTCCGGCAGCACAGCTCCGGTTTCGTCGTCCCAGACGACCGCCATCAGGTGAATGGAGTCCTCACTCGTCTTCGCGGTCTTCGAGCGCTCCGTGTTCGTCAACGTCCAGAACGTGTGCGGTACCGTGAACATCAGCGCGACCGTGTAGTCGCCGACAGTCGTCGTCCCCTGCATCGCCATCCGCTCCTCGAAGGACTGGACGTAGACGCCGTCGGGCTTCGTGCTGGTCGTCGCTGCGGGCGTCGTCTCTGTCGCGTCCGTGCTCACGTCGCCCGTGCAGCCAGCGAGGAGAGTCGAAGCGGCGAAGACGGAGCCGAGCGCGAGGAACCGTCGGCGGCGCATACCGCGAACAGGGGTCGGCGAACCCATAGCCGCTGTGGTCTCCCGCTCCAGAAGCATTAACCTCGCGTCCCGGGTAGACGCCGGCATGCGACGTGCCGTCCTCGCCGCCCTCCTCGCGCTCGCGCTCGTGGCGTCCGCCAGCCCCGTCGCCGCCCACGGCAACCACGTCGAGGTCGACAGCCAGCACTCCGCTGACGGCACGGTCGTCGTAGAGGCCGTTCGGCCACTCACGGACGGCTTCGTCGTCCTCCACCGCGCAACCGACGACGGCGAAATCGGCGACCCCGTCGGCCACAGAAGCGTCGACTTCGACGACGGCTTCCAGCAGAACCTCCCCGTCGAGATGGACGCCGACGCTTGGGCTGACTGGCCCGACAACGGGCCGCTGTGGGTGGTGTTCCACGCTGACCGCCATGATGACGGCGAGTTCGACCCCGGCGTCGACGAGCGCGCGTCGGCGTTCGGCGCGACGACCAGCCAGTCGGTGACGCTCGCCAAACGTGACCAGCCAGCCAGCGTCGTCGCCGAGCGCGCGCAGGCCCAGCAGACGGCGTCCGCGACCGCGATCGTCGACAGCGCTGTGCTCCCCGACGACGTCTTTCTCGTGCTCCGCACGGAGTCAGGCACGGAAGGCCACATTGTCGGCACGAAAGCACTCGATGCCGGCGCTCACGCGGACGTCGGCGTCGACTTCGACTCGTCCGTGTTCTCCGAGAATCGCTCGACTGTCGGGCTGTACGCACAGTTGTACACCGACGGCGGGGATGGCGAGTTCTCCGAGGGCGACCGCCTCGTGCGCGCCGGCGACAGCCCCGTGAGCACGTACTTCCTCGTCTGGCAGGTCGACGAGGTTGCTGCGACGACCAGCGAACCCGTCGTACAGACGCCGTCGAACGACGACAGCGTCGTCACGCCCACGGAAACCGCCGACGCGGCCACCAGCGAATCCGGCACGTCGGTCTCCGGATACGGCGTCGTCCACGCCCTCACAGCGCTCGCGCTCGCCGCCATCGTTCTCGTCCGTCGGTAGTGTCGCTACCCGGACTTACTTCGGCTGGTGGCCGCTATCCGGGCACGCATGATTGTACTCCACGCGACCTTCCCAATCGACCCGGCGCGCCGCGAGGACGCCCTCGACCTCGCCGACCACCTCGTCGAGGAGTCGAACCGCGAAGACGGCGTCATCGACTACCGCGCGGCTGTCGACGTCCAGGACGAGAACCGGATTCGATTCTTCGAGCAGTACGAGGACGAAGCCGCACTGGAAGCCCACGAGAACAGCGACCACTTCCAGCGACTCGAAGCAGAACTCCCGGACCTGCTCGCTGGCGAACCCGAAGTCCTGAAGTTCGACGTCAGCGACGCTACTGAACTCGAACTGTAGTCACGGGTCGGGTTCGGGCAGCGCGCGCAACCCCCGTGGCGGCACGAGGAAGTAGCCGCGCCGGCGCACGAAGATGTACTCCAGAATCCCGTTGTTGACGCGCTGGCGAACCGCCGGCGTCACCTCGGTCACGTCTGTGCCGTTCATCGCGCGACGCACGTCCTTGAACGTCGAAATCTCGCGCTGCAGCGACGGGAAGTGGAGGCTGGCGACGGCGCGGTTGGAGCCGATGTCGTCCGTGGACTCGAAGTGTCGCCGGAGCACGCGTACGTTCCCATCGCTGTCCCGATTAGCACGAGCGGCTTTCTGCGCGTGGCCCACGCGGCCGTACTCGCGGACGTGCTCCTCAATGTCGTCGACGTAGTCGTCCACGCGGCTGTTCGAGCCGAGGTTATTCCCGACGCCTTCTACGAGGTCGTCGGCAGCGTGGCCAGGACTGAACAACTCCATCACGCGCTCGTCGTAGTTCTGTTCGCCGTACCAGTCGTCGAGGCGCTGGCGGAGGTTCGAGACGACCTTCGTGGTGCCGCCCGCGAACGGCCCCGACTGGATGGTGACGTCGTCTTCCGTCGCCTGATTCTCGCGGAAGCCGGCGGTGAATCCCATGAACAGCGGTGACTCCTCGGGGACTGGCTTCGAGTCGGGGATGCCGGCGGCGTCCTGACGTTCGGCGGGCATCCCCGCGCCGACGAAGCCCGTCCGCCGCGATTCGACCGTCAGCACGTCGGTTAGCGCCGCGTCGACACTGATACCGTTCATTTCGTCGCTTCTCCCGGTGAGCGCGTGTTCGGTTTCGAGTACCACGTCTGCGCGGTCGCTGGCGAGGTGGACGAGCACGTCCTGCGTGTCGAAGACCGGGTCTTCGAACGGCGACAGCGGCTCCGGTTGCGGAAGGTCGACGCCCGTGGGTGCGGCGTCGAAGCGCTCGAAATACGCCGGCGAGTACGCCACGGAGAACAGCAGGCCGTCGTTCGACCACTCGTATGCCTCGTCAAGAACGGCGAGCGCACGTTCGACGGTCTCGCGGTCGGATTCCGTGGGCTGGCCGTCGCGGTCCAGCGAGAGGTACAGCAAGGTTTGGTGGCGCGGCAGTTCGATGTTCCCGTACTCGTCGGTGCGCACGTGGTCGTTCCACGCGTGTTGACGAGCCGGCTTCGAGGCGGGAGAGCCGCGTGGTGGCCTGTCGTCGGGTGCGAGGTCAAGACACGCAGAGAGAGCAGCTGTCGTGCCGGTGGCGACGGCGGCCTTCAGCACGTCGCGGCGCGACCAGTCGTAGGGCGGCATTCGGCAGTGGATTCGGTCCGCCGCGGCTTGGGTGTTGTCGTTACTGGGCATTCGAGCTGGAGGCGCGGCTCAGGCAGTCGATAGCGTAACTGAGGCGGTCGTAGACTGTTCGCGGAAAACTCCAGCAGCAGGCGTTAGAGCGCTACTGGCCCCCAATATCGTCGAGAAGACGACCACCGCCGCGAGACACAATTCAATATAGCAGCATGCAATTTATGTACTGGCGTTCGAACGTCACGTCAGCGAGTACACGTTCGCGAGGTAGACCTCGCGGACTCTGTCCCCCCAGTTGTGGGTGTACGTGTCGATGATGTCGTCGGCGACGTCGCCCCGGAGGTACTTCACGACGCCGCGGTCGCCGGTGCGGTCCCGGAGGTGCGTCGTGAAGAAGTGCCGGAAGTAGTGGGGCGTGACGTTCTCGGCGGCGTCGGCGCCACTACGGTACCAGCCCGCTTCTTCGGCGTGTTCGCGGACGAACGACCGCACCATCTCCGGGGTGAGCCGCTCGCCCCACGCGTCTCGTGTGCTCGCAAACAGCGGCTCTGCTGAGGACGGCGTGTCCGGGCGAATCGCCAGCCAGCGCACAAATGCGGCCTTCAGCTCCCCATCAACGGGTACGAGCGTTGCGCGCTTGCGCTTGTTCGACGCGGTGCGTTCCTCGCCGTTCGCCATTTCGCCACGGCTCACGTCCGGGTCGACGAACAGCGTGTCTGGCCGCCCGTCCAGCTGTGCGCGCGTTCCGAGGTCGTAAGAGGACTCGACCGCCGGCGCGTCCAGTGCGAGGTCACGAATATCGAGATTGCAGAGTTCGCCGACGCGCAGCCCGGTTTTCAGCAGTGTGAGGACGACTGCCCACTCCAGCGGGTGGGTGATTCCGTCGACGAACGACCGCATCTGGGGCACCGAGACCTCGCGGCGAGTCGGGTCCGTGTCGATGGCCTCGTCCATTTCCTGAGTGACCAGCGTCATCGGGTTGCCGTCGAACTCTCCGACCTGGGTCATGTAGCCGTAGAATCGGTTGAGATACGAGGCGTACGTCGCGACTGTGCTGTCGGCGTGGTCGCCGCGGAGTTCGTGCACCCACGCGAGGCAGTCCCGGCGGTCGGCCTCCGCGGGCTCGGTGCCCGTCTCCGCGAGGAACGCCTCGAACTCCCGGAGGACGCGCCCGTACGCCTCACGCGTACGCTCGGATTTTCCGTGGTAGGCCATGTCTTCGAGGAAGTACTCGATCGGGTCTTCGGCGTCGTGGCCGCGCCCGGCGTCGACGGCGCGCTCGCTCATCGGTCCTCCTGACGGACGTAGCCGCCCTGCCGCGGGTCGTGGCGAATCTCCCCGCGCTCGACCAGCGACTGCACCGCTTCGTCGAGGCGGTCCTCGAAGTCACCAGAGAGCTCCGAGACGAGTTGGTCCCACGACACGACGTCCGCCGCAGACACCGATTCGAGGACCCGGTCTTCAAGGCCGCTCCCCCCAGGGGTAGCGTCCCCAGAACCACCTTCCTCGTGGTCGTCCAGAAACCCTCTTCGCCCGGCTTGTACCATAGTCCGCAGGTACTCGCTCTGGGACATGTCGAGCTCGTCGGCGTGCTCGCTCCACGCCGATTTCTGCTCGGTCGGCACGTACGTCTTTACGACCGCGTGGTCGTCACCAGCCATACTCCCCGCATTTTCGCCCGGTAACTTCAGTGTTCTCCACGAGCAGATAAGGTGTCGTGTTGCACCCCCGGCTATTCGTGGAATTTAGCGCGTCTCACGGCCGTTAGAGCCCGCTGGCGTGTCGTCTCAGACTCGTCGTACCGCTCGCATAGATACACCGCTACGGACAAGCCAGAGAGGACCATGACCACGAATCCACCACGTCCACCACAAGGACCGACCGCCACCACGACGACCACGACCTCGACGTCCCGCCCGCTAACTAACCCGGCCCCTGTTTTCGGAGGTGTCCCCGCGTGACCCTCGTCTGCGAGTGCGGCAGCCCCGCAATCGAAATCGTCGACGCCACGTACCCCGAGGACGCCAACGGCAACCCGACCGGCACTGCCACCGAACGCTACGAGTGCCTGGACTGCGGACGAACCGGCACCTACGCGTTCGGCGATGGCACCGACCGCATGTCCGGCTGCGTGACGAGTGACGGCCAACTCGCCGGGGGTCGGCTATGACGGACACCCCACCACTCTCCGAACCCCTCGACTTCCTCAGCGAACGCGACGACCATACAGGCTCTTGGACCCGCGGTGACCCCGACGACGCTCTCATAGAGAGCCTGAACCGCTACGGTTGGGTCGTCACCCTTCCCGACGGCGACACCCACGAGTGCGCTCTCGCCCGCGAACGCGGCGCCTACGTCGGTTGGTGCGACTGCGACGGCTACCGCTACCACGACGGACCGTGCGCTCACCTCTGCGCGCTCCGCAAGGCCGACTTTGTCAACGACCACGACGTCGAGGACCAGCCCATCCGCATCCCCGACACCGAGAGTAGCCCCGAACCAGTCACCGACGGCGGCCAGCCGGTCGAGCCCGCCGCCGGACACGATGGCCGCCAGTTCGGACGGCCGGAGGGTCGGCTGTGAGCCCCCGCACGCACACACGACCGCGCGTGAGTCCCGCTGGCGATGGGGGAGGGGCGTCCTACATACTGTCCCTTCGTCCCCAAAACCGCTCGCAGTGTGGGGATTCTGTGGCGTATGACACGACCGGCGTGCGTCATGCGGAGGTAGCCTAACGATGGCTCGCATGGAGAGCGACGAGTCCAACACGAAGCGGGTCACTGTCCGCGTGCCTAAGCAGCTCGTCGAAGAGTACGACGACGCCCTCGACGAAGCTGGAAAGAACCGGAGCCAGGCCATCCGAGAGCATATGCGCGAGACTGTCTCTCAGCCCGCCACCGACGGCGGTCTTGTCCCCCCACAGGACGATGAGACTCTCGCTGATGCCTACCGCGCGCTTCTCTCGCTTTCAGATGGCAGCACTATCCCGCTCGACGAGGCTCGGAGCGTGCTGTCCTCGAAGCTCAACGTCCCGAAGGAAAGCATCTCTCGGCGCGTCCTGAAGCCGCTCGACAACCGCGGCTACCTCCGGCAGACGGGCGACCCGATAAACGAGCCCCATATCGCCGTCAAACGAGGGGATCGCAGTGCCGACTGAGCAAGACGGCCGTGCAACTCCGCAGTCGGTGAGCATCGACCTTGACGACGTCCCGACCGGACGGCGTAGCTTCCACGTCGCGCTCGTCTCGGGCGGGATGGACTCGACGGTCGCCGCCGCGGTCTCGCAGGAGGTCGCGCCAACCATCGACGTGCTCGCGTACCTCGACACCGGCACCGGCCTCGACGCGAACCGCGAGTACATCGAGGACCTCGCCGACGCGCTCGGCGCGCAGCTGTGGACGCTTCGAACGCACGAGAGTTACGCCGAGAAGGTCCGCGAGAACGGCTATCCCGGCCCCAGCCGGCACGGGATGATGTACAACTTCCTCAAGGAGCGCCAACTGGGGAAGCTGGCGAAGGGCCGCGACGACCTCGTGCTCTGGACGGGCGTCCGCAGTCACGAGTCCGAGCGTCGGATGGCGCACGTCGAGGGCGTCCAAGAGGCCGACCGCTGGACGTGGGTCGCGCCGATCCACGACTGGACGAAACAGGACTGCCGCGAGTTCCTCGACGAGCGCGACCTTCCCGAGAATCCGCTCTGGGACACGCTCGGTCGCTCCGGCGACTGCTTCTGCGGGTGCTTCGGCAGCCGCGAGGAGCTGATCGACCTGGAAGCAGAAGGCTACGAGGACCACGCCGAGTGGCTGCGGAACCTCGACACCGAGACCGACGACGAGACCACGCTGTGGGCGTGGGCGTCCCTCTCCGAGCACCAGCAGCGTGCCGCTCGCGTCGACGAGGACCAGATGACGCTGTGCTCGACGTGCGCGGTTCCTGACGGAGGTGAGGCCGGTGGCGAGTGAGGAGCGTGCGGAGTACGACCGCGACATCTATCGGGCGA
Organism: Halobacterium sp. KA-4; assembly: GCF_021028995.1. GTDB lineage: Archaea > Halobacteriota > Halobacteria > Halobacteriales > Halobacteriaceae > Halobacterium. Next base: position 13,015 of record NZ_JAJJZG010000003.1, on the reverse strand, counting down.
CGTGCTCGTGCGGCGACGTCGTCGTCGAGCGGCTGGCCGACGCCTCGAACCTCCCGCGGGAGAACAACCGCGAGATAGCCGAATCGGTTTGTGGCGTCCACGCGTTCACGCACGAGTGGAAGGACGAGGACTACAGCATCTCGAAGGGGTGGACCGATGAGTAACGACGTCCCGGGCTCGGTGCGAATCCGCACGGACCCCGACGAAGGGCTCGCGTACCGCTACGACGCCATTCAGAGCGCGAAGCGGACCTTCGACGTGGAAACCAACGCCAAGGCGGTGGCGTTCGCGTGTGACGCCGCTGGCGACTTCGTCGAGAACGTCGAGGAGGCCCTACAGCATCCCGACTTGCCGCCGAGTCTCGCAGAGGAGCTGGCCGAGACCATTTCGACGCGGCAAATCTCGGTCGACTACGACGGCCCGGACGTCGAGGTCGGCCTAGAGTCGTGAACACGAACCCGGAAACGGGTCTCTGAGTGGGTGACTGAAACCCCCAAATCGGGGTGAAATGCCTGTTTTCTTCTCGGTTCGCTTACTACTACGCTGCGTTGAACCACCGCGGCACTCCCGATATGAACACGGGAGTTCTCGCGCTCGTGTTCATATCGGCGGAAGCCATTTTCTCGACGCGCGACCCCGTGTGCTCAGACGCAAACCGGGTTCGCAGGGGTTCGCGCGACTTCAGAAAACAGCGTCGTGCGCGAGCTTGAACTGCCGCCCGTCCTTCCCCTCGTGGCCGGCGTCGTACCAACCGCCGCGCTCGTTGACCAGCCGCGTCACCGTCGACGGCTTCCGGCGCTGAATCCGGCGTACGTCGCCACTCTGGGACAGCAACACGAACGCATACCACGAGGTCCCCTGCGCGTCCGACGCCGTGAGACTCCGGTGCTGTTCCTCCCAGAGACGAAACCGGCCGGTGCTGCCGTCGGCGAGCGCCCGCGACGTGGCTTTCACTTCGTACTTCGTGCCGGTCGGACTGACGGCGTCGTACCACGGCCGGCTTTCGACCTCTAGACCGTATCGCTCCGCGACCGCGTGCGTCGCCGTCGACCCGCGACCTCCGGTGCTCCCGTTCATCCGTACTGTGGATTCGTCTCGGTGCGATGCACGACGCGCGGCGGGAGCGTCGGGTCGATAACGACGACCTCATAGTTATCGGTCGGCAGGCTCGCGTCCTCGACGTCGTCGGCGGCCTCCATCTCGTTGAGGTTGTAGTAGTTCACGAAGCCTTTGTGGAACGTGCGAACGGGCCCACACCAGACGATAAACACGCACTGCTTAGTCGGTGGATAGTAGAGGTCTTGAGGGTCCTGCGTGGCGAGCACGCATTTCACGTTGAGGTCGCGGTCCTCGTGGAGCATTTTCGCGACCGGGTTCCCGTTCTTCACGCTACTCTCCGCTTTCGAGTCCGGCAGCGCGTTATGCGCCTCGTCCACGAGCACGAGCGTACAGACCTCCGCGTCAAAGTGCTGACCGACACTCCGCGCGAACGTCCGCGCCGTCTCTGCGCCGCTCTGCGCGTCCTGACAGACGTAGTTCAGCCGGAGGTTCCGAACCTCCGCGAGCGACGAACACGACTGGACGGCGTCCTCCATCTCCGCGAGTGACCGAACCGTATCGCCTGGGGCGTCCTCGTCGTTGTGGTTCACCCACACCGCGACGCCGTCGTGCTTGTCAACCATTTCCCGAGCGCGAGTCGTTTTCCCGCCGCCAGACGACCCGCCAAGGAGGATGTGTTTCGCATTCATGGCGTGGGCCCTCCAGGCTCTCCAGGCTCTCCACTGTCGCCGTCGCTATTGCTCTCACCGTCGTCGAGGTCAAGATTCACCCACCACTCACCGAGCCCAATCCCGAGGTCGGCAATCGCCGGCAGCCCGTCCACGTCCGTCGCCTTCTGGATGGCGCGCATAATCCGAGTCATGCCCCCGCGGTCGGGGTCCCACGGGCTTTCGACCTCGTCGAGCGACCGGCCGCGTCCGGTCGACAAAAGCATCTCGCGGACGGTGCGCTCACTGCCGACGTCACCGCCGTCGACCGGCTCGACGCCTTCCGCGGCTGCGTGTCCTTCGGCGGCCTGTTCGTCAACGGCGCTGAAGCTGCTTGGGTCACTCATTGTAAACGAATTTCTTGTCGTGCTCAGTACAGCGGAGAACTGTGCCATCCTCGAAATCGGCCGTGTCGACGGTACAGCCGCACGGGGCTTCTTCGAGGTCGTCGCTACTGTCGTCTGTGTCGTCGGGAATATCGGGTGGGCCGTCGCTTACTGTCGGGTCGCTACTGCCGCCGTTACTGTGCGCGTCCCCGTCGTCGTCGGGTGAATCACTGTCCGAGTCCGCGGGCGGGTCGTCGGGCGGTTGGTCGTCGCTACTGTACTCTTCCTCGACGGCGATGCGCATTCCCTCGTCTTTCGAGGTCGCGTCGTCGTGAGCGTCGTCCTGCGTTTTCCACGCGTGATTGGCGACGCCGTCGAGACTGTCGTGGGTGCTTCCGCACCGTGGGCAGCGTTCTGGCATGGGTTTACAGCACTGTGCCTACTGTCCGGGCGAGTACAGCCAGCCAGCCACTGATGAGCGCAACCACGGCCTCGGCGTGATGGATACGCACGCCGAACGCGTACAGGGCGTATACCGCCCAAATTTTGGCGATGACGACCGCCAAGTCCGATTTGTAGGCCTTCGTGATTAGCGCCACCATGATGACGGTGACTGCCCCGAAGCCGAGCAGGGGCATATACTGTAATTTCACTGTTCGGATATTAACTTTCCCCCGGTCGTTGCTAAGGATGCAATGGCAATCGAAGAAGCGACCGAGGCGAAACTGCCGTTCGGGATGGGGTCTATCGACCTCTTCTCGACGGGCGGGGTGCTCGCTGTCGTCGCCATCATCCTGGGCGCGACAGTGTGGAACTTCGCCGACGCTGTCGGCCAGACCCTCGCTAACCGAGTTGCACAGGCGTTCCAAGCATTCACCGGCTATAATCCTGCGACCGGCCAGGATGGCGACAGCGGCACGGGGGGTGTCTAGATGCCGCGCGACCTCACCAACGCACCTGACCTCGCACAGGTCGGCCAGAAGTTCCCCGTCCTCCCGAGCAACTTCGAGCCGCGAACACTCGTCGCGGAGACCGAGGTAACGGTCTGGAGCAAGCAAATTCCGCAGGACAAGGTCGGCTGGTTCGGCGCGGGCGTCACAAACCGCGACTACGCTGAAGCGTTCATCTACGCCGTGCTGAAGGCGTCGGGGAACGGCTCCGGCGACGCGGGTGACGCTATCGAAGGCGAACTTGTGGCGGCCATCACCGACTCCGAACAGCGGCGCGTGCTCGCGTCGACGACTATCGACGCGCTCGGCGAGCTGGCCGACGCGAAGGCCAGCGACCGCACCATGCGCCCCATCCTCGCCGCACTCGGCCCCTACGCGAAGCCGGGCCGACACCTGGAGTTCCGCGTCGTCGCGGACCCGTCCAGTGACGGCGTGGAAATCGACCCGTCGGCCTGCGAAGGTCGGCTGTACTACTCGCAGTCGGGCTAACGCCCCCGAAATCCATTATTTATGAGTGCAAACACAAGCAACCGCAAGACCGTCAGGTTCGCCGACCGCGTCGGTCCCGACTCGTCGAAGACGCTCACCAAGAAGGTGGCTGAAGCGGCGACCGTCGACCGCGTGGACGTGCGCATTTACACAGGTCCGCGGCTGGACCTCCAGGTCGTGCCGTTCGTCGAGCCGCAGGTCGGCGGCGACCACACCGACCGCGTACCGCTCGTTGACCTCATCGGGAAGGACTACATCGACGGCGACGGCGACCGATACTCGTTCTACCCGACTGAGAGCGTCGAGCGCGAGGACCGCGTCGGCGTCGAGGTCAAGAACGTCGACGACGAGAACGGCTATGACATCGCCGTAGACGTGACCCTTGACCGCGAGGGCGGCGCGGGCCGCAGTCTCGCGTCCTTCGTCTCGGGGGTGTTCTCGTAATGGGCGAGAAACAGTTTAACAACACCGTCGCTGGCAGTGGCGGGACGCTCGCGACGAACACCACCGGGACCGTCGAAACAGACAACTACGCGACCGGCGGCGACTTCAGCCTCTCCGATGGAGACAGCCTGAATCCGGCGGCCGTCGTCCAGGAGTTGGTCGTGACCCACGTCGGCGACCCGTCGCTGACGCTGACGCTATCGACCACGGGCGGTTCAACGATTACCGTGCCCCACGAGGGCGGCACGCTCACGCTCGACAAGCTCGAGATCGACGCCGTTGAGGTCGCGGACGCGGACAATACGGGCGCGTCGATTAAGGGGGTGTGGGCCGGTGAGTGACTACTCGCCCAGCCTCGAAGCCATCCGTGAGCAAGTTGGAAATAGGGAGAGCGTCACTGCCGTCGAGGTTGTGCCGAGCGACGGCACGGCGACGGCGCTCCCGTCCCATGACGTGCCTGAGGGCGTGTCTGTGCTGGTGATGGCGTTGGATAGTAACGACGCGAGCAGTCGCGTCTACGTTGGGGATGGCAGCGCGCAGCCGGCGCCGTTGAAGCCGGAGGCATCGCTGACGTTCACCGTCACGAACACGGACGCCATTTCGATTCGCGCGCCGACCGCGGGCGATGGCGTCGCGGTCCTCTTCGAGAGTGATACCTGATGGCTGACTATAACTCTCCCGGGAAGTCGACTGAGGGCGTTCAGGACGACATTGGGCAGTCGCTCGGACACGGCCTCGAATACGACGACGCGGGGAACATTATTTCGGCGACGCGGCAGGGGCCGAATCCCTACGACGCCGCACAAACGTTCACGGAGAGCAGTGTGAGCGTGACGCATAATGGGACCGTGGTATCTGGTGGCTCAATCAAATTTGACTCGGGTGCAGTTGGAACAACCGCAACAAGAGGGGCTGATGAGTCAACCCATAGCACTTCGCGCTCGGAAGGCCTTAAAATCAATCCTAATGCCAGCGGGTTAGTGGGCGTTGAAGTAACGCTCTCCAGCAATACGGGACCAGTCCAAGACGTGTTTCTGTTGGACTCGAATGAAAATATACTGGATGAAAAGACCGCAGAGTATTCTGGGGGCGATACTGTCACTCTAAACGCCGACCTCCAGAGCGGGACTAATTACTACGTAGGCGTCTATAATGACGGCGCTGACCAGACGGTGGGTTTGGATGGTTCGCCGAATTATCCATATACGTCCTCTGATATTGATATTACAGACGGAACGTACGGTCTTCATCCTGATGACAACACGAGTGATCGTGTAACATCAATCGCTGCCTATGCGATTTCTGACGTATCCTCAATCACCCCCACTACGTCAGGGTCGGCCACTCTTGAGTGGCCCTACCCCACGGACCTCTACGAATGGGACATAGCAACGTTCACGCGAACGCTCGACAGCGAAACCGTGGACGTGTTCGTGGCCTACTCGACGGATGGCGGGAGTACGTGGACGCGCACGAACAGCGGCAACCCCATCAGTCGCAACTACTCGTTGGCGGACGACCCGAACATCTCCGCTGATTCGTGGGTTCGCTTCGAGGTCGAACTGTCGCGTCAGGATACGAGCAATAATCCGACGTTTGACTCCGCGTTCCTGAGTTGGTTCGTATGAGAGCCCTCAGCAACTTCGCGGTCTACGACCACGATGGAACGGTCGTTGACGAGAACGGCGACCTCGCACTCGGAGACGGAGAAACCAGCGGGACCGCCACGTCGCCGACGGTCCAACTACGGTGACTACAATTGCCTAATTACAATACGCACCTGAAAGCGGCGAAGGGCGAAACGATCCTCGAAATGTTCGCAGACGACGGCGTTACAGGACCGGGGGAAGCGCCGCCACCCGAGCACGTCAAGGCAGTCAAGGACGCGACCCGTGTTGAGGACGCTCGCGCGGTTGGTCGAGCGCACCGCGAAGGAAACGAGCCGCCCGGTCATGGTGGGACGCCGCCGGGACAGTCGAGGGGATCGCAGTGAGCCTCGGCTTGCTGCGGCGCTTCGACACCGACAACTCCGGCAGCATCGAGAGCTTCGAGGTGATGGACGCAACCGATGCGTATCGGGCTGGCAATCTCGCTCGTCGCGAGATGCAGCGTGTGAAGGACGCCTACCAGTCAAATGAGACGTTCGCGGCGACAGCGTCGAGTCCGGTCGGGAGTGCCACCCCGCAACCCTCTCCCGAACCCGAACCCGAACCCGACCCCGAGCCGGACACGTCGACGCCCGAACCCGACCCCGAGCCGGACACGTCGACGCCCGAACCCGACCCCGAGCCCACGCCGTCGGACGGCCAGACGACGGACGCACCGACGACTGACCCCGCGCCGTCGCCCCCGTCCACGGGCGGCCAGACAACCGACGCCGACGCGAGCGGCGGGCTCGGGAAGCGCACGTTGGCGGCGGTCGCCGCGGTCGTCGCGGTCGCAGTCGCCGTGGTCGCCGGAGGTGCGTCGTCGTGAGCACGAGCGACCCGCTCGCCGACTACTCGCAGGCCGAGATTCGGGAGGCTGTCACGGCGATTTACAGCCCCGACAGCGGCCCGGAAACCAGCATCGGCAGCGATGGCCTCGTGCATTATGAGGTCGGGTCCGGCGTCGGCGCGCCCCTCGACTGGGACGCTGGCGAAACCCCAGCGTGGGAGTCTGGCGAGGCGTTCCATCTCGACGCTTCGAACGCGCTGCTGGATGCGATAAATGTCGACGAGGACGCTGGCGAGGTCGACCGCTCGACGGACGCTATCCGGCTTAGCGACTCGTTCTCGCACGTCGCGAACCGGGCGGCATCCATGGTCATCCCGACGACGCGCACGCTCCGGTCAACGGGGCCGGCGTCGTGGGAGCCGCTGCCGGAGGACGCGCTGACGGCGACCGAGGCCGTCGCGACCTGGCTCAGCAACAACGCCGGGCGCTCGGAGAGTGAGCAGACGACGCCCGCGGACTCGGTCGACCCCTTCGAGCCCGATCCCGCAGGCGAGGGCAACCAGACGGGCAGCGGCATCCCGACGGACGCCGACTCGTGGCGTGACGTGACCGAGGATATGGTCCCGACCCCAGGCGAGTCCGAGAGCGGGTCGTACTCCGGTCCGCTCGCGGGGCTCGGCACAGGGGCGTTCGCGGTGGTCGCCCTGGTTGTTGCGAGTATCGCCGCGGTCCTACTCGGAGGTGGTGACTGATGCCGCGGATGGATGCCGACGGCGACGCGGTCGTGCCGGAGGTCGGCGGTAACAGTCCATACGGCGAGGACCACACTATCGGCACGGGCAACAGCTATCTTGAGGACCCGATGCAGGGCGTGCAGGACCTCGCGGACGCTACCGACGGCGACGGGAGCGACGGCGGGTTCGCCGACCCTGCCTCGTGGTTCGTCGGGGTGTCGGACCCAGACGGCGACGGCGAGCCCGAGGAGACGGCGGCCGGCCACGAGGTTGATTTGCCTGACTCGCTCCCGTCGTCGACGGGCTCCGGGTCGGGCTCGGGAGTGCTGCCGTCAACGGGGTCGCGGCTGATGGCCGTCGTCGCGGTCGTCGTCGCGGTCGTCGCCGCCATCGCCGCACTCGCCGGAGTGATTGATGATGGCTAACTGGATTCCGGGCTGGGAGTACACCGGCCTGCCGGGCGCGCCCGACGCCGACCCGAACCCGGACGCCGAACCCGTCGACACTCCGCCGTCCAGCTACGGCAACACCGACCTCTGGGAGGCCGTTGAGGGCGTCGGCGGGAACGACGGCACAGGACAGTCTATCGTTGAGGCGACGCCCATCCAACTCGACGAGAACGGCGGCGGCATCGACCTCGACCAGACGCTTGGCGTCCCCGAACTCCCATGGCGGCTCGTCGGCGGCGCGCTCATCGTGGGCGTGGCGCTCTGGTTGCTCCGGCCACTACTCGAAATCGGCGCGGGGGTGACGAACTGAGCATGCCAGTTGATACCGGCACTTTCGTCGCTGGCGTCGGCGTGCTCGTCTCACTGGACCTCGCGGTCCTCGGCATCAGCGTGCAAAACGCACGCCGTGTCGGGAAAGACCCGAAGGCCCGAGAGAAAGCCGCGGAGGCACACGAGGCCGCGAAGCGGGCGCACGAGAAAGCACGAGGTGGGTCATAGTGAAGAATCCGCTACAGTGGCTCAAGCGCCGCTCTGCGAGCACGGAGGACGCCCACGAGTACGACGGCGTCCTCTCCTACGCAGGCGAGTTCCACGCGCTGCTTATCGGCTTCGCCGCCGGGTTCGCTTCGAGCGCGCTCGGCCAGCCCATGATTCTCGCAGGGCTGTTCGTCGTCGCGCTCGGCATCAAAGGCGTCGACCTCGGAAAACGGTTTGCGGGCCGCGGCGTGCGCTCCGAGCTGAAGCGCGAGCCCTGGTACGGCATCGGCGGCGGGCTCATCGGGTGGGCGGCGGGCGCGGTCGCGACCGGCGTCGCGCTCGTCCCGTCCCTCGTGTGAGCGCCGCTAACTCTTTCTCTTTCCAACAGTTCTAAGGTGGCTTTCGACTAGTTGGTGAGCGTGGAACTCAACCGACGCAAATTCATCGGGGGGACAGTTGCGCTTACAGCCGGGCTCGCCGGCTGTACCGACGCGGCAACGAATGATACGGGTGGCAGTGAGACAACGACCGAGGCCCCAACCCCAGAACCAACGACAGAACCGACGACAGAACCGCAGACCCTAGAACCGACGACTGAGGCCCCAGAGCCGACGACAGAAAGCCCGGTGGAACAGGTCTTTGACGACGAGATTGATGATGCGGAACAGCAAACGACGCAACGCGTTAAGGAGGACTGGATTGATGAAAACACCAACATCCTTGAAGACCAATACTACCAGTTTTCCTGGGAGTGGGAAGAGTCGTGGGAGATCGAATACGAGTTTGTCGTTCGTGACGGACCCGCCGTAGACGTTTTTATTGCCGCAGATTCCGAGTTTACCCACTACGAAGAGGGAGAACGCTTCAAGTACTTCGGCGACACGCTCGACTCTGCCGGCGGCTCAGATACGGTACGGCTGGACCCGGGTAGCTATCACTTGGTCATCGACAACTCCGAACTTGTAGAAGCGCAGCCGCCGTCGAATTTCGACGAAGACCCCGCTCAAGTGGAGATAAAGGCGACAGTTCGGGGAATATAACGACTACTCTTCGCCGTTCTCAGGTTCGCGGACCTCGGACGGCATCCGCTCCATGCGCTCTTCGTGGCCCTTCTTTGGCGCGCGCTCCAGCTCCCGATTGACCGCATCGATAACCGCGCGCTCGACGAACTCCATGCGCTCTTCATGCTGCGAGGGTTCATAGAGGCGGTCGAGAACGGGGTCCACCTGAAGGCGAAGCTTCACCGCGTGCCGAAGCCACTCCGACTTGCTATCTCCGTAGGATAGACGCGACTCTACGCGTCGGTCTATCTCGTCGTCAAGCTTGAACGAGGGCCGGGCCATGTCTCAATAACTAATGAACAGCATAAGTTAAAAAGTGCACCGGATAGGAGCGCGCTTAGCATCATTTTCGCCAATTCTGCATATCTTCAGCCCCATAGAAACATTGAAGTTCATAACTTCATAACTCATGATTGCAATGTGGGTAACCATGTCCCTCAATCTCTCGCCCGAGATGGCGCAGACGATTGAAGACGAAGCCGAGAAGTACGGACTCAGCAATGCAAAATACCTACGCGCGCTGATTCGGGAGGCTCAAAGCTCGCCATTTGACCCGACCGATTCGGACGTTGACCTCGTGGTCGACGACAGCGACGTTGAGGATGCACAGAAGGGGGCCGCCTGATGCCTGGTAGCCCGGCTGCCCCCACGACCGGAGACGAGGGCGACGAGGATAGTTCTGACGACAGTGAGGCCGGCCCATGAGCGACGACGACCGCGAAGCGTTCGCTCGCGCCAGCAACGTGCTCGACCGCGAGGAGATGGCCGAGCACGTCGAGAGTAAACCCCACATCAAAGAGACAGCCAACTGCGGCCCCGGCCTTCAGGTCGTCCAGAACGAGGCAGCCACAGACAAGAACTCGTTCACCGACCTCGTGGAGAAGTACGGCTGGTACGTCGCTGTCTACGAGAATCGGACGCCCAACGACCACCTCGTTCTCATGCCGCTCCCGGAGGTCGAGCAGCGATGAGCGACGAAGCCGCGTTTTCGACGACGGTCAAGCTGACGCGCGGGACGTCGACCGACGACCGCGACACCATCAAGACGACCGTCAGCGCGCCCGACGTGGAGACGCTGAACGACCGCGTCGACGCCGTCAAGGCGTACATGGCCGAGTGGGCCGACGACCTCCGCGACGTCCAGCCGGAGGCGAGTCGCCGCACGAGTGAGGACCAGCAGGACCTCGGGAGCGTGAAAGCATGAGCCGGCGCGCGAACGCTCGCGACGAGTGGAGCGAAGCCGAACGCACCCAGGCGAAAAAGGACGTGCTCGGCGTGATGACGCTGTCGCTCGCGGTCGCCGCGAGACGGCACAACCACGCGGCCGCCGAGGGAGGGAACTACCAGTGACCGACTGCGATTACTGTCCCGACGACCTGACGCGGCCGCTCTGTCAGGCGGAGAAGCCGCCGTACGGGCTTCTGTGTAGCCGTCCCGAAGGCCACGACGGCCCGCACGTCGCGTGCATCCGCAACACCGACCTCGCCGACGGCCAGCACGAGCTCGCCGAGTGGACCGACGACGACCTCGAAAAGTATAGCGACGACGAGTTTACGAGCACGGGGGTTAGTGATGCGTGACCCGCCCCGAGCCCACCGACCTCCCGCCGTTCATCCGCGACGACACCGACCCGGCCAGCGTCGTCGACTGGCTCACGCTCGTCGACACCCGACCGCAGCTGATGGAGCGCATCGGCCAGCGCGTCGGCTTCCACGTCGAGCCCGCGGACCGCGACCGACTCGACACGCACGAACTCGCGCTTATCGCCGCGTACATCCTCGCACTGGAGGGCGAGATATGACGCCAGACGGCACTACAGCCTCCAGCGAACTAATCCATGAATCTGGTACGAATAACCCCTGTTCCAGCCAGCCGGTACTGCAATCTCCCCCCGAATCCGGCACCACACTCGCAGATAAGACACCTTATCGTCTGTACCAGCATCCTAACAAGGGCAAATACAGTACCCTCCCGCATGATTAGTAGAACTAAAGAACCATTTAGAACGATATTTACTTTTGACGGATGGTGCCTTCTGCCGTGATATAGAATTTAGCGCCGTCTCGTAATTCCGACCACTCGCGAGCGACCGAGTCGGATTCTCTCGCAGCAGTCGTCGTTTTCCCTCGTGTCGTCGAACCGAACGGCTTCGATACAGCCGGTGCTGATCGAAGAACTCGCCCACAAGCACTCGGTCCGCGATCAGTCGGAACTCGTTCTCGAACGGCTGGGCGACTCGCCAAACTAATCCCGTCGCGAATCCGCCCTAGCTCAGTCCGGGATGGAATACACCATTCCGAGGACATGATGTTGCTGCGATTGGAGTTGACTGTACGAGCGCCGCTCCCCTATACCGAAAAGCACACTAACCTCGTGCAGCCGTTCAAGACTTCGTTCGAGGAGCGAATTATCTGGATGGATGGCCCGCGATGACTGCGCGCCACCTCGCTTTCGACGCGCTAAGGTACCGAATCGGCGAGTGAGGCACACTCCACCGAGTGACGACAACGTCCCTCCAGCACGCGAAGCACTAACCTCGTTGCTTCTCCGTCGCCCAATTCACGAGAAGAGAGACCGCCAGATGGAACGATTTCGCTGGCGTATATGGAAAAGCCGCTGTCACGCCGTCTCGAAGACGGAAATCTACTGAGGTTCGTCGAGCCCCTCGAAAACGGACGTACAGACCGGGGCTACGCAGGGAGGGGTCTCGGGACCTCGAATCCCCGCGTGCTACGCTTCGACTGCTCGAACACAGGCCGACTCACACGGATACACACCTACCCGCAACTCGTTCTTTCGTCGGCTGAGCCTGGAGTTAGCGGAGGATATGGAAATGACTGGCTACGACTGACGTCCTCGACGACCGAACGTGCTCTCGCATCTATTCAGGGGTGATTTCGCGTTCCGTAATAGTACGTTCGTCAACGCACCGGTTTCTCGCACCCCACAAGCCGAATAAATAAATTCTATTTCGCTATATTAATCTCGTCTACGGTGGCTACCAGAGATTCGGCGTTTGGATTTCTACAAACCACCAATCGGACAATACATCTTATGATCAACACGGTCCGAGTCAGGACTTCCTCCGCTAGTTTCTTTCCGTTATGCGCTTAACTCGGCCGTTCGTGTTGTCGTGGTAGCCAAATCGACGTAATCAGGGTCATGCATTGGATTGAGTGCCTCGCCAGGAAGAGTGGAAGTAGTCAATTCGCATAGTGCAGTCTAAAATTATTGTTGATGGTGGGTTTCGAACGCGTAGTTAAGCTGACCGCTCAACTTGTGGCGAGCAAGGCAGTTAGATACCTAGCAGCATCGACGAGAAACCTGTGTCAGTAACAGCATATTCGTCGGTGAATCAATACAGGAACGCCGCCGCGTGGTTAGTCCCGCAGGACTGACCACGCAACTTCGAGGTCTAGTGTAGCTCTATTGGATTTTCAGAGCAGCAGCATTCTATAAAATAATTAGTGATTGCAGAGTGTGAGAATGAGGGGAAAATATACTATAAATACCCTTCTAATCAAAGTTGGATTATGTCTGAACATAATCAGACTTCCAGGAGAGCGGTACTAGCAGGAATTGGAATGGCTGGTCTTTCCTCAGGCCCTCTGGGGCTTGTTAAGGCTGGTAGCACTTCGCAAAAGGGATGGGAACACGACGTTGTAGATGCTAGGTTCCCTACTATAAAGGATAACTATGCGGTCGCAGAATATATCCTTGAAAATGGGGAATCGAAGGAGGTGGAATACACTGAAAGTACGTGTTTACCCCGAGGTCTCGACAGTCGGCACAGTGTGAGCCCGTGAGATCATATCATTGTTGCTGACGACTCGACGAAGCTCTTCGTATGGATTGCGTCCCTGCTGGCGCCACGTCGCCAGCA
>NZ_JAJJZG010000039.1 GCF_021028995.1 Halobacterium sp. KA-4 | reverse complement strand
CCGCCGACAGCGACAGCTCTCTATTGGTTCGTCCAAGATTCTCACATCGAGACCGCCGGTGCAACCGCTCCGCCACAGAATTCAGGCTTCAGAAACAGCTAGCCGAGGATGCTTTGTGAGGTACTGAACCTACGCTGTGGATCTTTCTACTGATGAACGGGCCGAGCTGAACGCACTCCTCTTGTCATGAAAATAGATTCTCTACAATTCGAGCAATATATTCCGGTATCAGTAGACCCTCGTACTTATCTGCTGATATAAACTGTGTATGTTCGAGACTGTACTCCATACTGGTACTGGGCTTTCAGATCTCTGGTTGACGCTTCTTCCAAGCCTCTTGTCGTTTGTAGTCGGGCTCGGACTTGGTTCATACTCAGACCGCTTGCGTAACTGGGCTAATTATCAATCAGAACCAACAACGGAATAGTCACGAGCTGCACTCTCACAGCGAGGCCTCTCAAGAGAGGGTAATTCGGCACGTTTTTGCCTGGGACTGATAAGCAATACCAATATGGGATCAATCGAAGAAGCGATAACCAGTATTACTGCTGATTTCGCAGAATTCGACGGTGTCCTCGTTGCGTTCTCTGGCGGCGTTGACTCAAGTGTCGTAGCAGCGCTTGCTAATGAGGCGTTGGGGGACAATGCGATTGCCTGTACAGCAAAAAGCGAGACGCTCCCGGAAGCCGAACTCGAAGAGACGAGGCAAATCGCCGGCGAAATTGGAATCTGCCACAAAGTGGTGGAATTCTCGGAACTCGACAGTGAGGCGTTCCGTCGCAATGACGAAGAGCGGTGCTACCATTGTCGGACAATGCGTCTCTCGGCAATGTACGATGTGGCACGAGAACAAGGGATTAAGACCGTTTGTGACGGGACAAACGCGTCTGATCCCGGCAACGGACATCGTCCGGGGCTCCGGGCTGTCGAGGAGCTAAACGCATACTCGCCACTGTTAGAGCATGATGTTGCGAAAGCGGAGGTGCGAGAGATCGCTCGTGAATTTGATCTCTCAGTTGCGGACAAGCCATCGATGGCATGTCTTTCCTCGCGAATTCCCACTGGGCTGGAGGTCACCGAAGAACGGCTGACTCGTATCGAGAAGGCCGAACAGATCCTCCGGACCTGGGGATTCGAACAGTTTCGTGTACGCGACCATGACGGGCTTGCTCGTATCGAAGTGGCGTCTGACGAACTGGAAGCAGCGCTCGATCTCGACTTCGTTCGGACAGCCCGAGAGCACATCGCTGATCTGGGATTCGACCATGTGACACTGGACCTCCATGGCTATCAGACCGGCAGCGTGAGTCCAGAGACCAACGACGCCAGAATCGACACACCGTCCAACGAAAAATAGCGGAGATCCAGTCGTCGAAGATATGTTCGCTGGCGACGAGTCGACCGCCGCAAACAGATCACAGTAACCTACCCGCGTGCGGCCTGCGCTGCCTGTGCGCCAGCAACGAACCCGGCGTCAATGTTGACGACGCTGAGGACGGTACAAGACTGGAGCATTCCCAGTAGGGCAGCTTTGCCATCTGCGCCCGCCCCATAGCCGATTGAGACGGGGAGACCGATGACCGGGGCGTCAACCATCCCGGCTACGACTGTCGGCAATGCGCCCTCTCGTCCGGCAGCAACGATGACACAGTCAGCATTATCGAATTGGTGCCGTTCTGCAAACATTCGGTGAATCCCAGCAACGCCGATATCGTAAATAGTCTCAACCTTACAACCCATCTCACGGGCAGTGATGGCGGCTTCTTCCGCGACTGGTATGTCTGATGTCCCTCCCGCAAGGACAGCGACTGTCCCGTCAGTTGCTGGTGGTTCATACTCTGAGGTTCGCAGGACCATGATTTGGGCCTGCTCAATCCATTCGAGTTCAATTGCTGACGACTGGACGTCCTTGAGCGCTATCTTGGTCTCGTCGTCAATCCGAGTTATGATTACTCGACCTTTCTTCTCGAGTGCTTGCTCCGCGATCGACGCCACGTCAGCCGGGCGTTTTCCGTCCGCAAGGATAACCTCTGGAACGCCGTTGCGGTCTTCTCGACGCGTATCGAAACGGGCAAAATCATCCACACGTGTGAACCCTTCAATACGCTCACGCGCCTCCGTGACACTCAACTCGCCTGCCGAGACATCTTCAAGGATCGATTCGAGGTTCATCTCTACTCTTGGGGCGACGGCGCTGCGAACTGGCCGTCATCGAACTCGATTGGCTCCGGTTCACTAACGACGCGGAGGTCGTCTCTCTTCCGGGCCTCTTCGACAAGTGCATCGGATGCATAGAACCGACCCAGATGCATTGTGTCGCGCGCATGGATTACTCGTAGATCCTTGATGTCGATCACACCGATTGTCGACAAGGCAGCAACTATCCCTGCACGGTCAGTCTCGACTGCCGGCGGAAGACGGACTCCACGGATCGTACTGGCAGTGATCGCATTGATTAGCGTGTCCGGGGCGTTTACTTCAGTTACGATATCCTCGTGGATGAAATCCGCTGATCCAATTCCCATGGCGTTTCCGTGGGTCGTTTCGGTCAGCCCACGGACGTAGATGCGTTTGATATCAGGAAGATCGGGTTCGGGCTCATTGATTGCGAACGGGCGTCGCCCAATAACGTTGGTGTCCATGCCCTGTCCGCTAATGTCTTTGCCCTGTTCGTTGAGGACGAGGATATCGACTTCATCAAACGGAATTTTAGGCATAATCTCGTAAGCGGTCTTGAGCAGTTCGGCCTCGCGGTCGAGGAAGCCATCAGGGCGGATTCCCTCGATATGACCTGTATCATCGTGTTGATCCTCGACGACGGCGACACCGCCAACGATTGGCAGTGACTCCAGCAGCTGCGAGGTGATCTCGGGGATCATGTTGCGGAAACTCCAGTTGACAGCCCATTCATGGGCAATCTTGGCCCCGCGTTGTTTCCCCATACCGATCACCATCATCTTCGAGAGGCCACTTTCGACAGTCCCGTCAAAGTCGGTGTGGGGCTTGATCCGATTGACAGGCAGGATGGCATCAGCGCCTGCAGCATTCGCGTCGGCAACAACCGGAACACCACGATCGGGGGTCTCGCCAACCTGAACGACCTCCATGCTCGAGCGGATTTCACACCCGACTTTCGCTTCGGTTACGCCTAGCGACTCGAGCATTTCTCGTTGCCCCTCCGCGGTTGCGCCACCGTGACTTCCCATCGCGGGGAAGATAAACGGTTCATAGCCGAGATCCTCGAGGCGTTCGATCACGCCATGAACGAGCAACGGGAGATTTGCGATCCCTCGGCTCCCGACACCGACAGCAACCTCACCGCCCTCAGGGATGTTCTCGAGGGAGAGATTCTCTACTGCATCACCAGCCCGCTCAGGGATCTGATCAGCTGGGATGGGGTCTGTATCCCACACCTGTTCGATGATCCCCAGTTTCGGAAGCTTGGTATCACCGCACGCTTCAAGTACTGTCTCCTCTGGGACGGCTAATTCGGAACGCGAATCCATACTAAGCGAATGAAAGAACACTCTTCAGTAAAAGAATATCGCTCTTGCGTAGGAGATTGTTGATACTGCTGAGCGGTCGCTGTGGAGTCGAAGAGGACAAGGGCACCGCGTCAGCGGTGCCCAACACGAATGATTCCGCTAGATGTGCTTGGGTCGGAATCGGTCGCAGCGGACCTGTTGGCGCAGGTTCGCTTGCGTGACGGCGTCTATTGCCCGTGCTACCGTGCCGAATCGGTGATTCGGTATGGCAGCTATCGGGTGTTTCAACGGTATCGCTGTAAGAATTGCGACCGCACGTTCAACGATAAGACCGGCACCGTCTTCGAGCATTCTTCGATCGCACTCAGAACGTGGTTTCTCGCCGTCTACGCCTACATTCGCTTCAATACCAGTCTTCGGCAACTGGATGTGGAGATCGAGGTCTCCTACAAGACGGTGTACCGGCGCGTCCAGCGCTCGCAGGACCAGTTGAAATCGACGAACTTAGTGAAAGCTGGGCTCAATAGCCGCGAGCGCGACCAAGAGTTGCGCTCGCGTGGCCTGTCCACACGCGGTCGTGGCACGTACCACGAGGACAAGCCACCGGTGTTCATTCTCGCTGATCGTGGCATCGGACAACGATACGTGGTCCTAGCGAAAGCTGCCACCAAATCGACGATTCGACTCTTGCTTACTGACCGCCAGCAGGAGTCGAGGGTGTCATAGAAGAGTTCTCATGGTTTGATGAATCAGCTCTAACGAATTAAAAGAGCCGTACACTTGGTGTACGCTGCTCTTAGCTTGTTGTAGCTATGGCAAAAGAGAAGTTCGGAGTCACTGTTGACGCGGAAATCCTGCGAGAAGTGGATGAACTGGTCGCTGAGTGTGACGATCTCGGAGTCAGCCGCTCCGGGACCGTCGAGGCCATCCTCACAGCGTTCGTTCAATCTGAGTCAAACCACGCTGAGCGAGTGAGAGAAATTATAATTCAGAAACGACAGGACACTCTCTAAGCGTCTCAACATATCGTGCACCGAGGGCGGTGTTCAGATAAGGATTGAAAGGTGAGGCGGAGCGTTTTCTGAGTGATCTATGCCCGAAAACGCCCGCCTCAACGGGAATATCGACCAGATCGACTTAGAGTTTGTTGAACGAGAAGCGGCACCGCGATTGCTGGTGAAGCTCAGTATTCAGCTGCATCTTGCTGGACTCTCGCTTTCGAATACTGTTTCTATTCTTGAGATATCCGGTGTCGAGCGCGCTCGATCAACCGTTCATAATTGGGTTCACAAGGCCGACCTACAGCCTGAACCTGGTCGGTGTCCGGATCACATCGCGGTTGACGAGACCGTGATCCAACTCGACGACGAGCAATATTGGCTGTACGGCGCTGTTGATCCCGAAACAAATGAATTACTGCATACAAAGCTTGAACCGACGACAACAAAGGTTCTCGCTCATTCGTTTCTGACGGAACTCTCCGAGAAACACGACGTCTCCGACGCCGTGTTTCTCGTCGATGGGTCGCACTCGTTACAAGACGCGTGTCAGCGTCACGGCTTCGATTTCAGATACGAGAAACATGGAAACCGGAATGCTGTCGAACGTGTCTTTTGCGAGATAAAACGGCGAACTCTCTGTTTCTCAAACTGTTTCAGCAACGCCGCAGCAGAAACTGCCGACAACTGGCTCAGATCGTTCAGCTTCGCATGGAATCAGCTTATCTGAACATCTATGGAAACGCTGCTACCTACACAAACCACCGTTTTCGATAAAATAGTTACGCCGTCCCGGGATCTGCTGCTGACACAGCCGACAGGCGGTCCCAATCGTCAGGCGGTGCGGTCGCTGTCTGGCGATAGCTACCGCTCACCGCTGGCCTCGGCCGACCACTGAGGGCCGCCCGCTCGGCGGCCCTCAGAATCCTCGTCTACGCGCTTATACCAGGTGGGTCACTGTCCCGTTTCGAGTAGATAAATCTGGGTGGGAGCTCTAGCTTGTGGTGATGGAAACACAGGTTGACGAACCGATCGAGAGCTCTTCTCCATTAACTGTCGGAACTGCATTTTACTCCCTGCTCGACATAGTCGAGCAGCGAGTCCATTGCCAACGACTTCGAAATCGGAACGCATACCGCCAAACACGACTTCAACAACCACCTCAAAGTCGCCATCTTCGAAGGTATCCACCCATCCAACTCACTCGCTGAACTCGCCGAGAAAACCAACACCCACGATGAATTGGCGCATATGGCTGGCTCGACGTTCTCTCGGCTGACGAACGACCGCGACTACCGCGCGGTCGTTCGTCTCTTCTTCGAGTT
>NZ_JAJJZG010000038.1 GCF_021028995.1 Halobacterium sp. KA-4 | reverse complement strand
ACACATCCGGGCAAGCCGTCTGAGCGATGCCATATCGCCAGACGGCGTCCATTTCCGGGTTAATCTGGCGGAATATTGCACTAAGAGCGTTTGAAGCGACCGTCAATCGACGGCAAAACAAGGCAGCTGATGTTCTACGGCGGCACGCTTGTCGCCGGACGGGCGTTCTCGGATTCCATCGAGGGGCTGATCGTCGGCTACTTCCTGTGGACGCTCTCGCTAGGCGCGTACTCAGGAATTATGAACGATATCCAGTCCGAGGCGAGTTGGGGAACCCTGGAGCGACACTTCATGACGCCCTTCGGTTTCGGGCCGGTCGTGTTCGCGAAATCCATCGCTATCGTCTGCCGGACGTTCATGACCTCTGCTGTAGTCCTGGTCGTCATGTTACTGATCACCGGGACGATACTCGACCTCAATCTCGTGACGGTGCTCCCGGTCGCGGTGCTCACAATCGCCGGCGCGCTCGGACTCGGCCTTGTGATGGGTGGACTGAGTGTGCTGTATAAACGCATTTCGAACGTCGCCAATCTCCTCCAGTTCGCGTTTATTGGACTCATCTCCGCACCCGTTTTCGACATCCCGTGGACACGACTCCTACCGCTTGTACAGGGGAGTGCGATGCTCCAGCGTGCGATGGTCGATGGCGTCCACCTCTGGGAGTTCGACCCACTTACTCTCGCCGTCCTCGTCGGCACGTCCGTCTGCTACCTCGCACTCGGATACGCTATCTTCGGACTTGCCACGCGGCGTGCTCGTCGACTGGGCGTCCTCGGCGATTACTGAAAGCCGAGGATAATATACACAATTTGACACGAGAGACGTACTGGTGCCCGAGCAGACTAGACGGGGGCTACGATACGGGCACGGCTCGACCGACCGTCCCCGGCACGCTGAACCAGAGTGTCGCTCTTCCTCGAAGAGGTCGCGGCGCGCTCACCCGTGCGTGTTTGGCGTCCATCAGTGGTGGTCGAACGCCCGCTCACTGGTCGGTTTGAGAGCGTGGCGTGGGCGCCCCCTTCTCTCCGCGTCGACAGCCGCGACGGCGGCCGCCGTGGATCTACTGGATCCAACATAGCCCCATTCTCGACTGTTGGTTAACTGCCATCCGAGGAATTACCAACCCTGCTCACGAGCGAGTGACACGCCACTGAGACGGGTCTCTACACTTTGCATACGGGGTGTCCACGCGGCCGCGGTTCCGTCCGGATGGCTCGCGTCGAGCTTCTCGCTCGTGTCTCCACCTGGATTGAGGCTTGGAACGTCGGCGTCTCCGCCACGATCGTGAAGCCGTCGTCATCCGTGCTTGCCCACTGAAACAGCCTTCTCACACGGCATTGCGGTCACCCTGTCGGTTCTCACGCGCTGATCCACCGCGCACCCGCAAAACGCTAAGGCGGCGGAGACGCTATCGTCGTAGCACTGGTTCGACAATGGACACGTCCTATCCGACGAAGCGGCCGACCGACGCGACGTATCTCGACGAGGAGCAGGAGGAAGAACCCCCCACTGAACTCCTCACTCTCCCTTGGATAGACTGTCACAATCACGCGCAGACGCTGTCGTGGGGGGATCGCGAGAAGTACGCGCTCACGGGGTGTGAGGCGATGGTGATGGTGGCGTCGGGCTACCACTGGACGCCGTACAAGCCAGTGGAAGCCGACGACGTGCGATTTCTCTGGGATGACGCGATCAACCGTCGGCGAGCCATCGAGCGGGATCACTTCTTCGAGGCGAACCTGGCACTCGGCGTCCATACGGGCGTTCGGATCACGAACCCAGAGGAGTTGCTGGAGGCGATGGCGGACTACTGCGCCTTAGAAGAAGTCGTGGCGGTCGGCGAGACGGGAGTCACGCCGAGCCAGCACGTCGAATCCTGGGATCTCGACGCACAGCGCGCCGTCGTCGGCCGGCAGATGGAGCTCGCTGACGACCACGACCTCCCCGTCCTCCTCCACACGCCCAATCGCACAAACGACGCACTTCCCACCTACCGATCCGAACTCGCTACGCCGGGATACGAGAAGAACGCCCTGAGCCAGAACCCCGTTATCGACGACGCGAACCCTGAACTCGAAGCCGTCAAACTCGACGTCGCGGCGATGCGAGACGCGGGAATCGACGAGAACCGCGTCGTTGCTTCTCACGGAGATCCGAACAACGCGGCCTACATCCTCGAGGAGACGAACTGCTATCTCAGCTTCACCATCGGTCACTCGTGGCTCGTTGGGGTCGGCCCCGAGGACGTCGCGGACGCCATCGAGACGTACGGTTCCGACCGAATCATGCTCGATACCGACTGCGCGAACGTCCTCCGCACCGACCCACTCGCGCTCAAGCGTGCGGTTTTCGAGCTCTACCGACTCGGAATTGACACCGACGCGATTCGACAGGTCGTCTACGAGAACCCCTGCGACGTCTTCGGCCTTGGGGCGTAATCGCTGCCGTCGACTCGCAGCTCAACCGTCGCCGTCAACGCCCGTCAACCGCGCGCGTTTCTCTCCCCCCTCGCGGAGCTCGTACTGCCCCGCGAACCGCACGCTATCACCGACTTCCGGATCGTCGTCCGACATCTGCGCGATGAGACGGACGTCGCCGAATGCCGCGAGACCGAGGACGTTCGCGCTCCGGACGTCCGGCGGTGTGACGTTGACCGTCGTGTACGCGACGAGTTCGCCTTCTCTGAGCCTGTACGTCGAGAACGTCGCACTCTGACAGTCTGGGCACCGGTTGCGTGTATAATACCACTCATTCTCACAGTCGCCGCAGCGAAACGCTTCGTCGACTCTGAGACCGTCTGCGTCGCGCGTGCCCCGGGTCATGGTGCCTCCAGCAGTGTACAGACGCTGTTGTTGCCGAACCCAGCGACGTTCACGGCGAACCCCGTTTCGGCGCCGGCGACCTGTCTGTCGCCACGAAGATCACCGCGTAACTGCCAGACGAGTTCGACGACCTGCGAGAGACCGGTCGCACCCAACGGGTGACCACGTGCTTTCAGTCCGCCTCCCGGGTTCACCGGGAACGCACCGTCGCGAGCCGTTTCGCCGCGCATCGTTGCCTCCCACGCTGTCCCGCGTTCGAAGAACCCGATCTCTTCGAGCTCAAGCAGCTCGAGAACCGTGAACGCGTCGTGGATGCAGGCGACGTCGACGTCGTTCCGCGATAGGTTCGCGTCGGCGAACGTGCGCTCGCTCGCGCGTGACACGCTCTCGATCTCGATGGGGTCGGGCCGCTCCGCGACGGCGTGCGTTCCCGTCGCGCTCCCGATGCTCCTGACGTGGACGCCTTCGGCGTCCGACTCCCGCTCGAGGACGACGGCCGCCGCGCCGTCCGTCATCGGACAGCAGTCGTAGAGCCGGAGGGGGTCGGCGACGACAGGTGAGTCGAGTGCATCCTCGACGGACACCTCCTTTTGGAACTGCGCGATGTCGTTATCCACGGCGTTCTCGTGGTTCTTCACTGCCACTTCCGCGAGCGCCTCACGCGGGGCGTCGTATCGGTCGAGGTAGGCACCCGCCGCCAACCCGCCGAACGACGGCAACGTTATTCCCTGGACGTACTCGCGTCCGTGCGTCAGTTTGCTGATGGCGTCTGTTACTGTCGAGGTGTCCGCGTCCGACATTTTCTCGACACCGACGACGACCGCGACATCGGACGCGCCGCTCGCCACCGCCTCGACACCCCGATGGGTCGCGCTCGCCCCGCTAGCGCTCGTATTTTCGATCCGATCCGCGCGGACGCCTTCGAGGCCGACCGCGGACACGAACGCGTTCGCGAGACCACCCTGTACGTCGAGCGCCTCTGTGAGGACGTTTCCGACGTGAACTGAGTCGACGGCCTCGAGTGAGCACGCCGCATCGTCTAATGCGTCTTCTGACGCTGCTGTCGCGAGCTCGAGCGCTGAACGCTCGGCGTCGCTCTCGAAGGGAGTTATTCCGACTCCCGATATTGTCACTCCAGTCATCTCACCGAGTCACTCCTCGTCGCCGAAGACGCCCGCGGCCGCGAGCTCGTCGATACGCTCTTCGGAGTAGCCCAGCTCCCTGAAGACCTCGCGGTTGTGTTCGCCGAGCAGGGGCGGAGGCGTCTCGAACCCGCTTTCGGCGTGTTCATAGTGGAGTGGATGCTCGATGACGGGTATCTGCCCGAGCTCTGGATGCTCGATCTCCGTGACTGCGTCCCGAGCGTTGACCTGCGGGTTGTCGAGGGCGTCATCGACGTCGAACACCGGCCCCGCGGGGATGCCGGCGTCCTCGACGAGGACGTCCATCCATTCGTCAGTCGTCCGCTCGCGAAGGGTGGCCTCGAGCTCCGACTCCAGCGCTGACATGTTCTCGACGCGATCCGCGTTCGTCTCGAACTTCGGGTTCTCGATGAGATCCGCGCGACCGATGGCCTCGCAGAGCCCTCGCCAGAGCTTCTGGTTCAGGCAGGCGACGTTAATGTAGCCGTCAGCCGTTTCGAACGTCTGATAGGGGGCGAGTACGGGATCCTTCGTCCCCATCCGCTCCGGTTCTTCGCCCGCGAACACCTTCCCGGCTTGTTTGGTCAGCCACGGGAGCGCGGACTCGAGCATCCCGAGGTCGATGTACTCGCCCTCCCCGGTCTGCTCGCGCCGATAGAGCGCGCTCACTGTTCCGAACGCCCCCCACATCGCAGTAATGAGGTCGGTCATCGGCAGGCCGACCTTCACCGGCTGCCCGTCCTCCTCACCGGTGACGCTCATGATGCCGCTCATCCCCTGCACGAGCAGGTCGTAGCCGGGACGCTTTCGCCACGGCCCGGTCTGTCCGAATGCGGAGATAGCGAGGTAGACGATGTCATCGTTGTGCGCCGAGATCGTCTCGTAGTCGACGTCGAGGCGATCGGCTGTCCCGGGTCGGTAGTTCTGAATGAAGACGTCCGTCTCCTCGACGAGGTCGTAGAGGGCTTCGCGGCCCTCCTCCGTCTTCAAGTTGAGCTCGAGGCTCCGCTTGCCGTAGTTTACCGTCCAGAAGTAGGGTGACTCCCCTTGGATGAACGGCGGGCCCGAGTGACGGTTGTCGTCGCCGACCTCCGGACGCTCGATCTTCACGACGTCTGCGCCCTGATTCGCGAGCATCGCAGAGCAGAAGCCGCCCGTGACGAACGTGGAGAGGTCGAGAACGGTAACTCCTTCCAGGATGCGTGTCTCGTTGGTCATGGTCTCGTATGTGTCTGGTGTGTGCGTCCTTCGACGCTACCTGAACCCAGCTAGCAGAGGCGACTGTGCCGTCGACTGACTGCGGCCCCGCGCAGCCGCATCGCTATGGGTCAACCGTCGTCCGCCCGCATCGACGCGATGATAACCCTTGCTGTGGCTCACGAACTGATTCCGGTTACTGGATAGTAAAGCCATCGCAGTGGGGAGCCGACCGCCGGGGACGCGAACCAGACGACCGACTCAGCGTCCGCTCATTCGGTGAGTGCGTCCGCGAGGTCGCTGGCGAGGTCGTCGAACGCCTCGCGCGAACGCTCGAACTCGAACGGTTCGGGCGCCAACTGAAGGAACGCGTGAATCGCGTCGTCGTAGTGGCGGTGTTCGACCGATACGCCCGCCCCCGCGAGCCGCTCGGCGTATGCGACGCCCTCGTCACGGAGCGGGTCGAATCCGCCGGTCACCACCGTCGCTGGCGGCAAGTCCTCGAGGTCGGCCGCCAGCAGCGGATAGCCGTAGATGTTTCGCGTATCGATGTCGTCCACGAAGTAGTGGTCATCGAACCACGCGAGGTCTTCCTTCGTGATGAAGTAGCCCTCACCGTTCTCTTTGATGGACTCCCAGTCATCGTCGGGCGAGACCGTCGGATACGCGAGCCCCTGATAGACCAGTTCGGGGCCGCCTCGGTCGCGCGCCATCTGTGCGACCACTGCAGCGAGGTTCCCGCCCGCAGAGTCGCCAGCGACCGCGAGTCGGTCGGCATCACCGCCGAACTCGGACGCATTCTCGGCCACCCACTCGGTCGCGGCGTAGGCGTCCTTCGGAGCCGCGGGGAAGGGGTGTTCGGGGGCGAGGCGGTAGTCGACGGCAACGACGGCGATCCCCGCCGTCTTCGCGAGCACGCGACAAAGCTGGTCGTGACTCTCCAAGCTGCCGGAGATGAAGCCGCCGCCGTGGAAGAACATCGTGACCCCGAGATCCCCGTCCGACTCGGGGGCGTAGACGCGAACCGAGAGGTCGCCGCCGGGGCCCTCGATCGTGTGGTCTTCGACTGTCTCGACCGGCTCCGGGTCGTCGACGGTGAAGACGTCGTTCGTTATCGCGCGTGCGTCCTCGACGGTGAGCTCGTGGAACGCAGGGTCGTCTGCCGACTGGTCGATGAACGCCTGCAACTCCGGATGTGGGTCTTGCGCTCTCATCACACGGATAGTTCCCGCTGAACCATCATATATCTTTAGGTAAGACGATGAGAAAACGATGCTGCGCCGAGCCGCGACGGCCGTTGATCTATTCGGGGTTGACGTCGCCGATTTTGTCGACCATAGGCTTGACCTCTTCGGCGTAGAGCTGGAGGTTCTTGCGCGTCTTCCAGTCGGGGAGGTCGCCGAAGTGGAACTGGCCGACGATGCGGCCCATTCCGCCCACGGCCTCGTACTGCTTTTCGAGTTCTTCGGCCACGTACTCGGGGGTTCCGACGATCGTCTCCCCGTACTCCTGGAACTTCTCGAAGTCGTAGTTGTAGGCGAGTTCGCCGTGCGGGTGGAGGTTCTCGACGTATTCGTCCCACTTCTCCGGGTCGTAGGGC
>NZ_JAJJZG010000037.1 GCF_021028995.1 Halobacterium sp. KA-4 | reverse complement strand
CCTCGTCAAGTCGGTTGACGAGGAAGTTAAGGAGCTGGTCCTCGTGGATTTCACTGTCTGCTTGCTTGTTGGAGTGCACATCCTCAGCAAGCAGACGTTCTAACTAACCGGCTTTGTGATGTACTGAAAACGCGAGTATCAGCCTGTCTCTCCTGCTTCTCGTATGGATTTACACTCGACACCTGGGGTGTGTGCCCGAGACCATCTATCTTTCTTCGAGGAGAGAATTCCGCCATTCACGGCGGGCGTGAATCCGACAACGCCTCTACAACCCACGTTCAGCAGCAATACGGATATTTAAGTGGTAGTGTATCGTAGCATGGCGTACACCGAGGCGGTCACACCGCCATTCAAATGCACAATATTGGGACTCTGAGGCCCAGAACGTTCGAGACACACTCTCGAACCGCTGTGGTGTCTCGGTTAAGATAACTCCGAGTCCCCTGCCGGGATAGGAGTAACGGCGGTGTGGCCCCGCCATCGGCCCGTCATGCCGACCGGTCGTAAACCAGCAAATAGCCCAACTCAGCGGTGCGGTGCCGTGGGAAGCCTCGCCGTTTACGGCGAGGAGGAGGTCACCTTTGAAGAGAAAATCTCTCTTCAGGAAACGCGAATCCGACAACGCTCGACCAATCCACGCCCAGGGAAACTCCGATTGTAGAACGCATACGTCGCATGTTGAACACTGAGGCGGCACGACCGCTCACCTGATCGGATTATATTGGTAACCCGACCACGTCCCAGGGATAGGTGTAGCGGCAGTGTGGTCCTGTCCTCAGAACGCAAAGCGTTCTGATGGGCTGCACGGAAGCGAGGTCCCTCGTGAACGCCAGCAGCTCCGGCATGTTGACCGGGCTGCAAACCAAGACGCTCTTGGGTAGAGGATTGTTGGTCAGTTCTCGGCAATAGCTGGAAGTCACAGCAGGCAAGGGTGACGCAACCGCGTCACCCGACGAACGATGATGCCAATCAAGACGTTCGTCTCGGAGCGTCGCGCCGCGAATCTGCTGGCACAGATTCGCTGGCGTGACGGCGTCTATTGCCCGCGCTGCCGTGCCGAATCTGTGATTCGGTACGGCAGCTATCGCGTGTTTCAACGGTATCTGTGTAAGGATTGCGACCGGACGTTCAACGATCAAACTGGCACCGTCTTCGAACACTCGGCGGTCGCACTCAGAAAATGGTTTCTCGCCGTCTACACCTACATCCGCATGAACACGAGCGTCAGGCAGCTAGACGTAGAGATCGACGTTTCCTACAAGACGGTCTACCGGCGCGTCCAGCGCTTCTTGCGAGCGCTGGACGCGCCTCGACCACACCTCAAAGGCCCCGTTGAGATTGACGAATTCTACGTGAAAGCGGGTCTCAAGGGCCGCGAGCGCGACCAACCGTCGCGCTCGCGTGGCCTGTCCACGCGCGGGCGTGGAACATACGCTGAGGACAAGCTCCCTGTGTTTGTTCTCGCAGATCGTGGCACCGGTGAACGGCACGTGATCCCAGCGAAAGCTGCAACCGAATCACGGATTCGACTCCTCCTGGCTGCCCGCCAGCAGGAGTCGTTAACCGTCTACACAGACGGGTTTCGGGCGTACGACCCACTTGACGAGGACGACGCATTCACCCGTCAATACGTCGTCCACGGTGACGGCGAGTACGTCGATGGAGCCGTTCACGTGAACACCTGCGAGAGCCACGCGTCGCTGGCGCGACGGTGGCTCTCGCCGCATCGAGGCATCTCGAAAGACAGACTCACACCGTATCTCCGAGCGTTTCAGCTCCGCCGTGAAGTGTTCCGAAAACCGGGGAAAGAAGCGCTCAAAACCATCCTCGAAACTGCGCTATGACTCACCAACAATCTCCGCCACAAGAGCGTCCTTAACTTAACACCGCGAAAATTTTCGGAGTAAAATTTAAGCAGTCCCTCTTCTGATAGGTAGTATGGAGAAAATTTTCGCACCCTGGAGAATGGATTGGGTCTCCCGAGATAACAGAAATGATGAATTTGATGGCTGCGTGTTTTGTGCTATAGCTGAATCAGAAACAGACCGTGAACATCGGGTTATTGCGCGGAACCAGCACGCGTTCGCAGTGTTGAACAAAGCACCATACAACCCCGGCCATCTTCTCATAATTCCAGATGACCATAAAGGAGATCTCACCGATCTTTCCGCATCGGTTGTCGCCTCTGCTGCGATCCTTCAACAGCAAGCAGTTGACGCTATGAACCGCGCGCTCTCGCCAGATGGTTTTAACACCGGAATGAATATTGGGTCCGCGGGCGGTGCATCGATCACAGACCACGTACACATCCATATTGTTCCAAGATGGCACAGTGATACTACATTTATGCCAACTACAGCGAATACGACGGTTATTGTCGAGGCTTTAGATGAAAGTTATGACCGGCTCCATGATGCTTTTCAAGAACTCGAGTCTGCCACATACAAAGGTGATGACGCCGCAATCCAGCTTGAAACTCCTGTATCAGAGAAGTTCGCGTAAAATTTCACGTCCTTCGACAAACTCGAGGTCATTTTTCCGGGCATACTTTATAGCATCTTGCCTAGTGGCTGCTTCGCCAGTCCTATCGTCAAGCATCTCACAGACGACCACCGCTGGTCCCCAGTTCGCTTTTTCAGCAAGACACAGCGAAAGCTCGGTATGACCACAGCGTTGATCTAGTCCGCCTCGTGCTCCCTTGAGAAGATGGACGTGACCGGGCGACCGGAATTCAGATGAGAATTCTTCCATGTTTGGGTTCCGAACAATGTTGCCCAGTTCAGCGATCGTGTATGCCCGCTCATTATCAGGTATCCCAGTTGTTGTATCTCGATGATTGATCGGAAGAGAGAATGAGGAACGATCATCATATGCTAGATCCTGCGTCTCTGCGCAGGGGTGTGATATAACATCTGCGAGGAATGGCAATTCAAGTGTTTCTGCAATCTCGTGTGAAATTGCTACACAAATAAGCCCACCAGCATCATTTCGTAGTCGAGCTACATCGGCAGGCGTCACAGCCTCTGCAGGGAAGATTATGTCTGTCTCGTCCTCTCGCTCATCGAAATCATGGATAAGAACGGGATTGCCTTTTTGCAACGATTGGACGGCACGTTTCGCAGCGCTTTGTCTAGGCGCTGATGAGTCGGTTTCAGACATGAACAGTCACCTGCTTGTTAGTCTCTATTTCTGGGATTAAACGGAGTTCTGTTGGTGCTATAATCTCAAGTGTAGTATTATCATGGCTCGTTCGCTCAGGAACGATAATGTGAGCGGGTTTATGCGTGGTTCCTGACTCTCCTTTGATTATTGCCGGATAGCAATATACTGCTCCAAACGTTTTCTCGTCGGTAGACCACGCGTTTATGCAGATCGCTGGAATTAGATCAAGGTCTTGGATAGACCCAGAAGTAAGATCGACATTTAATGTTCCAGGATACGGGTCATAACCAAGCTTCTGTCGGAATTGACGAGCGTATCCTTGAAGTTTGACAAAGTGCTTTCCTTTCCCCTTGCCGTCAGTAATGAGGCCAGTGAATTTCTCACAGCTAGAATTCGGGGAATCGTCCCCTGCAAACCCAGGTGATGTGATTTTAACAAGAATCCCTCCCTCCACGATGGTGAGTCGAATATAACCATTCACTGCGAGCCACCGAAGATGCTCGCGAGTGACGTCTATGGACAATTCCGTTCGGTTTCCTATCTCTCGTACCGTTGTCCATGTTTCGCGTACTGCAGCTCCATCGGCTCTGAGCTCACCCAAAATTGATTGGGCTGCCTTCGGAAGTGGTAGCGAATCGTCCTCTTCTGACGAATGTAGTTGGCTCATTGGTAACGCACCTCTATCCGGGTGTCCCTAAATCCTTCCTCCAGACGTAAAAAGACATCCTCAATAATCTGATGTTTCATACTGAGTCCTCTTCGGTTGCAGCATGAATATTGTGCTTGCTACGAGTTGGGCGTGGCCCTAAACCAGATATTGAAGACAATTAGTCTACGTTTGGTTAGTATAATCGGGTACGCTCAGCAATTTTCAACAGATGGTAGGGCCTGGTGTTCAGATCTATGGTTAGATGAGAGTTATAATCTCAGCTTTGCACGTTAGCGTCAGCAGTTGAGTGAACGAAGAGGTGGTCGATCTCTTCCATGAGATCTTCGACGTCACGATCATCGTTGTCTCGAACCCACGAGAGGAGATTGTACACGGCTTCTTTCAGCGAGTGTTCAAAGTTCGCTCGAAGCGATGACGCTTTCGAGCGAACCGTCCCCAAGGCGCTCGAGTCAGGATCAAGACGAACGAGACTGTAGGCAGCCATCAGAAGGTGCCAGTACCGACTGGCACCTTCGTCGGTCTGCATCTCGCAGTCTCCTAAGCCGAGATCCTGCTTCGAGTCCTCGAAGAACGTCTCGATGCGCCACCGCATCCCGTACGAGCGGATCACATGTTGGCTCGGTGCGTCGATTTTGTTCGTGGCGAGGTACTTGACCGGGTCCTCTTCGTCGGTTTCTTTCTCGGCGATGACCAGCTTCACGTCTCCCAGTTGGGAGACGGGAAGCTTCTTCGTCCAGATGTGGTAGGTTTCCTCATCGATGTTGCGCTCGGTCGTGTCGATGCGCTCGGCCAGCGCATCGACGCGGATCTCTTCGCCGCCGTAGCTCACCTGTCGATTGCTGCGGAGCGGGCCGATCCAGTCCTTGTCGTAGGATTCGATGTGGTCAGGAAGGCCAGAGTCGTGAGCGAACCACGAGTCGAAGAGGTAGGTGTCCGCAGGCACACCTACCTCTTCTTCGAGTTCGGTGACAATCTCACGGGCGAGATTGTACTTGGTGTCGTGGTCTTGTTGTTCTCGTCTTGCTGTTCGTAGAGGCGGAAAGCGAGCGGGTAGGCTGTTTTGTCGGCGTAGAAGGCGTAGATGGGGTCTTGGCCCCAGACAGTGTCGCCTTCAGAGTGATCGTAGAACCGGCCGACGCCGGGGACGAAGTCCCCGGCTTTCTCGGTGATGGTGTCGTCGAGGATGATGTAGCCATCCTGTGACCAGCGCGTTTCACCGTGTTTCTGAAGCTCTTCGAAGCGTTCGTGGTTGAACTGTTGTTCGTCCCAGTCGTAGTGGGTGAGGAACTTGTTGAGTGCGCGTTTGCCCTGCGCTGGAAGGACTTCGCGTGCGATACCGGCCACGGTCTTGTTGCTGGCCGCAACAAGACCGATGGCGTAGGTTTTCGCGTGGTGACGTTGTGCTGGTGACAGCGAGTCGAACTCGTCGAACACGCGCGTACACGACAAGAAGTCCGTAATCGGCATCATCCGTCCTTGCCACCGCCTACGTCATGCTACCACTTCAACGTGCAAAGCTGAGTTATAATGGGAAACCCTCTTCTCAGAAGTTGGTAACTGTGGATGCCCTTTGAGCCACTGAAAATCTCTCGGGACTTGTAGATCAGACTTTCGACCAACCACCATCGACCGCGTGACTCTCGCCGTTTACATATGAGGAGAGATCGCTTGCCAAATACAGTGCAGCATCAGCCACGTCCTCAGGCTGACCCTCCCGGCGTAGGGGAATAGTCTCCAGCAATGCCTCGGTCTCATCGGTACCGAGCATCGGATTGTCCTCGGTCGACATCTTGGTTTCGATGAGTCCCGGATGTAACACGTTTACTCGAATCCCTTCCGGACCGAGTCGATCCGCAAGTGCGTAGGTGAGGAGGCGAATTCCGCCCTTCGATGCACAATAGGTCGGAAAGTCGCCATAACCCCGATATCCAGCGAGGCTAGATAAGTTAATGACGGTTCCGCCACCGTTCTCGACCATTCGTTCAGCGGCAGCCTGCGTGCCGAAGAAAGTCCCTTTTAGATTAACGTTGATCAATCGATCGAAGATGTCTTCGTCGACATTTAGGAACTCTCCAGTGTGGGTAATACCAGCATTGTTTACCATACAATCGATGCCCCCGTACTGTTCTGCAGCCTCAACCGCGGAATTGAGATCACCAATGTCCGATACATCACACTCAACATAGACCGCCTCCTGGTCGGTCTTCATGTTAATTCGTTCGTGTGTCGGCGTCCCACCCTCACGCGGTGTTTCACGAATGTCGGCACAAATGACGTCTGCACCATGCTCTGCGAATCGTTGTGCAATTCCACGTCCGTTTCCACTTGCTGCACCTGTGATCACTGCTGTTTGGTCTTCCAATAGGTCAGTCATGGCTATGGTTCTGCGGCTTCATAATTAATGTTGGCCACCATTCGTCTTTAGCTAAGACTCATACCTCGGTTGCGTAGCGGTAGCGAGCGTCTCCTGTAAGACTGGTCGTTGCTGGTGGATCTTCTGTGCATCCTCGATCAGCCGCTCCAGCAACGGCGGTGGCGAGTAACCGAGATACTCACCGAGTTTGTGGAGGATGAGCTGGGCGTGCGACCGGAAGGTCGCCGCCCAGCGTTCCGGCGGAAACACGATCTCATCGTCGGCCTGCTCGGTCACCAGATCCAACAGCTCACGGCTCACCAGCAGTGACAACAACGCCGCGTACAGCAAAATCTCCACAACATCACGGTTGCTTGTGTCGAACTCGTCCAGTTCGTACTGTGTTTTTAGCTCACGGAACAACGTCTCTACCTCCCAGCGACACCGATACAGCGTCCCTAGATCCGCCGGGAGAAACTCTTCTCTCGGCAAATTCGTGATGTACAGATGGTAGTCGTCGGCGTCCGAATCCCGGACGCCGACGACGCGGAACCGCTTCGTATCCAGCGACCGTGTTCCCTCGTACTGGCCTCGCTTGAACTGGGCTTGCCTTGTTTTGCCGTCGATTGACGGTCGCTTCAAACGCTCTTAGTGCAATATTCCGCCAGATTAACCCGGAAATGGACGCCGTCTGGCGATATGGCATCGCTCAGACGGCTTGCCCGGATGTGTCG
>NZ_JAJJZG010000036.1 GCF_021028995.1 Halobacterium sp. KA-4 | reverse complement strand
GTTGGACGCCGGGTGACGATAAGTTCACCATCAATCGCACTATCTACGTCGCTGAATCGATGGAGCAGGCCCGCGAGGAGGCCGAGGAACACCTCGAATACTACTACAAGACCCTCACTGCGGGAATCCACAAGGGCGCGACGGCGTTCATGATGGGCGACGACGAGTTCGACCCGGACAACCGCGAGAAGTACGTCGAGAACCTCCAGCCCCACGGCAAACTCGCGAACAACTACGACTTCGATGAGTTCCAGGAGATGGGTGAAATCATCGTCGGCACTCCCGAGTACGTCGCCGGCGAGATCGAGCGCCAGTACGAGGAACTCGGTGTCGGTCAGATTAACGGGCTCTTCCAGTTCGGAAGCCTCCCCCACGAGAAGGTCGAGAAGAGCCTCGAACTCTACGCCGACGAGGTCAAGCCCGCCGTCGACAAACTCGGCTAAACCCGTCCCCGATTCGCTCACGCGGTGACCAAAGAGCGAAGAGACTGGGGATCGAGGTATGACTCATGCAGACGCACACCGTTCGCGGCGGCGACGACGTTACACTCCACGTCGAGGAGACCGGGCCGGCTGACGGGCCGGCGATACTCTTCTTGCACGGCTACTCGCAGTCACGACAGTCCTGGCGCCCGCAGTTCGAGTCCCCGCTCGCGGACGACTACCGGCTCATCGCACCGGACAACCGTGGCCATGGTGAATCAGAGAAGCCCCCGGGAACTGAACCCTATCAGGACTCGGCGTTGTGGGCGGCCGATGTCGACGCTATTCTCACTGAACTCGACGTCGAGAACGTCGTACTCGTCGGGTGGTCGTACGCTAGCCTCATCGCACTCGACTATCTCGCGGAGTACGGAACCGAACGCGTCACCGGCGTAAATCTCGTCGGGAGCGTCTCCGGGATGGGGACGGAGGCGGCGGCGGAGCTGCTCGGCCCGAAGTACGTCGAGCTGTTCCCCGAACTTACTTCGCGCGACGCCGAGGTGAGCGTGGACGCCCTCGAGACGTTCCTCCGGCGGTCGGTTCACGAGCCACTTCCCCTGGACGAGCATTACTTCATGCTCGGGTTCAACGTCGTCGTCCCGCCACACGTCCGCGATGGGATGCGTTCGCGAACGCTCTCGCACCGTGACACCCTTCGCGATCTCGACGTCCCCGTGTTGGTGACACACGGCGCCGAGGATCTCGTGATGGTGGAGGAGACCGCGCGCGTTCACGCCGACCTCGTCCCGGACTCGCGGACGTCGATCTACCCCGACGTCGGGCATATGCCTTTCTGGGAGGCTCCGGAGCGGTACAACCGTGAACTCCGAGCGTTCGTCGAGGAGTGTCGCTGACCGCGCCCGCGCTGGGGCGCCATCGAGTGGGAACGTGAACTTTGACGGTGCTCGGGTCGTGGTACGTATGTCGAACGTCGCGGCGTCACGGTTGCAGACAGGACAGGGGCCGAAACCCGGCTCCACCCGTTTCTGGATCGCT
Source organism: Halobacterium sp. KA-4 (assembly GCF_021028995.1). Classification (GTDB taxonomy): domain Archaea; phylum Halobacteriota; class Halobacteria; order Halobacteriales; family Halobacteriaceae; genus Halobacterium. The sequence continues at coordinate 7,566 of NZ_JAJJZG010000036.1, read as the reverse complement.
GAGGCGGGTTTCGTGATGCCGTGTTTCTCCCTCACTTGTATCGCTCCTAACCACCACAACTTATATCATCGACAATAGTGCTGGATATGTGTATGGCACAGATACTCGCGGCATCAACACTCGAGATCTTGGTTGACGGGCTCGCCCGGGGCGTGTTGTTCGCCTTACTCGGACTTGGCATCACGCTGGTCTTCGGGCTCGGCGGCGTCCTCAACCTCGCTATCGGGGTGTTCGCCGTCATGGCCGTCCTCGCAACGGTCACACTCCTCGGCATCGTCAACAGCATCGTCGCAGCCATCATCGGCGGCTTACTGGTCATCCTCCTCATCGCCCTCGTGGTAGACAGGACGCTGTTCTCCCTCGTCTATCAATCGGAGGGGAGCGAGCGCGAGCTCCTCGGCATTTTCGTCACGCTCGGCCTCGCGACCTTCCTCGATGGCCTCCTGTACATGCACTTCCCGTCCGGCTACTCGATTCCGTGGCGCGTCGGCGCCATCAACGTCGGAGGACTCGTCTTCCAGAGTTCGTCACTCCTTATCATCGGGGTCGGTATCGTCCTGTTCATCGCCTTCTACGCGTTCCTCGAACGTACGTACCTCGGGAGCGCGACGCGAACCGTCATGCAGGACGAGACGGGGGCCCTGCTCTGTGGCATTAACCCGCGGCGCATCCGCACGCTCGTCTTCCTGTTGAGCGTCCTCATCGCCGGTATCGCCGGCATGCTCTACAGCATCGCGTACACGATCAACGTCTCCGCCGAGTTCACCCTCGGAATCTACGCCGTCCTCGTCTCGGTCGTCGGCGGCGTCACGAACGTCACGGGAACGATCGCGGCGGGACTCTTCCTCGGCGTGCTGTTCACGTTCTCGAACGCGTGGATCGGCTCCTTCGTCGCGAACATCATCGTCTTCCTCGTAACAGTGGCTGTGCTCATCACGAAAGCGGAGGTGGTTTCGGCATGAACTGGAACTGGGAGCAGGCCCGCATCGCTATCGTCACGGTGCTGCTGGCACTGATACCGCCGGTACTGTTCATGAACTCCTACGTCTCGCGTCTGTTCACCCTCATCATCATCTTCGCGGTGATGGCGATGGCTCTGAACATCGTCTTCGGTCACACCGATCAGCTCTTCCTCTTCTCGGGGGCGCTGATGGGAACTGGCTCGTACACGACAGTGCTACTCGCGCAGTGGCTCGGCATCACGCCGTGGATTTCCCTCCTCGCCGGCGCGCTCCTCGCGGGCTTCGTCGGTGCCCTCGTCTGTTACGTCGCCACGCGACAGAACCTCTCTGTCCTCGTCATCGCCATCTTGACACTCGCACTCCAGCTGGCGTTCATCCAGTTCGTCTCCGGTGCGAGCTCCATCACTGGTGGGAGCACCGGGCAGGTCTTCGTCGGATTCGGACTCGAGGGGATCGCTGACTCCATCCCCGGCCCCGAGCTCACGATCCTCTACTACATCGTCCTCACGGTGTTCGTCGCGACGATGCTCGTCTATTACTACATCACGCACTCGAAGTACGGGCTCGCCTTCGACGCGCTCCGCCAGGACGAACTGGCGGCCGAGTCCGTCGGCATCGACGTGGTTCGCTATAAGACCATCGCTGGCTTCACCGCCGCGTTCATCATCGGGTTCATCGGTCCGTTTTATGTCCAGATGAACACGTACATTCAGCCCTCCATCTTCGGATTCGGATCTATCGACGTGCTCGTGCTCATCATGCTCATCCTCGGGAGCCTGCGCACGCTGCTCGGCCCGCTCGTCGGCTCCGTTATCCTGCTGTACGTGAACCAGCAGCTCCAGTCCGCGGGTCAGTGGAGTACTGTCATCCTCGGTCTCCTGCTCATGTTCCTGTTCCTGTTCTTCCGGCAGGGGATCGTCACGTACGTCTCGACGCTGATCGAGGAACGGACGGACATCGGTGAGCGGATCCGCTCGCTGGGTTCGTCATAGTCATAGCGCAGCCGCCTACACAACTTTTATACACTCACCTCTCATCCTTTGGGCCATACACCAACGACCATGAAGTATTCAAACAGGCGGAAGTTCGTCAAGACAGTCGGTGCTGGTGCTGGTATCGGACTCGTAGCCGGTTGTCTCGGCGGCGGTGGCGGCGGCGGTGGAAGCACGACGTCGAGCGGGACGATCAAGATCGCTGCGCTGGAGCCGCTGACGGGTCCGTTTTCCGCGGACGCGCAGCGTCACCTGCGCGGGCTGCGGTTCGCGGTCGAGCGGATCAACCAGAGCGGTGATCTGGATCGAGACCTGGAAGTCCTCTCGGTGGACACCAAGACGAGCGTGCAGACGGCGACGAACGCCTTCTCGCGACTGATCGAGCAGGAGAACGTCGTGGCGGCGACCGGGCCGGGCGCGAGCGACGTGGGTATTCAGACCTCGCGCGTGGCCGAAGAGGAAGGCGTCCCCCTTCTCCTGTTCGCGTCCGGCGGGGTGGAGCTGACCCCGGAGACGCGCTACACGTATCGAGTCGGGCTGCCACCGATCTACATGGACGCGACGGCTCAGGCGCAGTGGATCAACGAGCTTGGCGCGTCGAAGGTCGGCGCGATCGTGGAGTCCGCCGTGTGGGGGCAGGGCTTCCTGAACTCACTGACCAACGAGCTGGGAGACAGCGTCGAAGTGGTGTCCCGGGAAGCGCCAGTGACGGAAACGACGTTCACGTCGTACCTGCGGCAGATGCCCAAGGACGTCGACGTGTTCACGGGGAGCGGACACCCGGTCGGGCTCGACAACATGTACATGCAGGCGTACGATCTGGGCTTCGAGCCGGAGGCGTTCCCGGCGGCGATCGAGCCGGCGTCGGTGAGCTACGACGTCATCGGGGAGCCGCTCCTGTATGAGTCGTTCGCACCGTTCTACAACGTCGACTTCGAGTCGGATCGGTACAAGTCGGTGGCGAGCGACTACTACGAGACGCACAGCGCGTTCTTCGACAACCCGGACGCGTGCGGGTTCGTGTCGGGGAAGGCGATCGCCGAGGCGATAACGGTCGCCGGGAGTACGAACCCAGAGATGGTGAGTCAGGGGCTGCGGGACATGAAGCTAGAGACGGTCTTCAGCTTCCCGCTGTCGTACAACGAGTGGTGCGAGATGGAGAACGTGGTGCAGACGTACTACGGCTTCGAGAAGGGAGCGCCGGAGTACTACCCGGACGGGAACTTCAAGCTGACGCCGCAGTTCCGCTCCGAACCGGTCCAGCCTGACCCCGACTTCACGCTCAGCTAACGCCCCGCGATCCACGGTCTCGTTTTTTCGCTCACGTATCACCGAACCGCATACGCCAGCGTCTGTGACTCGCGGCCGCTCGATGCTGTCGCTCGTCGAGTAAGCCTGCAAGAACCGAACGGTGAGTGGCTGCTGTCCGCCGATTCAGGCGCTCCCGCGCAGGTAGGCGTCGACGACGTGGTCGCTCTCGAGGAGCTCGTCGCCGGTTCCTTCATCGACTATGCGACCGTTTTCGAGCAGGTATGCGCGGTCGGCGAGACCCAGGGCACGGTCGACGTGCTGCTCGACGAGGAGAACGGTGATGTCCTCGCTGATGGACTCGATGGTGTCGAAGACCCGCTCGACGAGCTGCGGAGCGAGCGCGCCCGACGGCTCGTCGAGCGCGAGCACGCGCGGCTGGGCCATGAGGCCGCGACTGATGGCGAGCATCTGCTGTTCGCCGCCGCTGAGGGTACCGGCATCCTGGTCACGGCGCTCCTTGAGGACGGGGAACATCTCGTACACCTCATCGAGGGTGTCGTCGAAGCTCTCGCGCTCGGTGTACGACCCCATTCTGAGGTTCTCGTACACGGACATATCTCCGAAGAGGTTGCGCGCCTCGGAGACGTGGACGAAGCCGCGGTCGGTGATCTCCTCTGCGCGGAGACCGGTCGACTCCTCGCCGAACAGCTCGATGCGGCCGTCCATCGGCTCGAGAATCCCGGAGAGCGTCTTGAGGAGTGTGGTCTTTCCGGCGCCGTTCGGGCCGATGACGCTGACGATGTCGTCCTCCTCCCGGACTTCCATCGAGACGTCCCAGAGAACCTGGAGGTCGCCGTAGGCGACGTCGACCTCGTCGACGGTGATCGTGTTGTTGTCGCTCATTCCGCCACCTCCGCGGCCGTTCCGTCCTCGTCGCGCTCGCCGAGGTACGCTTCCGCGACTGCGGGATCGTTCTGTACCTCCTCAGGCGTTCCGTCAGCGATCTTCTCGCCCTGATTAAGCACGACGATACGGTCGGTCGCGCCCATGATGGCGTCCATGATGTGCTCGATCCAGAAGACCGAGATGCCACGTTCGTCTCGAACCCGCTGTAAGGTGTTGGTGAGCTTCTCGAGCTCGGTGGGGGTGAGGCCGCTCCCGATCTCGTCGACGAGGAGGAGGTCGGGGTTGGCAGCGATCGCGCGCGCGAGCTCGACGAGCTTGCGGTCCATGAGGTTGAGTTCGCTCACGTCGGCGTCTTCGCCGTGGGAGATGTCGACGAAGTCGAGGGCGTCGCGGCCGACGTCCGCGGCTTCGGAGCGGCTCAGCGATTTGCCGGAGCCGAAGAGCGCGCCGATGAGGACGTTCTCGAGAACGGTTTCCTCGTCGAAGGTGCGCGGCGTCTGGAACGTCCGCGTGATGCCGTGCTGGGCGATCTGGTGGGATTCACTCCCTGTGATGTCCGTTCCGTTGAACGTGATCGTTCCCTCGTTCGGCGGGTGGACGCCGGTGAGCGTGTTGAACAGTGTGGTTTTCCCGGCGCCGTTCGGACCGATGAGGCCGACGATTTCGGCATCGTCTATTTCGAGGTCGACGCTGTCGACGGCGGTGAGGCCACCGAAGCGCTTGGTTACGTTAGTAGCACTTAACATAGTATGGTATGGGATAGACCAGATGATAAATCGTGTGGTTAACCGGTGGCTTCATACTTCCTCCCAGCAATTGGTGGCGTATGGCCGAGCTATTGACCGGCAAGACCGCTGTCGTCACGGGCGCTGCGAGCGGTATCGGGCGTGGAATCAGCCTTGCACTCGCCCGAGAGGGTGCAGACGTCGTCGTCGCCGACCTCCGCGAGACGCCCCGCACGGAAGACACGACACCGACGGTCGAGGCGATACACGAACGGACTGACGCCGACGCAGAATACGTCGAGTGTGACGTCACCGACTACGAGAGCGTCGAGAACGCGGTCGACGTCGCCGAAGAACGCGGTGGCATCGACATCATGGTGAACAACGCCGGTATCACCCACGGCCCGACGTTCCTCGAAACCGACGAGGAGGACTACTACGACATTACCGACGTCAACCTCAAGGGCGTCTACTTCGGCTGTCGCGCCGCCGGTGAGCGCATGGTCGCCAACGGCTCCGGCTCCATCATTAACGTCTCGAGCACGGCAGCCAACCAGGGATTCGACGAACCGGGTGCAGCCTTCTACTGCGCGACGAAAGGCGGCGTGAAGTCGCTGACCTTCGCGCTCGGCGAAATCCTCGGCCCGGAGGTTCGCGTGAACGCCATCCAGCCCGGCTTCACCGCGGGTACCGGTCTGGCTGCGGACAACCACGACGAAGAGGCCGAGCGCGCGCGCGCCGCCGAGACTGCCCTCGACCGCCTTGGCACCCCCGAGGATCTCGGAAACGCCGCCGTGTTCTTCGCGAGTGACCTCTCTTCCTACATCACGTCTGAAGCACTCCTCGTCGACGGCGGGTGGGTCAACGTCGGCGGCCCCTAACGCCGCTCCCGTCCCTCAGGGCTGCACTAGAACCTTCATCTCCTGACTGTCCGGATCGAGCAGTCGCTCGAACCCTTCCTCGACGATGTCCTCGAGAGCGATGCGGGCCGTCACGAGCGCCTCCGGATCGAGCGTGCCGTCCGCGAAGTTTCGGGCCGTCACGCCCGCCTCTTCCTGCGAGCGCGGGCCACCGTGGAACGCCGCAGTTCCGTTCACGGTTCGCTCGCGTGTCACGACGTCCGTCGGATGAACCGTCGCGGACTCCTCGAAGAGGCTGACGATGGTCGTCCGCCCGCCCGCCCGCGTGACGTCGATGGCTTGGTTGAGCGTCTGCTCGATACCTGCCACCTCGAAGGCGACGTCAACGCCGCCGGTCGCCGCACGGACGTGCTCGACGGGGTCGGTCTCCATCGGGTCGATGACGTGCTCGACGCCGACACGTTCGGCGGCTTCGCGGCGCGCGTCCTGTGGCTCGGAGAGATAGACCGGCCCCGCGTTCGCCGCACGTGCGGCCTGTGCGACCGTATTCCCGATCGGTCCGCCACCGAAGACCACGACACTCTCACCCGCCGACAGGTCGGCCTGATGGACGGCGTGGAGGCCGACGCTGAACGGTTCGACGAGGGACGCGAGTTCGGGCGAGACGGCGTCGGGCACGGGAACGACCTTCTCCGCGGAGACGACGACGTTCTCGGCGAACCCGCCGTTGCGCGAGAGACCGACGAATCCCCCGTTCTCGCAGAGGTGGTAGTCGCCACGCTCGCAGGGGCGACACGACCCACACCAGACGATGGGGTTGACTGCGACGGTCGTCCCGACGGCCACGTCCACGTTCTCGCCGACCTCCGCGACGGTGCCGCCGATCTCGTGGCCGATAGTGAACGGGAGCGCCTCCCCCGTAACGGGGTGGGGTTCAGTCGGAATCGTCATCGGGCCGGCGGCGTACTCGTGGAGATCGGAGCCACAGATACCGCAGGCCGCGACGTCGATACGGACGTCGTTCGGCCCGACGTCGTCCGGCTCGACGTCCTCGATGCGCACGTCGCCTTCGCCGTAGTATCGCGCTGCTCTCATTGTCTCAGAGAGCCTTCGGCCGAAGGCGTGATAAAGACTAGCTTACAGGGCAGCGGAGACTTCGACCGTGTAGCCGTCCGGATCGGCGAGTAGCATCATTCGCCGTCCCCAGTCGACGTCGCGGGGTTCCATGCGAACGGTCACGTCCGCGTCGACGGCGCGCTCGTGTACTTCGTCGACCCCTTCCGGCGATCCGGCGTCGATGGCGGCGATAACGCCTTTCCCTCGCTCGTCGCCGGGCTCCTCGAGGCCGAACGCGTCGAGGACATCCCTGCCGAAGTCCGATTCCAGGACGAGCGTGCACTGGCCGCTATCGAACTCGACGTTCCCGTCGTTCACGACGTCCGACTCGAGGCCGACGACGTCGCGGTAGAACGCAGTGGACGCGTCCAGGTCTGTTACCATCAGCAGCGTCTGGTGGAGGCTCGGGCTCACGACAGGGAGTTCGCCCCCCGGCGCTTTAATTGATTTCAGGCCGGACCGAAGCTCTCGATGGCCGCGTCCGTGGCGACGTGTCCCGCGTCCTCGAGCAGCTCGCGCACGTCCTGAATGAAATCGTCGAAGCCGAAGACGAAGACGTTCTCCGTCGCGACACCGTCGAGGTGGTCGGCCGCGGTGTCGAGAGCAGTCACGACATCGATGGTCGCACCTCGTTCCGCGAGCGCGTCGAGTCGGTCGCCGTGTGGCGGGTTCTCGCCGTGGAAGACGACCGTCGCGTCGAACCCCTCGTCGAGCGCGCGCTCCGCGACGCCGACCGCGGGACCGAAACCCGGCC
>NZ_JAJJZG010000035.1 GCF_021028995.1 Halobacterium sp. KA-4 | reverse complement strand
GTGTCGGGGTCGGCGGCGGCATCGGCGAGCGCGGTGATGGTGCGTGCGCGATCGGAGTCAGTGATGCCGGTGTACGTATCACGGTGGTTGATGGGGAGGCTGAACGAGGAGCGGGCATCGTAGCCGAGGTCGCCGTGCTCGACTGCGGGGTGGTCAATGGCGTCGGCGAGGAAGGGTAACTCGAAGGCCCCGCAGACGTCGTGGTCGAGGGCGGTACAGATCAATCCCCCGCCGTCGGTTCGCATCCGGGCAACGGCGTCCGGGGTAACGTCTGCAGCGTGATAGACGAGGTCGACCTCCCCTTCTCGCTCGGCCGCATCGTGGATCAGCACCGGCCCCCCTCGATCGAACGCCTCTACCGCGGCGATCACGGCGTCGGTCGTCGGTGACAGTGACGTCGTCGTCTCTTCAGATGCCATAGACGGTGATCGTCGTACCGTCGTGGAGGTTGAGGATGTCTCGGAGCTCTTCGGGCGCTAGCAGTTCTAGAACGTCGATGTCGTGGTCGGTGCGGTCGGGGACGAGGACGTGGACGGGTTCGTAGCGCTCGCCGTCGGCTTCGATTCCAGCCCGATAGCAGGTGGCGGATCCGTATGTCGTTCCGTTTGTTTCCCAGGCATCGATTGGGATCCCCTCGAACTGCTCGAGGTCGTCCCGGCCGCGTCCTTCGTCGAGGTCGACGTTGAGCGTCCCTGGGTAGGGCTTGTAGCCGAGGCGCTCCTCGAACTGTTCGGCATAGCCGGAGAGTGAGACGAAGTGCTGGCCCTTGCCCATCCCGCTTGTGACGGTGCCGGTGAATTCAGCGTCGATCTCCGAGAGTACGGCCTCGTATTCCTCTTGCTCTGCGGAGAGCGCTCGCCAGCCACTCGCGGTGACGACTAACCGATCTCCGTCGTCGGTTCGTCGTCGCTCGAGGTGGCCGTCTTCGTGGAGTCGGCGGAGCCGACGCTGCACGGCATCCATCGGGTCGTCCTGCCGGATGGTGAGATCGCGAGCCGCTTCGTCTGCGCGTGCGCGTGGCCCGAGAAGGATGACGCCTTGGAGTGTCGCGAGTTCGCTGCAGCCAATTCGGGCGTCCGTGGTAGGCGTCATCTCCCGACCTCCGTTGCTGATATCTTCATGATCGTTTGACTGCTATACTCGGTACTCCAACCTACGAACACTTAACTCTTTTTGGGCTGCCGGATCTGCCTTCCCTGGATCGTGCGGCATTGTTGCCCTCCACGAGAGCAGTACTCCCTCATCGCGACGTTCAGCGCGCCTGTTCTATCATCACTCAACACGTCGGATAGGCGGGTCGTTTTCGGTAAGCGATATTCGCATCGCCATCGACCTACTGGCCGCTGTTCCCGCCCGCCCTCTTATTCACCACTTATCATTGAAGCAATACTACCTATCGCTCTCTCGGAAACGACCCCGGACGATCACCGCTTTCGAGCGCGTACTTCGGCGTACGCATATTCGACCGTCTACTTCGATCTCGCCGCCTCAACCGTGCTGTTCTCAACCACCCCAGGCACGAAGAACTAAGACGGACAATCGTGACAGTGGAGGATATGACACGAAACACAATCCTCGCAAACGAGGCACGAACGGTCGTTTCACCCGGACGAGTCGTTCTGGGCGCCGATGCCGTCAGCCACACTGGAGATCACGCCGCGCTTCACGGTGATACCGCCCTCGTCCTCGCTACCGAACAGATAGCGGAGTTCCACGGTGACACCGTCCTGGACGTGCTCGAGGACGCCGGCGTTGAGACGGTTCTCTACACTGATGTCCGTCCCGACCCGACGGTAGAGAATATCGAAGCCGCCTACGACCTCTGGGAGGAACACGACTGTGACGTCATCGTCACGCTCGGCGGAGGTTCCTCCATTGACACCGGCAAAGGCGTCGGCATCCTCGCAACCAACGACGGATCGATTCGTGACTTCGCCGTTGACCGGGCTGGCTATGAGGGCGTCCCGAACCCGACACCGCCGCTTATCGCGGTTAACACCACCGCCGGAACCGGAAGCGAAGCAACGCGATCGGTCGTCGTCAGCGACGAATCCACGTCGACGAAGTTCCTCATCGTCTCCCAGAACGTCGTGCCGGATGTTGCCATCGAAGACCCTAAGCTCACCGTCTCCCTCCCGAAGAGCCATACGGCCTTCACCGGTATCGACGCGCTTACACACGCCATTGAGGCCTACGTCTCGGTGAACGCGTATAGCGTTCCCGACGGCTACGCCGAGTCCGCGATGGAACGTATCGCCCGCTCCCTTCCCGTCGCTTGGGCGAACGGCGAGAACCTCGACGCCCGTGCGGACATGATGGTCGGTCAACTGCAGGCGGGTCAAGCGTTCACGAACTCTTCCGTCGCGCTCGTCCACGGTCTCGCTCGTCCGCTCGGCGCTCAGCTCCACATTCCGCATGGACTCGCGAACGGCCTCATTCTCCCCTATGTCGTCGAGTTCTCCGCGATGGCAGCGCCCGAGAAGTACGCAGCGGTCGCTCGCATTCTCGGTGTGGCCGACGAGAACCATGGCACCCGCGAGGCGGCCGATCTGGCCGCTCAGGGGATTCTTCAGCTTTGTGAGGATCTCGAACTCACGCGCTACCTCGATGACTTCGGGGCGGTTCCCTCCCGCGAGGAGTACCTCGACGTGGTCGGCGAGATGACGCAGGACGCCATCGATTCGGGATCCCCGGACAACAACCCGCGGAAACCGACGGCCGATGAGATCGAGAACCTCTACGTCACTATTTACGACGACGCGCTCGCGCCAGACAGTCCGCGCCGCTCCTGAATACAGGATACACCGTTCGAAGACACCCATACCAAAACCACTATTACCTCACGAAGGATTCTAAAAACCATGACAGACAGCGACGCTGTAAACATTGGTGAGGTTCACAACTACGTCGACGGCGACTGGGTCGCCCCGACGAGCGGCGAGGGACAGGACGTGGTGAACCCGGCAACGGGCGAGGCGCTCACGAGTGTCGGGTTCAGCTCCCCGGAGGATGTAGACGAGGCGGTGACGGCGGGACAGTCGGCGTTCGAGACGTGGCGGCAGGCGCCGATCGAGGAACGGATTCAACCGCTGTTCCGCTTCAAGTCGCTCCTGGAGGAGCACCAAGACGAACTCGCGGAGGCGCTCGTCGAGGAGCACGGGAAGACGTTCAAGGAGGCGAAGGGGGAGCTGCGCCGTGGGATCGAGAACGTCGAGGTGGCATGCGGGATGCCACGGCTGATGCAGGCCGGACACGTGGAGAACGCGGCCCCGCAGATCGACGAGACGGCGGTGCGGCAGCCGCTTGGTGTGTTCGCCGCAATCACGCCGTTCAACTTCCCCGGCATGATCCCCCTCTGGTTCCTCCCCTACGCCGTTGCCTCCGGCAACGCGTTCATCCTCAAACCCAGCGAGCGCGACCCCATCACTGCGATGAAAATGTTCGAGCTCATCGAGCAGGCAGGCTTTCCGGACGGCGTCGTGCAGCTGGTGAATGGAGGGGTGGAGACGGTGAACGCGATCCTCGAGCACGACGGGATCGAGGGTGTCTCGTTCGTCGGGAGCACGCCGGTGGCGGAGACGATCTACGAGAAGGCAGCCGCCAACGGCAAGCGCGTCCAAGCCCAGGGTGGTGCGAAGAACCACGTCGTCGTCACTGAGACCGCCGACCTCGAGTTCGCCGCCGCGAAAGCCGTCTCCTCCTCCTTCGCCTGCGGCGGGGAGCGGTGCCTCGCTAATGACGTGATCATCGTCGAGGAGTCGGTGTACGAAGAGTTCGTGGACTTGGTGGTCGCGGAGGCCGAATCACAGGTTGTCGGGCACGGCCTCGACGAGGAGACGACTATCGGCGCGCTCATCACACCCGAACACGAACAGCGGGTTCGCGACTACGTCGAGACCGGCATCGAGGAGGGCGCAGAACTCATCGTGGACGGGCGAGACGTTGAGGTCGAGGGCTACGAGAACGGGAATTTCCTCGGCCCCTGTGTCTTCCGCGACGTGACGCCCGAGATGACTATCACGCGCGAAGAGGTCTTCGGCCCCATTCTCGGCCTCACGTCTGCCGCGGACATCGATGAAGCGATCGAGATCTTGAACAAATCCGAATTCGGGAACGCAGCGAGTCTGTTCACAGGGAGCGGGGCGGATGCGCAGAAATTCCGGCACCGTGCAGAGGCGGGGAACCTCGCGGTGAACGCGGGAACCGCCGCACCGATGGCGTTCTTCCACTTCGGCGGGCAAAAGGACTCTTTCTTCGGCGATCTCCACGCGCAGTCCGAGGACGTCGTTCGCTTCTACACCGACGAAACCATCTACATCGAGCGCTGGCCCGACGCCTAAGCCGTCGGACTCTCCTCGTCGCGTACTGCTCGGCTTCTGAACGTCGTCGCGTCCTCTTGTACCGCCGTGTGATCTGTTTTCACGATGGTCGAAATCAACCGGGATCGAATCAACTACCGCGCGGTGTGGTGGTCGTGTATGACCGGCACGACACGCAGTCCACACCAGGTGGTGGCCACGACCCTCCCCCTCGTCACGACCGAGGACTATCGGTAGACGATCGGTGGTTCGCTTTCCGGGCGACGACTAGTTCGACTCCGTGTCAGTGTGGGAGACAGTCGTACGCGCCTGGTACGTCGCGGTCGTATGCACTTATCAAACGTCTCTTCTATCCCCCTCGATACCTCGTTCGGTGACTGGCTGATCCCTCCATTCTGATGCCTCAAACGTGGTGTTTTGCTCGTAGATGCCGGCCTGATACACGTCGTCGATGACACTTGCTCACGAAGCCGCGGCCGCAGCTGTCGGCGGCCGTTAAGAACCTCTGACGGTCTCGGGTGGCGAACGAGATCCACCCGGATCGGCTCGTGCTACCATGGATCGGGCGGTATAATTATATTGAATAAAGAGTATGTTCATCTATGGGAACTACCATGGCCGACGAGGAACGCAAGGAACTGGTGCTTGACTATTTCAAGCGTCTCGACGCGGGAACGGATTTCATGGAGCTGTTCGCGCCGACGGCGCGGGTGTACTACCCGAAGTGGGGTGTCGCGACCGGAACGGACGAAATCGCCGAGCTGTTCGGCGACGTCGCTGAGACCGTCACAGCGATGTCACACGACTACACGTACTTCAACTACATCATTAACGACGATCTCGTCGTCGTTGAGGGAACGAGCACGGGCGAAACGGCGGACGGCGTCGAGTGGCGGGCGGACGACACGCCCGGCGGCGGCCGGTGGTGCGACGTCTTCGAGGCGGAGAGATACACCGCCTGTTCATCTATCTCGACCCCGACTACGCGGGTGCGGACACGGCACGCTACCCCTGGCACAACGAGTGACGCCTCCGTGGTCGGATGACCACGATATCTGCTCAGAACACCGGGTTCCGGCCGTCCGGGTTCGAGAGGCGGATCTCGATGTCGTTCGCCGCACTCGTAACAAGTCCAGGGAGGTCGTCCCAGAGGGTTTCTTCCAGTCGCTTCGTCGGCCCAGCCACCTCAACTGCTCCGACGACGCTATCATCTCGAATGACTGGGGCACCGACTGATGCGACGCCCGACTCGACCTCCTCCACCGTCGTCGCATATCCGCGCTCGGCGACGCCCTCCACGCGTTCGACGTACGTATCCGGTTCAGGAAGGACGTATTCGGGGTGTTTCCGGCTGAGATAGGTGACGATATTCTTCATCTCCTCCTCAGAGTACTGCGCTAGCACGGCCTTTCCGCCCGCAGTTGCGGGTTCCGCCTTCCCGATCTGTCGGAACGATACTACACCCTGCTCACCGAGCTCTCGGCTCAGGAAAATGGGGAAGGAGTGCTCCTCAAAGAGGAACCAGACGGCCTCCCCAGTCTCTTCGGCGAGGTCTTCGATAACCGGTCGGACGGCGGGACGGACGCCGAGGTTTCGGTTCACGTGAACCGCGTGCTCGAGAAACCGGAGCCCGAGTCGGTATTTTTCTCCTTCCTTGGAGATGTACCCCTCGCTCTGCAGCGTGGCGAGATAATGGTAGGTAGTGCTTTTTGCGAGGTCTAGCTCGTCTGCGAGCTCAGTCACACCTGCCAGCTCCTTCTCTTGGAGGACGACGAATAACTTGGCCATCTTGTCGGCCGTCTTGACCGGCCGTTTTGGCTTCGGTGGCTGGTCTGGTGTCATTATATAGCCTTCACAACTGTATACAAAAGCAATTATCGATATGAGGGCGGCGGGACGCATCCCGTGACATCCCACAGCCGGCTATTCGTCTGTCTGCTTCTGGGTGTGGTATATGTAAACACCATCCGGCTGGTAGGGTGTCCCGCAGGCTGTCGTGGCCTCGGTTGGTCGAGTCGTCTGCCTGCTGAGCGTGTGTCCGGTTTCCGAGCGAGCAGCCGGATCGATTCACGAGAACCGTCTCCACGAGAGGTTCGGCGCTGACGCCGTTGCACACGTCGCGAAGATACACCACTGGTCGAACTCTTTGAGGCGTTCTGCGCGCAGGTGGAGGCACCCAGTGAACTCTACTGCGTCCGTATTACCACTCGGGAGCCAAACCAGGGCATGACGGCATTCCATGCCTAGGCGGCTCTCTGCGCCCGTGTGCGTGACGAGCCGTACACTTGGTGTCGTTAACCCCGGTCGTCGACACTGCCAGCGATGCCCGTGTGGCGTGCCTCATATTGACTGACTGTCTCGCTGTCGGCCTGAAGGCTGTCTGTCTCGACGTGGCATCTCCGATGGCCAGTGTCTCACGCTCCTGAACTGTCGTCGACGGTAAAATCTCCCCTCCTTCGCCGACCCTCACTCATCGCCGATGGCTCTCAGGCCACACAGCGAAGTTCGACTGGAGTTCGTTGCCGCCACTTTGTGAGGTGAGTCTTGTCTGTATATAGGAAACGCGGTGATTTAACGTGGCCGTCGTCCTCTCGTTACTTATGTCCGTAGGGGTTCACAACCGACTCTCCCATCGATCTTTACACCCATATTGTAGTAACGTATTCTGCTACATATACGCCCATCTTCCAATAGTGGCGTTCGATATCAACATAGAGCACACCTCTCCCGATTCACTCGCCAGATTTCGGCCGCTACGACGGCTTTCCGGTGCCCCTCGCGATCGTCCCACGATGGGGAACACACCGTCGACTGGAGGAGAGTCCGAGACACGAAGACTGGTCACTGCGCGATGACGACGCGAAGCCGACCGTGTCTCGTGGAGCGCCTCGAACGGGCCGGTCGTTTCGAAGACCTGCAAATATCTAATTTGCGGGGCGAGAAGCGTTGATGATCGGCTCGGCGGAATTGCCATCTCTCATGCCGTGCTCGGACTGTTGTTGCACTCCACAACGTACGGAAGAAAACGCATCGAAGAGACCGACAGCGCATCTCGAGCGATGACAGCCTAGACGCGTACCGCTAGAAGACCGCAGTACCGAAGGGTGGCTTACCGAGTGTCGATTTCGGGCAGCTGCTCCTTGAGATACTCGATATCGACGTCGAGCCAGGCCGGAACGCGGAGTTCCTCGCCGAGTTCGTCGACGTCCTCGTCGATGGTGAAGCCGGGGCCCTTGGTGGCGAACTCGAAGACAGCTCCGCCGGGCTCGGTGATGTACTGGGAGTGGAAGTAGTCGCGATCCTTCTTGGAGGTGGTGATGTAGCCGTTGTCGCGGAGCGTCTGGCTCACCTCAGTCTGCTCCCAGTCGTTTTCGACGCTGAACGCGACGTGGAGGTAGGTACCGATGCCCTGGACGTAGCCGGGGGCGTTGGGTCGGACGAGGACGTCGACCTTGGTGGCGCAGGGTGCGTCACCGGGTGCCTCGTAGCGGACGCGGTCGCCGGCCTGGGGGTGGTCGGCGCGGCCGACGCGCTCCCAGCCCATCGTTTCGAGCACGTCGAAGGTGCCCTGGGGATCGGCGGAGTGGATGGTCGCGTTGTACATGCCGCGGATGCCGTACTCCTCGGGGACGTCGGCGCCGGTCCAGGCTTCGATGTCGGACTCGCCGGTGACGAGTTCGAACTGGACGCCGTCGGGCGCGGAGAACGCGATCGCGGTCTCGTCGAAGCGCTCCTCGGTGGAGTACTCGACGTCGTGCTCGTCGAAACGATCCTGCCAGTACTCGACGGAGCCCTCCGGGATGGTGAGACCGGTGCGGCTCATCTGGCCCTTCCCGTTCACGCCCTCGTCCATGTCGAGGTTGCTCATCGGGAAGAACGTGATCACGGTGCCGGGCGTCCCCTGCTCGTCAGCGTAGTATAGGTGATAGAGCTTGTCTGGTACGTCGAATCGAACTGTTCGCTTGACGAATCGGAGACCGAGAACTCTCGCAAAGAAGTCGTAGTTCTCCTGCGGGTCGTCACAGAACGCCGTCACGTGGTGGATTCCGTCTACGTTTGCTGCCATTGTTTCTCGCACTACTCTCTTTTGACACCAAACGTATATAATTTTCGTTCGTAGGGGTGAGTGCTAGTCGCTGGTTCCGGTGTAGACGCCGTCGGGATCGAGATCCTCCCGAATGAGCTCGATCCCCTCCGCGTCCGGTGTCGGCGTCTCACCGAGGTCGTCGGCGAAGCTGATCTCCCAGCCCGTCGCATCTAGCACGTCTTCGCGCGTCACACCCGGGTGGAGTGTCTCGACGTACATCTCGCCACCCTCGTCGAATTTCATCACCGCCTTGTCAGTGATGACGGCTTCCGGTCCGCCCCGCAGGCCGAGCTCCTCGCGCCCCTCGCGCCCGTCGACGTAGCCGGGGGAGGTGACGAAATCGACCTCCTCGGGGAAACGCCGCTCGCTGTGGCTCGTGATAATGAACGTCCGGTCGGTGTTACTCGCGATGTCACAGGCGCCACCGCTTCCGGGGAGACGAACGTCGGGGTCGTCGTAGTCGCCGATTACGGTGGAGTTAATGTTCCCGTATTTGTCGATCTGTGCGCCGCCGAGGAACCCCGCGTCGATGTGTCCCCCCTGCAGGTAATGCTGGAAGCCCTGCAACATCGGAACGACGCCACCCGCGTTCGTCACGAGCACCGGGTCGCCGATGGAGAGTGGGAGCTTCGAGGGGTTCGAATCGATGGTTCCCGACTCGTAGACCATTTCCAAGTCCGGGGCGTGTCGGCGCTTCGCGTAGTTGCATGCGAGATTCGGCACTCCAACACCTACGAGCACCGTGTCGTCGTTCTTCAGTTCCCGTGCCGCCCGCGTGATCATTAGCTCCGTGTCGGTGTACTCGACCATCTCAGTAGTCCCCCACGTCTATCGGTGTCGCGTAGTTCGACTTCGGCAGCAAATCGATGAACTGTCCGGTGTCGAGCTTCTCGAGGTAGTCGGCGTGCGTCTCGACGCCGTACACCCACTCGTCGAGCCATTCTTCGATCCCTTCCTGTGTCTGAGAGATTTCGTCCCACTCGATATAGGCCTGGTTGTCGCGGTCGTAGTAGCCCTGCGCGTAGGAGGGATGCGAGCCGTAGGGCTCCTCGACGACGTAGTCTACGACTGATCCCGGGACAATCGTCCGGTTCGGGTCGCTCCGAATCACGTCTTCGTCGACGAGTTCCTCGACCGCGAGAACCACGGTGTCGGCTGCGAACGCGGCCTCGGTGATGTCACCGGTGATACCCCAGACCTGCGCGTTTCCGTTCTCGTCCGCGCGCTGTGCCCGGATAATGGTCACGTCTGGATTCAACGGTGGGACGACCGGAATTTCCTCTGGCTCGCTCTCGTACGGATTCTCGACCATTCGGATGTGGTCGTTGTGCTCCGGGTAGTCGGATCCGACGAACGTCCGCAGCGGAACGAACGGCAGATTCTGTGCGCCCGCGGAGAGGCGGGAAATCATCCCGAAATGCGAATATTCATCGATCTCGATCGGGTTCGGGACACCCTCTTCGACGGCGCGTCTGAACGCGCGGAGACTTCCGACGCCCGGGTTGCCCGCGTACGAGAATGTCACCTCGCTCGCGCAGCCCGCCGCTATCATCCGGTCGAAGATGAGGTCGGGCGTCGCTCGCCCGATATGGAGATCCTCGTACTCCTGTCGGATGACCTCGTGGCCGGCGGCGAACGGAATGAGGTGCGTGAACCCACCGAGGTAGAGCATATCCCCCTCGGAGAGCGCACTCGAGACGGCGTCGGCCATGTCAGTCACGACAGTCATCGCCGTCCTCCCGTCTCGCGTCGGCCCGTGTCTCTGCGTGTCGATGGCATCACTCGCCACGTCTCCCTACGCCGTCTTATAACCACCTGTCGCCGACCCGCACGCTTATGTCTCGCACGCCTGTACCCCGCCCCATGTCTGACGTCCCCGATACGTACGCGCTCGATTATCAGCCTGGGAAGATCGTTTACGGTGCGGACGCCATCGCCTCGATCGGCGACGAACTCGCTGAACGGGATCTCGAGCGGGCGCTCGTCGTCTGCGGGCGCACCGTTGGGAGCACTGACGCCGTGATGGATCCGGTTCGCGACGGTCTCGGCGACCGGCTCGCCGGCGTCTTCGATGAGACGACGAGCGAGAAATACCTCAGTACCGCACTCGAGGGAGCCCGTCATGCCCAGGAACTCGACGCGGACGTTCTCGTTGCCGTTGGTGGCGGGAGCAGTCTCGACACCGCCAAGACTATCGCCGCACTCGCCTCCTACGACCGCGATCCCGAAGCCGTCGCCGAGGACGCCGTGGCGGCCGAGTCTCTCTCCGTCGCGGCGAGCGGCGATCCTCTGTCGATCGCCGCTGTTCCGACGACGCTCGCCGGCGCGGATCTCTCCGTGGTCGCAGGACTGAAACTCACGCTCGACCCGGACGAACGCCCGGTCGGCGAGGTGCCGAGCGGTGGGCTCTCGGACGGCCGGTTGATGCCGACGCTGCTCTGCTACGACCCCGAGCTCTTCCGCACGACGCCAGCAGGTGTCCTCCGCGCGTCCGCGATGAATGGCTTCGACAAGGGCGTCGAGCTGCTCTACTCCCGCCACGCGACACCGATCACGGACGGGACGGCGGTTCGGGGCCTCCGGCTCCTCCAGTCCGGCTTGCCGGCGCTCTCTGAGGATCCGATCCCGGACGACCGGCTCGCCGAAGCCGTCACTGGGACAGTTCTCGTCCAGTACGGCCTCTCGACACCCGACCACTACCGCGCGTCCATCATCCACGCCTTCGGCCATGGGTTCTCGCGCGGCTACGCCGCCCATCAGGGCGAAGTTCACGGCATCGTCGCCCCGCACGTCCTGCGATACGTCCTCGAGAATGCGGACGTTCGCCTCGACCTCTTCGCGGAGGCCTTCGACGTGTCCACTGCGGGCCGCGACCGGGCCGTCGTCGTCGACGACGTCGTCGAGGCCGTCGCCTCGGTGCGAGACGGTCTCGGTCTCCCGTCGCAGCTTCGCGACATCGAGGGGCTCGCGCGAGACGACTTCCCGGGCATCGCGGAGGTCATCCTCGCGGACGCGTTCATGGACGCCGCCCCGGCCGATCTCGACCCGACGGCCGACGAGATCGTGGGAGTCCTCGAAGACGCCTGGTAGCGCAGAGTCGCC
>NZ_JAJJZG010000034.1 GCF_021028995.1 Halobacterium sp. KA-4 | reverse complement strand
GCCACGCGGTGCGTGCCCGAGCGTGGTACCGTGAATTTCGTGAGATCGTCCTGATGTGTGCGGTCTACAACATCAAGCGATCCGTGAAACAGTGAAATCGAACGCCTTCTGGCGATTCACCAGAGCCCCCATGTCAGAACACAACGCCCCCACGGACCCACAGACGGCGGACGCGGTAGTGACCGACCCGGACGACTTTAACCGCCAACAGCGGTTTAAGGAGATTCACGACGCCCGCCAGCGGGTAGCGGATCATATCTCGGAGATGGAAATAAACCAGCAAACGGGAACGTCGTACCCGCTGTTCGAGATTTCGCGGTTAGCACACTACGTTTCGCTGTATATTATAGAGCTGAAACCGCTAATCGCGCGAAGTGATTGGGACGGAAGCCAACATATCCCTGATGACCGCCCCTATGATACGATTACTGAATGGGCGTCGAAAATGGGTTTCACGCGGGAGCGAGACGGATCGCCCGCGCCCGCCGGTATCCATGAATGTATGCAGATATTTTCGGTGGCAAACAGGTTCTTTGCCGAAGTGGGGATGGACCTTGAAATTGCTGAAGAACAGGGGGACGCCGGGTTTGACTACTCGGACATTCTCGAAGAGGGGCCGCCGGGAGGCGACGCGCCACAGCTCGAAGCCGACGGAACCGGGGCCGAAGGGGGTGGGGGTGAATGAGCGACGCCCGCGTAGCCGGCGGAAACGCCGCCTTCGAGCGCCATATCACGGAAACGAAGTTTTGGAACGTTCTCATGGACGACGTTTTCGGTCCCCGGAAGGGTGGGGCGATTATCTTCGTCGACGCCGAGAACGCGCGGAAAGGCGTCGCGAAAACGTCGGGGGCGGTCGCCCTGGCGCGGCTTATCGC
Organism: Halobacterium sp. KA-4; assembly: GCF_021028995.1. GTDB lineage: Archaea > Halobacteriota > Halobacteria > Halobacteriales > Halobacteriaceae > Halobacterium. The sequence goes on along the minus strand of NZ_JAJJZG010000034.1, from coordinate 14,127 downwards.
CCGGGCGTTCCGGTACGATATTCAGAAAGACGACATGACCCTTTCCGGCGCTCACTACCTGAAGCGGTATCAGGAACAGCCGGGCCATGAACAGCCGTCCGTGTTGGTTCTCGACGAATTCGTAGGCGCGGGGAGCGGGGACGCCAGGCGCGCCATGTCGAGCCAGAACGTCGACTTTGGGCGGGCGTGGCAACTCCTACGCTCGAAGCGCGTCGTCACGCTGGCGACGCTTCCCGATTGGAACGAAGCCGACCCACGGCTTCAGAAATACGCCGATTACCGCGTGTGGTGTCGAGAGAAGCCGATCGGGTTCTTTCAGCCGTACAAAGTGACAGTTCCGTTCAATTCGAGCGGGTCGGGCGCTAAGACCCGGACGAAGGGACTTAGCTACGGCGAGGATACCGACCGCATAGCCTTCCCGAACATGGACGCCGAAGGCGACCCGTACTATCGCCATCTCTCCGAGCGGAAGGATGATCTCATTCATTCAGAGACGTGGGACGCCGACGCGCTCGAAGGCGACGCCGAAGGCGACGGCGAAGAGCCGGCCACTCCCGAAGAGATCGAGCGCCGGGAGCAAATCAAAGTCGCTATCAGACTGTACAAACCGTGGGACACCGATATGACGCGAAGTTACGAAGAGGTAGCCGACGCGCTCGCGGAGAAGTCTGATACCTGGGTCGGGAATCGGGTTCGCGAATGGAAGAACGGCAAACACCGCGAGTTAGTAGCCGATCCGAGGGAAGAATGAGCCACGCAAACCACACTTGGGGAACCAGTCGGGCTAATCGCCAAAAGGCGAAGCCACCGCCGGCCACCACAAGTCAGGGCAATAGGGTATATACTATATACACGCATAGAGAGGGAGAAAGTTCAGCTGGCGAAACCAAACCGCGAACGTGACCACATGACCGCGACACTCGAACACTCAGACACGCCCGCGATCGACACGCAAGAACCGACCCCGGAAGGACTCAAAGAGGTAATCACGGGCCTTCCCCTCGTTCGTATCCCGAATCTCATTCGGGACGAATACTGTAATCGGTGCGACCGGAAGAACGACATTCGACGGCGCTACGATCTCCCCGAGCGCGACCCGGCGTTTGACGACGGGGAGCGCGTCACGCTCATATGCGGATACAACGCCGACCCCGACCAAACGAACGGGTGGGAAATCCGCGCCGCTCACCATACGGACCACCCGACGAAGGACAAAGACGACGTAGCCACGCCCGGCCAGGCGGTCGCGGAAGTGACGGCGCGGCTCGATCGGGACGGGTGGACGTACACACAACCACCGATCGGGGACCGTGGCCCGGAGGAAAACCACGTCGAAGATCGGTCGGTCGTTCGCGACGTCGAGATTGTATGGTTCTCGCCCGTCGACGAAGGCCAGGAACGTGAGCCGATCCGTGAGCCGGACGAAAACGGTATGGCCCAACCGAAGCCGACGGACCCGATCCCGGATTGGCCGGACGAAGAGAACGAATGGCGGAAGGAGATTATTCAGGAACTTGGAGAATAGCCCCCGCTAAGCTCGAAGATTCTCACGTCAATTCTAAGCGCCGTGAGCGTCCCGTGGGCGGCCCGCGTCCGACAGTAGTAGAAGATACGTAGAAACTCCCTTCGTGTGTGCTACGCGCTACGCTGGCGCGACCGTGACGGGCGTATACGGTTAGACGCCGACGTTCGCGCCGTCGAAGGCTTCGTTTACGACCCGTTCGCTCGGGGCGTTCAAATACGGCTCTATCGCTTTGAATGAGTCCCACCCGCCCACGGCCATGACTACCCTGGGGTTCATGCGTTCGTCGACGAGTAGTCTTTGGGCGTACCGCCGCCGGAGATCGTGGCTCGAAACGTGGTGGTAATCCTCTTCGCCGGTTTCGTCGGCGGTCGTGTTCGCCACCCGCTTAACGACGGCTCGAACCCTGGACTCGGATAGGTCTATGAACGGGTCGGACGGGCGTAGGTCGTTCTCTTGCTGGTATTGGTGTAGCTCCCGCTCGACACTCTCGGGAAGATAGGCGTCCCGTGGCTTCCCACCGCTGCCGGTCGTATCCTTTCCTTCGGGGACCCGTAGCCGGTAGTGTTCGCCGTCGTCGGTTCGTTTGACGTGGCGCGGACACACCTGGGGTATCTCGAAGGCGCGAAGCCCGACGTACCCGCCCAATTGAATGAGTAGATCGTTGCGTTTGCTCCCGGCGTGGCGGCGTAGCTGGCCTAGCTCCCTATCCGTCAACCAGACTTTGTATTGGCCGGGCTTGTCGGTCGCTTCTAACCGCATACTATCTTGTTTTGAGAACTTCGGACAAATACCCGGCGTCCAAAACGCTCACGCGGGGATATAGGGGGTGAATTGGTGGGTTCGTTGCCGACTTCATTCACAAGTCGTCAATACCAATCTTTACAGGCTTGTGAATTTGCACCACACACTACTGGCGTGTTGTCGCTAGAAGGCGACCGACGCTATGGACGTCGACCGCCAGGAGTGCTAGAACACACCCATGCAGGGCGATGATTCCACGCGACAAGAACGTAACGACGCCAAATTAGAACAGATAGCTCAAGATATAGATCGAGAACGACTTTATGAATTAGACTACCAGAACCCGAGCGTTCTCGAAGCTGCCTTCGCAGAAGGCTATGATGCGGGTGAGGTTGCAGTTGCTTTCGGTGTTTCAGAGGCGACCATCTATCGATGGAAATCCCGATTTGGACTTTCGTCTTCACGTAGCGAAAAACTTCCCGACGATTTCGGTAAACGGATTGCTGCGGGTATGAAACGCGAGAAAGAACGACGCGAAACACTTTCTCAAACCCTCGAAGATTGAGGAATCTATACCCATGAATTTGGATTGGGGATAGATAGCTCTTAGTGTAGGGGTAGCGTCGGAGAAATACCCTTCCATGGGGTTCCACCAAATTCGCGGTGTCTATTGCCTGTATTCCCGGGAGTTAGAGGCTCTTACACATCCTTATTCGCTAAGGAGGCGGGTTCTTTGAGGTTCACACCGTGACGCGCCAATATCGGGGGTTTGAGAACCGCGCTTAAGTTACCTAAGAGAAAAAATGGCGGCTATTCGTCTAGTCGTTCATGCAGCAGCTGCTTGATTTCGGGATCGTCTAAGAGATTATCCAGCTCGTCGAGCTTGTCCATGGTATCGGTGTCCGACGGGTCCGTTTCGCGGTAATCCTGTTTCACGTCGTCCTGCATTTTCTCTTCGGCGTCCCTGGCGTCCGGGGTGTATGTCATACCGCAATAGGGGCAGGATTTCCATTCACCGTCGAGCGGTTCCCCACACCCGTCACAAACGGGCGGCGTGAGCGGGTTATCCTCTTCCGGTTCTCGAAGCCCACGCTTTTCTTCGGCCTTCTTGATGTAATCCTCGTCCGTTAGGTGAGCGTAGGTCCGTTCCATCACCTTACTATCGGGTTCGTGGCCGATTAGGTGCTTGATCGTATCATTATCCATACCGTAGTCCCGCTTACACACCGTGACGAAGTAATGCCGGAAGTTGTGAGCGTTCACCGGCTTGTCGACTCCGGCGGCGTCCCCGATCCGTTGTAGCTGACGGTAGACGGTACTCGGGTCGAGCTTGTCGCCAGGTCGTACCCCATCGCGGTTAGTCTGCTTATGCTTGTGAGTGATCAGATAGTCGTCGGGGTCGCCGCTCGGATGTTGACGTTTCCACTCCCTCACCGCTTTTTCCGCCCCGAGTAGCGGACGCTTCCCGCTCGCACCTTTCAGGTCTCCGTCGTCGTCATTCAGGTAAAATATCCCTTCGTCGGGTTTCACGTCTTTGAGCCGGAGATTCAACAACGCGCTACGTCGCTGGCCCGTGTATAGGAGTAGGTCGACTAAGCAAGCGTCCCGGGACCCGCGTCGTTTCGCTTCGTCCCGTAGGGCTTGCACCTCTTCGGCGGTGAACATATCCCGCTCATCAACCGGGGACTCATCTTGGTCCGCAAAGTGAATGTCGTCGCGGTCTACCCCGAGATCGTCGTGATACAGGTAGAACCGTCGGGTCGGACCCTGAAAATTCCGAACGGAACTATTCGCTAATCCTTCGTCTTTGACGCCTTCGACGTTTCCGTTCAAATAGGCGTCCATGAGCCGGTTAATGTCGTATGCCGTCGCTTCGGTAAGGTCCGGCTCCAAGTCCCGCGCCACTCGACAAAGCCCCCGGGCGTAGCGGGCCAGGGTCCCGTCTTGTTTCGTTTTCCCGTCCGGCATTTTGTACGTGTTCCGGCGCGGGTCATTAGCGTCCAGAAATTCGAGGATCAGCTCGCGTTCCTTATCGCTTACGTCGTCGTCGTTCTTAATTCGTTCTCGGGCTGTTTCGTACCGCTCACGCATTGATTTCGCCATGGTGGCCTACCTCATGCCAACCGACATACGCCAAGTGCAAATAACTAAGGATTTGTTTACACCTACGCATACACTCTTCGAGGACGAGTGGTACAACTACGGCAGCGGCACCACGGAGTCGGCGTTCCTCCACGGGATGGTGCAGGTCGCGGCGGGCGCGCACAAGCACTACAACTTCGAGAGCGACGGGACGCGAAGCACGGCGGACGACCGCCCGGCATCCGGCGACGACGCGGGGATGCGCAGTCTCTTCCGGACGGCACTGCAGTACCTCGACGGCGTGCCCGGCGACTACTACGGCGTGGACGTCGAGGACGTGCGCGAGACGCTGCGCACAGCGCTCGACGACCCCACGGTGCTCGACGGGTGGGGCATCCGCATCGACGACGCCGCGCCGAACGCCTACCCCGCCGACTACGAGTACGCTGAGCAACTAGAGTGACGTCCCGGAGTTTTTTACGGTGGTGCGCCTGTAGTAGTCTTGAATGACACTCGACAGTCTCCTGTTGCCCCTCCAGTCGAGCGCCGGTGACGCCGTCGCTGGGCTTGTCGGACTACTCATCGCGTTGGTCGTCTTGGTCGCTGTTGTCGGCGGAACGTGGCTGACGTTCTCGAAAGCCGGCGAGCCCGGCTGGGCCGCCATCATCCCGATATACAACGTCTACGTGATGATCAAAATCGGCGGCAACGAGTGGTGGTGGCTGCTGTTGCTGTTCGTGCCAATCGTGAACATCTTCGTGCTTGCGAAGATTTCCATCGACATCGCGGAGTCGTTCGGCTGCGGCCTCCTCTTCGGCATCGGACTCTGGCTGATTCCGGCCATCTTCTTCCCGGTGCTGGGCTTCGGCGACTACGAGTACCGCGGCCGCGGCGGTTCCAGTCCCAGTAGCGGCCAGTCGTTCTGAGCGCTCGCGGGCCTGACCGGAACCACTAACGGGTGTCCGGTCAGTCCTCGACGTAATGCGAATTACCGACTACGAACTGTTCCACGCGGCTCCAAGATGGCTGTTCCTGAAAGTCACGACCAGCGACGGCACCGTCGGCTGGGGGGAGCCGGTCGTGGAGGGGCGTGCGAAGACGGTCGAGACGGCGGTCGAGGAACTGTTCGAGAGCTACCTGCTCGGCGAAGACCCGACGCGCATCGAGGACCACTGGCAGGCGATGTACCGCGGGGGGTTCTATCGCGGCGGCCCCATCCTGATGTCCGCCATCGCGGGCATCGACCAGGCTCTCTGGGACATCAAGGGACAGACGCTCGGCGCGCCGGTCTACGAACTGCTCGGCGGGCCAGCACGGGACCGGATTCGCGTCTACCAGTGGATTGGCGGCGACCGACCCGGCGACGTCGGCGAGGCCGCTGCGGAGAAGGTCGACGCGGGATTCACCGCGCTGAAGATGAACGCGACGCCGGAGATGCGCCGCGTCGACAACCCGGAGGCCGTCGACGAGGCCGTCGACCGCATCGCTGCGGTCCGCGAGGCGGTCGGTGACGAAGTGGACATCGGCGTGGACTTCCACGGCCGCGTCTCGAAGCCGATGGCGAAGCAGCTGGTCGCCGCGCTCGAACCGTACGACCCGTTCTTCGTGGAGGAGCCCGTGCTCCCCGAGCACAACGACGTGCTCCCGGAGATTGTGGCGAAGACGACGACGCCCATCGCGACCGGGGAGCGGATGTACTCCCGGTGGGACTTCAAGGAGGTCTTCGAGCAGGGCAGCGTGGACGTCATCCAGCCGGACCTCTCGCACGCCGGCGGCATCACCGAGGTGAACAAGATCGCGTCGATGGCCGAAGCCTATGACGTGGCGATGGCACCCCACTGCCCGCTCGGGCCGGTCGCGCTGGCCTCCTGCGTACAGGTGGACGCAGCAGCACCGAACGCCCTGATTCAGGAGCAGAGCCTCGATATCCACTACAACGAGGGCAGCGACGTGCTGGACTACCTCGAAGACCCGTCGGTGTTCGAGTACGAGGACGGCTACGTCGAACTCCCTGAAGGGCCGGGCCTGGGCATCGACGTGGACGAGGACGCGATTCGCGCGTCCGAGGAGCCCGACTGGCACAACCCAATCTGGCGTCACGAGGACGGAGGTGTCGCCGAGTGGTGAGCACTGGCGAACGCTTCGCGGGGAAGACCGCCCTCGTCACGGGGTCGACGCGCGGCATCGGAGAGGGTATCGCGTGCCGGCTCGCCGCGGAGGGCGCGAACGTCGTCGTCACCGGTCGGACAGTCGAGGACGGCGAGGTGGTTGCGGAGCGAATCAGCGACGAGGAAGCGGGTTCGGCGGTGTTCGTACGAGCCGATATGCGCGACCCGGAGGACATCGAAGCGCTCGTGGAGGCGACCGTCAAGCGCTTCGGCGGGCTGGACGTGTTGGTGAACAACGCGGGCGTGCAGACGGAGACGCCCGCCGACGAGGCGACCATCGAGGACTGGGAGTTCGTGCTGGAGACGGACTTCCGGTCGTACTGGCTGACCGCCAAGCACGCCGTCACGGCGATGGACGGCGGCAGCGTCGTCAACGTCTCCTCGAATCACGCGCGGCTGACGATGCCCAAGCACTTCCCGTACAACGCGGTGAAGGCGGGTATCGACGGGATGACGCGGGCGATGGCGCTGGACTTCGGGCCGTCGATTCGCGTGAACACCGTGAACCCCGGCTGGGTCGCCGTCGACCGCACCACCGAGGAGATGGACGACGAGTACCGCGAACACCTCGACTCCATCCACCCCGTGGGTCGCATCGGCGAGCCCGAGGACGTCGCGGCGGCGGTGGCGTTCCTCGCGAGCGACGAAGCGGCGTTCGTGACGGGCACGTCCCTGCTCGTGGACGGCGGGCGAACGGCCGTCATGCAGGACGACACGCTGCCGGACTACCGCCAGCGCCGCGAGTAGTTGATACGGATTACCGCTCTTCCCGGTGTGTTTGTGTAAGCAGTAGCTGTCAGTACAACCCGAGAACCACACTGTCAGTATGATTCTACCAACAGTCCTCCGGGGGTGGCGGTCGTGAGCCGCATCGGTGACGTCGCGGTCGCGCAGCAGCCGACCCCCGACATGGGTGCCGAGCGCGTCGTGATGGTCGACGATACTGCGGTGCTCATCAGCGTCGCTGGCGACGACGGCACCGAGACCGCGTTCTGGAGCCGCGACACCGGATTCGCCGGGATGCTGTCGTCGCTGCTCGAAGAGTTCGTCGCGGACGTCGCCGACGAGCAGTAGGGGTTTTCCGGCTCGCGGCCCGACTCGTTTTCATGCCGGTCGTGCGAGCCGACACCGACGCCCGCTACGAGGACGCACTCGACGTCAGGTACGCCGTGTTCGTCGACGAACAGGGCGTCCCCGAGGACCTCGAAGTGGACGAACACGAGGGCGACGCGCTCCACTTCGTGGCCTACGCCGAACACGACGAGCCCGTCGGGGCTGCGCGCCTCCGCGAGTACGAGGCGAGCGTGGGGAAAGTCGAGCGCGTCGCCGTCCGCGAAGCCCGCCGCGGCGAAGGCTGGGGTGCGGCGCTGATGGACGCCCTCGAAGCCGCCGCGCGCGAGCGGTTCGACGAACTGTATCTCCACGCCCAACTGCCCGCTGCCGGGTTCTACGACCGCCGCGGCTACGTCCGCGACGGCGACGAGTTCGAGGAAGCAGGCATTCCCCACGTCGCGATGCGCAAGCAGTTGGACTGAACGTTCTGCGAGTCAACAGAAGCGACCGCGAGCGGCATCCAGCGGCGTTCGTACGCCTAACCCCACGTCCAGCGTGCGTCGAGGACGTAGCGGTAGAGGCCGCTGACGAGGATGGCGAACGCGTTCGCGAGCAGGTACGGGAGCGCGCGCCACTCCACGAGCGCGAACAGGACGCCGACCTGTAGCGGAATCGCGGAGCCGCGGATGACGTTCGTCTTCAGCAAGCCGACGAGGAAATCGACGGTGCCGGTGTTGCGGTAGCGGCGGAACGTCCACGCGTTGTTGAGGACGTACGAGAGGACGATGGTGATTTCGATGGCGATGACTGCGCCGACGAGATAGTTCAGACGGCCGACGTCCACGAACGCCCACAGCAACACCATCTGGACGCCCGCCGTGAACGCGCCGACGGCGACGAACCGTCGCAACTGCATCGCGAACGGCCCCTCGTAGAGGCCGCGGAGGTAGCGCCGGACCATCTATTTGTAGCCGAGTGCTTCCAGCCGCGCGCCGAGGTCCTCGTCGACTGCGGCTTCGGTCGTTCCGCTCCGGTCGCGGATGACGGCCGCGTGCTCGTCGACTAGCGGCGCGAACCGTTCGACGACTTCGCGGGCCTCCGCCGACGGGTCCACGGACAAGTCGTCCTGCTGGCTGGGGTCCGACGGCCGGTGGTACAGCTCGTGGGTGTCGGCGTCGACGTTCTCGACGTACGTCCAATCCGCGTCGCGGACGCTCACGAGCAGGTCGCCGTCGTCCAGCGAGCGCGGAATGGGCTGGGCGGTCACCGACTCGCCACGCACGGTCACCGACACGACCGGGTCGTCGTCGGGTTCGTCGCCGTCGAGGACCGCGGTGGCGAGCGAGTCGCCCTGCCAGTCGGCGTTCGCGTCGACGTCCAGCAGGTCCGTGATGGTCGGCGGAATCGAGTCCAGGCCGACCTGCTGCTCGATGCGCCGCGGCTCCGCGCCGGGGACGTCGACGACCAGCGGCGCGTGAATCAGTTCGTCGTACAGTTTTGGGTAGTGCGCGAGGTGGCCGTGCTCCTGGAACTCCTCGCCGTGGTCGCCGGCGAGCACGACTGCGGTCTCGTCGGCGACGCCTTCCTCGTCGAGGGTGTCCAGCAGTCGCCCGATACTGGCGTCGACCTGCCGGACAGCGGCCTGGTAGAGTGTACGGAGGTCGCCGAGCGTGCGTTCGCCGACCTCCCATCCGAGGCCGGTGCGGGTGTGTGCGTGCAGCATCCGGTGGGTGCCGAGTACGTTCGAGGACACTTCGCGGATGTACCGCGGTGCGGGGACGTACGGCGTGTGTGCGTCCATGTAGTGGACCCACAGGAAGAACGGCTCGTCGGTGTCTTCGACGAATTCGGTGGCAGCGTGCTCGACGTCGAACATTCGGGACGTGTCGAGGAACGGCCGGTCGTCGCTGTCGCCGCGCAGCCACGACCCGGCGCGGCGCAGCGGGGACGTCGCGAGCTGCAGCCACGCCTCGACCGTGGGGTGAGTAGCGAGGTAGCGACTGTAGATGCTCGACCCGACGCTGGCGACGAACGGCTCGAACTCGTCGAACCCCTTGTCGTATCCCCAGTGCGAGGTGAGAAAGCCGTTCGCCGCGTTGAACCCGCCCGTGGCGACGCCCGCGTCGGACAGCGCCGAAGCGAGCGTCGGCGACTCGCTGACACCGACCTCGTCGGAATCGGAGAACACTGGCCGGGAGGAGAGCATCGACGGGAACGAGAACGGCGTCCAGTTCCCGTTCGCGAACGCGCGTTCGAAGACGGTCCCTCGCTGGGCGAGGCGGTCCATCACTGGCGTGTGTCGCTGTGCGTCGTACGCTCCGATGGCGTCCGCTCGGAGCGAGTCCACCGTGACGAGTACGACGTTCGAAAGCTCTGTGTCAGGTCCCATGTTCGTCGGTTGCCCCCGTTGCCCGTTCGAGACGCCTGCCCCGTCCTCGAACGGCGCTAGCACGCACTCCTCTCGGTGGGAGCGGTGTATGCGTTTCGCTAGGTTAGTCGAAGTGACGGGCTGGCGCGGTATTAACTGAGCGGTTATTCCAGTGATGCGCCGAGAACAGGCGACAACTACAAGGACGGTGGCGGCGACCCACGACTCGAATGGACGCCGACACCGCCGCCCGGACGTGCACCGACGTGATAGACGCAGTCAGCGAGGCGGTCGTCACCGACCGCACGTTCCTCGAAACGGTCCTCTCGGGCGCGCTCGCTCGCGGCCACGTCCTCCTGGAGGACGTTCCGGGCACCGGGAAGACGCTGACGGCGCGCAGCCTCGCGAACGCGCTCGGCCTCGGCTTCACTCGCGTGCAGTTCACGCCCGACCTCCTCCCGTCGGACATCACCGGCTCGCACGTCTACGACGCCCGCACCGAGTCCTTCGAGTTCAACCCCGGCCCCGTGTTCGCCAACGTCGTGCTCGCGGACGAAATCAACCGCGCGCCGCCGAAGACGCAGGCCGCACTCCTCGAAGCGATGGAGGAGGGACAGGTGAGCGTGGACGGCGAGACCCACCAGCTCCCGGACCCCTTCTTCGTCATCGCGACCCAGAACCCCGTTGAGCAGGAGGGCACGTTCCGACTACCGGAAGCACAGCGCGACCGCTTCGCGGTGAAAGCTGGCATCGGCTACCCCAACCGAGCGGGCGAACGAGAACTCATCGACCGCCGCGCGGACCGCCAGACCACCACACCCGAGGTGTCACAGGTCGTCCCCGACGACGCGCTCGCCGACCTCCAGCAGGTCCCGGAGACGGTCTCGGTCAGCGACGGCGTCCGCGACTACGTCGTCGACATCGGGCGCGCCACCCGCGAGGACGACCGCGTCGAAGTCGGCGTGAGTCCCCGGGGTACCCAGCGTCTCTTCGAGGTCGCTCGCGCCCGCGCCGTCGTGCAGGGCCGCGAGTACGTCACGCCCGAGGACGTCAAGCGAGCGGGCCAGTCCGTGCTCGTCCATCGGCTCGTGCTCACCGGGCAGGCCACCGTCGAGGACGTCGACTCCGAGGACGTCGTGCGGGACGTCCTCGACAGCGTGCAGGTACCGGCTGTGTCGTAACTACTCGCCGTAGGTCTCGTAGAGGTAGTCGACGATATCGTCTGACTCCAGCATCCCGTCGACGCCGTGCTCGGGGTCCACGAGCACGGGCACCTGCGACTGGCCGCTGACTTCTCGAACTTCGTCCCGGCGGAATTTGAAGAAGGAGACGCGTTCGGTCTCGTAGTCGAGTCCGAGGTCGTCGAGCGCGCGTTTGACTTTCCGGCAGTACGGGCAGAGCGGCTGCACGTAGAGCGTCCGCATACTCTGGAGGTCGACCGCTTCGGTGTTAGAGAAGATACAGGAGAAACCCTACGGCGTTAGCCGTGGGATGAATCCGTAAGCTCCGCTCCACAAACCACCAGACGTAGCCACCCTGACTCCCTAATCTTCATAAACCACCAGTATCACATCTAATCTATGGAAGTGCGCCGGACTGTCCCCGTCACGCTTGACGTGGACAGTGATGACGACGCACTTCTCCGTGACACCGTGGACGAATTTCTGTTCGCGGCACAATACGTGGTTGACCACGCTTTCCAAGGCGAATACGTCACCACGAGCAAAGGTCAACTTCAAGGCGAAACCTACGACGACGTGTGCGATCAGACGCCGCTAAACACGGGGCTGGTTCAGAACGCCCGCAACAAGGCCGCAGAAGCCTGCAAGAGTGTTGTCGAACGATGGAAGCAAGGCAAGAAGGCGTCGAAACCGCGTATGACTTCCCCGCACGTCGTCTACGACCACCGAACTGCCACATTCTACGACGATTACGTGTCTCTCGCCACTACAGACGGTCGGGTCGAAGCCGACTACGTGCTACCCGACAGAGATCGTGAGACACCCCATGCGGAATACCTGTTCTCCGACGAGTACGAAACCACGGGGGCGGAACTACATCGAAAGCACGACGAGTGGCAACTTCACGTTCACTGTAAGAAGGAAAGAGAGTTGGACTCGCCGGAACAGCCAACACCTGAGAACGGAACGGTTCTCGGGATTGACCTCGGCGTGAACAACCTCGCTGTCGCCAGCACGGGTACGTTCTGGACGGGCGCGGAGTTCGACCACTGGCGGCGTGAATACGAAAATCGGCGTGGCGACCTACAAGAGTGCGGGACGCGGTGGGCACACGAGAATATCCAGGCAGTCGGTCGGAAAGAAAACGGCCGATTCAAGCAGACGCTTCACCGTATCAGCAACGAACTGGTTGCAGAAGCCCGCCAACACGGCTGTACGGTCATCGCCTTCGAGGACTTAACCGATATCCGCGAGCGGACCGGGGCGTCGTGGGGGCATAAGTGGGCATTCAACCGCCTCTACGAATATGTCGAATACAAGGCCGCAGAGTACGGTATCACAGTAGAGCAGGTTCCCTCGGAAAACACGTCGCGGCGGTGTTCATACTGTGGGTTCACCCACCCGGACAACCGCGACGGCGAAGCCTTCGAGTGCTTGAAGTGCGGGTACGAGAACCACGCCGACTACAACGCGGCCAAGAATATCGGTTTGCGGTATCTTCGTCGCAACCAAACCGGGGGCGACGAAGGCGCACCCTTGGGCGTGCGCTTGAACAGCGGGACGCTGAACGTGAACGGTGAGTATGAATCACCTGCCGAGGTTTCGGCTAGAACGGGAGTCCATGCTGAATCCCACCCCTTCAGGGGTGGGTAGCTCAATTCTTCACTCCGCGAGCGCGCCGACCAGCGCCGCCAGTCCCACGCCTGCCGCGACGAGCGCGACTAGCGCTGCGCCTGGGTCGGGCGTCTGGAGTCCGGCGGCGACCCCACCGACGAGCGTCGCGGCGTAGTACGCGAGCACGCCCACGGCGACCGCGGCGGCGACGTGAACGACTTCCGCGCGGGCGGTCGGCGCGTGTCGCTCCAACTCCGCGGCGACGCCGACGCCGTACTCGCCGACGTCCCACGCGACCATCCCCGTGGCGACGAGCGCGAACACGAATTCACGGGGCGCGCCCTGCACGCCGGCGGCGGCCGCGGCGACCACGAGCGCGCCTGCTGCGACGGCGGCGGGCGCGCTGCGCTGGGGAATCGCGCGAAGCCAGCCCAGCCCCGCGAACGCCAGCAGGAGCGCCGAGAGTGCGGCCAGCGGTGCGAGCAGGGCGACGAGAGCCAGCGCCGGCTCGCCGAACGTCGCGACGACGCCCTCGAAGTTCGCGCGCGCCTGCTGGGGGAGCGCGCGCCGGACTTCAGCGACGACCCGATTAGCGAACAGGACGCCGACGAGGACCGCGAGCACGCCGCCACCAGCGGCTGGCGCGACCCGGCGGAGGCTCTCGCGGTGGTCTCCGGTCGCGAGACGTGCGACGCGTAGGGCGCCGACCACGAGCAAGGAGACCGTAATAGCGGCCAACATGAGCGTACGCAGCACGCCGGCGGATGCGAGCGTGCCGACGAGCGAGACGACGCTGTCCGGCATCTGTGCGACGGCGCGCTCCGCGATGCCGGTGACGAACGCCACGAACACGACTGCCCAACTCAGCGCGAACAACCGCCAGACGGTCAAGCAGACGGCGACCACGTACCGGCTGGCCTGCGACACCGTCTCGCGACGGTCGCGCGGCGCGAGTTCGACCAGCGGCGCGGCGCTCACGCCGGCAGCGAGTGCACGCGCTGTCGCTGCGACCAGCACGAAGAACACCACCACGTCGATACTGGTTCCGGTGGGCGAGCGGACGAGACCGACGACCACCCCCACGACGTCTCCGAGTTCGCCGAGCACGCCCACGTTCTGCTGCACGCGTTCGACGAGGACGGCGACAGTCGCGAGGAACGGGAGGATGGTAGTCGCGACGACGACGGAGAACGCGCGGCCGACCGCGCCGCCGCCGACGCCGCCCGTGAACGCCGCCGTCGCGCCGAAGCCAGCGGTCGCGAGCGCGACGACGACCAGCGGGTCGAGTACGTCCGCGAGCAGCGGGAGGTCGGCGGCCGAGAGCCCGGCGGTGGCGAGGACGACGACGAGGAGGCGGACGATGCCGAAGCCGACGAGGACGCCGAGGAGATCGAG
>NZ_JAJJZG010000033.1 GCF_021028995.1 Halobacterium sp. KA-4 | reverse complement strand
GGGTGGGCAGTCGGCAGAGCGTTCGCCAATGGCTTGCATTATTTGCGCATTACTACAACCGCCTCAGACCGCATCAATCGCTCGATGATCGAACGCCAGCTGACGAGGTGCTAAACTAGACAGTGCCCACCATCCGAATCGAGCCGGACAGTAACCATTCCAGACCCGCTGAAATTCGCTGTGACACCGTGGTCTACAGCCTCCTGTAGAGCGTCGACAAAGACATCAAGATTGAGTTCCTGACCGAGCGAGCCCGAACCCATTGTGCTAACGATCTCCATCAGTTAGTGCTGTCACCTACTTTCTCCACCGACTGCTTATATATTGTTGAATCACGGAGTGGTATTTGAGGACAGGAACAGCACACCCATGGCCATGTCTTACCTAACAATAGTCGCTGCTTCGGATACAATTGTTTGGTAAGGCAGTCAGTGAAGAGCCGATCCACATTGCACTTCGAGAGGGCCCCGTTCAGACGACGACTTGGATTTGTTCGACGAGATTATCGACCGCTTCCGAGACGCCCTCCAGATCGGTGAGTCCGGTACACAGGAGTTTCCCGCTCGCGAAGACGAGGATCAGTGGTCCCCCTCACGATACATGAGTGCTGGGAACTGCTCCGGTTCAAACTCGACGGCGTCCATCCCCAACTCAAGGGTGAGCAGTTCCAGCGGGATCGGCGAGCCGAGGGCGAGTCGATCGAAGCCGTCGAAGAATCGAGTGGTGGGACCGTGGTGATCAAGAAAGTCAGCTGTGGTAAAGACAACTGCAAGTGCCAATCTGGCGAGCTACATGGCCCCTACAAGTATATCGTCCGTCGACAGGGGGACAGTCTCGACTGGGAGTACAAAGGTCCAGTCTCTGAGTAGCTACCCTACTACTCCGAGAGAGCCTCTCATAGAAGGTCCTCGACGAGGTCATCGATCTGCTGTTCGTATTCTGGCACTGTTTCCCAGTCGTAGAGCTGATCGTAGTACTCGAAGATCTCGAAGACCCCAAAGGTCTGCATCCAAGAGTACTGCTCTTTCTCACGCTCGGGTGGGTAGGATCGTTTCAAGATATGGGTTTTGTCGATATACGACCGTGATTCAATCAGGAGCCCGTGCTCGATGAGTGCGCCGCCTTGGTCGTGTTCACAGATCCCGAGGATATGGTGTGAGTCGTCGGCGATGAGCTTGAATTTGAGAATCGGGTGGAGAATGAGATGGGTATCGGGGACGAAATCGTCCATCCTATAGGCAACGGCGTTGTTGCCCATCTCCCGATTAATCTGGTCCTTGAGCTGGTTTACGCGATCGACGTCGTCGTCGGCGAAGCTTCCCAAAATGAAAAATCGGTTATCGGCTTCTGCGGCGATATCCGCCCAGTCGGCTCGAAAGTGATTGAGCCCCTCGTACTCCTCCGGCGTTAACGATCGGTAGTGGTGCCGTTGAGCCCGCGCCTTGAGGTCGCTCTCCGAGGAGCCGTCCGGCATTACTCTCTCGTTCGCGCGCCCGGATTAAAGTCCTTTCGACCATAATGGTTTAGACCAATTCGGTTATCGCCAAAGCATTTATAGAGCCGGCGACGATACGCTAGCGTGAACACAAGCAACACAACCAGCACCGACCGATGCTGGTCGTCCAACCAGCCCCAGACCGGTATTTCGTTGCTCTCATCCTCTGTCAGGGAGGGGAGTACGACACCACAGCGATAGCTACAGCAGGTGTCCAATCGACTGTAGCTGTCCCTCAAAACTATGGCCCACAACACGACGCATCGGGATCAACCCGATACGACCGATGCAATCGACAGTACGGTTGAGAACCAGCGACAGCGCCTGAACGTCGTTACGCAAGAGACCCGGTTTGTCCTGATTCAGAATATTCTCTCCCATCCCCAGCAGCTTCCGACGCTCAAAGAGCTCGACTACGTAAATCCGAGCAAAAGCAAGAGCACCATCCGCGAACATCTCGAAGTGCTGGTCGAGCACGGGATTGTGGCGGAGCGAACGCTTCCGAAGGACCAGCGCAAGCGCGATCTGCCGTGGCGCTTCTACGGCCTCACCGATGTTGGTCGCGACCTATTGGAGGAGATGGGGCTGCTTGGGGCTGAGGGCACGTTGCAGGATATGTACGAGATGCTGGAAACGACGGATGAAATCGACAAATACGCGCAGGCTCCACGCCCAGGGGATGAGAGTGAGAACGAGGAACTGACCGGCAGCGATGCGCTTGCTGCCTATATTCGCGACAAGAAGGGAGATCTCCCCAGCGTTGATGATCAGATCGCTATTGTGACTGCTTTGTACGAAGAGAAAATCGGACCAGAGTCAGAGGGCTTGACTCGAAACGAGATCGCGGAACGGCTGACATTCGAGCACTCCTTTAGTACCGCCATCAACCATCTTGTTGATCTGGGTGTCCTTGAGGAGTTCCAACCTCCGGGTCCATCGACGTACGCGATCAGCGAACGGCGAGATCAGATCATCAATAGAGAAGTAGAGAAGACGGTCCAAGAGGAGATCGAACGTCTCATTAATGATATGGTGGATCGGCTTGATAGCCCGATGCGGCCTGGCGACGGCGAGTATGCTGGTGACACTGTAATCCGTGCAGATGGGGGTCGTCGGACTCTCCGATTTATTCTTGCGGAAGAGTTTGATATCCGGCCAGATAAGGTCGAATCCTATCTTCGCGAAGGTGATCAGTTGTCGAAACTGAATAGAGCGGTTGACGCGATTGAGGAAAGCGAAGTGAACAAAGGTGATGACTACGGTCGAGTTATATTCCGCCACACTCCCTACCGCTATCGGCTCTCCGAGTTTGCGATGTCTCTTGCAGAAGACGGTCTGAGTGTAGGAGGATAGCAACCTCTACCTATAGGGTTTCCTATAGCTATTCCAATAGCAGGCTTACGAGATCGAGGCTGGACCATCATCTACTGGATAGCTATATGATCTCGCCAAGCACTCTGGTATTGCTATAATTTTCCTACAGTTCTACCGATGGGAATTCCTATTTTAGCTGGCTGTTGACCAACCCCTATTGGTGCATGTGCTGTCGGAATCATGATTCGGTTCGTCAAATGTAGCGCTTTGTGAAGCAGTGAATATCTGGTGTTAATGTTCGGCTTGTGGCACGAAATGGCCGGTGGACTCAAGTCGATGCGTAAGGAATTCTTACATAGAATTATTTAATGAGCACCGACGATCCTGAAGTAACTACCGTGACCTCGAAGGGGCAGATTACAATCCCGAGCCAGTTGCGCAAGCAGTTCGGGCTCGAGAAGGGGACGAAGCTGATGGTCGTCCCAACCGACTACGGGCTCGTCTTGAAGAAACTTGAACTCCCATCGGTCGAAGAGTTCCAACAGCGGGTCGAAGAGCGAGCCGAAACAGTCGAACTGTCGATGGAGGAGGTTGATGAGTTAGTGCATGAAGCGCGGGGATCTGGTGAATGAAAGCGGTTCTTGATACGAACGTACCCATCTCAAGCGTTATCGCGACCGGCGTCCCACACGACGACGTCGTCAAATACTTCAGCAAATTACAGGCGGTAAGCCCCCTTCTTCAAGGAGCCGCCGAAGGCGGCGAGTAGGCAGGGGGTAGTCACCAGTACGGGCGCGTTCACGCGGAGGAATCCTGAGCGTTGGAGCTTTCAGGTTTCCAGTCCCACCGAACCCCAGTACGGTGAGAATCCGTGTGGGGTTCACGGTCTGAGCGGGTGGGAGTGCTGGGAGTGCCAAGCCCCCGGTACTCCTATCCTCGGTCATATCGGGACTCCCAGGGTTGTTTTTGCCTCAAGGGAGTCCCCCAGACTTCGACGGACTCGGAGTTACTTTTCGTGTTTGCAAGCAGTCCGGCACTGCACTGGTTCATGATAGGAACCAGCCGTTCACCGGGCTGGTTCCGGATACTGCCTCGTTATTGCGGGCGGACAGGCCGCCTCCGTAGGACGGTTCGGAATTCGCTCCGTTCCGACCGATTCCTACTTTACACTGGGTCGGCCTGTCATTTAAAAGCCACCATGTGAAACTCAAGGGTGGCGTTTGAACGGTGGTCTGTTACCACGAGTGACGGCGCGTATCCACGCCGTGAACGACGTGGTATTGCGCCTGTTCAGCCTATAATGCATCTTGATCTAATAGAATGAGATGACCATGACCGAACAGGGCGCTGAAGTACTGCGGGCGGCGCAACAGACGACCCACACTACTGAAGAGGCACGGCAATCCCAGCGCCAGATCAACGAGAGGGTGGAGTGGGACCTTCACCAGATGCTGCCCGAGCTGCGCGACGAAGAGCGACGCGTATCCATCGACGAGTAACGCCGAGCTCCTGAATGGACGTTTTCGACAGTAATATCTGGGTTTTAGCTGTATTGAGGGCGCTAGCCCCTCTTTCTCAGCGAGCGAAGCGAGCAGGGAGGGGATACAGCACCCGCACGAGTTGGTTGCACGTTTTTCGCCATGCTTCCCACTCCTGCCGTCGAATGGGGTGATACGATGCTCGCCACGTCTCCGACAGTGTGACCTCTACCCGTTGTCAACCCAGTTGATCAACTTGTGCAGACAGATACTCTTGGAGAGCGGTGACCGTTTCTTCTGAGACAGCTGAGGCCCCGAAGTCACTCCGATACCCGTGCTTGAGTTCGTCGCTCTCCAAGATCTCCAGTCCACGCTCTAGCTGCTCCCGTAGCGCATCGTCGTCCCCTCGCCGCAGGTGGGGCGTGACAGCGTCGAGGTCGATCTCTTCTGCCACTGCCAGGACGTCCCGAAGGTCTGTTTCGCGGCCGCTGTGAAGCTTTGCCGCCACGAGGACTGTCCCATCGATGACTCTGGCCGTCGTCGTCATCGTGCCCCCGCTCACCTCCTGTTGGTGGCTGTGGTCGTACAGGTAGTCGAACGACCACTGTGCCTCCGTCTGGCGACACCCGAGTCCGTTCACCAGGAGATCGAAGCCGATCGGCTGCTGCGGCGTGAGCCGCTTCTCGTACTCGATTACTTCGGTGTCGTAGAACCATTCTTTGGCGTGGCTGTCCGTTTCCTCGAATCCCTGCTGTTCGAGGAACTCGACGAAGTCAGCTTTGGAATCCGGCGCGACGACGATATCGAGGTCCGTGGAGAAGCGAGCATTGAACGCTGAGACAGCGTACCCGCCAACAAGAACGTACTCGTGGCCCTCTTTGGTGAGCTCTTCGAGCAGTTCGATGAGCGCGTCACTTCGGTTGTTGAAGCTCATGACTGTGCCCGTTCGGTCTCTCGATACGTGACGCCGAGGTCGAGATCCTCGTACATCCGGTCGAGCATCGCCAGCCCCGACTGGAACTGGGCGTAGTTCTCGCGCATGTACTCGATTGTCTCTGCTCTCGGGATCACCGGGTACCCTTCGACGTGCTCGATATCGAGTGACGCGCGTGGCTCGAGGACGATCTGCAGCGGTCCGTCCAACTCGTCTCGGGGCTGTCGTTCGAATGCGGTCGGGAGGTCGAACCACTCGAAAAATGTCTCCCAGGCGTCGACGTCCTGCTCACGAACAGCCAGGAACAGTGGATAGTCGTCGGGCTCGCGACCGACCTGGTAGCCGCCCTGAGTCCACACGTAGACGGCGTCGATCCGCGTGAACGCGAACGGCCAGTCACTGAACTGTGGGATGACGTACGTTTCCTCGATGGAGGGTGGACTGACGCCGGCGCTGGCAGCGACGAGATCGAGCGCTGCGTCGCGTACGCGCTCGTCGACTACAGTGAGGCCGTCGTCATAGGAAACGTAGCCTGCCTCTTCCAGCCGATTGACGGCCTGTCTCACTGTCTCGTAGGGTGTGTGGAGGTGTTGGGCGACACGGCGGATGGAGTCACCACTCTCGATGGTGAGGATGACCTGCGCCGCGGTGTCGTCGAGAACCTCATACATCTGGTGGTTACCAATAATCCGGTAACAGTTAAAAACCTTACTAGAGTACGGGTAGAACTGCTCTGTCTGAGTTCTATCACTCAGGACTCTCAATTGAATAACCGAAGAATGTAGATCTCATAGCCAATCTGCATAATGTGGATAATGTAGATAATGCAAATTAGACTTCTTCAATTGGTTCGTGTGGGTGGCAAAGATTGCGATGAATACGTATGAAATGCTTATAATCTAAATTATGTAGATTGCGTAGGGTCGACGGTGATTATGCCAATTAAGATTGTGCCAACAATCTACGTAATGTACAAAATGTAGATTGTGTAGATGGCGTACGCAACCTGTCTGACACAGAATTAAGATGGACGAGCTTCATTGACCGCGTATGACCAGTGCGAAACTTACATTATCGACAAAACTCGCGCAACCTTCAACATCTACCCAATGTACATTACCTACAAAATGTACAAAATCCGCTTCTTATGGGGGTGCTGAGCTATGAGTGCTGACGAGTTTGAAGGGCTCCCCGGAGCAGCTGTCTCGTTGCTCAAGGGAGGGGTAGGGAAATCCACGATCGCGCTCAACATCGCTGATCGACTCGCTGCTCGTGGCCATGAGACGGTACTATTGGATCTGGATAAGGACGGGCACATGACGACCCAGTTGGGATACGACGATGCGTACGACCGAGATGCGAACCTCGGTGACGCCCTTATCGATGGTGAGGACCCCGAAGACCTGCTTATCGAGACGGACTTCGGCGTTCACCTACTCCCGTCGAGTAACGAACTCGAGAACGTCGAGACGAGGCTGAAGGACGAACGGTTCGCAGACGTGAAGCTTCGACGGAACGTTGTCGATCCGCTCATACAAAACGGATACGACTACGTGATAATTGATGCCGCAGGCGGCCGTGGGAAACTCTCCGATAACGCCCTCATCGCCGTCCAGCGCGTCATAATCCCGCTAATCCCGCGTGCTGGCTCGATCAACGGCCTCAATAAGATGATTGAACGCCAGATCTCCCCAATCCGGCAGAATATCGGGTTGGATATCCTCGCAGTCACTCCGAATATGATCCGCGAAACAATGGGACAACGCAACGAGCATCGGACTCTCGTTGAAAATCTCAACCGGGAGTTCGGTTCATTCGTCCCCGAGTACGCTCGTGTGGACCCGGAGATCTTCGATGCCCTCGATGATTCGGGACGCACCATCGATAGTATTCCGAAGCCAGGGATTCGCGAACGGACCGCAATTTCCCGCGCGTTCAAGCAAGGAATGCCGGTCTCGGAGTTCGACGAAGATTGTGACCAGATCCCGAATTTCGACCACTTAGCGGACCTCGTGGAGGAACACAGCCATGCCTAATGAGGACGACCGTTTCGGGGACGTCGCTGAACAGCTCAAACAAACGGAGGAAGGAGCCGAATCGGATGACGACGAACATACTGACACCCAGGATGAACCGCAACCGGATGAAGAGATAATTCCTGAGGACACAGAGTCGGAGACTGAGTCCATTCCTGAGCAGGATGCGGAGGATGTGGACGAATCCACCGGTGGACCGGCCTTCTCCTTTGATGAGACCGATATGCACGGCTTCTATGTCCGGGAGGACACGTGGAATGGCGTCACCCGGATGCGATCATCGGTAACTGCTGCGTGCTCTATGTTTGATGTTCCCGAATTTGAGGGAAGAGAGTTTCAAGATGCGTGTCTCCGGGTAATTGCGGACCACGGTGATGAGGTCGCCCTCCAGATCCTCCGGGAGCGTGGTATCGAAGCCGATGAGGAACGTGTTCAGGAAGTTGTGGAGATGCTGAGCGAGCAAGCTACGAACGACTAACATCAGATTTGGGCGATTTCCCTCATCATTCAGATTTCGTGCGCATTGTACATTATGCAGATTGTGTAGCAAGCCATCTGCTTGCAGTCTCGCGATTATTCTCGGAACCGGGTCCGAACGGCGGTCGCGGTTTTGGTATAGCGGTATATGATTTATACCGTTGGCCAAATCCGAATTTCGGGAGATAGAACTCCTCTATCATCGGAAAAATGGTTATGAGACTTCTGTCACTGGTGGTCCTGATTATGCCAATAATCATGACCACTTTGGAGTGCCCCGACGCCGTCGGGGAAGCACAAATGCTGCACCCACCTCAGGACGGCGTTTCCTCCGGGGTAGAGCCGCTATTAGCCTGTCGTCAGTCGGTCTCGGATTGATTGCGTACATCTCTCCTGTCGCCGAAAGTCCTATTACGAATTATCCATAATTCATAACCAAGATGGCGCAATCACCTCCGCAATCGGGACAGCCACCCATTCAGCAGCTCCAGACGGTGGCCAATCTTCTCGAAACGCCGCCGCTCGCCCGGATCTACGCCTATATCTTGCAGCACGGCCCCGCCACCGTGTCCGAGATTGTCGACGAGCTCGATATCCCGCAGGGGACTGCCTACGACTACGTCCAAAACCTCGAAGCAGCGGGGTTAGTAGCGAAAACCCGCGAGCAGCGTCCGTACGAATACGATGCTGAGTCGATCGCACTCACGCTCTCGGTCGATGGTGAGACCCAAACAATCACGCCGGCACTTATCGCCGCCGTTGCCCGCCGCGAGAACGACGAAGATATCGACGTCTACATCCAGCGGCATGGTCTCGACGGCCTTGCTGTCGCACTCGAGTATGCCTACGAGTACGTCGACGGGACGGTCAATCATCGAATTGCAGCCCGAGAACTTGATCTTTCTCCGCTTGAAGCCGAGATCATTCTCCAAGCGCTTGAACCAGTTGCCACTGAGTACTCCGACGCGGCTACATGACGACGGTCTACATCGCCGATACCGGCGTCTTCGTCCGGTGTGGTGGGCCGGACAAAGACAAATTCCAACGGCTTCGTCGGGCCCTCCGACAGACCGGCGTCTCGCTGCGGATCCCACAGCGTGTTTATGAGGAACTCGGGGGTGATCCTGCAGCAGACGCGTACCCCTCCGGAAACATCCCCTATCCTGATGGATTTGAAGAGGGCTGGATCGTTGTTGCCGATGACCTCGACTACGCCAATCCACTCGTTTCGACGGTGATGGACGAAGCACGCCGGTTTATCGCCAATGAGACCGATCGTGACCAAGACAGTATCGAGAAAGCGGATACGGCACTTGTCGGGCTTGCTGCTCAACTACTCGACACCGGACGGGCCGACGACGTTGTGCTCTTAACGACTGACAAACCCGCGGGTCGGGCCGCCGAGACGCTTCTACCGAAACATGGCTTCAGCGGCCGTATCGAATTTCGGTATGTCAGCGTCAACTATCTCGAAACGATCACGGCCGACGAATTTCAGTAAGAAGGGGTGTAGATACCCAGATATGACTGAGGATACCGAGCTACGGAAACAACAGACTACGGGTGAAGACCGAGTACGGATGGTCGCTCGGCAGCTCTCGGAACCGCAGACGGTCAACTGGATCGCTTCCGAAGCGGACTGGTCACACGAGCCGACCAAGCGCGTTCTCGAACGACTCGTCGATGATGGTATTCTCCACCGTGACGAAAGCGGCCCACACACGACGTACTACCCTGATTACCGCCGTCAGGCGATCCAAGAGGCGATGCGTCTGCGGGATAGCGGACACTCTGTCGAGGAGCTCACGGACCGTCTTGTCGATATGAAGACCCAAATTCGGGACTGGGAGGCTGAATTCGACGTTGAGTCGCCGAACCAGCTTCGTGGGACGCTTGCTGACGAGTCTCTCGACGCCGAGGAGGAAGACCGCCGCCGCGAGATTGCCCGCGAATGGGAGCATCTCCAGCGCCGGATCAAAATCGTCGGCTTCACCATACGCGAATGGGACTTTCTCGCTCCAACGACCGACCGTGCGGAGACCAACAGCTAACGGATGTCGCCTCCACAAACACGTTGCCACTGAGAGTATCGAGCGTATTTATGCAAATTCCCCTCTACATATAACCTTTTTATAGTAGTGGTCCGTGCTACGGCATATGGAACGTGAGACGGAACGTATTGATTCCGCTGGCGTATCTATTTCGCTTTCGATACCCCCATCAGACCCGGATTTATTCAAACACAAAGCGACGAGTGACGTTCTCCTATTTTTAACTAACCACCGGTTCAGTGATTTCTCACTTCGAGAACTCGCAACGCAGATCGGCCACTCGCACCAGTCCGTGCGACGGGCAGTGAATGTTCTCAGTGCGAATGGCCTGATTACCGAATCACGCAAACGCAACCAGCGACTCGTACAGATCAACAGACAGCGCCTCTCTATCCCGGACGATCCGATTCTCCGGATTCCCCAATCGGAGTTTCATGAGCCGGTCAAAACTGCAGTCACGAAGCTCCGAGAGAGCATTAGTGACGTCGTTGGCATCATCCTGTATGGGAGTGTTGCCCGGGGAGATGCGGATCGTCGGAGCGACATCGATCTCTGGGTGTTGACTCGTTCTAACCGGGCTGAAGGCCAACGAAAAGCGAACA
Organism: Halobacterium sp. KA-4; assembly: GCF_021028995.1. GTDB lineage: Archaea > Halobacteriota > Halobacteria > Halobacteriales > Halobacteriaceae > Halobacterium. The sequence continues at coordinate 4,987 of NZ_JAJJZG010000033.1, read as the reverse complement.
CGATTGCGCGCAATCTCGAAGACATGGAATTCGATGGTAGCCGGTACGCGTATGATATCGACGTCGAGGCTGTCCAAGCGATTCCGACCTACACCGATGACATTCGAGAAATCATCGTCTCGGGAATTCCGGTCTACAAGACGAATGACTTCGAAACCGTCGAAAACCTGCTCTTGGCGGAGGGTGCTGGCGATGAGTAGCGGCTCGGACCCGGATTCTGTGCTCACAGCACTTGACCGCGCCCAAGACGCCTTCGAGATGGTGGGGCGTGGTCGAACCGAGTTTGAGGACGGGATTAGCCCCGATGCGGACTGGGAAACACAGCTGACGAAAGCATGTAGACTGCTCGAGGTCGTCGACACACTCCAAGCACAGGACGGATACTATACCGCTGTCATCGAGGTTTGTTTCGGGGCCATCGAACGGTCGATCGAGGCATATGCGCTCTCGATGACGAGCGACACGCTTCAGGAGTTCCAGAATCACCAGTTCGGTTACGACCGTGCGCATCAGATCGGGCTGTTTGAACGGGATACTGCAGAGGAGATGAAGGCTCTTTACAGCGAAAATCGGACTGAGAGCTATTACGGGGGTGGTCGTCCAACGGCAGAGCAAGCAGATGCGATGACTGAATTAGCAACCGCGGTCCACCAGTTCTCGGTTAGTCAAATCCGTGAGGGAGGGGTCTGTCTCTGTGATTAACTACCGACAGCGATCCTCGTGAGACCTATAATGGATCAAAACTTAGCTACAGACCGAACGCAGTTGACCCCCCTCACCAATACGTTTGAACGCTATCTCCAAGACAAGGGGAAAGGTCGCGGTGGCGACGGCGGGAACTACCGACGTAACGCTGCGCGCGAGCTCGAGCGGTTCGCCGAATGGGCCGCCGGCGACCGCGGTGGCGACGACTGGACCGGGATCGTTCCCGACGACGCCGACCGAAAACCGGCCTTTACAGACCTCGACGAACGCGTGTTCCGGGAGTACGCCCGGCATCTTTCTGGTGACCGTGGCCTCAAACAGAACACGGTACAAACCTATTATCGCTATATCTCTTCGTGGTGTGGCTGGTGCGTCAACGAGGGCTACCTCGAAGCGCACTACGCACAGCGAGCGAGTGCGATGGCGCCGCTGCCAGAGGACGACGGCCGCAAGCCCGGCGACCAGCAGGCTTGGACCTCCGAGCAGCGCCACGCCATCACTCGACACGTCGACGAACGGGCGCGTGAGGCCATCGAGGCGTACACGACACTACCAGAAGATACTGACCCCCTCGACAAGCAGCGAGCGCGCTACAAGGCGCTGAAGGCGACTCGTGACCGCGCGCTGGTGTTCGTCCTCGCGTACACCGCCGTCCGCGTCGGCGAACTCCTCCGGGACCCGAACGATCCGCGCCGGCGCGGCGTCCGCTGGGAGGATCTCTCGCTTGAGGACGGGAGTATGGACGTCTACCGCAAGAAACAGCAGTGGGACGCCGCGAGTCTCCCCGACCCGGTTATCTCGCCGCTGCGGAGCTATCGCCAGCTGATGGACCCGCCGACGGATCGCTGGCCGGTGTTTCCGACGTTCGACCAACGGACACTCGCGGAGCTCGTCAGGGAAGAGCTAGCCGACCAAGGGGAACGCCCAGAGGCAATTGCTGAGCGGCGTGAAGAATATGCTCGCGATCTACTGCTGGCGCTTGATGAGGACATTCGGCCGCCGTCGATCACGACGGATGGTGCACGATCGATTCTCCAACGGCTCTCGGAGGCCGCCGAAATCGATATCGACCATCCGAAACACGATTATCTTGCCCCGCACGGTGGTCGCCGAGGGATGGGTGAGGTGCTTGTCCGTGCGTTCGGCTACACCGTCGCTGCTCGTTATTTGGATAACTCCGAGGAAATGGTGAGAGAGCGTTATTCACATATAGAAGCTGGTGAACTTGGTGATGTCGCAACTGAGGCACTAGAAGAGATTGACAGTCTCACATAAAGAGGCGCTTCCTCTGATGGGCGACATTGCTGCGTCAGTACTAGGTTTATACCGCTTGACGGACTTCTTTCCAATATGAGCCTCGAAGAGACGGTTGACTACCTCGCCGAGGAACTCGACCTCGAGCGAAGTGAACACGTTCGCGAGGTCGGTCAGTCGGTCGCAGACCTTCGCGACTGATCAGAACATTTCTCTGAAATCCCGTTCGACGAGTCCGTCCTCTAGATACGAGATGAACTCTTGTTTCGTTGGTCCTTGACGCTCAAGTAGATCGTCCCGTTCTGCTCGTTCGAGAACTGCCTGCGCGAAGTTAGTACAGTGGGATTCGTGCTGTCCCGCGTACTTCGAAAGGGCTTCTCGCCAGTGCATATCCAGCTCAAAGTTAGTTGGGTATCCCTTCAACAGAGACCAACAAGACCGTTCTATAGACTCAGGGAAACCTACACGGCTCTTGGACCGATAGAGTACACTGAGAGTACCCTGACGCTACTATGAGTGAAAACGTACGGCATCCCCAAGGTGAGGAGCAAGAGGTCTGTGCTATCTGTGAGGAGCCACTATACGAGATTGCACTTCCTCTTACGAGCGCCTACCCGAACGTGGTCTGCAAGAAATGCGAGCGTCAAGCAGTAAATGAGAACGGTGAGGAGCCCAAGCATGGCGTCGCCTACGAGAAGCGAGAGAAAGCCGAGAGTGACGATCCAGAGTCGATCTCGTTTACTGCAGATCCAGGAGACAATCCCGTGTTTATTGATGGGAACAAGTGCTGGCGCCGCTACCGCCACGGTGGCTACATTACTCGACTAGACCAGTTCGACTGCGACGATATCTGGGAGTTCCAGGAGAAACACGAGGGCTAATCACTCCCCCTCGAATAGACGCTCGCCTGTCTTGGAAGGCAGACCCTCGACGACAATTTCGTGGTGGACACGGTCAATATTGTAGTGTGTCCGATGGAGTTCGACATCGTTGGTCTCGGTGTCTAGAACTGCATACGCAGCATGTGGATTGCCATCTCGAGGCTGTCCCACACTGCCAGGATTGACGATGAGGCGATCGTCGACGGTGGCTTTGTGTTGAATATGGGTGTGGCCAAGAACTATGCCCTGGTAGTCGTCGAGCTGTGGACGGAGATCTGGGAAGTTTCGGGGATACACGTACTCGCCTCGATTCTCGGGATGGGAGTGGACAAGCAGGTAGTCTCCTCCTCCAAATGTCTCTGTTGGTGGGAGGTCCTGTAGCCACTGGCGTTGGGAGTCCGTGAGCACGCTCTGAGCGTACTCGAGTCCCGCATACGCCATCTGGTTCGCCCGGTATTTGTCCGGGTTCTCGACTGTCCTGTCGTGGTTGCCTTGGACAGTAACGGACGCGACTTCTTGGACTCGCTCAACACAGGTACTTGGTATCGGATTGTACCCAACAATATCGCCTGCACACACGACCTCGTCGACAGGTGGCATGTCTGCCAGAACAGCCGCTAATGCAGGGTGGTTGGCGTGGATGTCTGAAATGAGGCCAATCTTCACTGGAATGGAGTACGGCGGACGGTGTCTTAGTTTCTACTCCCAGTTTCTTCATTCAAAGGAGTGCCTGGAACTCAAGCGACTGAATTGGTACGCCGACCACCCGGTCGTCGTCGACGGCGAGTTCTACTGGTCCGACGAGGCCGCCGCGCTGCTCCGACCGGGCGCGTCCGCGACGTGAAAACGGGCGAGAGCCGCCGCTAGCGCTCGATTCTCGCGGTTTTACTGGTCTCTCCTCCGGTAAAATTAAATACGTCGTGACCCTATACGCACACAGAGATGTCACAGAATCTACTGGGGACGAGCGTGGACGACGTCGTCCGCACCGTCCTCGACGCCGAACCCGGCGAGCTGTTCGTCGTGAACCCCGCCGGCGGGACCGTCGAGGAACTCGTCGACGTCGCCAACGCCTACGAGGGGGAACTCCCGTCCATCCGACTGCTCGGTGACGAGCGCACGCTGAAGGACGTGATGGACGACTTCATCGTCGCGAGCAACGCCGCGAACCTCGTCGAAGCCGACGCGCTGGAACTGCGCGTGTTCGACGGCGACGCGCGAAGCTCGATGCTCGTCACGGAGGACCGCACGGTCGCGCTCGTGGAAGTCGGCGGCCTCGTCGGCGGCCTCACTACCGACGACGCCGAGTTCGCCGAGACGGCCTACGACGCCGTCGCCGACGACTGGGCCGACGCCGAGCAGTTCACGCTCCGCACGCCTGCCATCGACCGCGTCCGACAGACACTCAACGAGGACATCAGCGCCGACGTCGAGGCGGACTTCGAGAGCGTCCTCGAATCCATGGAAACCGCGCGCGGTGACGGCGACGGCCTCGACGAGGTCACCGTCAGCCTGCTGGTCGCCGCGAAGAACCGCGAACTCCTCTACGACATCAGCAAGTGGGGTGAGGACGTCGGTATCGCGTCGAAAGCGACGTTCTCCCGCACGAAGACGAAGCTCGAGGACCTCGGGCTCATCGACACCGAGAAGGTCCCCATCGACGTCGGCCGGCCGCGTCTCCGCCTGAAGCTCGCCGACGAGCGCCTCGAAGACGCGCCGCCCGCGGAACTCGCGAACACCGCCCAGTCCGTCCTCTCGTAAGCCCTCCGCCGAATCCCGTACTGTTTTCCCCTCGTCGCCCCACCCCGTAGCTATGCTACTGGAGGAGTTGCCGTGACCGTCGCCGTCATCGGCGACGGAGATTGCCGAGGTGAGTGAGGTTCCTGCGCCGCGAATATACGATGTTCGCTCATGCGTAGCACATTGTTGATGTAGAGCTATCTTGCGATTCTGCTACAGACCGAGCTAGATGCGAACCAGGTCGCTAAGCTGTCTAACGGTCAGTTTCTATCCTCAATCCCATCCGTCTTTAGTTAAGCCTCACACCTCGGTTGTGTAGTGGTAGCGAGCGTCTCTTGTAAGATTGGTCGTTGCTTGTGGATCTTTTGAGCGTCTTCGATCAGCCGGTCGAGCAGCGGCGGTGGTGA
>NZ_JAJJZG010000032.1 GCF_021028995.1 Halobacterium sp. KA-4 | reverse complement strand
GAGCTTGTGTTTCCGACAGAGCGCTGGGCGGCGACCTTCCGGTCGCACGCCCAGCTCATTCTCCACGAACTCGGTGAGTTCCTCGGCTATTCACCACCGCCGCTGCTCGACCGGCTGATCGAAGACGGTCAAAAGATCCACAAGCAACGACCAATCTTACAAGAGGCACTCGCTACCACTACACAACCGAGGTGTGAGGCTTAACTAAAGACGGATGAGAAGAGATAGAGGAATCTGCGATTGTATTGGTATTCTAAGTAAGCCCCGGCAACGAGTAGGACGCCAAGGTTATCGGTCAGGTGACGTGGACCCTGATGGATGAATGGACCGATTGTTGCGGCAATAATTATCTTGGCGTCTCTGGGAACAGAATTGAGCAATGCCCGCGACGAGGTGTATTCAAAGGCGGTGGCTGTGAGAACCTCTGCTTGAAATAGAGCAACAAGAAATGCGATTAGCGTAATTGTGCCGACGACTTCGTTCCGGAGCACGCTTGCAGAATGGAGAAATCGAACGAAAGCGGCCGGTAGAGCACTATTAGAATGAAATCTTGTTTCTTCGTGGTCTCCGGACATTGTGTCTTTACACATGGCCTCTTGCCAACTTTATAAATTGATTTCATCCGTCATCTGGGAGAAGATGATACCCAGACGGGCAGAGGTGAGTGACAGTTAGAAAAATGAGGTCTGACTTCGAGATATATCACATGGATATCAGTGGGGTCATTTCATCGCTCAGATTGGCACAATCCGTAATTCCGGAGCAAGAGTCAACATCAGAGAGGCGCAGGAAGATTTTTGCCTCTGTCGCCGGCCAAAAAATCTCTTTCACGCCAGAGGTTGGTGAGGAAATCGACTTACAGCTACGCAACTGTGCCTTCGATGATGATGAGAAACTGACGTACCTGACCGTATCGGTAAATGATCCAAACCGTCCAACTGACCTATTCCAGCTGGAGACGGATATGCGGTACCACTACCTGCAGATCTATATGAAGAGAGCAACGGAACTGGGAAATCCGTTGGTGAAAGGTATGAATTTCGTTGAGTTGGGTCCAGAGGATTTCAAGGTTGAGCTCAAGGTCGAAAGCACTGATCCGCCCACACTGCAGTTGGCTTTTGAACGGATTGAGAAGGTGCTAGCCCAAGTCCACACCGAGTACCACCAGTTCCTTCGGTCGATGTACGAGAAATACAAGGACGAGTTTGAGGTAACACAAGAATTTGAGAATGGCCAGATGCGGTATACGGCCGAATCAGACATGGATAAGAGAGAGATGATCCCTCAGCCGGGAGAAGACGATTTTGAGATCTGGACAATGGAAGGAGATGTCGAAATGCATGATCGGATCACTATATCACACTACGCTTATGACTACGTCAAGTACGCAGTGGAGGCAGAAGCCGGCGGTGACAGTTACTTCGCTCTCTCCTAAATGTCGTCCTCAACTTCGATATTCAAGACAAGTTGATCTTCCATCTATCGAGGACTCAGCTCGAGTGGTTACCCTATTCATTTTGCTTCAAAGAAAATCAGGTGTCAATCTCCGATAATGGGGACCGTCGCGGGAGGTAGGAGCAGGGGACATCTCCGTTCTTTATTGCTAAGCGCCGGACCAGCCCAAGCCTCACCGCCCCACCCTCCGCTCCCGGCCTCCCTACGGTCGGCCGGCAGCCACAACCATCCTCACAGCTTTGAGAGGTGTGTAGCGAGAGGCAAGGCCGCTGTCGCGACGGAGTATGTTTATCTGCTCCCAGGAGGTAGAGGGTACACCAGAACCTGCCCCCGCGCAATAATGTCTGAGTAGTGTACTCTCACGACTCGTAAGGGGCTTCAGATCTATCTACGCGATGCCCGACAGGCGACCAACTCGCCAATCGTCGAGGCACAGTTGGCGGCCACTCTGGACGCCTGGAAGACGTCTTCCTTAGAATGACACAAGAGGACGAGACGTGACCGCGGCCCCAGTCTATTTGTGGATCTGCGTACCGTTTCAGAACTGTGAAACGGCGGACATTCCTATCAACGCTAAGCGTTCTCGGTACGCTTCCAGTAGCCGGTTGCTCTACAACTTCAACGAATACCTCCACGACCAGCACACCGTCCCCTTCGCCGACACCAACACCAACGCCCGAACACTCGCCGACACTCACCTCTGTTAGCGCATCACAGGTCCGTATCTACGGCAAATTGAATCCGCTCATGGTCACCATCCACTATGCCAATCTCGATACACCAAAACGATACTCAATCCGGTTTGTTACGGAATCAGACGCCGGTACAAAGACGAAAACACATGTCATCCAACGGCAGCAAGGAATCTACCCCGGCATCACCGGATTTCGAGCAGATGCTCCCGAAGGCACGGCAACCGATGGAACTGCAAATCTCTCATATACAGCCATACTCCGAGAAGAGGGCACGAAAGTAGACACCGAAGAGGGAGTCCTCATCTCATACGAGTAGCTCTCTGGCAGAGAGAAGTGTGTGGTCTGCGCCTGATGATTTATGTACCTCGCATAAGGAGATGGTAGTTGAACTCTTAATGATTGGTTTGTCATTTCCTCCTCTTTCCGATGTCGGTGCTGTTGTCGTTCTGCTGGGTGCAGCCGTAGTTCTCCTTTATTTTGTGGTTTGGCCACTGTTGCAAGCAGTAATTGACCGCGCTCCCTGGCTGCGTTTTCCGTCGAATTCGCTTCGTGTGAAGACACTCTTGCGACGACAACAACAGGAAGGATGGCGATGGTTACTCAAGGAGATTCTTCCGGAACGGAAATCCTGGCTCACCCACTGGAGCTTCCTTTGGGTCATCCCCGCTGGATTCCTCATCGCAGTCTCTCTTGCACACATCCTCGCCCCCTTGACCGCTGGCAGCTTCGAGAAGCTGCAGACCACGTGGCAGGCCCAACTCACAATTACCAGCCTCAGCTTTATTGTGCTCATCTTTCTTCTGGACCAGATCTACCGAAGCCAGTACCAAGAAGGCGTTATGCAGGACTTCCTTGCAGCTGCACGCGCTATGCCAGTCATCTACTTCTCCCTGTTCACCGGCGGTATCATGGCGTACGCCTACTTCCAGCTCTCCCAGGAGACGACCACCGCCTTTGCGACTGACGTAATCTTCCTCCTCTTCGTCGGAACCATCACCAGCATCGGCTATGTCTATTACCGGGTTGCACGGCTCATCTTCCATGACCCAAAAGATGAGTTCATGCAACAGGAAATCGAGCGAGGTATCGACCGGAAAGTAGATGCAGATACCCGTCAACGCATTGCGAACAATATTCTTAGAGAGACACTTCCCGACTATGCCCAGTTACAGAACGACTCCCGCTCGGTAAGCCAGCGAACCGACCTCTACACCGCTGATGAAATCGACACCGTCGGTCACGTCGCAGATGTGGACCTATCAACGCTGGCCCAGGCATTCAACGAGGTGGAATCCTCACTTGACGAAGGTACTGATCCCGAAGACATCCAGCTCTTACTCAACGTAGAACTGGGACAGAAGTTAGTCGCTGGTGCACCGGTGCTATCAGTCAACACCCGTAACGGCGCAACTATCGATGTTCCTCGCCGCATCGGTGAGGTTCTTGGGCAGGCAATCACCTGCAGTGACTCACATCCCTTCGACACCGGGGAAGACCAGATCGACCGGAATCTGGATTACATCAATGATTCCTGTAAGCAAGCGATCGACAACCTGAACTCCTCCGGATTACGCCGCCACATGGAGTTCTACACCGACATTCTGCAGTACGTCACGCGTTCTCCGATCGCTTCCTCAAACACCTCAACCGATCTCATCGACCGCATCCATCGTGAGTTCTATCACATCTTCGATGCAGCAGCCGATACAGGAAACGCAGAGCTGATCAACACAATACGGGCTCAGACGTTCCATATCTGTCTGCGGTACCATCTCCAAGGAGACAAGGCCCTGTTCGACAAATTCCTCAGGCTCTACGCGAACTACTACAAGATCTTAGCGTCGCAGTCGGGGAGTAATACAGATAACCTCGTACACGGATTCCTCGTCTCGATTGAAAACCTTCAGACCCGGTTGACAGCTGAACTTGGCAGAGCTGAGACGGAAGACGAAGTCAGCGAAGTTGCAGCGAACATCCAAAGCTGGTACCAAGTGCTAGAAGACGTGTTCCGTCATTCCATCGACCTTGGTGATGCGAAGACCTTCAATAATGTCTGGTCGCTGGGCGAGGACGAGTTCATCTTAGCGGATCCACGGCGGAACTCACCGACAACCTACGAACTCCAATACCAAGTTGAAAACGCGGAAGATGACGAGGAACGCGATCGGCTGCAAACTCGGTTAGATGCTGCCAAGGAGAAGGAACGGGTCATCGACCTTTTCCAAGAAGAATTTGAACACATGCAGTTCATCGCGGCTGCACGTGCCTTCCTCGCATTCAAACAAGGAGAGTTACCCGAGGAAGCCTTCACCGATATGTTCGATGAATCGATCAGTGATGGTCTGGCCTCGATCACCAAGCTCTCTGAAATCTATTTCCGACTCCGTCAAAATCCCCAGATTGTGAGCTTGCTCAAATGGGAATCCGAGGATTCGGATGTCTTTGAAGGCGTCCAGACGAGTCTTCCAGCCACCCATACATGGCTCAAAGAGTTCTACTGCGTGCTCTGTCTCCTACTCCTGGATCCCGACGACTACCCTGACGATGACATAAATCCCGATGACAACCCCTTGACTGAGATCGATGTAACCAAGCAGGCATACCCCGGGTTCCAGGAAACGTTAGACGAACTTGACGAAGACGTGTTCAAGCGGCTCCCGGTCGCAGACGAGCAACTTGACCAGTTTAAGCAGCGTAAAGAATTGCTTCGCAGCTTGGACACACAGATGCAAGAGGTCTTAGAACGACGCGAGGAAGACCGGATCATCGAAGCAGACCTTGATCCGGAAAAGGTCGAAAACTACAAAGACAGCTACGTCTCCCAGTTTGTCGAGAGCTTCGCCCTTCGCCAAGCGTTGATCGATCTCGACTGGTGGACCCAAGACGAACTCGACGATCCTGATGCGATTCCGCCATCGGGCTACCGACGGTGGTATCCGAAGCACCCCTTCATTGAAGACCAGCGCGAAGACTACGTGCAGCATCTTGATGCCGATATCGCGTCCCACGTCACCGCGATCATCGAACGTATTCTGGACGAGTGCGATCCGTATCTTGCGGCAGAGACCGTGTCGTCACATGATGCAGTACCGGATCAGGTCGCCGAGCTCTGTCCAGCAAGGGACCCGGTCGCACTGATTGTTGGACGGTATCGGCCACGGCGTGCCATCCGTGATAGCGACGCGTTCGATCCGGACTATACTGAATTCGACCACTGTATCGGCGGATTCCAGTACGCAGGCAATCAACCCACGGTTCCTGTTTACAGCGAACCGGAGATGGAACCCGACGTACTCCTCTTGACCGAACCAACGACCCAACCCGAATTCACTGAACGAAGTGAATCGGACGCGCCCGTTGATATCGAGATTACTGCTGCCGATCGTGACCTCATCCGTGAGGTCACGGGGGACGAGGAGTATGAGAAGTTATCCGACGGTGAAATACGTGACCTTCTCCAATGCGTCCGGATGCAGATCGAACACCGGCTCACCGTCGATGTCGCAGACGACATCGGAGTCAGCATCACGGTTGAAGAATCGTGATGCTATCGGAATCAGGAGGGGGAGAGGGGCTTTTTTATGAGAACACGATATACATTTTAATCAGCTAATGAGTGGGACTCGGTCCTATGCCCAGGTCGATGATTTTGTCGACTACACGGAGCAGGAGGTGTGGGAGGAGTACATCCGGGAGACGGTTGTCCCGTTGTGGGAGGCAGCGTGGCAGCTGAAGGAGTATCACAGGCAGCTGCAGCACGAGTTCAACGGTCGCCGGTTGGAGACACTATCCGAACGTGAGCAGCAAGTGTTTCTCGGTGGTATCGATCCGCGACGGGATGAAGTCTATCGGCGGAACAGTGTCGCGAAGTTCAACAAAGCGTTCTTCGGTGCTCAGGTAAGTGATTTGCAGTCGTGGCTGTTGTCGGAAGGCAGTGAGGTGCAGACAGAGGTCACGGTCGAGGTGGAGGACTCTCAGTTCATTGAGTTTGCCGATGAGGTCCATGACCGGTTGACGCAGGCCCTGTCGTCCCAGACCTTGTATCAGGGGTGGCAGGAACCGAAGGTTGACTTCAACGCTCTGCTTACGTCGCCTGACGAGGTGCATGACATCGTTGAACGCCTGTATCAGGGTGTGCTGGATTTTGTGGTGAATCATTCGTATCCGTCGTTCTATCTGTGGTCGTTGAATCAGACGCCGCGGCGGTTCCTTCAAGAAGCATATCCGGAGTTCGACGATACGCAGCCGTTGGTAAGAGACCAGTTCGGCGTGACAGCGTTGGACTGGCAAAATCCGATCAAGCCGGACACCGAGATCTACGATAGCTACGAGATCCTGTGCTTCCCCGAATACAATCCGAACAACCAAGGACGGTCGTTCGGCGGATCGATCGCCAAGACCAACGAACTCATCTGGACCTATTTCAGCGACTACTCAACCCAGACGTTCCGTGACGCTCTCTCAACCTACTTCAACAACGTCTCCAATCTCAAGCAGGACTACGAGGACCGCGTGGCTAACCGGATCGCGAACGTCCCAGAACAGTGGGTTGGACGTCAATTCAGTATCTACTTCGACGGGCTCTCAGCTGCAACCGACCGCTCCGACGTAGAAGACAGCAAGGAAAGCATCATGGATTTACTTGATCAGGCCGCCCCTCTCCTCTTCCTCGGGTTGAACAAAATCACGTACGTGTCCGATGACTATCTAAAAATCAAACCAATCGGAGACTGATTCCCATTATGAGCTACGACGACATCGCACGACGGATCACGAAGCAAGAGGAGTGGACAGCATTCGCCAACGACGAGGTCCGGCCTGTCGCAGAAGCCGCCCGAACCCTGATCCAACTACGTAACCGGTTAACACCGGCTGAACCGGGTGAGACAACCTTAAGCGATGTCGTCGACGAGGAACCCCGGCTCCGGCCGTTCTTCCTTGGCGGACTCACCGAAGAGGACGAAGTCCCAGACAGGAGCCTGGCAGAACTCACCAACCAGTATCTCGGTGTCGCACTGAATGATCCAAACCGGTGGGTGAACGCCGAACGGGAAGGACTCACCGGCGACGACTACGTTGCCATCACAACGACGGAAACAGAGCTCGGGTCTTTCCTCCAAACTGTGGACGAGCAACTGACCGCCATACTGCAGCAACTCGACGAAGCACCGCCGATAGTCGACGACCGCGTCGAAACCGTGCTTGACGAGCCGGAATCAGTGGCCGACGTTATCCAGCAAGTGTTGAGCGGCGTGCTGCAGTTGACGGCGAATACCTGTCCGTTCACGTTTTTCGCCCACACGACACAGGCCGTCTCAGCACGCTATCTCACCGAAGCATATCCGCCGCTCCAGGGCGAGGTACATGACATGGCCGGTTCACTTGGCCTTGGGAAGCTGTTCGTCCCGGAACTTGCGGACGACGAACGGGACGCCGCCTACACAGTCTGGGGACCTACAGAGGACTGCGTCCTCGACCGGCTATCCCGCCTCAATCAGGCTGTCTGGACCACATTCAGTGATGAAACAGCCCGCTCAACACTGTCACCGTTCTTCGCAAACGTCCCCAACCCACAGGAAGAGTTTACCCGACAGGTGGAAGCAGAGCTCACTGCCGAAAACTGGACATACCCCGACTACCTCCCAAAGTGCGCACATCCAGACCGTGTTCCGACACGCTCGGCCAACAGCACAAATGATTCACGCTATCGCCAGGACATGGACTTGACGAAGGCATTCATCGTCGAGGACGGGGCCATCACTGCGCGGGAAGTGATCACAGCAGTCAACACGAGTTCCGTCGTGCATCGACGACAGGAGTTAGAAGAGCCGGTATCAATTCTACGATACCTCGACGAAGTGATACCAGGCGTCTTCTTGGGCGCATACAGCTTTGAAACGGTGGAGCACCAAGCCAGGGATACGCCGACAACTGGGGTGCGCGTCTACCATGCCTGACGACCACGAACAAGAAGCCGACTCCCACCACTACAACCCGGAGGAAGAACGACATCGGCGCCGAGACGACCAACAAGACGAGGAGCAGGAAACACAGCCACCGTCGCCAAGCCAAGGCAGCAGCAACCCCTCTGAGGAAGAACTTGAAGGCGATACAGGTGAGCCGGAACCTGACTATACCCCGGGCGATCTCACCGTGCCAGACGTTCCACTGGACGATCTGACTGGGGCAGAGTCGGTTGACCCCGCCGCTACGATCCCAGCAATTGAAGAAACAAGCCGTGACGTCACGGTACCGGAACTATCGCTCCGCGACATAGACGTTGAGACGACATCGGTGGACGTAGCGACCGAAGCACCTGATATCGCAGCAGCGGGCAAGGAGTGGCAGATTCCCTTGGTGCAGCTGGGATCCGCGTCGACTGTGCGGTTCCAGCCGTCGTCGTTTGATACCGAGGTCCGGGAACCGCCGAAGCGACGTCGGCAACCCCTCTCTGTGCCGCTGTACCGTCAAGTGTCCACTCCACAGATCCGTTTTGTGCCCGCTCTCGACGAAACATTAGACGAAGAAATCCGTCGCCGACTCGACCAACTCGAATCGGACGAGATCAAGGAAGTCCACACACAGGACGATGAGACGGAAGACAGTACAGCCAGTGACGCCGGGTCATCCGCGGCAGGAAGTACAGCTGCCACGGGAAGTGGCGGTCACACTGGCGGTACAGGGGAGGAGGTTCCGACGTTCCAGGATATCATCTACGGTGGTGGCGGCGCAGCGACCACCGCGGATGGAACGACTATCGTGCTCTTCAATGAAGCGGAGGATAACAGCTACGTCGGAAGTTATCTCACGCTGTGCCGCCGTATCCACCGCGAGGCCAACGGTGGCCATCCGGAGTTCCAAGCGATCAACGAGCTTGACGAGATCAATAAACGCGAGATCGAGAAATGGCTCGACGCGGATAGGAAAGTCATTTTCATCGACCTCGATGACCGCGAGGAACGGATCGATGAAGCAAAGCTGCGAGAAAAGCTGGAAGCAACGCTCGGCAAGTTCGGCTTCATCGTCTTCAAAGCCACCGACCCTGGCGTCGTCGACGAGTACCGCGACATCTTAGACGAAATCAAGCTTGAGAGTCCGCATCCGCCGTTGAACGTGGTAGAGGTCGCCCCACGCCAGCCAGGATTCGAAGTTGAACAACGGATGGCCGAGCTGTGTTGGGGCAACCTCAACCTCGCAACGGGTGACATTAAGGTTGACGAGCCGACTATTGAACGCCCGACTGGGCCTGGCGTCTTTGATGACCTCTTCAACCGCTACGCTCCGACAGAGTTCAAGGACTACTTGGACGATATTAAAACGGAAGAACGCGGCTTGTTCAAGCGGTTTACAACGGAGAACCAGGGCCAAGTCCAAGGTAAGGAACGGGTTGACTACGAAACCGGAGAATCACCGCTTCATTACAACATCAAGGTCTACATCGTCCGGTATCTCGTCCAGCAGCTCCGCGACGGCGGCGAGGACATCGACGAGTTACAGGACCTTGAACGGTGGATCGAGACGGAAACCAAACGCGAGGGTGTAATCCCAGACGTGTTCTTCTCTGGGCAACGGAAGGAAGCGTACGAGGTCGAGACCTTGTTCAGCGGTGGTCAGAATCCCACAAACAAAATTGACCGCTCCATCAACAAATACGACAAGAACGGCGTCGATGTCGATAAAATCCATATCGTCTTAGAGAACTTCACCTTTCTCCGGCACTTGGACGAACTCAGCAACATACAGCACCACTACGCCCACCGCACAAACGAGGAAGGCGAACTACTAGTCGAATTCGAAACCCTTGATTTCCAGAATAGCGGACTGCTGCCTCTCAAGACCATCATTGACAAGGTAACCAGTCCAAATGATAAATGATAGACCGGATTGCTCTGAGCCCCAGTCATTATTGGTACGGCCGAGTGTGAAGCCACCTCAGTCAAGTGTAAATCAGTTCCCAACATGCCACTAACAATTCCCGAAAGGATATATGCAGTTCCTATTTTTTTATAAATTAACCAGCAAAGATGCCCCTCTTGGATTGAAGACTAGCTAAAGCTGTAGTTACAAAAATCATCGATGAATGGGTGTTTTCAGCCATTCGCAGCAGATCATCTTCTCAGTATCCAATCAACGGGGTCTAGGCACTCTTGGGTTAGTTGCGCGTCCGCGTTGGTTTCTTAGCCCCATCGATGGGTGAGGGGCTCGCTGTACTGGCGAGTTCCCGAAACACGGTGAGAACGATGGCAACCAGAGACATCTACGAGAGCGGATTCGACGAAGACGTCCGAACGGAATCGAGTGCGAACCAGTGTCCCGAGTGCGACGGCCGGGTCACCACGAACGCGGTCAAAACGGTCTGCGAGGACTGTGGCCTGGTCATCGACGAACAGCGCATCGATCACGGGCCGGAGTGGCGGGCGTACGACGACGAGGAGTGTGAACGAACGGGCGCCCCACTCACTGCGGCCCGCCACGATCGCGGCCTATCGACGGAGATCGGTCGCGGCACCGACGCGAAGGGGAACGAGATCTCTGGGCAGAAGCGACGGCGACTCGCGCGGATGCGCCGTGAGCAGACTCGGGGTCGCTGGCGGTCGAAAGCGGAACGGAATCTCGCACACGGGCTGGGTGAAGTGCGCCGTCTGGCCAGCGCGCTCGACCTCTCCGATTCGGTCCGTGACCAGGCGTGTCAGCTCTTCCGGAGCGCCCAGAACGAGGATCTACTTCGTGGCAGATCCATCGAGGCCATCGCCGCGGCCAGCGTCTACGGGGCCTGCCGGTGCAACGGCCTCTCGCGGTTAGTGGACGACGTCAGCGAGATGGCCCGCGTCGCGGAGTCACGAGTCACGAACGCGTACAAAACGCTGAACGAAGAGCTGAGCCTCCCCGCTGAGCCCGTCTCCCCCAGCATGTTCGTGCCGCGACTCGCCTCGGACCTCGAGTGTCCGGACGAGATCCGACAGCGGGCCCGAACGCTCGCAGAGCAGGCCGAGGAGCGCGGCGTCACGACGGGCGTCCATCCGGCCGGGTTCGCAGCGGCCTGCCTCTACAAAGCGGGGCAGGAACAGGGGCAGTGGGTAACGCAAAGCGACGTCGCGGAGACAGGGAACGTCACGCCAACGACTGTCCGGACGCATCACGAGACGTTAGCGGAGCAGGTAGCCTGACAACGCTCCTGCACAGCTACTGGAGTTAGATAGTTTTCTCAGGAAACTATTTGTTTCTTGGCTGCGTAGCATCCAGTATGACCGAGACGTGGGACGACGTCAACGAGCAGGTCAAAGCGGACTGGAAGGACGACACCACGCCGTTCGAGCGAGTGTACGAAATCGTCGAACAAACCCACGATGGGCAGTCGGCGGCCGAGATCGCCGACCGGGCCCTCGTGAGCGAGCCGACGGCACGTCGCCACTGTAAGACGCTGGTGAACACAGGGTTCGCCGAGACGGAACAGGACGGCCAAACGACGCTGTACAAGCGCAACAGCGACCGGGTGTTGATGTCCCGGATCCGTGAGCTGCGTGAGGAAGTCGATCGCCCGGAGTTACTCGACAGTATTCAAGACATGAAGGCCGAAATCCGGCGCTACGAGGACCGCTACGACGTGGTGTCGCCGGAAGAACTCGCCCAGCAACTCGACGCCAACGAGACGGACGGCTGGGACGACCTGACGGCGTGGCGGACGACGCGGCAGAATCTCGCCGTCGCACAAGCCGCCCTCGCCTACGACGAGGCCAGCCACCAGCTCGCCGTATGAACGGTGACGACCGTGCCGGCGAGTTCGGCCCGATCTATCTCCCGGCGCTGCAGCGGATCCGTGATCTCTGGCTCGAGCTTGAGCCGCTCGTCGACGAAACAGGGTACGACGACGTCGTCGCACCCACGGAACTACAGATTAGTCTCAGCGACGGGCTCGCCGATGCCCAGAGCGCTCGGCTCGATATTCAGTGGAGCGAGCTCGGGATGTACTCGTTTCACTACGTCGATAGCGACGACGTCAACTGGCGCTTCGACCGTCACCCGAACACGCACTCTCCCGAGATTCATTTCCATTCGCCGCCCGAGGCCACGACTATGGAGGCCGAGCCGTCCTGTATCGACGTAACCGATGTGTCACTCGTGACTCGTGCCGTTCACGCGATGTGGCGGGCAGCGTACGAGAAGCGGGATCTGGATCGACTGAATAGCGCATCGAATCCTCCGTAAGGATGCCCACTGAAAGTGATCCTCCCGAGAGTCTGGATGAGATGTCCCCCGAGGAGGCACGGCAGTATCTCATTTGGTTCCTTGGCCGCCAGGACCTCGACGAGCACGAGGAGATCTACGACGAACTCGCCACCGAATAGATCCGTAGAATCGTCGTCCACGTACAGCAGTCCAGTTTTTCAGCTCTGTAGAAATATTCATCAGTTGCTGGTTTTCTACTTCATTCGCTAAGTATAGGGGAACAGTATAATCGGCTAGTGAAAATTCGTTGTGTCACAGGGGACAAAGATTATTCTACAAGAAAGGGTTCTGAGACATATGGACTTGAGTTGGGGCCTCCTCCTTGTTGTCACCGTCCTCGTCATGGGGTATGGTCTTTACACTGTGTACAATCTCTCAAATCTCCTCGGAGAATACCTCCGTTCCTGAAAACCAAATTCAGGCGTTCTCGCTTCCGTCTACTCGGTACATTCAGAGGAACTACTGGAACGCTAACGGTAGCAGAATCATTATTTATCAGATGAACGTAGCCTTCGTATGGGCCTGAGCGTCTCCGAGTACACTTCCTCACTCCTGACTCGGCCACGGATTCAGTCAGTTTGTGCAATCGTCGTTGTCGTTGGGTCACTTCTTCCGTGGACGAGGATTCCAGCAGGAGTCTTCAATTTCATGTATTTCCCGGGGTTGGAGTCTGGGCTTGCGGTGTATGGCCAGTATACGCTCATCGCTGGCGTCGGAGCGTTCGCACTAGGCGGGCAATCGGCGGGCACTCGGGGTATTCGTATCGCTTCAATAGGGGTTGCAGGACTCGTTGTTGTGCTCAGCGTCGCTTGGATCGTCCGAATGATGAACGTTTCCGGCTTTAGCCCCGCGATAGGCACATTCTTGACCCTTCTTGGTGGAATTAGCCTCCTCACAGTAGCGTTTACCCTCGATAAGTAAACATCCCTACTGAGCGGCTGATTCACCAGGGAAGATAGCAAATCAATATGATTTCAACAAGGCCAGTTTTCCTTGGAGCGGGCTGGCCCGCTACGTTCGTTTCTCACGGACGCCTTCACGGCCACGAGTCATATCCTCACAGTTCGGACACACCTGAGGTTCGTCGACCGAATCCGGCGTGAATACACGAACGTAGACCTCCGTGACATGACTCCCGCAGTTCTGGCATTCCGCCATACCAGTAGCAGCCAGACCATCGACCATAGGCTTTCTGACAGCGACGACCGAACTGCTACCACGTCGTCTGAAACAAATGCGTTTACCCAGACGACAGTCTTTGCGACTGACATCCAGTCGTTCTCGACGCATCCGTCGACATGGAAGACTGGCACTCCACCTGCCGTATTTTAAATGCGGTGTCCGACATGTAGTTACCATATGAGCGCACCCACGGAGACGATTCACATCGAGAACGTCGTTGCGTCCAGTGATATCGGCCAAGAGCTCTCCCTCGACCAGCTTGCCACTGATCTCGACGGTGCCGAGTACAACCCTGAAGACTTCCCTGGGGTCGTCTACCGCCTTCAGGAGCCGAAGTCAGCCACGCTAATCTTCCGCTCGGGGAAAGTCGTCTGCACCGGCGCGAAAAGCGTCGACGACGTCCACGACGCCCTCGACATCGTCTTCGATGACCTCCGCGAGTTAGGCATCGACGTCGACAGTAAGCCATCGATCGAGGTGCAAAACATCGTTTCGAGTGCCAGCCTCGAGCAGTCGCTGAACTTGAACGCGATCGCAATCGGGCTCGGCCTAGAGCAAATCGAGTACGAGCCCGAACAGTTCCCTGGGCTCGTCTATCGGCTCGATGACCCCGACGTCGTCGTCCTTCTCTTTGGCAGTGGGAAGCTCGTCATTACTGGTGGGACAGAAACGGACGAGGCCCAACAGGCGCTCACGCACGTGCAGGACCGGCTTTCCGAACTCGGACTGCTCGATTAACCCGGCCACGTTGGGATTGGAGAGACCCGCTTTCCAGCGAATCGCCGCTACCGCCGACGAGAACTGCTGTCGTCCCTCATGTGGTCGCGGGCGGCTTCGACATCCGAGTAGAGCGCCAACGCGTGCTTGATGAGGCGGCGATCATCCAGATTCTCCTCCCACCGCGTAATCACGTCACGGCGGTCCCGGACCTCGGCACTTGCGAGGTCGCCGTCGGCGAGCGACTGTTCGAGATCCGCGGCGTCTCGACGTCGTAGGTCGCCTGCCACTCCTCGATCTCCTCGGTGATCGCGGCCAATTCGTTGCGCAGCTCCTCGCGCGTGTTCTCCTCGATGAGCGTCCGGATCTCCTCGAAGAGCAGTCGGGTGTAGTCCGGCTGGTAGCGCGTGGTTTCGCCGGCCTCGACGCGGCGCAGCTGGCCCTGGTCGACGAGATCCTGGAGTTCCTTGTTGCTCGTACTCCAAGCCGCATCAGCTTGCTCGCTGATCCAGTTGACTGACCGCGGTTCGCGAAGCGTCTCGGCGACCGCCCGAATGCGGTCGCGGGCACTCATCGACTCAGTCCACGACTGGACGCTATTCCGTGGGGATTCAGGCATGCTTGGCACCCTAGTCCTGACTGCGATACGGGAGTGTTGTCACGTCGAAGGCATCGTAGTGCCGGTCGTAGGTGAGGATGTGATCGACCGCTAAGGCGTCCATATGGGCTGCAACAGTGAAATCGGTGAGTGACGCATCCAGATCCGCCCACTCAACGAACGTTGCTTTGGCGTCATCGAAAACGTCCTTGGAGACGGATTCGAACTGATAGAGCGTGCTCTCATCGAGCGTCGTCAGGAACGAGGCTGCGTTCCGCATCGACGCCTGTTTTTTCAGCCGCGTGGCGGCCTCGTCGACGATGTGATCGTTGACGATGAGGCGACGATATGGGAGGTCACCGTCGCGGACGAACGTCATGAACGCCCGCGAAACTGCGTGCATCTGGTCTTGGGGGTTGAATAATGCGTACAGGAACTTCGGGCCGACGACGACCTGATGTTGGACGTGCCCCGGGCGAAAATGCTCGGCTGTGACCGTGCCGATCGGGGTGTTGACTGGCTCTGCCATCTGTGGTCAGGACTGGGTGGGCGGATCATCGGCGAGCGTAAACGATTCGTCGCTGCCGTGCCACTCGTCGACGAGATCGGCTTCCTCGCGGGCATCCGTCGCCGCCGACGCTGGGAATGATTCGTCCTCGAGGTCGTCGAGGACGGTGAACGCCGGGTCGTTCGGGTCGGCCTGCTGCTGGCGTTCGATCCACTCGATAAGCGCCTCGTGGCCGGCTTCCTTGAGCGAGAGCCCGTGCTCTCGAGCGAACTCGCGGAAGCGTTCGTATTCGTCTTCGTTCAGTTCAGTTTGCACGTGCTTGGTGTCGTTACTACTCATCGGGATCCCGGTTGCTACTCCCAGTTACTTGTTCATGAAGTATAAGATGTTCGCATGACGTAGGTCATGGACCATGCTCAAGTGAGAGACGGAGCGGACGACTGGCCCTGACGTTGAGATACGAATTCGAGACAAACCACACCAATCGATGCGTGATCGCCACCTAGATTTTGAGGAACTGCGGCCGACCGGCGAGGCGTAGGTGAGCCTTCTCACACGGTTGGACGACGGGGATGGAACGGACCCCTCGTAGACTCCTAACCGGAGTTGCAGGCCACGTCAAGCGAGGGACTCTCCAGAGTCTGTTTATCGCCCCCAAGAGGGGTGCGGGGCGATCCAGTCGCGGTCGCCCTGTGAGGTGATTGCTCGATGGGACATCGCGCACTTGTTGCGTACGAACGCACGGACGGACAGTACACGCTCCACTACAGCCATTGGGGCGCGGCGAACCTGAAGCTCAAGCATCGAACCTCGGCTGAGTCGCCGTTCGGTGGCGACGACACCGACTCCAAGTGGGCGAAACAGCTCCTCGCAGAGCTTGTCGATGGCCTCGAGGCAGATGCCGCCGACGGCTACCTCGCCGGCGAGGATCGACCGTCGACGGTCGTCGAGCCGAAACCCCGCGCCACCGGGCTCACCCTCGACGAGATCGTCGCTGACCATCTCGACTACCTCCACCACGAGGCGTTCTTCGTGGTGTCGACGACGTTCGAGGTGACCGCCTATCGGACGCTGTGGTTCGGGCTCCAGTACGACTCGGAGACGGTCGAACAGGGAGCGACGGTCGGGAACGGCGCGCTCGCGACGGTGCGCTGGTACGACGGCGAGCCGGTCGGCGACGGCCACCTCCAGGGACAGTTCGCGGCCCTCAAAGACGTCGTCGGCGATATGCTCGACAAGGGCGTCTTCACGCCGTCGACGGCGAGGCAGTACCTGAAACGAAAGCTGGCCGAGCGAGTTGGAGACCGACAGGAGCTGCTCATCCCGACTGATGAATTAACGAAGGAGACTCCCACTCCAGGATTCTCTGAATAGTTCTTACTCAAGGCCGAATTCAGTCAGAGGGTTGTCGATGCTGCCTCTCTTGCATTTTTTCAATAAACTCGCTGGCTTCTAGGTCTAGCTTCACCGGGAATTTACGACAAATTCCCTTCAGACCACCTTGAACAGCAAAATCTGACGCGAATTCATCAGTTATTTTGTACCAAGGAGATTTTTCTATTCGTTCACTCATCCGGATCGGGTAGGTGAGTTTTTCGGCTGGTGTTGCCCCATCAACAATAACAAGATCATCATGTTTAGGAGAACCACCCCCTTCCAAGCGCTTTGCGTGGGCATTCTCAGGAAACCGTCTGAGCTCATTGTAATAGGGCTCTTTGTCAAGTGAGCTCAAGTCATGAACCGCGTCCACGGACATATACCCATAGAGAAAGCGGTGAAGATCATCATCTTCGGGGCTTCGCTTTATCCCGGTGTAGAATCCGAGAATCAGTACCTCACAAAGCATCGCCGGCTAATCCGACTTGAGCCATCTGTTCTGTTGTGGTGAGTCGTCGATCACGGTTGAGCAACGCTGATCGAAGGCGGAGCTGTCGCTGTCGGCGGCGCTCAGCCG
>NZ_JAJJZG010000031.1 GCF_021028995.1 Halobacterium sp. KA-4 | reverse complement strand
GCGGGTACGTCCGGATCGTCAACGTGCTGTTTGGCAAGGTTTCGACACATCCAAGCAAGCCGTCTGAGCGATGCCATATCGCCAGACGGCGTCCAATTCCTGGTTAGCTTGACGGAATCTTCCCGGGAGAGAGTCTGAAACTTCCCTCAATCGGTGGCAAAACAAGGCATGTTGAGACGAATCTGTGGTTAGCGACCTATCTCGATCAAGGCGTTTTCATGTTTATTCTTATTCACCTTCCACTCTATCTGGGCGCGTTTCTCATGATGGGAGTATTCACGTGGTTGTTCTCACGAGCATCTGAGTCTGAGGCCACGCAACTATACTGGCTCTCAGTCGTCATCTGGAGTGGCATCATTCTCTGGGGGATCGCGATTGTCGTGAATAATCTCTTGGTCCTATTGCATGGAAGCTGAGGTTAGCCTCGATAGATTCAGGCATCGCGTTTAAGGTGCTGCCTAGATAATTTCATGATATCCGTGCGCTTTTGGGACGATAACAGAGCGGTCACCGTACAAATTGGGGCGGTACTGCTCTTTGGCACGCTGATTATTGGGCCTTGTTTAGACGCCGGAAACCAGGCATCTCAGCGACTCACGATCTAGTATCTGTTTCCTAGTAGCTGCCGCTACATGTCTAACTTACTAGGAAGTGAAGCGGGTAGGTTCGGTTGTGCCAACGAAACTAGCCCGCTTCACGAGAAAAGTTGTAACGCTCGCCCAAAAAGCCGTCGTTGGAAACGCAAAACCCGCCGTACAACGTGGGAACGGCGGCTACGCCGACTGGGTGATCGTCTCGATCCACGGTCTCAAAACCTATCTCGACCTGCCGTACCGTCGATTGCTGGACGTGCTCTACGAAATGCCGCGGATCAGTCGGCTTCTCGGCCTAGAACCGTTCGAACTGCCCGATTTCACAACCGTTTGCACGCGGATGCAAGAGCTGAAAATGCCGATCTGGCGACGGCTGCTGCGGTTGTCGGCGGAACTGCACGAGACCGGCGAGATCCAGGCCATCGACGCCACCGGCATGGATAGGGTCGCGGCGAGCCAGCACTACGCAAAACGGACGAATTACACGTTCAGAGCGGTGAAAACGACCGCCTTGATCGATTGCAAAACTGGTGCGATCCTAGATATACATTGCTCGATGAAACAACCGCACGATACGCAGATCGCGTGGCAGCTGCTCACGCGCAACCTAGACAAACTGACGATACTCACCGCCGACAAAGGGTACGATTGGGAGCTTCTTCGCTATAAACTCCGCTCTGAGGGCGTCAAACCAGTGATCAAGCACCGCGAATTCGGCTGGCACGGCGTTGCAAACAATGTCTTGCTCGATGATACAACGTACCACCAACGATCAAATATCGAAGCGATGTTTTTCGCGCTTCGGCGAAAATACGGCGAGATCGTTCGAGCGAGAACGTGGTTCGGCCAGTTCCGCGAACTCGTTCTCAAGTGTGCCGTCAGAAACACCGAACTCGCGCTCGACGGCTCTAACGGATGATTCTAGGCGTCTAAACAAGACCGATTATTGCGATGTCGATCTACCAAGTGACCATCGTCCCTTCACAGAATGCTGACGTTGAGTACCAGCACAGCCAAACCGTACAAAACCAGATGACTGACGTCCGAAATGGGATTCTGCGCGCCGCTGCCACCGGAACCATACAGCCAGCCTCAGTGACACTCGGCACGCAATACCCGTCACGAGTGTTCTTAGTGAACCCGCCACCGGCAACAGGCACACTCCAAACATCAGACACAGAAACAATTCGACTGACGAACGTCGCCGCGAGAAATCCGAGAAATAATGAGACGAACCATTTCTTCAAGGCTATCAATAGTACGTGGAATACGTCAACTAAGACGCTCTCGTATGAGCCAAACTACCACGAATACGATAATGCGCCAATAATCCGCTATGAATCATCCATTCTGTCGAACTACTACCCGGACGCTGAGGATTCCCCTGCAATCCCGATTTCGAATCAAGTGCTCGTCAACGAGGAGACCAGCACCATCACCGTGGTGGCGTTGAATGGATCGCTTAGCACCACGCAAACGGGCTCGGTAAGTGTTGAACCCGTCCCGCTGAGTGCGCCATATGAGCCAGTCGAAATCACTCCCGAGGGAGACGCGGAAACGATGACGCTCACCATCCCAACTAAGGTTTCACCGGACTTGATGGAGACTCGTACAAGTCTTACTGATGTATCTCCCGGTCCTCTCAACGAGACCGTAAACATTACGCTGCAAGGTAACTATACTCTGCGAACCGCAAAAATCGGTGTTGGGAGCAGTACTACAGAGCCTGGCCCACGGTATCTGACAACCAGTGAAGATACCGTAGTCCAACAATATGAGGAATTCACAGTCTCCGTCCGAGACAGATTCAACAACCCGGTCGGCGATCAGAATGTAACCGTAACCGCGAACGGCTCTGTGGTGGGAGACAACTCGACACGAGTGGATCAATCCGGCGAAGTGACGTATACCTATAATGGGTCTGGTGAGGATGTAAATGTCTCAATTCCTGGCGGTGGAGACGAACACAAAGTCATTTTTGATGGAAGGAGTGGGCCCGATGGCGGCAATGGCGGTAACAACCCGGACGCAATTGAGTTTACTAACTTAGCGGAGTTTAGTGCCAACCCTAATTCTGACAAGTTCCAAATCAAGGAAGTCCAGATTGAGGACAGCGACAGCGACAACGACCTTGTCCGTGTTGAGTTCAGCGTCACCGACAGCAGTGGCGTGGAAGTGGCGAGCAGAACCTTCCGATTCGATAATAGCGAGGAGTACTCGCCTGGTACCATCAATATCCGTGACGACAGTTACGACGTGAAAGATGGTGAAGTATATACATTAACCGTGACCGCGTATGACGAGGATGGAAACTCCGCCAGCAACAACATCTCGACGCCTGCCTAAAAATTGCCGACTGTGAGCATCGATGGGTTTATGCAACCGTTTTAGGTTGTGAGAATATGGCTGTCTGCCCGGAATTTGGATTTGGAGATGCCTCCAACAACGGACTGGACTTAAGACCTCAAACCAAGTGACGTCACGACGCTCGCGGTCTCGGGATTAGTTGTTTTCCCTGACTGCGAGGCTGTCATAGACGGTATCCAAAAGTAGATTCGCACACTTACTAAGCGGCTGTTTCACTCGAAATCACCTGGTGAGAACCCCTGTCTCTATAGGTTGAGTAGCTTCGGTAAGGATAGCGACTGTACTCTGCGGGTGTTTACTACGCAACCATTCCATTCCGATATTGTGGAAAGATTGAACTGTTCGTCAATTAAACGTAGCTGTACAATGGGGTCAACCAGTAGTAGCGATTTGGCGGATTTGACGGAGAATATGCGAGGAGTACTGAAAGTGCTGGCAGATGCAGACGGTGAGGCTCTCCGCGGTGTTGAGGTACGTCGTCGGCTACGAGAGGATTACGGCATAGAACTCTCTAAGAGAGCGATGAACGGTGTAATAGCCAGAGACACAAGGTATCCAAGGCATATGGTGAATATTGAGTGGATCGATGAGAGTGAGATCGACGGAAACACAAGACACGTTTCGCACCAGCTCAAGCCAGAGTATATCGACACAGTACGCGAGCAACTGCAATAGCTTTCTCACGGGTGAGCTTCCAGCGGTAGGCTGACATATCCACTCACCGGCTGTTTCACCGTACTTAGTGGCTGACCAATAGGATTTCAACAGGATCGAATGTACCGAAACCGAATCTCATACGCCCAGTCTACTCGACACTACGTGAACTGCCTCGGGGTCAAGCCCCGAGGCACTCGGCCTGTTCCGCCTGTAGACTCCCACTCTTGATGGTGTAGACTTATACAAATCAGTCCTACTGCCTGATTTACAAACCCTTAAACTAATCTTCGTGTTCTACGTCGCGGGGATCCTCTCTCAGTTCGTAAAGTCCACCACCAAGCTGCTCGGTGTACCCATGTTCTACTAACCTGAGGAGTCGATTTTGGATGTTTCCACGTGAATACTCTGTGTTTTGGGCGATATAGGATGGAGTGCAACGTCCCTCTTTCAGTAACTCCAGAATAGCCTGATCGGTGGGATTCAAGGAAATTTCGGCCATTCGTTACGCTTGGTTTTCCCTTCCATCATAGAATAACTATTGGCATATGCCGCGAAGTATGCTATCCGAATATGCTTATCGCAATAATTAAACTCGTGGGAGAGATACTAAGCGTAGGGAAGCACGGTTATTTGGTCAGCAAATGGCCAGGTGCCACCAACACCCGACCGTGCTCCTCAGAGAGAAGCAATGAGTACTACGACCGCCACACCAGAAGAATATACCGACGTATCGACGACCTACGACAGCAACTGGTGTCCCAACCCAACAATCCCCAAACCACCTGCAACAGATGATGGAGCCAAAATATGATCAACGACACGCCCTCGGTGGAACACCACAAGCAGGTCCGCGACTTCAAGCGTGTCACCACAACGCCACAACAAGCCCTAACGGGACTGCATATTGGTTTCGCGAACCTCCGTGTCCAATGTACTACCTGCGATAGATCACTCCAAGCAGGCAATCTTGTCTGGGTGGACGCATACCGCCCAGCCGATGCGCCAGAGTGGCAACTCACCCGATGCTACTGTCAGGGGTGTGCAGCCCACGCTCCAGACACACCAACGCTTGGCACTAGCGAAGTACGTGCGAAAGCCCGTCTTGATGTTGTCACGCTCCAAAATGAGGGACGGCGCCAACTCTGTCTCAGTGACGTAGAAGTCTGTAGGTTCAGGCCACTCGAAACAGGTGGGTTACAATGATGGAGGATGGCGAATGTATCCGTGATCGGGTGGCGGCGCTTGAACGCCAGCTTGCGACGATTCAGACGGAACTCCAAACGGTAACGAGTCACGATCTTCCCCTCTTGAAGGGGACGCTTCGTTCGCTTCTGGACGCCGAGGTTGGGGCCGTTGATGAATTCCCGGCGGCGGGGCATGCGTTTGGCCAGCAAGTATCCGAGCACGAACAGCGACTTGAGCAACTGGAAGCCAGAGTTGCTGTTGTGTCCCAGCATGCGGATGCTTCGACGAAAGCTGAGAAGATCGGGGCTGTGCTTGCGTTCGCCCAAAACAAAGCCGATGCGAGCGGGAAGGTTGCGGTGACCCCATCCGAGATTCGTGGTTGTACTGGTGTTTCGCGTCGGTATGCGTACGATCTCCTGGATATGATTGCGAGTGATGTTGATGGAGTCCAGCTTCGGGATGGCCAGCACGTCCAGACTGGGTCTGGTTCAAAGCGCAAGCAGAAGGCCTTGCTTGTTGACTGTGAGCGTGTTCACGAGTTAGGTGAGGCCGTGAACCAGTTCACCACAGCAAATGGGGGTGAAGCAACCAAGTGAACTACCGCGCCCTACTCAGCGACTACCGTCGCTTCCTTGAGGGCGCGGCTTCCTGCTTCAACGACACGACTTGCATCCACACGAACGGAGGCATCGCCTCCGTCGGTGGACACAGCGGTCGCAGTCTCCACAGGCGTTCGTTCGGAGTGAACCACTCCTAGCTCTTTCGATCCACGCGCCAGCACGTTGTATGCGGCGTTCTCATCACGACCGGCCGTAAACCCGCACGTTGGGCACGCGTGTTCGCGCACCCACAACGGTTTCTCCGAAACCACCCCACACGACGCACACTCCTTCGTCGTCCCCTCTGGGTCAACGGTGACAACGTGACAGCCGTTCTTCTCGCCGTGATGCTCGAACACCGTGATGAGGTCACGCCACCCGACCTCGTGTTTATTCCGCGCGTTCCCAGTTCCTTCGAGCATCCCCTTCACGTCAAGATCTTCGAGGAATACCGCATCGTACTGCGTCGTGTAGAAATGCGCGAGTTTATGCTTGAAGTCGTCTTTCTTGTTCGTCAACCGCTTGTGCACGTCTGCGACACGGATGCGTTGGTTCTCCCAGTTGTTCGACCCGTGATCCTTCCGAGAGAGCGCGCGCTGTTCTCGTTCAAGACGCTCCCGTTCATCAGTAAGGTCCAGGCGGGAGACTGTGCGGCCATCTGAATCTGCGATGTAGTTCAGAATACCGAGATCGATCCCGACGCAGTCCTCTGGGTTGATCGCTTCGACGTCCGGTTTGGGCGGCATTTCGGCTTCGATCGTGAATGTGGCGAACCACTCACCCGTCGCGTCTTGTTTGATGGTGAGTTGTTGGAGTGACTCGTGGGCGGGGAGGTCACGGTGGAGGCGGATTGGCACTGTGATGGTGTCGCCGGCGACTTTCTTCAGTATGAGTTCGCCGTACCCGTCGGGGCCGCTCTTCTTGTCGAGCTCGAAGCCCTTCTTGTTGTACGTGAACGATCGAAAGTCGCGTGGCGCTTTCCACTGTAACTCACCAACATCGTACCCTTCCCGTTGGAGTGCGCGGAGACTCTCTTTGTTGTCGCGGATGCGCATCACCCCATTCTGCAGCACAGTGGAGTAGACGTCGTTGAGGTCGCTCCACCAGTCTTTCATCGCCGGAAGTTCGTCCCGTGCTTTCCGGACGCGTTGCCGGAGCGTTCCTTGGGCTTCCGGGATTTCGTTGAATCGGTTGAGGCGGTCGTTGTAGAGTTGCCGCACGACATCAACAGTCCACGAGAGTTTCTCGTCGTGCTCATCGGTCGGGAGAAGCGGGTATCGCGGACTGTACTTGTACGTCATGCGACCGTACCAGACCCAACGGTGAGAATCCACTTAAACGACAGCACATCGATTCAAGCGGCACCGCACGACACACGGCAGTTGGTTCTGTATCTCCACCCTACTCACTCCCGCTGGTCGTTCCGCGAGGATGGAGGCTTAGAACCAATAAAGGCTAACCTACGAAGAGAGCGCGAAGCCATCAATCAAGGCTTCTACCCACGTTCAATTCAAAGCTAGGAGTCCGCGAACGAACTGTCGACTAGTGATGGGGCCGGCCTTCTACTGGTGAAAATCTACTTCAAGACGTGATTCCTGGTGGGTCAGACACATCAAATCCTGTGGTGAACCAGTTCACAGACGTCGCATTGTTCGTCTATTTGGCTTGGCTAGTGGGAGAAGATGCGAAGAATAATAATATTTCAGAATTATTGTAGGTGTATGTACGATCTCACTGGTTTTCAGCGTGATCTGTTGTACGTAATTGCCGGATTAGACGAGCCACACGGGCTCGCGATCAAAGACGAACTCGAGGACTACTACGAGTCAGAAGTCCATCACGGCCGCCTCTACCCGAACCTCGACACGCTCGTCGAAAAGGGACTTGTCGAGAAAGGGGAACTCGACCAGCGGACGAACTACTACACGGTGACGAAGCGTGGACGCCGCGAAATCGGCGCACGACGCGAATGGGAACAACAGTACGTCGACCTCGAAAACTGACTTCTCCTCAGGGGTAATCCGGGGTTCCCACTGGGATATCTAGGCGAATAGTAGCGATGCTGGCGGTGGCCGCGTTGAGGTCACCGGCATATTATTCATCGGCTGGTTGTCGCTAGGGATTGTTTCAAGTGAGGGGTGCTGTACGAAACCACGGCATGACACACTCTATAGAATATGCGGTGGTTTTTATACTGGTTGAGGATTTTATGTTTGTTCAAATGACGTTTGACGATGGGTTTGCTGCTGAACTCGTCGAGACGTTGTTTGGGAGACGTGCTGTGATTGCGCAATTAGTGGACCAGCCGATGGTTGACATCCTCCTCCGGCTAAAGCCGGAGGAATCCCGAGCGTTGGGATATTAAGGTTTGCAGACGCCCTGTTCTCTCGGTGTGAACCGGCCGCTCTCGCGGTCGAACAGGAAGACTCCGGGCTGTGCCAACCAGCCGTTACTCATATCCCCAGTCGGAGGACTCTGAGTTATCTTTCGCCGAATGTTCACCGCACCGTTCACGTCCGCGTTCATCGTCGTCTCGCACGATGAACAGACGTACAGTCCACGCTCCACACGGTTGCTATCCCGAATCTGCCCGCAACACGAACACGTCTTTGAGGTGTTCTCTTCGTCTACGCGGTCAACGAGGATGCCGTATTCCTCGGCCTTGTATTCAAGGAGACGGGCGAATCGGTCGAACTCCCAGCCGTGGAGTTTCTTGTTCCCCGACGCACCCCAGTTCCGGGAACCGCCGTTCTCGTCTTCGCGGATGTCGCTGAGGTCGCCAACCGCGATCTTCGCCACACCTTTTTCGACACAGCGTTGAACGATGTGTTTGCTGAGGGTATGGAGGAAGTGGTCTTTGCGGCGGGAGAGTTTTCGCCGAGCCTTCAACGCCCGGTTCGACGGCCCGTTCTGGCCTTCGGTCTGGTACTCCTCACGAGTGAAGTAGTGTTTGTCCTCTTTGAGCGTGTTCCCCGGATACAACTCTGAAGGACCATCTTCGTAGTCGATGGCAAGGTAGTTGCTGATCCCGAGGTCGATGCCCGCCGTCTTCTCGCCGGGTGCATCTTCGACGGGCACTTCCTTCTTACAGACGAGGTGGAGTTCCCATTCGTCGCCGTTGTAGACGGCACGCGCCTGCTGAATGTTCTCCACCTGTACGTCGGGTCGGGTTTCGTACTCTGCGAGGATGAAGTCCGACCGCCCGTCTTTCAGGTTCCAGCCTTTCGAGAGGCGAACCTGCCCGTGTTTATCGTCGTGTTTGATGCCTTTCTGCTTCCACGTCACGGTGGAGCGTGGGTGTCGGTCGCCACGTTTCCGGTAGCCCGGTGGGTTGTTGCCGTCGTCGGAGTTGTACCACCCGGTGAACGCTTCAGCAAGTTCTTCGAGAACTCGCTGACTTGACTGCGAATGGAGGTCACTGTAGCGTTCGTGGTCTTTCAACTCCGCTTTCAGCTCGGCTTCGTCGGGTATCTCACCATCTTCGTCCCACCGGTCTTGGATGTAGTAGCGTCCGACGTTCCACAGTTTTGATGCTGCGAACCCGCACTGGTCGAGGTCCTCGCGAACCTGACTGTGGTTCGTGATGCGTGCGACGTAGGTGCGTGTTGTCTCCAGCATCGTACTGTGTACATAACCAGTTATGGAACAGAGGATATTAAAGTCTGTGTTTGGCATGGAATATCCGGCCCTGTCGGTATCGGTGGAACGTGTCACTGAGTGACGGCGCGTATCCACGGCCTGAACGCCGTGGGATTGCGCCTGCTCCGCGTATAAACACCCCCGAGCCGTCCGGCCACCAGACTACTGGACAAGACGCCACCGCCCAACGTGACGAGAAGACAGCCAATCCACAATCCGCTACCCAGGCAACCCACGAACCAGCCCCACAGACAGCGCAGGAACCAGACGAGACGGATCCAGATGATGCTTCTGGCAGTGATACCCAGGGCGAAGCCGATTCGGCAGCATCGCCGGCGCAGGTATCACCGGACCAACTCTATACTGACGAGACCGGCGCCACATACGTCGAAACTGCACTTGGACCGGATAAACGTCTCCACGTCGACAGTGACGGCCAGCATTACTATCAACGCGGACAGGCAATGCGAGCGGTGTCCGGCGGGTTCGCCATTCTCTGTGCTGGGTTTGCCCTGTTTGCCTTTTTCATACTGCCTGGATTGGCTGGCGGGCCGAACGCACCCCGTGGCAGAATCCTCTTCGCACTCGTCGAAGCCATCCCCTTCGGGAACGTAATCGTCGGTCTGCTCGCCATCTGGATCGGATACCATCTTGCCTACATCGCATACACCGGCCGGGAATACATGAACGTCGACAACCCAGACTAACCGATTTCGGAAACCCCAGATGTACTGTCATAACTGTGGTACGGAAACGACAGCCCAGCAAACGTACTGTACAGCATGTGGTGTCGAACTCGTCTATCAATCATCCCACGCCGATTCCAAGCGAGACAACACCGCGACACCGACAGATTCCACTGACCCAAGTGGTTCAGACGACCACAATACCACCGGCCAAAGAATCCCCCACCAAGCCATCTCAAAGCCGTCTCAAAGTCAGCCACCAGCCCGAGAACAGACAGTCTCGGAGACAGCACTGACCACGTCCTATCAGAAGACCAATAGATTGGACCAAATCCGTGAACTCGCAGGCAATGCACTGTTCGGGTACAGCTTCATCGTCCTGTTCAGACTGACTGGCATTAGCGGGATTCTGTTCCATCCCCATGCCGAGAATCCATTTTTCGCCACCGTTGTGCACGATATCGGCGTCTTCGTCTTCTATCACGGGTTCCCACTCGCGGTCATCGCCCTATTAACGAGTGCGTACCTCACAGCCCGACACTACCTCAACCTGGGCCTCTCCGCTGGCACTCGTGATCACTTGGATACTGTCGCCATGATTGCGCTCTCCAGCTCTTCACTCCTCTATTTCCTCGGTATTTTGGTGGCCTTCCTTGGGTGAACCCATTGTTCGATATTCTAAGGGTTAGAAAAGAGATATTATAGGCTGAACGGCACTGTCTAGTTTTGGAGCTCCTCGATCGGCGTTTTTCCATCGAGAGCTTGGTGGGGTCTGTGGCGGTTGTAGTAATGTATGAACTGTTCAAGCCACTCTCTGACGCTTGACCGACTGCCACCCACGAGTTATGGAAGCGGTCAACCCGTATTTTGAGCGTGTGAAACCACTTTTCGATGCGGGTTCGGTTGGTATAGTTGACCCGACCGCTCAATCCTAATCGAGCAAGCGCAGTCCGATAGCCGAACTGATCGACCAGAAACTCAGCCTCTGAAAGATCATGTTTCTCGCGGAGCTTCTGCAGAAACAAAGCTGCTGGATCGGTGCCATGTCGTCCGAACAACGCGACATCGAGGATTAACTTTGTGTCGATGTCTATTGCAGCATACAGCCAAGACCACTCACCGGTAATCTTGACGGCGGTTTCGTCGACGGCGACCCGCTTCGGCTGCGCCGCCGGCGGGTCGCAGCCGCTGTCAGATAACCGATGCACTTAGTTCCAAACTGCTCCATGCGAGCGTTTTACGCCTAATTCCGCTAAGATTGTTGTTGTTTCTCTGGGCGAACAACCGGTTTGGTGGAGGCGGACGGCGAACGCCCTGACGGGCGTCCCCAGAAATCAAAGATTTCTGGTGTGCGAACGAGACGCGTTGCGTCTCGTCAACGTTGCCGTCTGCTCGTTCTCTCAAGTTTCTTCTAAATCCGGGTTATAGCGCTCGCTGAGCAGGTCTGCGAGCATCTCTGAACAAGTTACTCAACGACCTGCTCACTTCTCAAACTAACTCAATTAGACAGTGCCGGTTGTGGTGTTGAGGGTTTGCTGTACTGTTGTTTCCTTGAAGTTTCATTGGTTTTTTGACTTATTGGCAGGACAGGAAGAATTAAGTTGGCAGCCACAAAATGAACGCCCATCAGGCAATTCCACGGGGTGGAACGGTGTCGGCGCGATTGCGGTGGCTTCCCAGTGTTGAGCAACCGCCAAATCGCTTAAGCCAGCGACCCCCGAATGGTTGCGTGTTAACCGACTATGAGAGACCAAATCACCCTCTTCGATATCCCAGACCGCGACGATCGAGGTGTCTCCCCTGTTATCGGGGTCATCCTTATGGTGGCGATTACTGTAATTCTCGCCGCCGTCATCGCCAGCTTCGTCCTCGGCTTCGGCAGCAACGTCTCCGAAAACGTCCAAGCCGGCGTCGATATCCAATCCACCCAAAGCGACAACGGCCAAGTGAAGGTCACCTGGATTAGTGAAGGCACCGCCGAAACTCTCTACGTCAACACCACCCATAACGGTAGTGTTACAGCAAATGAGACTCTAAATTCGGTTGGAGACACAGCAACAATTGCTGAAAGTGATATAATTGAGGATTCTAGTGACTCTACTGAGGATAATACGGTTACGGTTACCGTGATCGGTGAGGGAGAGAGCGGGACGCGGACCGTCGTCGCCACCAAAGACGTCACGATCTAAGCGAGTGGGCGCGCGGCGTGCACTTGCGTAAGATTAGCCCGCCGTCAAATTCCTTTAGATTGTCATTATTCCACGGCTGAAGTTGTACGGTTCTACGGTCTCTGACCGTGGGCCTGACGGGGTTCCTACCTGTCGGAGTCTTTGATGTATAGTAATATCCAGAAGTGTCTACTCACATCTTTCATCAGATCCTCAAGAACCGACTAAGCTCGCCAATCTACGATAGGTGTCACTACAAAGACTTCCAAATTCTACTATAGTTGTGGGACGTGTCAATGTAAGTCCAACAAAAGTTGGTTTTCTCTTCCTAAGCGATGGAGTACGTATCCTCCCCTTAGACCCGAAATCACAACTAACAACGTCGCTATATGCAACGACTCGTCGGCTATCGGATTTACCGGCAAGTAGCAATCTGAATTTCTTCGATAACGGTTATAAACACTCGAAGAAGGGCATCCAGGCAGCACCGTGTGCGGACGATCTCGGAAATATTGTCCTCCTTATACAATTTTCGCGGTGGAGGTTCGCTAGTGTCGCTGGAATCGTATTCGCGTGTGGAGCAGTAGCGTCGTGGCGATCACGGTGACGACACTGCAGAGGAGTGGGAGAAGGATGGTCTCGGTTGGGAGAAGAAGATAAGTTACTGTGAAGGTGGCGAAGAAGATGGCCCAGCGGCCACAGATGACGGATGCCTTGTGTCGCATACTCCCTACCGTTCAGACTGACTACATAAACCAGTTGTCGCGTTCTCATATCCTACAACGTCCTTCAGAACGGTTTGATATCTCCAGTAATGTGTCTATCGTGGAGACGGCTGATGTGGACGTCTACGAGACGTGTAGAGGTCCCAGTTTTGCGGTGAACGATAGGCGGAGTGTCGTTGCTGGTGGGGAGCGTAGAGCGATTGTCCGAATTGTATGAGCGTACGTGAAATTAAATGGTGCGAGTCGATCCGTCCGCAAGGCGACGGTCTCCTTGTTTACGACGAGGGGATGGCGGTCATCCGCGGAGGGCTTCGACGGGTGATTCGTTTGCTGCTTTCCAGGCGGGGTAGAGGCCGCTGAGGACGCTGGCGCTGATTGCGAAGGCCATGCCGTAGACGAGGTAGCGGGAGCTTTCCCATTGGAAGACGAGCCAGGGGTCGCCTGTGAGGACGTTGAATAGGGCGAGGCCGACGCCGAGCGAGCAGAGGGCGCCGATGAGTCCGCCGAGTGTGCCGAGGAAGGCCGCTTCGGTGAGGATCATGCGAAGGACCTCGCCGCGGCGGATGCCAACCGCACGAAGCACACCAATTTCGCCGCGGCGTTCGATGGTGCTCATGAGCATCACGTTGAGGATGGCGACGCTCGCGACGAATAGTGAGATGGAGCCGATGCCGAGCAGCGCGAGCTCCAGTGTATTCATGAAGGAGTTGATGTTCTGTTGGACGCTGGCGTAGCTGGAGATGCTGAGGATTTCTTCCTCGTTGCGGCCATCCTGATTGAAGTAGGTCTCAAGGTTGGCGGCGATGTCTGTTGCGGCGTCGCCATCAGCAGCAACTATGGTTACTGAGTCATAGTATTGCTGGTCGGATAGCGCTGACAGCGGTAACACGAGTTCGCCGAAGCCACCGGGGCCGAAGCCGCTACTGGAGTCGATGAGGCCACGGATCCGATACAGTTGCCCGTCATACTCGATGGGGTCGCCGAGTTCCAGGCCAAGCGCTTGGGCGGTACTGTTCGTGAGTAATGCGCCGGATTGGAAGCGTTCGGGTGACTCCCCAGCAGAGACGTCATAGAGCGCGCTGGCTTGCGTGAGCCCCGTTACGCTGACGTGGGCTTCTTGGCCGCGGGAGGTAACCGTTGTATCGTTGGTTTTCTGGGCGATGACTTTGGCATCAGTGACGATGCTGCGGATTTCCTCGACTTGTTCGTCTGTGATGCCGTCTTCGGGGCTGTCTTGGCCGGGTGAGATCGTGACTTGATTGGTGAGCCCGCCGAGGTTCGAGGAGGCTTGTTGTTGGAGGGCGACGCCGGCCATGCCGAGGGAGGCGATTGCCATTACGCCGATGACGATGCCGAGCGCGGCCAGTGCTGTGCGGACTCGATTCCGGCCGAGGTTGCGCCACGCCATCAACACGCTGGGGAACCGTGAGAGGACGCTCACGATTGGATCACTCCGTCGACGAGACGGACGACACGATCCGAGTACGTCTCGAGTTGTTCGTCGTGGGTGATCGAGACGATGGCGATGTTTTCTTCGTCTTTGAGACGCCGCATCTCCTCGAGGATCGTCCGCCCAGTATCCTGATCGAGGTTGCCGGTTGGCTCGTCAGCCAGCAGGATGTCGGGTTTGTTGATGAGCGAGCGGGCGATGGCGACGCGTTGTTTTTGGCCGCCGGAGAGCTGTTGTGGGGTGTGTTGGAGGCGGTCGCCGAGCCCGACTCGCTGCAGGAGGTCGATGGCGCGGTCGTGGCGATCAACTGAAGTGTCCCACATGGAGGGGAGTTCGACGTTTTCGACGGCGGTGAGCATCGGGAGCAAGTGGAATTCCTGGAAGACGAACCCGAGTTCTGACCGGCGTTCTTCGGTGCGTTGGTCCTCGGTGAAGTCGGTGACGTCCTGTCCATCAAGGTATACTGAGCCGTTGGTTGGGGCGTCGAGTAAGCCGATGAGGTTTAGCATCGTGCTTTTGCCGGAGCCGGATGGGCCGACCACCGTCACCATCTCTCCGCGATCGGCGTGGAAGTCAACGCCTTTCAGGGCGGTAATCGTCTCCGCGCCACTCTCATAGCGCTTTACCACGTCGTCGAGTTCGATAACGCTCATTGGTTGCGCCAGCGATAGATGCCGATCGCAGCGACGATAAGCACACCCACACCAACCCCGATTTCCAGAAGTGGCAGGCCGCCACTACCGCTGGATTGGTTGCGTGGTGGGGACTGGGGGTTCGAGCGGCCAGCATTTGGGCCAGCGGCACCTGCGCTGTCGCTGACATCGACGGTGGTGGTTTGGGAGAACTGTTCGCCGTTGACGGAGTAGTTCACGCGAACCGGAATCGCAGAGACTGGTGTTGTGGCTGTCACGGTGAGGTCGAACGTGGCGAACTCACTCCGTTCGACGGTGCCCACGAAGTAGCCACCATTCGATGAGAGCGATTCGTTGGCAGCGACGTCTACGAGTACGGCGTTTGCGTCGGCGCCACCGAGGTTTGAGACGTCCCCACTGATCGTGTACGTTGTTCCGCGCTGCATCGTTTCAATCCCGGTGAGGGCCATGTCCGCGGCGTTCTGCGGTGCGTACTGGAGTGTTGTGTTTGTAGTGCGGGGTTGGTACTCACCGTCGACCGTGTACTGTGCGCGAATCGTCAACGTTCCCGGCGGGATATTGCTCCCATCGAAGGTGACGGTCTGTGCGTCTCCACCCGCGATATTCGAGATGGGTGCGCGCGTGATGACGCGGTCGTCCGCGATCACTTGGACTTGCCCGGAGTCAATTTCGACGGAGCCGTATTGGGTGACAGTCGCTGAAATCCCCGGTGAGCCGTTCACGGATTTGGCGGCCGCAGTGACGCCGACGTCCGTTGAGCGCTGCTTGACCGTCACGTAGACGGGTTTTTGGATGACGAATGAGTCCCCGTCAGCATCGGTGCCGCGGACGTACACCGTGAGTCGGTGTTGGCCGGCGGTCTCGAAGGCCGTCGAGAAGGGAACTGTCACTGAGTTTCCGGGACCGATCCGTCCGATATTGTCCGTGCTTTCGAGCGTCGATGGCCCATTCACGCTTACTTCCGTAATTTGGGCGCTATCGGTGGCGCTCTCGGCATTCCGGATTGTCGGGGTGATCGTAACCTGTGAGTTCGTCGTTGGATTCTCCGGGGATACCTCAATAGTGCCGATGGTCATCGACACGTTGAGATCTGAGGGCGGCGAGACATTCTGCTGTGCCGGCGGTTGGCTGGCTGCTACTGGAGTGATCGCAAGCGAGCCAACCACGAGCACAGCGACGACAACGGCCATCGATCGCGTATTTACATTCATCTTCGACTACTTGTTTCGTGGAGGGACTGTGGCTGATACATGACGTGAGTAATCCGCGCGAAACGCTCAACTACGACATACCACGCCAGCACTTAAACAAACCCGGGTAAGTTTTCTACTGGCGAAACACCGCCCATGCCTCGTGGCCGAACCCGTCAACCGAGTTAGCCCCGTCATATATGTTTCTTCGCTTTGACTTGTGGTGTATGGATACGACACTCAGTATTAGTGACGCCCTTCAGTATGGGATTGATCGGCTGCTGTCGCGTGGTGGTGCAATCCTGTTCGGCCTGTACGCGGCGTTCCAGTTGCTCGCACAGGTGAGCTTCCAGTCGCTGTTCGCCGAATTCCTTGCAGGGACGGTTCCCGCTGAGCAGATCGCTCGAACCTACCCACTGGCCGTTGACGTGCCCGTTGTGGTAAGTGCGGGCGTAACCATCCTCTTGGTGCTTGCCGGGATGGTTCTGACGATTGTCACGATGCGAGCGATGCACGAGAATATTAATCGCCTCCCAACAGCCGACCACCTGCGGCGACTCCCCCGAACCGTTGGCGTTATCCTGGTTGTCTCAGTCATCACCTTCCTCGCCATCATGATTGGGACAGTATTCCTCATCATCCCCGGGATCTTTCTGGCGGTGAGTCTGGTGTTCAGCCAGTTGGCCGTTGCACTTGAGGATGCGGGCGTTATGTCGGCGCTGCAGCGAAGCTGGTCGTTGACTGCTGGGCATCGACTCCGACTCTTCGTCCTCGGTTTCCTCATCGCTATCCTCGGCGGAATTACCGGGGGAATATTTGGCGTTCTTGGGGTTATCTCGCCGCTGGCCGGGAATATCCTCTCGGCAATCGTGACGAGTCTTGTGTCGCTGTACGGACTCGGTGTTCTAGTTGGAGCATATCAACAACTCGCCGTTGGCGGTGGCTCCCCGCCATCTGAGGCGGTCTCCGAGATGTGATACGACGCAACTAGCGACGTAGTCGCTCAAACGTGGCTGGAATACCACTTCCTTGAGGCGGTAGAGCGGAGCAATCTGAGAGCTGGATGATTCTCTGTTTGGCGTCTGTGGAGGCGCTTCCTTCCAACGAAGGCGTCCTCGCGTTTGCGCGCGAGGTTGTCCGTTTATCAGTGTCTTCGCTTGCCGTACAGCCCGAGGGACACCAGGAGGAGCGAGAGGAGGGTTATTGTGGGTGTGAAGCCGGGGATTGTGGTCCCTGTAGTTGTTGTGGTTGTTTCGGTTGAGGTGGCGGCTGACGTCGTAGTGGCTGGCTGCTGGGTGGTTTGTGTGGTGGTCGTCTCCGCAGTTGTCGTTGGCTGGGTTGTTGTGGTTGGGGTGGGTTGTTGGGCTGTCTCGGTTGCTGTGGTCGCGAAGTAGAGGGACGGGTATGAGGAGGTGTCGACCCGCAGTGTAATCGTTTCGTTGGTGCGGTTCGTGTGGATGTCCGTTTGCGTCCAGTTGCCGTTTTGCTTCGTATAGGCGGTGAGGTCGTCCGTGGAGGTGTTTTGGTTGAGCTGTGTTGTGTTGAGGGTGGCTGTTACGGAGAGCGTCTCGAGGCTGTCGGGCCACATGCCGTGTGGGGTGAACTGGTAGCCGGCGAGTGCGGTGGCCGAATCGGGAAGTGTGACATTTGAGTCGAGTTTTGTGGCGGTGACGCCGAACTGCCAGTTTGGCTCGCGTGGCGTGACGCGAACGCTTGTGAGTTGCGGATTACTGTCGTTGGTGAAGCTAGTAGGAATGGAGAAGTTCGCGGTCTGTTCGTCGAAGTAGTTGAGGTGGGTGTCCAGTCGAATTGTCTGATTATCGACGATTGTGTGCGAGTACGTTGTTGGGCCGATCGTTGAATCGTCTTGGTCTGTGATCTCGTCGAGGTTTGCGTCGGCGTATGCGTCTGGGTGGAATGCTTTGGTTAGTTGGACCATTACGTCGACGACGCGGGGGGCGGGTTGGCTGATGTGGTTGGTGTCGACGACGACGATATTGCCTTGTTTGAACGCGGTTGTTTCGCGGAGGACGGAGTCTTCACCGATGTATGATTTGGGGTCGTTCCCGAGTTGGCTGGGTGGGGCGCTGAGGACGAGGAATTCTGGGTCTTGCTCGAGGATGACTTCTGCAGAGAGTTGTGGGTATGCCTTCTCAGTGGCTGTGTTTGCGACGATGTTGTGGCCGCCTGCTTTTGCGAGAATTCCGCCGATGAACGTGTTTGGGCCGGCGGTGTAGTGGTCGCCCATGTCGTAGAAGACGCTGGGCTGTTCTGCGCCTTCGACGGCTGCTTCGATGGTTTGTATGTCGGTTTGCATCTCGGTGACCGTGGCGTCGGCACCGCTGCAGGCGCCAGTGAGCTGGCCGATGGTCTTGGTTTTCTGGTAGATGTCCTCGATAGAGGCTGCCATCGCGAAGCGGTAGACGGTCACCCCGGCGTCCCGGAGTTGTGTGACCGAGTCATCTGGAATTGTGTTCGGAGCGAGGACGAGATCAGGGTCGAGACTGATGACCTTCTCGACCTCCACAGAGGAGGGAAAGCCGGACGTCACGACTTCCCGGCTTTCAGCGCCGTCAAG
This sequence comes from Halobacterium sp. KA-4, assembly GCF_021028995.1. Taxonomy (GTDB): domain Archaea; phylum Halobacteriota; class Halobacteria; order Halobacteriales; family Halobacteriaceae; genus Halobacterium. The sequence continues at coordinate 2,232 of NZ_JAJJZG010000031.1, read as the reverse complement.
GAAGCCGGCGAACTGGGAGACGCCGACGACTTTCTCACGGGCGCCGAGTTCCCACATCGTTTGGGCGGCGCTGGGGTTGAGCGTCACAATACGCTGGGGTTCTTCATTGAGGGTGACGTCGTGGCCGCTCGCGTCGGTTTGCTCGAGTGGGAACGAACACTCGAGGGCTTGTGTGTTGGTAGTTGTGGCTGGTGCTGCTGCTGTGAGTCCTGGGGCGACAGTAGCCAGGATGAGGATGGTTGTGAAGAGAACTGGGAGCCGTCGATTCATCATACACAACAACGTTTGTTTCCCTCTATAAATTGTAGTTGTTTCCGGATGCAGCCACTATCCCTGCTACTCGAGACAACACCACCTAGGGAAATCACCGGAAGCGCAACGACGTCAGCAAAGAGAACCCTCTACCGCCTCGGTATCAACGAGACACACTACTGGAAGTCATCCTGGGAACCGATCAGGGCAGTAAGAAACGAGTGGCCAGCCACTGCTTCAAGGTTACCTCCCGGCCGCTACGTGGCAGCAGCTTCGTGGCGGAGCCCTCCTGCCACATCAAGGAGCGACAGAACGAACGGGGCTAGGTTGCGCTAGCTTCAATATCGCTAATCTCAATCTCCGATCCGTCCGAGACAGCAGTTACCGTGTAATTACCGGCTGGAGAGAGAAGCCAACGAACGCCGTCGGCCCCAGTCGTGCCGACAGACCGGTTGTTCAGGCGGATCTGCGCATCAATCGGCTCCCCATCGGTCGTCGTCATGTTCACCTTGAGTGGGCCGCCAGCGTACGATTTACTGATGGCGAGGGTGCGGCCGGCTTTCGTGAGCGTGGCATCCGGTGAGCCGGTGAGCGTGTTCAGCTGCATTCGCTGAACTTCCTGATATACGCCTTGCGTACTCGTGTCGATGTAGGAGTTTACTGTGCCGCCAGAATAGGTGAGGGTGAGCCAGTAGGCGTACTGTGGGACACTCGACTGGATCGGGATTGGGGAGAAACTCACGCCTGCGCTCTGATTCATCACCCAGGGGTACTGCTGGCGGATGTTCTCAAGGAGTGGCTCTGCATCCGGGATCGGGCCAGGATCGGCATTATACTGGGCTGGCGTCATCGCTTCCCGAATATAGGTGCCGGCCTCGATGACTGCGGTCGTCGTTCCGGCTTCGCCGGCGCCAATATAGACGCGTTCGGGTCCACCACCTTCGGTGACGGCGGTCACAAGCCGCTCACGGACTGGTCCGGTAAATAGCGCAAGTTGGGCGCGGAGTTCAACAGCATGAGACTTGACGTCGGTGCCGTCGTCTGCCTGGTCTTCGATGAACGACGCTGCCGTCGTCAGGTCCTCGGCGCGACTGTGGATTTGAGCTAGCCGAGTGCTATATGCTTTCGTTGAGAGTTCCTGTTGGCGATACTGCTGGCGCGCTTGTTGGGACTCCGCTCGGAGCTGGGTGACGGATTGGCTTAATGCAGCTGTGGCGTTCTGTAGTACCGTTGTTCGTTGGCGCTCGGTCTCCGTGGTGTCGAGTCGCGTTTGGATTGTTGCCTGTGTCAGGTTCGCTTCGAGTGACCGTTGACCGATCGACAACGCATCGGTAATCGTGATCTCGGGGTCCGTGAAATTGCCGCGGTCTTGGTTGACAGAGATGACGGCTGGCGTCGTGACAGCCGCCTGCTCTGCTTGGTTATTGGTGGGCGGACTCTGCGTGGCTACCACCGTGGTTGCGCCGGAGCCGACGACGAGTACACAGAGGAGGAGGGCAATTCCGCGTCGGTAAACCATACGCGAGCTACCAGTGACACAACCAAAAACCTAGCCTTCCCAAACGCAGTCCCAACACAACCGCAAGCGCTGGAAGTGGGCACACGACACCGAGTATTTGCTTGGTCAGCTACCAACCCCTTCAGGTGGCTTGCCGGTGGACTCCCGCACTTCGCGCTCCCAGACGAAAGCCCCACACCCGCTCCTTTCTAAGAGCGCGCTTTCTCAAGCGGCTTCCGGCACGAGAGTCTGAGCGGTGGGTTCGACGTCCCCGAGTTCAGGGGTGGCTGACGGATAGCCCGTCCATCCGGGGACATCTGCCCCTGATGGACGTATTACTTAATTCGCCCCGAAGGGCTGTGTTGAATCACTAGACGGCGTCGGGATAAGTCACTAAATCAAAGGAGTTGAAGCGGGAGGATTCCGTTGTCCATGACGAAAATCTCCCGCTTCATCGAGCGTTGTGTTTCGATCGCTCAAAG
>NZ_JAJJZG010000030.1 GCF_021028995.1 Halobacterium sp. KA-4 | reverse complement strand
CTTTGAGCGATCGAAACACAACGCTCGATGAAGCGGGAGATTTTCGTCATGGACAACGGAATCCTCCCGCTTCAACTCCTTTGATTTAGTGACTTATCCCGACGCCGTCTAGTGATTCAACACAGCCTGTTCAACGAAAAACCGACTCCCCATCATCACTCCATGCAGGAACACGACCGGCGTCCCATCACCACTCTCCTCGAAATACAGCTCAGCACCGTTGACCGTTACAGTCGCCATATATGGCATCCACTCCGACTTCCTCGTAACTGTTCGCCCCACCGTACGTTCGTATACCGGTTTGGCGTGACAGCACTAGTCCCCAGTTCAAGCTTCGCTGGTTGACCCAGAACGACTAACCCGGGGGCGAACGACTTCCGTAGTATGTCTCTGCGACGACTACTCGCTGTTTTTGCGGTGGTTGGGTTGGTTGTCCTCGCGGGGTGTGCTGGTGGGATCGACAATGGTGAGCCGGCGACGACGTCTGATGTCACCGAGCACACGACGACAACCGTCTCAACGACGGAAACAGCCACACCGACGGGTGAATTGGTCGTCCACCAGTTGAACGTCGGACAGGGATCCAGTACACTCGTGGTTGGCCCGGATGGGGAAACAATCCTTATCGACACCGGTGATTGGACCGACGATGGCGAAGATGTGATTGCGTATCTCGAATCGCAGGGGGTGACACGAATTGATCACCTTGTGACGTCTCATCCTGATGCGGACCATATTGGCGGGCATGCTGCGGTGATCGAGCACTTCGAGACCAACGGGGACGGGGTTGGGGCGGTGTACGATCCTGGGATTGCATCGAGCTCGGCGACCTACGAGGAATACCTCGACGCAGTCGAGGCACATAACGTGACGTTGTACCGGACGCAGGCCGGGGATTCGATCCCGATGAGTGGGGCTACGGCACGGATTCTTGCGCCACCGGAGGGCTATCTTGCAAATGAGGACCGGAACGAGAACAGCATCGTCGTCCACCTCCAGTTCGGCGCATCGAGTTTCTTGCTGCCCGGCGATGGGGAAACGGCGAGCGAAGAATATCTCGTCGAAACCTACGGCAACCAGCTCAATTCGACGGTGCTTGCTGTCGGCCACCACGGGAGCCAATCCAGCACCAGCGCGGCGTTCCTTGAGGCAGTGTCGCCACGAGTGGCTGTGATCTCCAGTGCATATGACTCCCAGTACGGCCATCCGCATGAGGCGGTCTTGGAACGGCTGGCAGCGCGGTCGATTCCGACGTACTGGACCGCAACCCACGGCACGATCACGTTCACAAGTAATGGCTCCGCAGTGACGGTCGCCACGCAGCAGGACGCGCCGACGACCGCGACTAAACTCCGGTCAGGGAACCGGATCAAGCCCGGGACTAGTGTGGGTCTAGTCGATCGGCTCGTGATCTCGGCAGCTGGCTCCGGGACAGCACCAATCACTGACCCAGCCGGGACGACTGAACCGGTGGAAACAACGTCAACAAGTACCGACGATCGTCTCGACCTCGTCGAAATTCACGCTAACGCGGCCAACGATGACGCGGAGAATCTGAACGGCGAGTACGTCACCCTTGAGCATACCGGGGCGTCGTCGCTTGACCTCTCCGGGTGGACGCTCGCCGATGCGGCCGGGCACTCGTACACGATCCCCGAAGGGACCGTCCTTGAGCCAGGCGACCAACTCACCATCTACACGGGCAGCGGAACCGATACGACGACCGCGTTGTACTGGGGTCAATCGTCACCAGTCTGGAACAATGGCGGTGACACAGTCATCCTTCGCGATGCCACCGGGACAACCATAATCGAGGAGGCTTACTAACGATGACCACCGAACAGTTCACTGGCGTACTCGATCGCTTCGAGGACGACCTCGCGGTCATTCTGCTCGAAGAAGCGGGAGACGTTGTCGATGAAGTCGTCGTTGAGCGTACGGACCTTCCCGAGGAGGCAGCGCATCCGGATGCAGTCCTCGAGGTAACGCTCACCGACGGGGGCGTGACTGACCTCGTGTACGATGCAGCTGCGACTGCCAATCGAACGGAGCGCGCCCAGTCACGGTTCGATCAACTCGCAGAACGCCCACCAAGTCACGACGAGGACGCTTGACTTCCACTCACCCCTGAAAGGGTGGGCTTTCGCCTCGTTACCACTGTAAACTCGCCGGCGTGGCTGCCCTTCGGCCGGAACTGGAGTCTGCACTGGGATCTGTCTCTCTTTGGCTGGTGACAAGCAAAGACCTTTATATGCTTACTAGGTTGTCACATGGTGAATGGAACGGGCGACTCGGGAACGTGAAACGGAACAGAGGGAGCAAGCACAAACGAACGACGAGGCACAGCAGTGCCCGGAGTGCAACTCATCCAACGTTATCACCGATCAAAGCGAGCGAGTCTGTGAGGACTGCGGGCTCGTTCTTGAAGACGACCAAATCGATCACGGCCCGGAGTGGCGGGCGTTCAACTCCTCAGAGCGCGACCAGAAATCACGCGTGGGCGCGCCGACGACGAAGACGATGCACGATAAGGGGTTAACGACCCAGATCGACTGGAAGGACAAGGACGCCTACGGTCGCTCACTTGACTCGAAGAAACGCAACCAGATGCACCGCCTCCGCAAGTGGCAGGAGCGGATCCGCACGAAGGACGCGGGTGAACGCAACCTCCAGTTCGCGCTCTCGGAGATCGATCGAATGTCATCCGCGCTTGGCGTCCCACGTAGTGTTCGCGAGGTCGCATCGGTCATCTACCGGCGCGCGCTCAAAGAGGACCTCATCCGTGGGCGCTCCATCGAGGGCGTCGCAACTGCTTGCCTCTACGCCGCCTGCCGCCAAGAGGGCATCCCGCGAACCCTCGAAGAAGTAACGGAAGTCGCCCGCATCGACCAGAAGGAAATCGGCCGGACGTATCGCTACGTCGCCAAAGAACTCTCCCTCGAAATCCAGCCAACCGACCCCAAGGAATACCTCCCCCGCTTCGCAAGCGACCTCGACCTTTCCGAGGAAACCATCGCAAAGGCCCGCGAAATCATCGACACCTCCGCCGAACAAGGATTACTCTCCGGGAAATCACCATCCGGATTTGCGGCCGCCGCCATCTACGCAGCAAGCCTCCTCTGCAACGAGAAAAAAACCCAGCGCGAAGTCGCCGACGTCGCAAACGTCACCGAAGTCACCATCCGCAACCGCTACCAAGAACAAATCGAAGCAATGGGCTTCGGAATGTAGTGCCGACGGTTCAGGCTTCGAGTGCGGTGCTGACTCGTTGGATGACGGCAGGAGCAGCGTCAGCAGTGGTTTGCGGTGGCGTACTCCGCATAGAGGTCGCGGCCCGGCGACGAGATTGAGCCCTCGTTGACGCACCAGCCACACCACGCAGAGATATAGCGATAATATGTTTGGACCGTATTCTGCTTGAGTCCCGAATCCCCACCGAGATGCCGACATACTCCTGGAAGACACGTTCGTCGAGGTCCTCGAAGGTGGGGCCCCGGTCGACATCGTCGGGGACGATCCCGGTCCAGTCGTCGTCACCGCGGTCGCCGGCGGCCCACTCGGCGAACCGCTCAAGCTCGCGTGCAGCGTTACGTCGAGAGTTCCCTCTGTCGCCGCCGCGGCCTTTTCCTTTGTCATGGAGGTAGCGCTCGAAGCTGTCGTCGAGCGGTGCCGAAAGCGCTCGAGCAGGCATCCACTGGCCCTCCACCGTCCTGCGAGCCCGGTCTCGGTGCCTCTCCCCTAGGAAGCGCCGTCGTGAGGCGGTTGCAGCATTCGTGCTTCACCGACGACGGCGGGGTACTTCAAAGTGGTCGTGATATTGTGCTAATTACGACCAACAGATAGATCAGTGGAAATTGTCGATTTCCGCATCTGTGAGACTCCTATCCTCGGGAGGCACTGTCTAGTTGAATTAGTTTGAGAAGCAAGCAGGTCTGCGAGCATCTTTGGACAAGAAACTCAACGACCTGCTCGCTTCTCAAACTAACTCAACTAGACAGTGACAATGAATCATAATTATCATATAATCTAGTATTCCCGCCGTGGGGGTAGTGAGTTATCCTCACATCAGTTTTCTTAGTATAAATTGGCGCCATTATTCATCTAATCTAAGGTTGGAACTTTCTCCACTATATTCTAGACTATCTATTGAATAAAGCAACTATATTTACAACAACTGGTATGTTAATTCTCCATTATTGTCCAGCATACTTCAAGATAGGTCCCCCAAGCGGGGACGCAAGGCCATCTAGCACTCCGCCCAGAGGGGCAAATGGAGCGTGTGGTGTCGACGGTTCAGGCTTCAAGGGCGTCACTGACGCGTTGGATGACGGCAGGCGCAGCGGCAGCGTAGTGGGTTGCGGTGGCGTACTCCGCGTAGAGGTAGCGACCCGGCGACAAGACCGAACCCCTGTCGATGTGTTGGTCGCCGTTGCGAATCGAACTGCGTACATATTGGGCGAGTCGCCGGGCGAGCACTGCAGGCGAGCTGTCGAGGAGCTCTCGAAGCGCGTCCACGGCGGCCGTCCGTTCGGCAACGACCGGTTCGACGGATTCCGGGATTCCGTATGCCCCATTCGAGACGGCGTCGGTCGCATCAGCGAACGCATCGTCTGCCGTGAGCGCGCGCATCGCCTGCGCGATCACGAGGACCGGCTGGTCGGTATCGTGGCGCTGGACGGCAGTCTGGGCAGCATTCCATCGCAAGCGCGCGAGGTCCCGGAGGAGACTCTCAGCGGCCGTGTTCTTGATGTCGCGGTCGAACCTCCCGGTCAACGTCTCTCGGTCGAGTTCGTCGGTGTACGCGGCGACGTCGTCAACGAGTGTGTCCGCGACGCTCGCGAAGTGCGCCTCGTAGTCGTGGGCGTCGTCGAGCGTCGACTTGTAGTGCTCGTGGAGACGGCGAGCATCGGCAGCGTACGCACGCCCCCACTCGACGTCCTGTGCGAGTTCGGCGGCATGCAGGGCGGTGTTCTCGTACTCGTGGTGGTCGTCCGCCGTGATGATGCGGGCGCCAGTTTGGCCCCAGTCGGCGATTTTGGCGTGTTCAGCGAATGCGCCCACGGGGTCGTCGACGGGACCATCATACGAGTAGTCTGCGAGGAACGCCTCGGCGTCCTGGCGGTGGCGCTGGCGACGTGTCTCGATATCGGCCGGCGTGAGCGAATCCTCGAAGACGGCGAACCCGGCGTTAACGAACATCGCTTCCGAGCGCGCATGCGTCAACCCCGACAGCGCCTTGACCCGATTCTCACTCGTGTCATCTTGGGTGAGTGCGTCGCGTGCGTACTCTCGTTCGCGAGCGAGCGTTCGACGCACCACCTCGTTCGGGATGCGTGAGAGGTCAGCGGCGTTGAGAAGCGACCGAATCCGGTCGCGAGCGCTCGCCACCTGTTCCGTAGGTGGTCGCACGGGCGTCGACGGCGGGATTCGTGGAAGGTCGGTAGGGAGGTCGGCGAGTGCGGATTCGTCGTAGTCGACGCTCGACGTACTCGAGAGCGGGTTGAACCGGCTACAGCCCGCAAGCGCACCCGTGAGTGCCGTGCCAGTGGCTGCGAGCAGCGCGCGACGCGACAGCCGACTCATGGCGATTCACTCTCGTTCTGGTAGCGTTCGGGCACGGGATTGCACCCGCCGCCCCCGCTGACTGAGTACCCGCTGTATTCGTCGGCCGGGAAGGGGAGCCGGACGAATGCAGCGACGTGGTCGCGGGCGTCGCGCTCGCACTCGACGGTAGCATCACGAACAACCTGGCAGAACTCGACGCTCGGCTGCCCGTCGCTATCCTTCGTGACGTAGTTCAGCTTGAGCCGATGGCACTCGCTGATGCGTGTCTGGTAGACCAGGACGGATTCACTCGCGTACGCGGTTTCCGCGACGAGTCGCCGGACAGCCGCAACGTCAGTGGCGTCGTCGGCGAACTCGAGTGCCGCCGCGTCCTCCTCACTCTCGATGACATGAAGAGAGAGCGGTTCGGCTGTCGTCGACGTCTCATCGGCGGCTGCCTCCTCGTCGTCGCGAGGCGCGACGATCGGCGGCTGTTCGGTCGACGAACGCGTTTTCGCCGTGATGTAGTCGGTGACGAGCGTGCCGTCCTCGGGTGGTGACTGATGCGATTCGGACGCGCTACAGCCGGCGAGCGCGGTCGCGAGCCCGGCACTGATGCCGGTGAGGAGGGCTCGTCGGGAGGGCATAGAGGGTGTCGGGACCATCGCACCGCACCACTACCCCGCAAGCTGGCATGAAAGCAGTGATCCAACTTTGACTTTTCTCGATTCCATCGGCTAACTCACCAACTGAGTAGGACCGATCCCGCAAAGAGTCGATAATTGAGCCTGATATGGTCAAGTGAGTGGATGCTTGGAGAGGTCACGGATCCGAACAGTTATGCTGCTGTTAGTCAGATTTCCATGAGTTCTTATGGTTCGGTTTGGACCCCGTCACGAAGCCCTTGTGACGGCGTGGGCAGACACAATTACCTCCACCTCATCTGGTGAGCATTATGACTTCACCGCGCCCACACGATCCACACAACTCCAGAATCGCGCCACACAGTTCGTGGACAACCCCACCACGGACACGTTCGAAGCCATGTGGTCCCCGGATGTCCTTCGAAACGCGATCTATGGTGGGCCTGGTGCGATCTTGAACAACTGGCGTGACTCCATCGACGAACTCGCGGCCCTTATCGACTCAATGAGGACAGCCAGTTCGTACGATGAGGCGTGGGAGCGACAGTTCCCCGCATTCGCCCAACGAGGCCTCTGGGAGTTATACGGACGCCTCAACCCCGAAGACCGGCCAATCATCAATAATTGGGTTGGCAGCGCCTTCACCACCTTTGGCCTCCAAAACCCACAGTCATACGACGCAAGTGCTGCCCAGTTCAACACCCTCCAAGCCCAGTACATAGAAACCGTCGGGCACGTCACTGCAACCACACCCCATGAAGTCCCGCTTACCGAGGAACTCGAGCAGTTCCTCTACATCGCAGAAACCGCCGATGAATCCGAACTCCGAACAGCATTCGGCATGGATGCACCCACCCATGATGCTTTCGCGGGCTGGGACGCCATGATCACGCACGGCGACACCATCGAGCTGTCTGGACTGCGACCCATACTTGACGCGTTCAACCAAGCAGCGAACAACGACGCCTACGAAAGCGACCAGCCTCTCGACCACTGGGGAGCAAACCACTGGGAAACCTGGAAAGACGACTACCGAACCTACCTCGAAACCACCGTCTTCCCCGAATACGACCCAACCGAACTCACCGCCGATACTGTTATTGATTTCATCGACGCACTCAGTGACTCCGACGCCCTCGGCACTACGAAAATTCCGACGTATCTCCTCGGCGGACGCTGGCAGCCCCTCGACGACTTTCGGACGATCACCGCGAACAACCCAGGCGACGCAGCAGCCGTGCTCTCCGCGCTTCTTGATGACGAACAGGGTTCAATCACCGAGCGTCTCCGCCGCTTCAACGACTTCTACGCCAGTATCTCTGATTCAGGAAGCGAACGCATGTCTGTGGCCACGATGTTGCTCATGATCACTCACCCAGACCAATACATCATGTACCGCTACTCCATGTTCAGCGATTTCTTCGACGACTTCAGCACCTACGACATCCCCAACGGCTTCAACCCCAGCGACTACATCCTCATGAACGACGCCCTCCACAGCGTCCGCGCCGACCTCGACACCTACAACGACACCCCAGTCACCATGCTCGACGTCCACACCCTCCTCTGGATCTACCACCGCCAAGGCCAACCGTAAGCGCGGCGGAGAACGTGCAACCAACTCGTGCGGGCGCCGTATCCCCGCCCTACTCGCTCCTTCTGCGCTCGTTGAGGACGGGGAATTAGCGCCCTCAATCACCTTCAATCCTCATCTGGCCAGTGCAGGGACTAGGGTGGTGTTTTTTAGGATGTGAGAGAGTGCGACGAAGATAGGTAATGTCCGATTATCCACAGCTTCGAACGGTCGGGAAGCGTCTTTCTGAGCCCGAGCTCTACCAGCGGTGGACCGACCGTTGGGAGCGCCTGCTCGACGATTTCGATACAGACACAACCCCGGACGAAGTTGGCGAGGTACTCCGGGACAAGGTCAAAACCGGGAACGCAGAACGCGCGCTCGCCGGTGGACACGAAGGCCGTGAGATTCTTGAACTCCTCCAGAACGCCCGGGACGCCATCGAATTAGGAGACCAACAGGCTGGCGAAGTTTACGTTGGTGTCTACGACGACGGTATTCTCGTCGCAAACACGGGAACGCCGTTTGATCTCTTCGACACCGACGTCGAGGACGCGGTCACGATGATCGGCGAGTCCGGGAAAGGCGATGCCGACCAAGCCATCGGGCACAAGGGTGTTGGTCTCAAATCGATTCTTGCTACGGGGGATGCCTTCGAGATTTGGACGCGCCACCCAGACGCAGTCGCTGATATTTTCCGAGTTCGATTGAGCCGGGCGTACGTTGTTGCATCGATTCTCTCGCGGCTGGGCTATCAAGTTGATACCGACAGATTGCGTGGGACGATCCTTGATAGGGACTTAGAGTCGTTAATTGAGCACTCCAAGCCTGACAGCCAGCTTGAGTTGACGCAGGCTGTCAAGGAGAATTTGGCGAAAGTGCCGCTGTTTGATTTCCCAGTTGCGTTAGAGCCGACGGCGAGCGCACACAGCCAAGTGTCTCAGCGTGCAAAATCACTCCTCTCCGAGTCTTCGCACGCTTGGCCGGAGACAACGTTTCGGACAGCCGTCTTCATCGAGTACACTGACGACGAATGGCGCTCGCTATTAGACGAGTATGATATTCCCTATCCAGAGGATGCTGAAGACGTTGGAAACCGGCCGGAGCGAATCTGGCAGTATCTCTCACGGGAAGGTGGATCGGATGGCCTGAAGGCGGAGACGATTGTTCAGCTTGGCGGTATCACGGATCTGCATTTAGAGCGAGTTCACGAGTCAGGCGAGCAGGAACAAGAGCAGTGGTCGATTTCTCGAACCAAGACGTCACCAGCGGACGATGAGTTGGCGCATGAAACGGTCCGGGTAGATGTCCTCGACGAGACGGGTGAGGTCCGTAGCCAGGATTCGTTTGATCAATTCAGCTTTGCTGCAGAGACCCCCGCAGCAACCCAAGTATTGCTGCCACATCCGGAGGGGAATCCAAGCACGGAGGACCTCGTTCGAGAATATCCGCTTTACCTCTATTATCCGATTGAAGGAACTGAGAAGCTGAACCTTCCATTCTGCCTTCATGGCCGTTTCAAGGTGGAGACAAACCGGAAGGATTTGAGTCCGAACAACCTGGAGACGAATCTTGAGGTCCTCCGCGAGGGAGTTCGGTTACTTGGGAAGGTAGCTGCAGAAACATGGACCACGGAATATAGTGCAGCGTATCCGTGGAGTCTCCTGCCACCAGCACCAGATGAGGTTGGGGCTGCGAACGCGCAGACGGATCCGCTCACGTGGTTTCGGTCGGAACTATATACTGCACTCAGAGACCAGGCTAAAATCCCCGTGGAAGCCGGCGAGGGGCGTCGTAGTGCGCGTCCTCAGGAGGCGCTCCTACACTGGAATCGTGACATCATAGAGGGGTTCGTGGCGCTCCGAGATCTTGCGCGCCCGCCCACGAATACGCCAGCGAAGCAACCGACCGCCGATCTGCCGACACAGGAGGTTCTCACCGCATATCTTGGCTTCCCCACGGCATGGCAGGAACGGGTTGAGACGCTGCTTGCGGTCGATTCACGGGAAACGTTCACGGCCGACCTCGCACGTGACTGGGCGAAACACCTCGCTCACTGGTTGAGTCAAGCGGCACTCGAGGTTGATCAACCACATATTGAGCGACCTGCAGTACCTGTCCGAGACGTATTCCAGGGGACTGTCGAGACGATTATCGGCGGCCCGAAGGATGACGATCAGCGCCGAGCGCTGCTTAGTGATGTCTCGACACACTTGGATGGCGTCTATCTACTGCCTTGCCAGCGGAATGAGGACAGTGAAAGCGAGAATTCGACGTTGTTGCTGACGCAAATCGAGCCGCGGACAAATACGCAACGGCGCCGACAGGGAGTAATTCGGAATCGGTCCGTTATCTGGGACATTACCACCACCGATCGGGAGACGGAAACGCCGGACGTCCCCCACGAGAAATCGAGTTTCACAGTCTACTTCTTCGACGCAGATCTCGAGCAAGACGAACGCGTACGGCGAGTGCTGGAGTTGGCAGGCCGCGAGTGGGGCGTCCGTGTCTATGATGGCGTTCCGAGTTACTTCCGTGAATTGCTCGATACGTTCCGAGCGGACGATACGATCGTGAATTCCCTGGACTTCCAGTTTCTCGCGAGGCAAATCGATAAAATCAATCCAGAATCCACTGACCTCCAGATGGCAGAAGGACAGTACTTGCCACTGTCGTACCTGAAATCAGCGGTCCAGCAATCAGAGGGGGATTACCGCCAGAATCTCCGTCGACGCCTCGAGATTCGCGAGAGCCATCTGTCCCTCCCCAAGGAGGATACTGTCCGCCATATTTCCGAAACGGCAATCGGTGACGACTGGCAGCGGATCCGGGAGACCGCCGTTGGGAATGAGATAGATGAGTGGGACGCGATTGAGTCTCCCTCGCCGACGTGGCCTGCCCCACAGACCGAGTCATGGCAGGCGATTGGACGAACGCTCGATTCGAACGCTGATGAGCGACTCGCCAAGACGCTCTCACTCCTCGGCGCATCCGTACTCCCCGGGATACGGACAATCTGGATGTATGGGCCAGGCCATCCTCGAATGCAGTCAAATCCAGACTGGCATCCAGCTAACTGGACTGAGGACTTCACGGAAGCCCCGCCGGCCAAGACTACAGCACTCCAAGAAACGCTCTCGAAGGTCGGCTCTGCGTACGAGGAGTGGCTCCTCTCACCAGAGAACCATCCAAGTACTACAGCAGAGCACTCCTCAAAATGCCCGGTCAAAACGGATGGGAACACCTCAGACGTCAACCTGGCATCATGGGTTTGGCTGGCAGCCCCCGAAGCACTCACATCACTTGGTGACGACTTCGTCGAACTCGTTCGACGGCACGGCGAAGCATTCGCCGAGTCGATTCTCAAGACGGGGTGGACGTGTAGTAACGGGCATCAACGGTCGGGATACGCATGGACGAAGTCACAGCCCACGCTCCTGAACTGGCAACTCCGCCAGCTACCCGTCTGGGAGTCCATGCAGACAACGCGGCCCGATGTCGAAGACCGATGGGGAGACGATGCCGACCGGCTCGCCTGGACCGTCTTGAAGACCAGCAGTCGGGGTGCACAGGCTGCCCGCCTCTTCCCGTATGTCGATTCGAACACTCGTGAGGAGTTCTCTGAAGAAGCCCTCGAAGCGCTTGGCGTGAAGTCTGTCGCCGCATTTGATGGGACGGAGGCAGAATACCATCTACAAAAACTTCTTGAGGTCTTCGCAACGGACAGCCTGACCGCACAAGCAAACCCGACTGACCTCCAGATTCCGCGTGAACGGCTGAATGATTGGAATCGCGCCTACACGCAGTTGCTGGCACCGCTGCTCCGACGACTGCCCGACGACACCAGCGAAGCGTTCGATCAAGTCCAAGACTGGCCGTTCCTCACACATCTCCCTCTCAAGCAAGGCGGAACGTGGTATGCTGCCCCGCTCTCCTGGATTGAGGAGAACCAAGACCAACTCCGCTACTACGACGACCAATCACCGAAACCCTGGGAGCGACAGGCCGTCCGTGACAACGACTACTGGGTCGTCCCGCATCCGTCTGAAGGCCCCTTCTCACGGCTCACCGACGTCCTTGGTGTCGAGCGGGTGGATGCGTCGAAACTCGTGTTCACTGAAGACGATCTTGATCTCTCCCGTGATCCCTCGTATCTCGGCGGATTCAGGCAGGAACTCCGCGATCGACGGTTGGTGTTAATCGCGGCGATGGAGCAAACGAGCGAGGAGCAACTCGAGCAGCGCGTGCGAGAGTTAAATCAGGCTATCGACGGGCTTGCTGAGGCGAGTCACTTCCCGGAAGATAGCTTAGATCAGCTCTCGGACCCCAAATCTGGGCTCTACGCACCAACGGAGGGCGAGGAGGCGCTCGTCCTCAATCGTGGCGCGTTCGATGGAGAGTCCCCGATGCTTGATGGATTGGCTATGGGGATTGCACTGATTGCTGAGCAACCGACAAAGGTAGCGACGTTCCGTGAAGCACTCAATACAGACCTCTCGGTTGCAGATCTCGAAGATCGGTGGGAGCGGCGTACATTCCCGATTGAGGCCGTCCGCCACGTCCTCGGTGATCAACAGGAACGTGGGCTCCGTGAGCGCCTCACAGCGGTCCGTGATCTCCTCGAGCAGACTGGCGAAGCACTTCCCTTCGAAGTAGAGGGAATCATCGAAGAAGTCACCCAAGACAATGAGGGGTCTATCGATGCGTTCCGCCAAGCCCTAGCCAACGGCGATACGTCACAACTCCCAGGGCAGGATGTCCAGTCGTTCGTGACTACTGTTCGCGATCGGATGCCGGACGAGCTGGACTTTGTGCTGGCGAAATTATTCGGCACGCGGCAAGCTTCCTGGCAACGTTTACTTGCTGATCAAGCGCTCACCAACGGCCAGGAGTCGATGCTGATTCAGTGGGTGGTCAGCCATCCAGAGATCCGGGACGCCGATTCCCTTCCTGAATCAACACGGATGCAATTCCAGCGCATGCTCGCAGTCTACGAAGCATGGCAAACCACTGACTCAGAGTTCCTCGACACTATCTCGGCATGGGATACCCGGACGGCGGAATTACTGGACAGCGAGAAACCATCTTGGAGCGATCCTATTCCGGACCAGCTGGCGACGGGCGGCAGTGTTCCGAACCGGCTGTTTTTCTACGCGAACCGTTCCCTGTTCTTCGACTTGGTCGTCAACCCATTCCTCGCCCAGCTCTCCGAGGAGTTGGCAGCGGATGCGGACGGTGAAATCGACGTGGGAGTACGCGAATATATTGAGCGTGGAGAATTCCCGCATACCCAGACAACCAAGTCAGCGAAAGCGTACCAGAATGAGTCCTTACAGGATATCCAGAATGCGCTATCGTCTGGTGTCGACGTCTCACTGGGCAACATCGAACTCTCCAATAACGGGGTGAGAGCCTCAGATGCGGCGGCCGTGAGCAGTGCCGGATCTGGGAGTGGCGGCAGTTCACAGTTCAAAGGACGCGGCCAGCAAGCCGAGGCGTTCACACTGGTATCGCTGCTTGATGATTTCGCCGACTGGATCGATTCCGGACCACGCGGGCGGCTCCGCCAATTCAAATCCGCGTTCAAGCAGCTCCACCAAGCGCAATCCGGAACATCATACAAATGGCATATCGACCGTGTCTGGGAGCAAGATATTGACCCGATTCTCGACGGGTTCGACATCCTCGATGAGGAATCTATCGCAAATTGGCGTGAGAATATAGACCAGACGACGAGCTTGGCGGATCTCCCGTTCATCAGACTGTGTAATGTAACGATGGAGCAAGGCCCCGGATTCGACGTGATCGATCCGTTCGGACCACTCGACGGCAATCGGACTGAACAGGAGCGCCCTGAGTTCATGCCAGTCGAAATTAAAGCGGTCAAGGGAAGTCAGCCACCATTCAGCTTCCGACTGACGACTAACGAATATCGGCGCTGCAAGGCCTTCGTCGACGCCGACATTCCGTACGCCATCCGCCTCGTCGACGTGCCCGACGTCGAGACAGCTGACTGGATGTCCCAGTGTGCCTTCGTCTCAGAAACCGTCCTCACAACCACTGAGGAAGTCGAATCATTAGTCGATTCAACCCAGTTCGAAACCCTGGTCAAAGGAGGCTACATGAACTTCGAACTCGGCTAACAAACCTCGGCTCCTTAGCTGGGATAGCCGGCTCGACACACTAATTGAGGCCAGCTTATCGACGAAAGCGTGACGCCCCTGCGTTAAAAGCGAACAAGAGAGAATCACCCGCTAGTTCAGTCTAAGGCTTGTCTTGTAGCGACATAACTGTGGGAACCACAGCCTCGGTGAGGATTATCCCCGCCGCAAAACTTGACCAGTCGTGAGGTGGGTTCTATAAATTGTCTGGCTCCCTCTAGGTTGACGACTCATACTCTGAAATTGCCAATAATTGGGGCGTGGTCACTGCATTCGAATCCGTCGTGGTCGTAGTAGCAGTCGTTTGGATTGAGGGCTTCTGATGCAATCAGGTGGTCAAAGCGGAAGGTGTCATGACTGGTTTCCACAACCCCTACGCCCTCATATCCGTGGATTTGGCGAAAGACATCGACCATCCCTATCTCCGTTAATCCGTTGAGCAGATTCCGTTCCGCCGTCGTCCATCGTTCCGACAACTCACTATCATCGTCCGACCGCCACGGGACTATCGTTCCGTCCTCCAGTTCGTCTTGTGGCGCGTTGAAATCTCCTGCCAGAAGTACCGGTGGCTCCGCTGCCTTTCGAATCCGATTATACGTTGTTTCTAAAATCTTCACCTTCTCCGTTCCCCAATCATTCCCTGGTACAGCTCGAACATTCCACACCTCGATTTCGGTCGTCTCCAATTCAAACGTCGCTGGAAGAATTTTCTCCGGGAAATTCGTATCCCAATCCTTCTGCTCGGCATGCTCCCACGCCCCCTCTCGAATACTTGGTGACTGCCGAGTCAGGTTCTCACCACGGAAGTCGTCGTGCAGCGCGGTCAAGTTCCCATTCACGTGATTGATGTCTTCATGTGGTGGGATGTTGCTGTTACCGAGTGTCTTCGCCCAGTCCAACGAATCCACAACCTCCGAATACCCAACCTCCCGCAGTGAATCTCGCCACAGCTCCCGCTTCCCAGCCGTGACCTCATTCAACAACAAAACGTCTGGCTGATTTTCATCGATAAACTCTACCTGACGTTGAATTCGATCACGACTCCCCTGCCATGGAAATGCTTCTTGTACATTCCACGCCAAAACTTGCATACCACCGACTAGACATCCAATCAACATAAAACGACCCTCGAAACCCGGCACGATGATCAGTTTCGACCCTGAACTCACAACCACATTCCAGGACGCCCTCACAGAATACCGAGCACAATACCACGAATAGCAGTTCTCTTCGTTGCTAGACCCCGATCCGCTTGCTGAGTTCTCTCTTGCTACATCTTCACTGAATTGCGCTACATTCGATGAGTGACGACGGCCCCATATTTTTCTCGGCGGTCGTCATTAATGGCGTATGGATTCGGATCGCGCCTGTGGCGTCCTCCTCGGGTTGGCGTGTGGGGACGCGCTTGGCCGGCCAATTGAGTTCTCGACGGCGACCCAGATCGAAGCTGAACACGGCCAGCTGACTGAGATGGTTGGGTACGGTACGTGGAATCAGCCAGCGGGAACGATTACGGATGATACCGAACAAGCGCTGTGTATCGCGCGCAGCCTCGTCGAACAGCAGGCGTTCAACCCCGGAGATATCGCCGCCCGATTCGTCGATTGGTATGATAGTGGGCCGTTTGATATTGGCCGGATGACGATGCGGTCGCTCAGCCGCCTCAAACACGGTGACACGTGGGACGAAGCCGGCCAGCATGTCTGGGAACAAAGCGTGGAAGGCCAAAATGCGGGCAACGGGAGCGTGATGCGGTGTCCGCCGCTCGCAATCCCCTACGCGAATAACCTAGACCGGCTCGCGGAAGTCAGCCGGCAGTCCTCCCAGATTACGCACGCTGACCCGCGCTGTACGTACGGCTGTGCGGTCCTGAACCTCACAATTGCGGGGCTGCTTGAAGACGCGGACGCGCCGTTGCAGGACGCCCTTGACTACGTCGGTTCGGACGCGCCTGACGAGCTTGTAACCGCGTTGCGACCGCTGGCCCATGACGACTCACCTGATACGTTGGAAACGTCGGGGTACGTCGTCCATTCGCTACAAACAGCACTCCACGATGGTTTATTCGCAGAGACTGCTGAGGACGCGATTGTGACCGCGGTCAATCGTGGTGGTGATACGGATACAATTGGGGCGATTGCAGGCGCGATTGCCGGCGCGCGGTTTGGGGCGTCACAACTCCCTGACCGGTGGCTTTCAGCGATCGACGAGAGCGACGAACTGGAAGCCTTAGCAGACGAGCTCGTGGAGGTGGCATGATGTACGTGTTGGCGTTTGATCGGGACTGGACGGTAGACGTGAATCCACATCCGAATCGAGAGGCGGTGCCGTTAGAGTGGGTTCGATACTGGGCGCATAGGGCTGGTCATGAAGTCTGGGCAATCGGGAATCAGGACCTCGTAGAGGAAGCAGACATTCCAGGGACGGTGGAGTCGATTCGACGGCGTGACGGACACGTCGACGCGCTGGGTGAGCAAGACGAGTACGGGTACTACGAGTGGTGGCCCGAACGCGAGGAACGCCTAAAGATTCTCTTGGAGTTGTTTCCGGATGCTGAGGGGCATATTGTCATCGATGATCTGGATTTAGAGCACGTTGATGGATGGGATCATTACTATGCCTGGGACTTCGTCAAGGACGTCCGTGAAGAGAACGTCGGGCTGTCGGTCCCATCGTCATCTGATCTGAGTCCGGATGGCGGGTTTGAATCAGGTGACGCAGTTCGAGACGTCCTTGCTGATGGCTATGTGTTCGAGCTCACCTACCGGGCGGGCGACGACCAGAAGACGTACCTGGTCACGCATTTCGAGCCAGATCGACCGTCGATGACACCACTGAAGGGCCCGCCAACATTCTGGTTCGAACCCGTTGGCACCGGTGAGCGGTTCTCGGTTCGGCTCCCGGAGATCGAAGCGTTGCATCCGATCTCATACGAGCAGATCGCTGATCCACTTGCAGGGGCTGCGTTTGCGGCCGTTCGGGAACAACTCGAAGATGACCCTGCGTCGGTGGATGAGGAAACGCTTCGGACGATGCTGGCTGATGCGGGCGCGGATGCGACAAGCGTGGATCGTCGTGAAGCGCTACGCCTAGCGATGAGCACGGTGAATCACCGTGACGATGTTCGTAAGAGCGCCGTTGAGGCGACGTTCGCGTTACTGGCTGACGAGCCGACGACGCTTGACCGAGCGGCGCTGCAAGCACTCTATGACGTTGCGACAGATGAACCAGCGGTGCTGAAACCCTACGTCGGAGAGTTAGCGACGTATACGGGTCAAGACTCGAAGTATCAGGGAGGTGCGACGCGTTGCTTGATGGAGTTAGCGGAGGTTGACCCAGCTAGTGTCCTTGACGCGGTTCCTGCCCTGGAAGCAGCGGCGACAGCAAAGACGGAGACAACGCAGAGCTACGCAGTATACGCGCTGTCCAGTATCGCAGCAACCTACCCCGAAGAGGTGTTTCCTGCGATTGATGCGTTGGTAACAGCGATGCAGAGTGAAGATGAGACGACGCAGACGAACGCGTTAGCGGCGCTCGGGAAGATCGCGTCGAATTACCCGGACGCTGCAGAACCTATCGTCAACGAGTTGGTGGCGCTATTGGATGCTGACGCAAAACGTGTTCGCAATAATGCGGTCGGGTTGCTCGGTGATCTTGCGCAGGAACACCCAGCGGTCGTAATTGAGCACGCCGATCAGATCGCTGCGCGGCTGGATGATTCCAATATTCAGGCGCGTGTGAACGCATCAATTGCACTACGGCGAGCGGGTGAGGCGGATCCTGCTGCGATTCGAGCTCTGCAGGAACAGTTAGCGGCCGCGTTGCAGGATCCGAGCCCGGATGTCCGGGTGAATGTGTGCTCGCTGATCGGGAACGCGGCTGTGCCTGTTTCAATTGATGCCCTTCAAGAATTGAAAGAAGATGATTTGGATGAGGCAGTCCGTGAGCGTGCAGCATGGGCCATCACTCGCCTAAATCATCACGAACGCGGGAGTGAATAATTCGTATGCCTGATTCTTACGTCACCCGTATATTTGACGCTGTACTCCGCAATCGGTAACGGTCACTAGACCGTCATAACATTTTATGGAACCTGAATTTTTGCTGGAAACAGCTGAGTTTGCGGATGTACTGAACGATATCGGTGAGCAGGTTTCGTCCGAATTCTCGGAAGACGAAGTACAGATGGTCTTTCTAAATGAGGGGTTCTTCCGGCTCCTTGGCTACGAAAGAATTGGCACCGATCTTCGGAGTGAGTTTTCGGTGCCGAGCGGCCAGGTAGATTACATCACATCCGGGTATGCAGATACGATTCGGGATACGAAGAGTATTGTTTACGAATTCAAGAATCCGGAGGAACGACTGAATCGGCATGAGGAGCAACTTTTTGGATATATGGATGACACTGGAGCCGCCTTTGGTGTGTTAACAAACGGGATCAGATTTGAATTATATCAGAGAACCCCGACTGCACCTGAGAAAAAGCTCGACTTTCGCATCACTGATGCGGGAGAAGAAGAAGCGAGTATACTCGTTTTATTGTTAGGATATTGGAGTATTCAAGAGCAGAATATCAAACCATTAGCTGAGAAAACGGCAAAAGAAGTCGTTGAGTCTATTCCTGAGTCAGCACATATCGGTTTTTCAGAGGCTGGTGTTGAGTTGTTCGCGGACCATCTCGCTCGCTACCTGAAGCAGGAATTTCAAAAGCAGTGATATTTGGCTTCGAAACAGTTCCCGGCTTTGAACCTTCGTTGACGGGACTGGTATTCGGGTATGGGGAGGGGGTTCCTATTGTCGTGTAGTAAAATCTCGCAAAAGAGAGTTTGACGGCGAGATGGTGGAGAATCAGTTTGAGTCATTAGACGAGAACCTCGGTGGTCGTCAGCCTCACTGGGCTGAGCGTCTGCATCCGGATTTATTGTTGACGCCATCCTCCACGACCAGCGTATCCTACACTCCCATTATGACCGAATAGCGGTCCTCACCACATATACACCACCCAGTAGTCGTTCAGCTTGGACGTCCACAAGTATCCACTATCGTCTCTACACCGAAGACGGCAACCGTGAAGCAAAGGACCTCAATTCAGCCGTGTTCAGCCACAGATTTCAGTGAGAGGTATTCAATAATACCTGTGGGAGAGATGCTGCCTTCAACTATGATTTCTGGACGGCGGTACTGGTCGCTAAGCGATGCGATTCGATTCGCCGATGGAATCTCAGTTAATGATGTAGCGTACCTCGTGAGTGCGTCCTCGTAGGATTCTGAGATCATCACGTCATCGGGTTCTTCTAGATATTGGAAGTCGATCGCATCGGAGATGAGCTGAAATTCACCCATATATAATGGACGGTCAATCTTCATCGCGTCAATAACAACAACTACCTCTGGAGTAGAGAGAGGACGCCCATCTGCTGGATGCAAATTCTCAACTGCCAGTTCCAACGAGGGATAGAGGAAACTACACTGTTGACGATTAATCGGTAATGAGATATCTTTTTCAGCGGCTATCTCGGCTAAACCCGCTTCAAGCGAGTCACGGTGGGTACTATCGGACGGCTGAATCCCTTCTTGGGTGATCGCCTCAAGTGCTCGCCTGGGAGCGAGATGATAGAGATACACCGAAGATGTCATAGAACGATTTCCAAGGAGACTATTTTACTCACTGCTCTCTAAATCACCCGTTAGGAACGTCTGCTTATTGGTCGTCCGGTGTGGTGGTGAACGCGTTGAACTGGCGGCCGGTAATTTCGGTTGGCGGTAAGCGGGAGTAATCCATTTTGACCTCGTCGGGTGTCATTTCGGGGTACGCGTTCAGGGTTGGAATGGAGGGGTTTTCCGCGATTGCTGTGGCGGCCTTCGAATCGTTATCCGAGTTAATCAGAAAGGTTGGTGAAGAACGTGCCCAGGAACTTCTGGAGGAAGAAACCGAAGAATAGCGTGCAGGCACTCCCATTACTAGTCTAGAATAGCCCAAGCAATTCTGGAGGTCAGCGGAAATTCAGTTATCGTCACCACGACCCCGACGAGTTCCTCAAACAGTAGTATCCTCTTCTAATTTTAAGAGAGAGACGCCTTACTGTGCCCCCTTATCGCTCTCATTCGGACCTAGTACGCGGGAAGCCAGGAAGCTCAACCTTATTTAGATCGTGTCCGTCCAATTGGTCTATGGGTCCCCCAGACACAATTGCGCCTCTCACCGAAGAGCATCACTATACTGAACCTACCAGAACAGAAAATACTCGCTTCGGGACCGACCGTTGTTACCATCGAGTCCCGCTGGACTGGTTTCTCGTAATTTCCGGCGAGATCGATGCCTGGACGTACGAGTTCTTTCTGGAACACAGGGATCTTTTTGATAGTGATTATTCAGTGGTAGCTGTTGACTTTGACTACGACGTGGACCGCAATCCCGACGGTACTGGGAAACCGTTCCACGTCCTGTTCTGTGATTCTGAAGGGGAGGAGAAGAAATGCTACCCCCGTACGCATTACCTCCTTCGGTTACTAGAATACGACGAGGACGCTTACGAAGTGGTCGTAGTGAAACCAACTGACGAACGTGAGGGGGTGCTCGTCGGTGTCCAAGAACGGTTGCCACATGTCCCCGATGCTGGGTAGACCCTCGAACACGCCAACAAAACGCGTTTCGAGAAGTATAATCACAACTTGATGGTGATCTGGACGTCAGCAACGGGCAGTTCTCTGGTCGCGCTCGCACCACCGTAGCGACTTATTGGGGGTCAATCCGGGAGCGGGAATAGTGACGAAGACTCACGCCGAATTTACGGCAGACGTGGAGAATGTGTTGAAGCAGCCGCAGGCAGCCATCTTCTACAGCGGCTCCACGGATTCGGCTAAGAGTAGCGTAGACTCCTGAGGTCTCCAGCGGCTGTCCAGTCCATGAGGAAGGGGCTGGCAGGCATCCACTGTACAAATTTCACTACGGTTGCCGTCCACACCAACACGAACGGGACGACAGAAACCTCAGCAATAGCGTTCTGGCGAGCAGATGCGCTGGAGTCTCTCCTGAGCTGACTGTCGAAGAATAGCTACAGAAGCAAACCGGTTCCTACGTCAGGCGGTTTGGCCGTCTTGCTCCTGCAGTTCGAGGACTGCTCTACGGGCGGTTCGAATGGCGACGTCGAACCTAGCCTCTTCTGGTTGGGAGTCAGTTCCATCATAGATGGAGATGGTTTTGAACCACGACGGCCCGTACGGGTCATCAACGACTTTGAAGTCGTATTCACGGTCGGCGATGGTGATGATGTCGGTTTCGTCCACCACCTCTGGAACGGTTTCCGATGGGGCGGCGTGGACTTTTATGAGGAGGAGGCCTTCGCGTAGCGAACGCTCATCCACGGCCAGTTGCGTGATATTGTCGCGGCCGCGCTCGTCGAGGTACTGCTCGCAGAACTCCCGGAAGGAACGTTTCGTTTCCGTCTCATCAACGAGCCGGCTCACGACCGCCGCCTCGGTCTGCGCACTGGAATTCGCACTCGCCCGCAACCGACGTTTCGCCTCCCAGTCAAGGACCGTAATTGCCGGTGACTTGAGTCGGTCCTCAGCGCCAGGCAGTGATTCCTCAATTACGAGGGCTCTGGTGAATCGCTGGACAGCGTCGGCTTCGACCGTCAGAACTAGTGGAATGAAGCGGGAAACCGCCGATGCCTATGTCGAAGATTTCCCGCTTCACGAAGAAAGCGGTTCAGTTAGCTAAAAA
>NZ_JAJJZG010000002.1 GCF_021028995.1 Halobacterium sp. KA-4 | reverse complement strand
CGCGTACTCGGCGTCAGGCAGGGCTACCGGGACGGCTGGACGAACCCGGGCGGCGCGCAGGACCCCGGCGAGTCGCTCGCCGAGACCGCGGTCCGGGAGACCCGCGAGGAGACGAACATCGAGGCCGAGGTGACGGGCGTGCTGTACGCGCGGGACTTCGCCATCGACTACGGCGGCCCCGAGCGAGTCCACGTGCCGCTGGTCGTGTTCACGGGACGGCGCGTCGGCGGTAGCCGGGCCGCGCCGCTCGTGCGCGTCTCCTCGGGCGAACCCGAAATCGAGGATGTCCGCTGGTTCGACGCCGAGAGCCTCCCCGAGGACTTCCGGGACCGCGAGCGGATTCTGGAGTTACTGTAGGTCGACGCCGTCCGTCCGCAGGAGGTAGACGAGCGCGCCCGCGCCGCCGAACACGGCCGCGCCGGCGAGCCACAGCGTCCGCTTGGGCTGGTCGGAGCCGTGGCGGTCCGAGCGCGCGTCGAGGTAGACGCCGACCGGAGCGAGCGCCCACGCGTGCACGAAGATAGTCGCGCCGACGGGGAACGTGAGGTCGAACGCCGCGAGCGCGAGCCCCACCGCGAACGCGACGACCGTCCCCGCGAGGAGGTCGCACCAGACCTCCGCGGCGTCGTCGGGCGTGTTGAGCGCGACTGCCTTCCGCGCGAGGTACGCCGCGGCGACGGCGACGTTCAAGATGGGGACGACGCCCCCAGCGGCCCACGGGAGTGGGCGCGGCGACCACGTCGTGTCGTGCGTTCGCCACGCGTCGTAGCCCAGCGAGAGCGCGAGCACGACGATTGCGAGCGTCACAAGTGGCGTCGCTGCCCACCGGTACGTCGTCCACGCGAGGAAGAAGCCAAGCAAGCCAGCGAGCGCGCCGGCGACGATGGCGACCTCCGCCAGCGAATGCGTGCGCTCGCTCGTGGGCACCGTCCGCTCGCGGAGTGCCTGTGTTCTCTCGACGTCCACGCGGTACGCGCCGTCCCGCGACTCGAGGGCGACGCGTTCCCCATCGAGCGCGCCCGGATTGCCGGCCGGCTCGCCGACCGCGTCCAGCACGCGCGCCAGCCGACTGCCGGTGTGGCCGCCGCTCGGCCACGCCTCGAAGACGCGAACGATCTCGGGGGCGTCCTCGGACTCGCCCTCGCGCTCGACGACGAGTTCGAGCGCGTGGCTGGCGTCCACGTCGAACGGGTACCCGTCGGGCACCTCGTCGACCGGCACGCGCGTCACTCGCCGGACGCGGGCGTGATGTGGGGACTGTTGTCGTGCCGGCATTCACGCCGAGGTACGCGCCCCACGGCAAAACAGTACTGGTCGGCAGCCTCAGAACATGCCGCCGAAGCCGCCGCCTCCACCGCCACCGCCGCCCTGCTGCATCTGCTTCATCATGCGCTGCATGTCGCCGTCGCCCATCCCCTGGAACTGCTTCATCGTCTGGGCCATCATCTTGTGCTGGTCGAGCAGTTCGCGGATGGTCTCCTCGCTCTGCCCGGACCCCTTCGCGATGCGGCGGACCTGCGAGGCGCCGATGGAGCGGGGGTTCTCCAGCTCGTCCTCGGTCATCGAGTCCATGATGACGCTGAAGTTCCGCATGCGCTCCTGGGTGACGTCCATCGCGTCGTCCGGGAGCTGGTCCATCATGCCGCCGCCCATCCCCGGAATCATGTCCATCACCTGGTCGAGGGGGCCCATGTTGTCCATGGCCTCCATCTGCTTGCGCATGTCCTTGAGGGTGAACTCCCCTTTCATCAGGTCCTCGGGGTCCCAGTCGTCGTCCTCCTTGAGCCCCGTCTCCTCCATCGCGCGCTCGACGCGCTCGGTGAGCTGCTTGAGGTCGCCCATCCCGAGCAGCCGCGAGATGAAACTGTCCGGCTCGAAGCGCTCGATGTCCTGGACGGTCTCCCCGCTCCCGAGGAACGCGATGGTCGACCCCGTCTCGTCGACGGCTGTCAGCGCACCGCCACCTTTCGCCGTCCCGTCGAGTTTCGTGATGGCGACGCCGTCGATGCCGATGGAGTCGTCGAACTCCCGGGCCTGGTCTTTCGCGCCCTGGCCGATTGCGGCGTCGAGCACGAGCAGGCTGCGGTCGGGTTCGACCGTCGACTCGATGTCCTCGATTTCGCTGATGAGGTCGTCTTCGAGCGCGTGGCGACCCGCCGTGTCCACGATGTGGACGTCGGCGTCCTCGGTGGCGTCGAGGCCGTCCCGTGCGATTTTCACGGGGTCGTCCCCGTCGGGGTCGCCGTAGAACGCGACCTCCGCGCGCTCGGCCATCTGCTTGGCCTGGTCGTACGCGCCCGGACGGAACGTGTCCGTCTGGATGATTGCGGGGCGCAGCCCCTTCTTCGAGAACCACCACGCCATCTTCGCCGCGGTCGTGGTCTTCCCCGACCCCTGCAGGCCGGCCAGCAGGATGGTCTGGTTTTCGAGCGGAATCTCGGTGGAGTCGCCGACGAGGTCGACGAGTTCCTCGTAGACGATGCGGAGGACGTGGTCGCGGGCGGACGTGCCGCCCGGCGGCTCCTCCTCGAGGGCGCGTTCTTCGATGGAGTCGGACAGCTCCATCACGAGGCTCACGTCGACGTCGGCTTGGAGCAGCGAGCGCTGAATCTCCTTGACGATTTCGTCGACGTCCTCCTCGGAGATGCGGGACTTCCCACGGAGCTTGTCGAGTGTCCCCCGCAGGGAACTCCCGAGGTCGTCGAGTACCATTATTACTGTCCGATAGGTGGTGGGCCCGTAAGAGCCTTTTTCTGGAAAGCGTGGCGCGCCACGTTAAGACGAACGGTGAGAGATAGCGAGCCGTGAGTCGCGCGCCACCAGATGGCGAGCGGGGAACGGAGTGACCCGCGAGCAGCGTGGTGCTCTCCGCCGAAGCGACCAGCGTCGGCGAGCGACGTAGCACGCGAGCCACACAGTCGGTACGTTCAACCGCACGCCCGCCCTACGTCGGGTCGTGCCTACGTACGCTACGAGAGCGCTCGTCTCCGTGCTCTGTGAACTCGCGGCGGACGCCGACCCGGAC
The DNA here is from genome assembly GCF_021028995.1 of Halobacterium sp. KA-4. Classification (GTDB taxonomy): domain Archaea; phylum Halobacteriota; class Halobacteria; order Halobacteriales; family Halobacteriaceae; genus Halobacterium. The sequence goes on along the minus strand of NZ_JAJJZG010000002.1, from coordinate 327,442 downwards.
AGCATCTCGGTGCGGCTCGCCGCGACGCGCGCGGGCGACCTCCAGCCGACGGACGGACAGATCGGGCTGGACCCGGAGACGCGCGTGCTCTCGGAGTTCTACTTCCCGGACGCGGGCAGTTCGCTGTCCGGCGTCTTCGGGATGGACCTCGCGGCGCCGACCGGCCAGACGGCGGGGCGGTTCGTCTCCCATCCGGACGGCGACCCGACAGTTTCGGTTACCGACGACCTCCACGCGACCGTGCTGGTGGCGGTGCCGCCGTGGGACATCGAAGACGTGCGCGCGTACGACCGCGACGACGAGCGTCTCGACCTCGTCCTCGTGGACGCGGAGACGCCAGACCCCGAAGCGCCGATTTAGGGGACGACTTGTTCCGGGACCGTGCCGTCGTCGTTCCAGCCGCGGCGCTCGTAGTACTCGTCGATGGCGGCCGCCAGCCCCGGCAGGTCGAACGGGAGGCGGTCGTCGCCGCGGTCGAAGCCGCGCTCGTTGTTGAAGTGGCGCTCTAGGGTGACGATGCGAGCGCCCACGTTCCGTAATTCCTCCATCGAGGCGTCGAGCAGCGCCTCGTACTGCTCGTCGGTGACGTTGCCGCCGGAGAACGTACACGCGATGGCGGCGTCCTCGAGCGCGCGCTCGTTCTCGCGCTGGACGACTAGTTCGGGTTTCCCGTCGAGCGTGTCCTCGGGGACGTCGCCGTACTCGTCGGAGAGCACGGACGCGTAGAGGTGGTCGGCGCCGCGATTCGCGACCGCGTACGAGAGCCCCTGGCCGTGGAGAACGCGGCCGTCGTGGCCGGGGAACCCGAGGTTCTTGACCGTCCAGTCGCGGACGCCGAATTCGTCGGCCGCCGCGCTCACGCCCTCCGCGAGCACGTCACCGACGCCCTCGCGGTACGCGATTTTCGTGACGAGGTCGTGGACGTGGTCGGCGTCCCCGAACGCGTCCTCGCTGGCAAGGTACGCCGCGATAGCGTCCCCGCAGGAGATGACGTCCAGGCCGAGCGCGTCACACAGGTCGTTGGACTGCATCACGTCGACGAGGTCGCCGACGCCGACGTTCGCGCCCAGCGAGAACGTCGCCTCGTACTCCGGGCCCTCCGTCTCGATTCCCGTCTCCTCGTCGCGGGTCGGGAGCTTGCACGCGAACACGCAGTCCGAACACGTCGCCTTCTCGTACTTCTTCGCCTCGACCGCGTCGCCGTTCAGTTCGTCCGCGCCCTCAAAGGACTGCTCACTGAAGTACCGCGTCGGCAGCGAGTACTCGTCGTTGAGGAGGTTGACCGTGCTCGGCGTGCCCTGCGTGCGCTTGGGGTCGTCGCTGGTCGCGGCCGCCTCGTCGATGGCCGACAGCGCGCCCTCGGGGACATCGAGCGTGGGTTCGCTGTCGCCGTCGAAAGACACGCACTTCACGCCCTTCGCGCCGAGGACGGCACCGAGGCCGCCGCGGCCGAACGCGCGGTGGTCGTAGGTCATCACGGACGCGAAGCGCACGCCGTGCTCGCCCGCCGGGCCGACGGTCGCGAGGTGCGCCGCGTCGAGGTCGTGGGCCTCGGCCATGCGTCGCGAGACCGCGGGCACGAGTGCGTCGGCGAGTTCAGGCACGTCCTCGAACTCGACGCCATCGTCGGTGACGTGGACGGCGACGAGGTCGTCACTCGCACCACGGAGTTCGACCGCGGCGTAGCCGGTACTCGCGAGGTTTCGGGAGAGATAACCGCCCGCGTTCGAGGAGAGCAAGCCACCAGTGAGCGGGCTAACGCCCGTCAGGTTCGTACGGCCGGCGAAGCTCGTGGTCGTCGTCTGGAGCGGACCTACTGCGAAGAACAGTCGATTCTCGGGGCCGAGCGGGTCTGCGTCGAACGGGATGCGCTCGTGCGCGAGCCGCGTCGCGACGCCGCGACCGCCGACGTACTGCTCGGTGACGTCGCTGACGTCTTCGGTCCACGCCTCCCGGTCGTCGAGGTTCACGACCAGCAGCGGTCCGGGGAGATGTCGCATACCCGCGGCTGCGGGTGGCGTCCGGAAATGGCTGCTGGCGGGTCAGTCCGCGAGCAGGTCGTCGACGAGCGCCTCCGGGTCGAACTTCTGGAGGTCGTCGTACCCCTGCCCGGTGCCGAGGAACAGAATCGGCTTCCCCGTCACGTGCGACACCGAGATGGCGGCGCCGCCCTGGCTGTCCGCGTCGGCCATCGTCAGAATCGTGCCGTCGATGCTCGCGGCGTCGTCGAATTCGCGAGCGCGGTTGACGGCGTCCTGGCCCGCGACTGCCTCGTCGACGAACACCGTGTAGTCGGGGTCGACGACGCGGTCGAGTTTCGCGAGCTGGTCCATCAGCCCGCTTGATGTGTGCAGTCGGCCGGCCGTGTCGCCGAGCACGACGTCGACGTCGTTGGCCTCGGCGTACTCGACGGCGTCGTACACGACCGCGGTCGGGTCGCCGCCCTGCTCGTGGCTGATGAGCTTCACGCCGAGGTTGTCGGCGTGCTCCTGCAACTGTTCGTTCGCGCCGGCGCGGTACGTGTCGCCGTTCGCCAGCACGACCGAGTACCCCTGGTCTTCGAGTCGTCGCGCGAGCTTCGCGATAGTCGTCGTCTTCCCGACGCCGTTGACGCCCGTGAACACGACCGTCACCGGCTTCTCCGCGTCGGCGATGGCTTCCTCGAAGTCGAAGCCGTTCACGTCGATGACCGACAGCAGCGCGTCGCGGAGCGCGTCCTCCACGAGCGCGCCGGTGCTCTCCGTGAACTTGCGCTCCTCGCCGACGAGGTCCGCGCGAATCTGGTCGAGAATCTCCTCGGCGACGCTCATCTCCACGTCGCTCTCCAGCAACGCGAGTTCGAGTTCGCGCAGCGGGCCGTCGAGGTCCTCCTCGTCGATGACGACGCGCCCGCGCGCCAGCGACGACGCCTTGCTCACGAACCCGCCGCTAGAACTCTCGGACTCCTCGGCTTCCGCCTCGGGTTCGGCTGCTTCGCCCTCGACGTCGGCGGCCTCTGCGTCGGCCTCCGCGACGTCCGCCTCGGATTCGGCTCCGGCGGCCTCGTCGCTGTCGAGTTCTTCTGCGTTCTCCTCCGCGACCTCCTCGGCGTCCTCGCGGAAGTTCGAGAGTTTGTCCTTCAGCCCGTCGAACATGCCCTTATTCGCCGTCCTGCTGCTGGGCCTGCATCTGCTGCTGCATCATCTGCTGCTGGGCCTGCTGTGCCTGCTGTTCGAGGGCGGACTGCTCCTCCTCGACTTCGGCGATTTCGGAGCGAACGTCCTCGATGCGCTCGTCAAGCGCTTCGCGCTTCTCGTCGAGCACGTCGGCCGCGTCGTCGGCGTCCTGCTCTGCCGCGTAACCGCCGCCAAGGCTGACGACGACCTCGTCCATGTCCTGCACTTCGGCGCGAACGTACGCGTCGCCGCCGAGCGGGACCTGCACGGTCGAACCGGTTTCGAGGACGTCGAGCGCTTCCTGCGCCTCGTCGACCTCGATTTTCTCCTCTTCGAGGGCCTCGACTTCTTCTTCGAGCTCCTCTTTCTCCTCTTCGAGGGCCTGAATTTCCTGTGAAAGCTGCTGAAGCTGCTGTTGACCGCCGCCGCCTCCAAGACTCATACCCAAAATTCGGGGAGCGAGCGGGAAGTATCTTCCTACTCGGGAACTCGGCGACGGCGTGTGAGACGCCCGCCCTCGCAGGCGACAGCGCTCGTGACGGAGATAGAGAACCGGGGAAAACGAAGTCGAGAGGATCGTCAGTCGATGAAGCCGAGCGCGTCGTCGATGCGCCCGAGTTCGGGGCCGGTAGTGTCCTCGCCGACGACGTAGCCGTTGTCGTTGGCGACGAGCCCGGAGCCGACCAGCGGCGCGCCGTAATTCACGGTCCCGATGTCCGCGGGGACGCCGAGGGCGTCCTCGATCGCGTCGAGCTCCTCGTCCGTGGACTTCGGGTGGCAGAGCACGCCGTCGTTCGTCGCGACGGCGGCGGTGCCGACCGTGTTCACGCCTGCGAGTCGGCCACGGGTAACGGGCACGTCGAGGGCGTCCTCGACAGCCTGAACGGCCTCCCGCGAGAGTTCCGAGTGGACGTACGCGCCCGTGTCGTTCGCCACGACGACGTTGCCGGCGGCGTTCACGCGTCCGGGGAGTTCGCCGACGGAGACGTCGGCGGCGTCCTCGATGCGGTCGCGTTCGCGCTGCCGGATTCGGCTGCTCGCGAGCAGGCCGTTGGAGTTGCCCGCGACTAGCGAGCCGACCGTCGACGAGCCGCCGACGTTCGTCGGAACGGCGGGGACGCCGAGTTCCTCGGCGAGTTCGTCGGTCAGTTCCTCGGAGATGTCCGGCCGGACGACGACGCAGTCGTTGGTCGCGCGGGCGAAGACGCCGACGTACGGGGACCCGAGGAAGGCAGCGCGTAACAAGTTCTTACTCTTCGTATTCGGCTTCGACGACGGTCTCGCCGTCCTCGACGAAGCGCGCGGCGTGCACGCGGACCTTCCGCGGCGGGTTCTTCTGGCCTTCCGACCAGACGGCCTCGTTGATGGAGGGGTCCAGACGGACCTCGTCCTCCTCGACCGCGAAGTGCTTCGCGAGGTGTTCGCGGATGATGGTCATCGCCTGTCCGGCCTGCTCGTGTTGGGGCACCTTCGTCACGTCGCGCAGTGGGACGGTGACGATGCGCTCCTCGAAGTCGCTGGCGGACATTATTCGTCGGTGTCGTTACGCCGCCAGTTGCGGCGCTTCGGGTTACGCTGGACGTCCCGATTCGTCTTCATCATGACCCACGCGGGCACGCGGCTGTTCTGGCGTTCGAGTTTCGCCAGTCGCTTCTTCTGCGCCTTCGATTTCTTGCCCATAGTGGTCGTCGCTACCACCGCCGTCGTTAAAACCTTGTTCTTCTGAAGCCGCGTCAGCGCCGCCGCTAGAGGTCGACGGCGTGGACAGTCTCGTACTCGGGGCCCTCGTGGGTGAGCACGCTCTCCGTGAGCCGGACCTCGGAGACGCGCATCGTCCCGACTTCGGGGTGGCGGTCGCGCACGAGGTCCTGGACGAGTTCCTTCCCGCCGGCGTGTTTCATCCGCGCGAGCGTGACGTGGGGCGTGAAGTCGTGTTCCTCGGCCTCGAAGCCGTGCTCCTCGACGAACTCCATCTCAATGGCCTCGTGCAACCGCGCGAGTTCGGCGCTGCCGTCGCCGACGCCGAGCCACACCACGGAGATATAGTCGAGACTCGGGAACACGCCGAGCCCGCCGAGTTCCGCGTCGAACGGCTCGACGCCGCTCTCGTCGACCGCGCGCCCCAGGGCATCCGCGAGTTCGTCCTCGCGGGCGTCCTCAACCTCGCCGAGGAACTTCATCGTCACGTGGGTCTGGCTGGGGTCCACGAAGTCCAGGCCCTCGGCGTCGGCGAATTCGGCTTGCAGGTCCGCTACGTCGTCGGCGAGCCGGTCGGGGAGGTCGACACTGACGAACAGCCGCATACCGGCCGTTCTCGGTGCGTTGCCCTTAACCTCCCGGCCGCGCTAGACGCGTGTATGACTGACCGAGAGGAGCCCGAGCCGCCCGAGGCACCCGACGACCACGAGTTCTCCGAGGGGCAGGGCTTCGACGAGCCCTACGATGGGTTCGACCTCGACCCGCCGGAGCTCTCCGTCGACGACCCGTCCAGCGTCGACCCCGTCGACAGCCGCGTCGTCAGCGACTCCCTGGACGAGCGCGTCGTCCAGAACGACGACGTCGACGCCGACGAACTCATCGACGTCGGCCTCAGCTACCTCGGCATCAACCGCCACGAGCAGGCCGCCGACGCCTTCGAGCGCGCCGCACGCTTCACCGACGACGAGGACATCGAGCAGGAGGCGTGGGTGAACAAGGGCATCGCGCACGGCCAGATGGAAGAGTGGGACGAGGCCGTCGGCGCCCACCGCGAAGCAATCTTCGTCGCCGAGGACGGCGACTTCGAGGCGGAAGCCCACACGAACCTCGCGTACGCGCTCTGGGAGTTCAGCGAGGACGAACAAGCCTACGAGCACGCCGAGGAGGCCGTCCGGAAGAACGACCGCCTCCCGCAGGCGTGGTACAACCTCGGCTTCATCGAGAACGAGCGCAGCCGCCACGAGCAGGCCCTCGACGCGCTGAACAACGCCGTCCGGCTGGGCTTCCAGCAGGCCGACGTCTACGAGGAGAAGCAGCGCGCCCTCGAAGCGCTCGGTCGTGACGAGGAAGCCCAGAAGGTCGCCGAGCAAGCCGAAGACATCCGGGAGGCCCAAGAGCGGGACCTCGTCGAGCGCGAGTGATGATACTCAGCGAGCGACAGACAGACCGCGGCCTCCTCGTCACCGCATGCGACCCGGACGTCCTCGGGGAGACGTTCGCCAACGGTGACACGGAGTTCACCGTGAACGAGGAGTTCTACGGCGGCGAAACCGTCGACCCGGACGCCGTCCGCGAATCGCTGGCCCGCGCGAACGTCGCGAACCTCGTCGGCGTCGACGTCGTCGACCTCGCCATCGAGGAGGGCCACGTCGAGGAAGCGAACGTGCTCGACCTCGACGGCACCGTGCACGCGCAGTTCATGCGTCTCTAATCCCTGTTTTCGGGCGTCAGCGATACCGGCAGCGATCCCGGCACCGAAGAACAATAGTGTCCGCGCCTCTTATCCGACTGTAATGGAAGCCACCGAGCAGGACCCCCTCGACGTCGACGCCATCCGGGCCGACTTCCCCATCCTCGACCGGGAGGTCAGCGACGGCCAGCGGCTCGTCTACCTCGACAACGCGGCGACGACGCAGACGCCCGAGCAGGTCGTCGACGTCTTCTCGGACTACTACCGCGGGTACAACGCGAACGTCCACCGCGGCATCCACCAGCTCAGTCAGGAAGCCTCCATCGCGTACGAGGAGGCCCACGACCGCCTCGCCGACTTCGTCGGCGCGGACGGCCGCGAGGAGATGATTTTCACGAAGAACACCACCGAGTCCATCAACCTCGTGGCGTACGCGTGGGGGCTCAACGAGCTCTCGGAGGGCGACGCGGTCGTGCTCTCCGAGATGGAGCACCACTCGTCGTTCGTGACGTGGCGCGAAATCGCGAAGAAGGTTGGCGCCGAAGTCCGCTACATCCGCGTCGACGAGAACGGCTACCTCGACATGGACCACGCCGCGGAACTCATCGACGAGGACGTTGAGATGGTCTCCGTGGTGCACGCCTCGAACGTCCTCGGCACCGTCAACCCGATGCGCGAACTCGCGGACCTCGCCCACGAGCAGGACGCGCTCATCCTCGGTGACGGCGCGCAATCCGTCCCGAACCGCCCCGTCGACGTGAAGGAACTCGACGTCGACTTCTACGTCTTTTCCGGGCACAAGATGGCGGGGCCGACCGGCATCGGCGGGCTCTATGGCAAGCAGGAGATTCTGGAGGACATGGAGCCGTTCCTCTACGGCGGCGACATGATTCGGCGCGTCTCCTTCGAGGACACCACGTGGAACGACCTGCCGTGGAAGTACGAGGCCGGCACGCCGCTCATCGCGCAGGGCATCGCGCTCGCGGAAGCCGCCGACTACCTTGACGACGTCGGCATGGAAGCCATCCAGGCCCACGAGGAACGCATCACCGAGTACGCTTACGAGCGCCTCGACGAATTCGACGACGTGGAAATCTACGGCCCCCCCGCGGACGACCGTGGCGCCGTCGTCGCGTTCAACGTCGACGGCATCCACGCCCACGACCTCGCCTCGATTCTGAACGACCACGGCGTCGCCATCCGTGCCGGCGACCACTGCACGCAGCCGCTCCACCAGAAACTCGACATCGCTGCGTCCGTGCGCGCCTCGTTCTACCTCTACAACACGAAAGAAGAAGTCGACGCGCTCGTCGACTCGCTGGACGCCGCGCGGGAGATTTTCAACTAGCGCACGCACTTTTTGCTGCGTTCGGCGCGCCTCACTTGCAAAAACTTGCGGAGAAAGCACTCCTCCTTCGGTCCGCTTCGCGCTCACGGCGACGCCGTTCGCGCATTCCGAGGCGCGTAGTGCCTCGCGCCCCTCAGTCGTCGGCCAGCGAGCCTCCGGCTCGCGGTGAACCCCTTCGTCCTCGTTCGTTTCACTCACGAGGGGCAAGCAGACCGGAGGTCTCCTCAGTTTCGGGTCCTTCGGACCGCTCACTCGCGGATGCTAACTCTCTCTGGTGTGTCGTTCCGCGGAACGTTTTTACGGCGTTCTGCCCTACGAACGCTCAATATGAGTATGGGCTCGGACATGTACCGGCAGCAGATTCTCGACCACTACCGCAACCCCCGGAACCACGGCGAGCTCGGCGACGCGACGTTCTCCCACGACGGCTACAACCCCTCGTGTGGCGACGAACTGGAGTTCGACGTGAAGCTCGAAGACGACGGGGAGACGATCGAGCGCGTGGCGTTCCGCGGCGACGGCTGCGCCATCAGTCAGGCCTCCGCGAGCATGCTCACGCAGAAGCTCCCGGGGATGACCCTCGACGAAGTGAAAGACCTCGACACCGACGACGTCCTCGACATGCTCGGTGTCGAAGTGACGCCGATGCGCGTGAAGTGCGCGGTGCTCTCCGAGAAGGTCGTGCAGGACGGCGCGAAAATCTACGAGGGTGAAGCCGACGTCGACGAGACGACCACCGAAGACGACGAGTAACGCTCGCTGCTCACCGATACTTTCACTTCTCTGCCTCTCTGTCGTCCCGCGAAAACAGCGACTTCTCTCGTTCTGCCATCCAACCGCCGTTGCGAGCATTCGCGGTGCGAGCAGTCTGACAGACCCGAGCACCGCGATTCATCGAGCGACCAGAGAGGGACGACGGAGCCGCCCCTCGGGCCTGTGGGCGACTCACAGGTCGCCTGCAGACGACGGGGGCGAGGAGTGTTTTGCCGCAAGTTCTTGCCAGGGAGGGCGCCTCTGACGTTCTCCCTGGCAAAAAGTGGGTTCTAGAACCCGAACATCCCCATGACGGACTTGGCGGCGCGACGCACGACGAGTGCGAGGCCGAGCAGGACGAGGACGAGACCAGCGGCGACGATGGGGGCGTTCCACGCGACGACGCCGATGCCGGCGAGAATCAGCAGGACGCCGAACAGCCCGGAGAGGCCGAGTTTGTCGAGCATGTGCGGGACGAGCGCCACCACGAGGGTAAGCGTACTGGTCCCGCGTGGGGTTGTGTACACCCCGAATTGTACAGGGTTTAAACCGCTCGCTGTCCTATTCGCGCCCATGAGCGACGACGAAGGTGGACGCACGAACCTTCGGATGCCCGAGGACGACGAGGTGTTCGCGGAAGTCACAGACATGCTCGGCGCGAACCGCGTCCGGGTTCGTTGCGCGGACGGGGAGGAGCGGACCGCCCGCATCCCCGGCCGGATGCAGAAGCGCATCTGGATTCGGGAAGGCGACGTCGTGCTCGTCGAGCCGTGGGATTGGCAGGACGAGAAGGCCGACGTCGTGTGGCGATACGAGAAATCGGAGGCGGACCAACTACGTGAAGAAGGACACATCAAATAATGGGTCGGCGGTGACCGACGGGTTCGGTCTCGCCGAGGACACCGAGGGAGCGTCCGGCGACGAGTTCGAGGAAATCGACGTCTCGGACACGGAGGCGGACCGTATCGCGCGCAGACAGGACCGGGAGTTCGCGGAGTTCCGGAAGCGCCTGAAGGACAACGAGCGGTTCAAGCTCGACGACGGCGCGTTCGACGACGCGACGTACGCGGCCATCTACAAGCTCGTCGAGGACGGCTACGTGGGCGCGTTCGGCGGCCCGATTTCGACCGGGAAGGAGGCCAACGTCTACGAGGCGCTCGACCACGATGGCGGCGACGTCGCGGTCAAAGTCTACCGCATCAACGCGTCGAATTTCAAGCAGATGCGGGGCTACCTCGAGGGCGACCCGCGCTTCGAGGGGATTCGCGGCGACAAGAAGGCCGTCGTGTTGTCGTGGACGCGCAAGGAGTTCGCGAACCTCCAGCGCGCCCGCGAGGCCGGCGTACGCGTCCCCGAACCCATCGCGGTCCAGCGAAACGTGCTCGTGATGGAACTCATCGGGCAGGAGGGCGACGCCGCGCCGACGCTGAACGACGTCGACGTCGACAACCCCGAGACGGCCTACGAGGTCGTCCGCGAGTACATCCGCCGGCTGTACGACGCGGGCCTCGTGCACGGCGACCTCTCGGAGTACAACCTCGTGGTGTACGACGGCGAACTCGTCGTCATCGACGTCGGGCAGGCGGTCACCATCCACCACAACAAACACGACGAGTTCCTGCAGCGGGACTGCCGGAATATCGCGAATTTCTTCGCGCGGCAGGGCGCGGATGTCGACCCCGAGTCGCTGTACGACTACGTCGTCGAGAACGCGTCGCCGCGGTCGGACGAGGAGACCAAACGCCCCGACGAGTAACCGACCGCAATCATTTTTACTGGTCTTCGACTACCGCCGCGTATGCAGTCCGCTCCCACTGGCTGGCGCTGGCGTGCTCCGGGAGCGGACAGTCTCGCCGCCGCGGCCTGACGGGCGTCACCCGGTCGGGTCGGGCGCGTGGCTCCCTCGCTTCTCTCGCGCATCGCTTCGCCGAGCACCTGCCACACCCACTACACAGCATGCCAGCCGACTCCGTCACACCGTACAGCGTCGCGGGCGATCTCGACTACGAGAAACTGCTCGCCCAGTTCGGCGCGGACGCACTGACCGACGACCAACGCCGCCGCTTCCCCGACCACCCGCTCGTGCGCCGCGGCTCGTTCTACGCAGGCCGCGACGTGGACGCCTTCCTCGATTCGGACGACCAGTCAATCGTCACGGGCATCGGGCCGTCCGGGCCGATGCACCTCGGGCACGCGATGGTGTTCTACTTCGCCAAACGCCTCCAGGACGAATTCGGCGCGCGCGTCTACGTGCCCGTCTCCGACGACGAGAAGTACTGGTTCAAGGACCAGACCGCCGCGGAGACCACCGACTATCTGGAATCCAACCTCCGGGACCTGCTCGCGGTCGGCCTCGACCCCGTGTTGACCAGAATCGTCGTCGACACGGAGGACGCCGACGTGGTCTACCCGCTGGCGACGGCGTTCGGTCGGGATATCACGCATTCGACGCTCGAAGCCGTCTACGGGACCCCCGAGAACGTCGGGCAGGGGTTCTACCCGGCCGTGCAGACCGCGCACCTGCTGCTCCCGCAGCTCGTTCACGGTGCGCACGAGACGCTCGTCCCCATCGCCGTCGACCAGGATCCGCACGTCCGCGTGAGCCGGGACGTCGCCGCGAAAGCGCGCTACCCCGCGAACAAGCCGGGCGCGCTGCTGCTGCAGTTCCTACCGTCGCTTGGTGGCCCCGGAAAGATGAGTAGTTCCGAGGGCGTCGCGATTCGGCTCACGGACGACGGCGAGACAGTCCGACGGAAAGTCCGCGAGAACGCCTACACGGGCGGCTGCGCGAGCGTCGAGGAGCACCGTGAGCACGGCGGCGACCCCGAGGTCGACGTCCCGTTCCAGTACATCGCGGCGTTCTTCGAGCGCGACGACCGCGAAGTCGCGCGCATCGAGCGGGACTACCGGAACGGCGACCTGCTCTCTGGCGAACTGAAGGAATTCGCCGCCGACCGCATCGTCGACTTCCTGGAGGGGCACCAGCGCCGCCGGGCCGCGCTCGGTGACGTGCGCGAGGAACTCGCTGCCTACCGGCTCACTCAGGACGAACGCGACCGTGCGCGAGCCGCGGTCGGCTTCCAGCGCGAGTAGTTCCCACACCGGCACAACGCTGAAGCCGGTTCGGTGTCGTCGTCCCTACATGAGCGGCGACGCAGAGGCCGCGTTCGGCGCGGTCGCGGACGAACTCCGCATTCGCATCCTCCGTGCGCTGTGGGAGGCCGACGACCCGCTGTCGTTCTCCGAGCTCCGCGAGCGCGTCGACGTCCGGGACTCCGGGCGGTTCAACTACCACCTCGGGAAGCTCCGCGGCCGGTTCGTCGAGCAGACCGACGACGGCTACGACCTCCGGTTCGCGGGAAGCCGGCTCGTCGGCGCGCTGTACTCGGGCGTGTTCACGGAGGAGGCGTCCGTCGGACCGGTGCCAGTCGAGGGCACGTGTACGAGCTGCGGCGGGGCCCTCGAAGCGAGCTACGAGGACGAACGCGGGCGCGTCGACTGCACTGACTGTGACGTGGCGCTGCTGTCGGGCGGCGTTCCGCCAGCGTTCGTGGACGACCGCGAGGACGACCTCGCGACCGCCCTTGACGGCTACTTCCGGACGATGCTGCGGGAGGTCAGAGCGGGCTTCTGCACGCAGTGCAGCGGCCCGGTCGCCGGCCGCCTCAAACACGACCCCGACCACGGGCCGCGAGCGGTCTTCAAGTGCGAGCGGTGCGGCGGCACATTCCGCGGGACCGCGGCCGCCGTCGCGCTCGACCACGCGGCAGTCGTCGCGTTCTACTTCGAGCACGGCCTCGACGTGCGGACCGTCCCCATCTGGGAGGTCGACTGGCTCCACGACGCGACGTACGAGAACGACACCGCCCACGTGACCGTCGAACTCGACGGCGACGAACTCGACCTCGTCGTCGACGAGTCGCTGGCCGTCAGCACGCCGGAGCGGGCGTGAACCGGTCACACGACGGGAGAGAAGGCTTTTACGCGCCCGTCCAGTATTCTGGTGTATCATGAAACACGTGAAGATTCCGCAGGACCGCATCGGCGCGCTCATCGGCGAGGGAGGTGAGACGCTGCGCCGCATCGAGCAGGCCGCCGAGGTTCGCCTCGACGTCGACTCCGAGGACGGGTCGGTCGCCATCGAGCGGACCGGCGACCCCGTTCGCGGGATGCAGGCGCCCGAAATCGTCCGCGCAATCGGCCGCGGGTTCGACCCGGACGCCGCGCTCAGCCTGCTGGACGACGACATGCGGATGTTCGAGACCGTCGACATCGAACGCGCCGCCCGCAACGACAACGACCTCCGCCGCAAGAAGGGCCGACTCATCGGCGAGAACGGCCGCACGCGCGAACTGATGGAGGAACTCACCGGCGCGAACGTCGTCATCTACGGGTCGACGTTCGGCGTCATCGGCCAGCCCAACGAGGTCGACGTCGCCCGGTCGGCCGCCGAGATGCTGCTCGACGGGGCACCCCACGGCTCCGTCTACTCGTTCCTTGAGCGCAAGCGCGCCGAGGAGCTCAAACAGCAGGGCATGGAGTACCACGAGTTCTCCGGCTGAGGCGACACACTCAGGATTTTCTGCTACCTTCTCGTTCTCTGTGCTCGCCGAGCGCGAGCGCCGTCTCCCGACGAGAAAACCCGATTTAAGCATAAATACCCCGTCGTGAATTTTCGAATTTGGCGTTGACTGCCGTCTCAGCGCGTCTCCCAGGGTGTGTTACTCCCTTTCGCACAATATTTAAATAGAATCGCATTCAATCAAACAGTGACTATGGCGCAGCAGATGGGTAATCAGCCGCTTATCGTACTTTCGGAGGATAGCCAGCGCACCTCCGGAGAGGACGCACAGTCGATGAACATCACCGCCGGGAAAGCCGTCTCCGAGGCCGTACGTACCACACTCGGCCCCAAAGGGATGGACAAGATGCTCGTGGACTCCACGGGTGAAGTCGTCGTCACGAACGACGGCGTCACCATCCTCAAGGAGATGGACATCGAGCACCCGGCGGCCAACATGATCGTCGAGGTCGCCGAGACGCAGGAGACCGAGGTCGGCGACGGCACCACCTCCGCCGTCGTCGTCTCCGGCGAACTCCTCTCCGAGGCCGAGGACCTCCTCGAACAGGACATCCACGCGACCACGCTCGCGCAGGGTTACCGACAGGCCGCCGAGCAGGCTCGCACGTTCCTCGAGGAGAAGGCCGTCGACATCTCCCCGGACGACACCGAGGAGCTCGAGAAGCTCGCCGCGACCTCGATGACCGGTAAAGGCGCGGAGAACGCCAAGGACGTCCTCTCGGGTCTCGTCGTGCGCGCCGTCCAGTCGGTCGCCGACGACGGCAGCGTCGACACGGACAACATCAAAGTCGAGAAGGTCACCGGCGGCGCCATCGAGAACTCCGAACTCATCGAGGGCGTCATCGTGGACAAGGAGCGCGTCAACGAGAACATGCCCTTCGGCGTCGAGGACGCCAACATCGCGCTCGTCGACGACGGCCTCGAAGTCAAGGAGACCGAAATCGACACCGAGGTCAACGTCACCGACCCCGACCAGCTCCAGCAGTTCCTCGACCAGGAAGAGGAGCAGCTCAAGGAGATGGTCGACGCGCTCGCGGCCGCCGGTACCAACGTCGTCTTCGTGGACGGCGGCATCGACGACATGGCCCAGCACTATCTCGCGGAGGAAGGCATCCTCGCCGTCCGCCGCGTGAAATCCGACGACTTCACCCGTCTGTCCCGCGCCACCGGCGCGACGCCCGTCTCGAACGTCACGGACATCGAAGCCGACGACCTCGGTGAAGCCGGCAGCGTCGCCCAGAAGGACATCGGCGGCGACGAACGCATCTTCGTCGAGGACGTCGAAGAGGCGAAGTCCGTCACGCTCATCCTCCGCGGCGGCACCGCGCACGTCGTCGACGAAGTCGAGCGCGCCATCGACGACTCGCTCGGCGTCGTTCGCGTCACGCTCGAGGACGGCAAGGTGCTGCCCGGTGGCGGCGCCCCCGAAACCGAGCTCGCGATGCAGCTCCGCCAGTTCGCTGACTCCGTCGGTGGGCGCGAACAGCTCGCCGTCGAAGCGTTCGCGGACGCCCTCGAAGTCATCCCGCGCACCCTCGCCGAGAACGCGGGCCACGACCCCATCGACTCCCTCGTGGACCTCCGCAGCCAGCACGACGCCGGCAACTCCGCGGCCGGCCTCGACGCCTACACCGGCGAAGTCATCGACATGGACGCCGAAGGTGTCGTCGAGCCGCTCCGCGTGAAGACCCAGGCCATCGAATCCGCCACCGAAGCGGCGACGATGATTCTCCGCATCGACGACGTCATCGCCGCGGGCGACCTCGCTGGCGGTCAGGTCGGCGGCGACGAAGGCGGCGACGAAGGCCCGCCCGCCGGCGGCCCCGGCGGCATGGGCGGCGGTATGGGCGGCGGCATGGGCGGGATGATGTAAACCCACTTTTTGCTACACTCGGACGGCTTCGCCGTCCTCGTTCGCAAAAACTTGGGAAAAAGCCCCGTCGCCCACTTTCGGTGGGTTCGGCGCCAGCGCGCTTCGCGCGCTGTGAACCGGCGACCTCCGGTCGCCGGATACTCCCGTTCCGCCGCGCTGCACCGCTCGCTCACCGACTCGCGACCTTCTTTCGAAATTACCGGATAGCGGCCGCTGTCGACACAAGGGAGGTTCTAAGTGCGGTGCCTGCAATTTTTGCGGCATGGAGACGCTGCTGCTCAACAAGGAAGACGTCAGCGAGAACGTCCAGATGGCGGACCTGATTCCGGCCGTCGAGGACGCGTTCGCGGCCTACCAGAAGGGCGACGCCCAGATGCCCTCGAAGTCCTACATCGACCTCCCCGAGTACAACGGCGACTTCCGGTCGATGCCCGCGTACCTCGACGCCGGCGACTGGGACGCCGCCGGCATCAAGTGGGTGAACGTCCACCCCGACAACCCCACGCACTACGACCTCCCGACCGTCATGGGGACGATGGTGTACTCGGACCCCGAGAACGCCTACCCGCTCGCCATCATGGACGGCACCGAACTCACGATGCAGCGCACGGGCGCCGCCGCAGCCGTCGCCACCGACTACCTCGCCATCGAGGACGCCACGTCCTTCGGCGTCGTCGGCGCTGGCGTCCAGTCATACACGCAACTGGAAGCCATCGCCACCGTCCGCGACATCGAGGAAGTCGTCGTCAGCGACGTCAACGAGGACGCCGTTCGCGCGTTCGTCGAGCACTTCCAGGACCGCTTCGACGTCCGTGAAGGCTCCATCAGCGACGCCGGCCACTGCGACGTCCTCTCGACGGTCACTCCCGTCGAAGACCCCATCGTCTCCCGCGAGGACGTCGGCGACCACACCCACATCAACGCCATGGGCGCGGACGCCGAGGGCAAACACGAACTCGCCGACGACCTCCTCCTCGACAGCAAACTCGTCATCGACGACCACGACCAGACCACCCACTCCGGCGAAATCAACGTCCCCTACAATACTGGTGTGCTCGGCGACGACGACATCTACGGCGAAGTCGGCGAACTCGTCACCGGCCTCAAGGACGGCCGCACCGCCGATGACGGCATCACCGTCTTCGACTCCACGGGTCTCGCCATCCAGGACGTCGCCGCCGCCCACGTCGCCTACGAACACGCCGAAGAACACGACAACGGCTACGGCTTCGACATGCTCGGCGTCTAAGACGCACTTTTTGCTGCGCTCGGCGCGCTCCGCGCGCCTCACTTCCAAAACCTTGCGGAGAAAGCACTCCTCCCTCCCGATGGTCAGTCGTCGGCCCGCGCTCACTACGTTCGCGCGATGAATCGCGGCACGAGGCCACGAATGCTCGTCCGCGGCTGTTCAGCGTCCCGCAGCGTAGTCCGTGAGCCGCGCGATGACCCAAATGATGACGAGGAACGGCAGTAGCGGCATCAGCAACACGAGTAGGCCGAGCAGCATCGCGTAGCCGACGCTGGTCATCTCGGGATTCCGCCGCACCTCCGCATGTCGCCGGACGCTCCGCGGCGCTTCGTCGTTCTGGTCGCTCATGTGTCGCGGTTCGACGCGCCGCGGAAAAAGCAGTCTGGCCGACAGGCTCGCTACTCGAGTTCGATGGCGGGACGGAACGGCACCGCGCGTGAGGCGCGCTCGGCGTCAGTTTCCGTCTCGGGGACGACGTCGACGTCGGCGTCGAACTGGCGCGCGAGGAAGCCCGCCGCGTTCTCGTAGACGTCCTGCTCGTCGACCTCGTCGAGCGCCGTCAGTTCCTCGGCGGAGCGCTCGCGGACGTCCGCGACGAGGTCCTGCACGAGGTCGTTGACCGCGTCGCCCTTCTCGCGCAGGCTCTCGTGTTGCATCACTTTCCCCATCACCGCGCCGATATCAGTGCCGGTCTCTCGAACCGTCTCGTAGACGGTCTGCTTCCACGGCGCGGGCGTGAACACGGTAATCTGGTCGGGGTCGGTGTCGGTCACGTCGATGACCTCGCGCACGTCGTCGGTCAGCGACTCCACGAGCTGTTCTTCGACCTCCACGCGCTCGGACTCCAATTCGGGGTCGGCCTCCGGCCAGTCGTCCTGGCCGACGGGCTCGCCCGTGAGCTGCTCGTGGAGTTCGTTCGAGAGGAACGGCACGATGGGCGCGAGCAGGCGGAGTCGCGTCCGCAGCACTTCTCGGAGCGTCCACCGCGCGCCGTCGCGGTCGAGGTCCGTGCGCTTGCGGTACCACGTCAGGTGCTCCTCGAAGTGGTAGAACGCCTCCTGGCTGGCGGCGCGCGTCTGGAACTCGTCCATCGCGCCGGTCGCGTCACGAATCGTCGACTGGAGCTTCGACAGCAGCCAGCGGTCGATGCGCTTCAGCTCGACGTCCTCGCGGTCGCCGACGCCCTCCGCGTTCTCGATGACGTCCTGCGCGCGCTCGTAGAAGCGCGCGAGCTGGTCTTTCGTGGTGCCGACTTCGTCGTCGCGCCAGTCGACGTCCTGCCACGGCTCCGCGGAGTTCAACAGCACGAAGCGGACGGTGTCCGCGCCGTACTCCTCGATGGCTTCGGTGGGGAGCACGACGTGCCCCTTCGAGGAGGACATCGCGTCGCCCTCCAGCAACACCATCCCCATCACGGTGATTCCCTCCGGCCACTTCGCCTCCTCGAAGAGGTCGGTGTGGTGGAAGAGGTAGAACGTCAGGTGGTTCGAGATGAGGTCGTTGCCGGAGACGCGCTGGTCGACGGGGTACCAGTAGTCCCACTCCTCACGCAGGTCCAGGGCAGTCTCGTCGGGGTCGTCGACGGCGTCCTCGCCGTAGAACAGCGTGTCGAAGAACTCGCGGTCCATCTCCTCCGGCGGTACGTCCTGGAGCCGGTGGGCGATGGTGTAGTAGGACATGTACACCGTCGAGTCCGACAGCGGCTCGATGACGAAGTCGTCGTCCCACGGCAGGTTCGTGCCGAGCCCGAAGTTCCGGATGCACGGCCACTCGTTGAGCCAGTCGACCGTGTGGTCGAGCTGGTCGCCCGCGCTGTCCGGGCGCGCGTCCAGGTCGCTAATCGCGTCGTGAGCGAGTTCCTTCCAGTCACCGTCGCTGTACGTCAGGAACCACGTGTCCTGCTTGGCGACTTCGACGTCGCCGCCGCAGCGACAGACGACCTCCTCGGAGAACTCGTACATCGAGTCGAACTCGCCGGTCGAGCGGAAGTGCTCGGCCAGCTCGTCGCGGACGTCCTCGACGACGGCGCCCGCGTACTCGTCGTACATGTCCTTCAGTTCGCCTGCGTGGAATTCGCGGTTGTACACCTCCTGCGTGGCCTCTTCGAGCGCGGGGTCGTCACTGGACTCGATGCCGTGCTCTTCGACGGCCGCCCGCGCCGGGAACGGGTCGTCGTAGGCGTCGACGTCGATGATGGCCTTCGGCTGGATTTCGTCGACCTCAGCGGGGTCGATGCCGTACTCGCGCATCCGCTCGTCGTCGGCCTTGGCCTCCTGCAGGGCCATCCAGTCGTCCGGCGAGTGCGCCGGCACGGACATCACGATTCCCGTGGCGTTGTCCGCGTCCACGAAGCTCGCGGGCAGCACGAGCACGTCCTCGCCCGTGACGGGGTTGGTGACGCGCTCGCCGACCAGCGCCTCGCCCGTGAACCGGTCGAGAATCTCGACGTCGCGCTGCTGGAGGACGAGTTTCTCCGCGGCCTCGTCGCTGAGGAGCCACGTCTCGCCGTCCACGTTCGCCTCCACGTAGTTCGCGTCCGGGTCGATGTACGCGTTCGTCACGCCACGCACGGTCTCCGGGCGCAGCGTCGCCATCGGCACGACCGTGTCGCCTTTCCGGAATTTGACGAGCGTGTACTCCTGGAACTCCGCCTCCTCACCCTCGAGCAGGTCGTGGGTGGTGACGGGGTTCTCCTCGTCGGTGCAGTACTTCACGGGGTGGAGGCCCTTCTCCAGGCGCCCGTGGTCGCGCAGCGTCTCGTACTGCCACGTGACGAACTTCGAGTAGCGCTCGTCGTTGGTCGTGAATTCCCTCCGCCAGTCGATGCTGAGGCCGAGGGACTTCATGTTCTGCTTGTAGTGGTTCTCGATGAAGTAGCGCGCGAACCCCATCGGCGTCTCCAACTGTTCGAGTTCGGACTCGGGGACGTCGTAGGTGTCCCGCAGCACCGACATCTGCTCTTCCTCGCGCTTCTGGAGGCGGTTGACGGCACCCACGATGGGCGTACCGGTCACGTGCCACGCGATGGGGAACAGGACGTTGTCACCCTGGAGGCGTCGGTAGCGGGCGTAGACGTCTGGCACCGTGTACGTGCGAGCGTGCCCGATGTGCATCCCGCCGGAGGGGTACGGGTACGGGACCGTCACGAACGTCGCGTCCTCGTCGGGGTCGGGGTCGGCGTGGTAGCGGCCGCCGTCCTCCCAGCGGTCCTGCCACTTCCGCTCGACTTCCCGTGGCTCGTAGGTCATATCCGGTGTGACACTCTGCCGGGCCAAAAGCCCTCCCATCGTGACTCTGGGGCCTGTCGCTTCCCGGACTCGATTGCCGGTGTCGGCCCACGCAGAACGTCTTTGACGCCCGGGTGTCTCTCGCGAGGTCGTGGGCGAGTTCACCGGTGCCGGGCACGTACACCGCCGTGACGCGCTCGCCGCCGGTCCGCGGCGACGCCGAGCACACCGTCACACGTGTTGCCGACCGCATCACGGGCGGCCTCTGAAAAGGACTCGTTGACGCCCGCGACGCTACTCGATGTCGACGCTCGTCGACTCCTCGCTTGTATGGACCTTCGGGAGCGTCACGGTCAGCACGCCGTTCTCGAAGGATGCGGACGCGCCCGCCTCGTCGACTTCCTCGGGGAGTGTGACGCTCCGCGAGAGCGAGCGCTTGCTGCGTTCCCGGCGAACGTAGTTGTCCTCGCCCTCCTCCTCGGTCTCCTCCTCGTGGCGGGCTTCGAGACGGAGCGTCCGGTCGTGGACCTCCACGTCGATGTCCTCCTTGTCGAATCCCGGAAGGTCAGCGGTCACAACGAACTGGTCGTCCTCATCCTCGACGTCGACCGCGAGCCCGCCGCCAGCGCGCTCGCGTGCGTCGTTCATCTTGTCCAGCAGTCGCTCCAACTCGTCGAACGGGCTGCCTCGTGCCATACACCCGGATTCACCGCGAACCACGGAAAATCTACTGGCTAACCGAGTCAAATAACGGCTGACGAGCATCCGCGAGCGCCGCGAGGTGCATAGCGCCTCGGAATGCGCGAGCGGTTCACTCGCGGCGAAGCCACGAGGCCGACGACCGACTAACGCGCCCGCAGGGCGCGGCAGGAGCGAGGAGTGCTTTTTCCGCAAGTTCTTGCTAGAGAGGGCGCCTCCGGCGCCTTCTCACAGCAAAAGTGCGTCTTAGACGCCCTCGACGGTCTCGCGATAGGCTTCGACGCTGGCTTTGGCGTCGGCGATGCTCTCGCGTGCTTCCTCGTCTTCGACCGCGTCCGCGAGGTCGTCGAGCGCGTGCGTGATGCGGGCGAGGCGGCCGTGGTCGGGGCCGTCGTCGGCGGTCGCGAGTTCCGCGAGCGCGTCGGACTGGTCGTAGAGGCGCTGCTCGTGGTCGGGGTCGTCGGCGGCGACGGAGGCGGCTCGGAGGTGGTCGCTCGCCGCGCGCAGGTCTTCGCGTACCATGCGTCGAATATCGTCCGGGTCCGGGAAATAGGTGCGGTGTGGCTACCAGGGTCCCGACCCTTCGCCGACGGCGTCCTCGACGCTGACGACGTGGTCGAGCGCGCTCGCGACGAGGTCGCGGGCGTCTTCGTCGACGCGCCCGTGGAACTCCCGGAGCGTGTGGCGGTGGCCCGAGAGCCGGCGCTGGTCGGGCGCACGGTCCCGCGCCGCGAGTTCTTCGAGCGTCTCGGCCTCCGCGTACAACTGATCCTCGATGTCGCCACCCTCGACGAGTTCCTCGGCGTCTCGAAGGCACTCCACGGCGGACAGCAGTTGCTCGCCGTTGCCGGTGTCGTCGCTCATGCTCGCGGCTTCGCCCGGTCGCGGCGAAAGCGTTGGGGCCGACTACTGGAGTTCGAGGACCCCGCCGTCGTCCGTGCCGACGAGGAGGGCATCCCGCACCGCAGCGAGGACGGTCACGCCGTTGGGTTCGCCGTACGTCCAGCGCGTCTCGCCTGTCTCCGCGTCGAGTGCGTACACGTTCCCGTCGCCGTGTTCGTTCCCAGCCTCGCCGACGTAGACGGTATCGTTCGCGACGACCGGCGGACAGAACCAGCCGGGTCGCTGGAACGACCAGCGTTCCTCGGCGGTGTCGACGTCGATGCCGTGTAGCGTTGAGGAGTCCGGAACGTTGTAGCCGTTCTCGGAGTCCCCGTACTGGATGGAGACGACGTACGCGCGGTCACCGTCGCTGGCAATGCTACCCGCGCTGTTCCCGAGTTCGACATAGTGCTCGCGGGTGCCGTCCGGCAAAACCACGTTCACGCCACAGGTCTCCGTCTGGAAGCAGGTGGTCTCTCCCGCGACGATGCGGTTACCGGTGACGACCGGCCTCGTCGGGCCGAACACGTCGCGAGACGTCCAGGCGCGTGTCGGCGCGTCCACGAGGACGCCCCGGAGCGCGCCTCGTGGCTCGTACGCAGCGAGGTTCGACGCACCGGCGAGCAGGTGGCGCCCGTCGAGCGCGGGGAAGGTGTCGGCGCCGGTTTCCACGCGCCATCGGCGACGGCCGGAGTCGAGTGCGTACGCGTCGAGCCGGTCGTCGACGCCGACGTACGCCGTCCGCTGGTCGACGAGCACGCCGTAGACCCGGCTCTCGACGTCGTGCCGCCACCGCAGCGCGCCGTTCGACGCCGCGAATGCGGCGACCATCCCGCGGCCGACCGCGACGACCACGTCCGGGCCGACGGCGATTCGGTACCCGCTCGCGGCCCGGTCCCAGCGCGGATGCTGGTCGCCGTCCGCGAACGCGTAGACGGCGTGGTCGGTGCCGACGTACAGGTGGCCGACGCCCGAGGCGAGCGCGTTCACGGCCCCGGCAACGTCGTAGGTCCACGCGAGACTTGGGTCCCCAGTTGGTGGGGACGCGTCCGGATTGTGGCCGGTGTTGCCATCGTCGTACCGCGGCTGTAGCCACGTCCCCTCGGGCGGGTCCAGCGGCGCCGGCGACCACGCACCGTATCGCGCCGCGCCGCCAGCGAGCAGGCCTGCTGCACCGAGCGCGCCGGTCTTCAACACGTCGCGTCTGGAGGGCATCGTCGACGGTTCGTCCGGCGCCGGCAAGTGTCTGTTGTCGGGTCGCACGCCGCTCGCGATAACGTGGTCCCCCTGCGGTCGCCCACGCCGCCGGTGGCGAGCCCCTGAAGTGTCCTCGCGCCTACTATCAGATAATGAGCGACGCCAGCGGTCCCCTCCAGCCGGACCGGCCGGAGGCCGACGTGCCGTTCCGCGTGGACGCGCCGTTCGACCCCGCGGGCGACCAGTCCGACGCCATCGAGCAGCTGGTCGAGGGGTTCGAGAACGGTGCCGACGCACAGACGCTGCTCGGGGTGACGGGCTCCGGGAAGACCAACACCGTCTCGTGGGTGGTCGAGGAGCTCCAGCAGCCGACGCTGGTCATCGCACACAACAAGACGCTCGCGGCCCAACTCTACGAGGAACTGCGGAACCTCTTCCCGGACAACGCCGTCGAGTACTTCGTCTCGTACTACAACTACTACCAGCCGGAGGCGTACGTCGAGCAGACGGACAAGTACATCGAGAAGGACGCCTCCATCAACGATGAAATCGACCGGCTGCGTCACTCTGCGACGCGCTCGCTGTTGACCCGGGACGATGTCATCGTCGTGGCGTCGGTCTCCGCGATTTACGGACTGGGTGACCCGGGCAACTACGAGGAGATGAGCCTCCGCCTCGAAGTCGGCCAGGAAATCGAGCGCGACGAACTGCTGGGGCGGCTCGTGGACCTGAACTACGAGCGCAACGACGTGGACTTCACGCAGGGCACGTTCCGCGTCCGCGGGGACACCGTCGAGGTGTTCCCGATGTACGGTCGCTACCCCGTGCGCGTGGAGTTCTGGGGCGAGGAGGTCGACCGAATGGCGAAACTCGACCCCCTCGAGGGAACCGTCGAGAGCGAGGAGCCCGCGGTCCTGTTCCACCCCGCGGAGCACTACTCGGTCCCCGAGGACGAGATGGAGGAAGCCATCGAGAAGATTCGGACGGACATGCACGAGCGCGTCCGGCACTTCGAGCGCAACGGCGACATGGTGGCCGCCCAGCGTATCGAGGAGCGCACCACGTTCGACCTCGAGATGATGGCGGAGGCGGGCTACTGTTCGGGCATCGAGAACTACTCGGTGTACCTCTCGGACCGCGAGCCCGGGGACGCGCCATACACACTCCTGGACTACTTCCCCGACGACTTCCTCACCGTCATCGACGAGTCCCACCGCACGGTCCCCCAAATCAAGGGCCAGTACGCGGGCGACAAGTCCCGGAAAGATAGTTTGGTAGAGAACGGCTTCCGGCTCCCGACGGCGTACGACAACCGCCCGCTGACGTTCGAGGAGTTCGAGGAGAAGACCGACCAGACGCTGTACGTCTCCGCGACGCCGGGCGACTACGAACGCGAGCGCTCCGACCAGGTCGTCGAGCAGATTGTTCGCCCGACGCACCTCGTCGACCCCGAAATCGACATCGCCGACGCCACGGGCCAGGTCGAGGACCTGATGGACCGTATCGACGACCGCGTCGCCAACGACGAGCGCGTGCTCGTGACGACGCTCACCAAGCGCATGGCCGAGGACCTCACGGAGTACCTCGAAGAAGCGGGCGTCGCCGTTGAGTACATGCACGACGAGACGGACACGCTCGAGCGCCACGAGCTCGTGCGCGGGCTCCGGCTCGGCGAGTACGACGTGCTCGTCGGTATCAACCTCCTGCGCGAAGGCCTGGACATCCCGGAGGTCTCGCTGGTCGCGATTCTGGACGCGGACCAGGAGGGGTTCCTGCGTTCGGAGACGAGTCTCGTCCAGACGATGGGACGTGCCGCCCGGAACGTCAACGGCGAGGTCGTGCTGTATGCCGACGAGCGCACGGACGCGATGCGGGACGCCATCGAGGAGACTCAGCGCCGCCGCCGCATCCAGCGCCAGTTCAACGAGGAGCACGGCACGACGCCGACGACCATCGACAAGGAGGTCGGCGACATGAATCTCCCCGGCGCGGAGACCGACACGTCCGACGTCGCCGGCGACGGCCCGAGCGACGAGCAGGAAGCCGCCATCCTCGTCGAGGACCTCGAAGAACGCATGGAAGCGGCCGCCAGCAACCTCGAATTCGAGCTCGCGGCGGACATCCGCGACCGCATCCGCGAAGTTCGCGAGGAGTACGACCTCGCCGGGGGCGACGAGGGCGAGGACGCGGGTGTCGCGCCTGAACCCGGCGAGTGGTAGCGGCCGGACGTCGCCCTGATTCCCCTCTCAGAGTCGACTCGTGATAGTTTCTGCAGTTGCCTCGCCCACGCCCTCCACGTCCCGCAAGTCCTCGACGGAGGCTTCGCGCACGCCCTTGACGCTCCCGAACCGCCGTAGCAGGCGCTTGCGGAGTTCCGGGCCGACGCCATCGACGTTGTCGAGTGTCGTCTCCACGTCGTCCCGGATCGTCTGATGGTAGGCGACCGCGAACCGGTGGGCTTCGTCGCGCACGCGCTGGAGGACGTGCAGTTGGGGTGCGCCGTCGGCCCAGTCGTACGTCCGGCGCTCCGTGATGACGACCTCCTCGTCCTTCGCCAGCGCGACCGCGGGCACGTCCCAGCCCGCGTCCGCGAGCGCTTCGCGCGCCGCGTCCAGTTGCCCCTCGCCGCCATCGATGAGGAGCAGGTCGGGGGCTGGGCGGTCGTCTCGTTCTTCGACCGCGCGGTCGGCGCGCCAGCGGAGCAGCCGGTACATGTTCGCGTAGTCGTCGTTCTCCTCGTCGAGTTTCTTCCGGCGGTAGTCGGACTTCTCGGCGCTCCCGTCCACGAAACAGACGTCGCTGCCGACCACGGCCTTCCCCTGCGCGTGGCTCACGTCGAAGCCCTCGATGCGGGTCGGCCGGTCGATGCCGAGCGCGTCCGCGAGCGCGCCGAGTTCGTCCCGCTCGCCGGAGCGCCGGTGGGCGTTCTTCAGCGCCAGGTCGACGAGCGTCGCCTCGCGGCCCGCGCCCGGCACCCGGACCTCGACGCCCGCCTCGTCGAGCCACGCCGCCACGTCGTCGTCGCCGTGGCGCTCGGGCAACAGCAGGCGGTCCGGGAGGTCGCGTTCCGCGTAGAACTGCACGAGGAACGCCGCCAGCACGTCCGCCGGACTCTCGTTCTCTGGTGCATCCAAGTGGTGCTGGTCACGCTCCACGAGCTGCCCGCGTTCGGCGTGCAGGCGCGCGACCGTCGCATCCTCGCCCTCCACAGCGACGCCGAGCACGTCCGTCGTCGCCGCGTCGTCGCCGCCCGCGACCGCCGCGCCCGCGCCGCCGTGGAACGCTTCGACGGCGTCCAGGCGGTCTCGGAGGTGCGCCGCGCGCTCGAAGTTCTGCGCTTGCGCGGCCTGCTCCATCGCGCGTTCGAGGGGGTCCGCGAGCGCACCCGTCTCCCCCTCGAAGAATCTGCGGGCGGACTCCACGTCAGCCGCGTAGTCGGCCTCGCCGATTTCGCCCGTGCAGGGCGCCGAACACAGCCCCATCTCGTAGTCGAGGCAGGGGCGCTCGCGGTTCCGGTACTTGTGGTCCGAGCAGCCGCGGAGCCCGTACACCTCCCGAATCGCCTTCACCACAATCTCGACGTCGCCCTTGTCCGTGTACGGGCCGTACGCCGCCGCGCCCTCGTCGGGGTCGCGGGTCACCTCGATGCGTGGGACGGCGTGGTCCGTGAATTGCACGAGCGGGTAGGACTTGTCGTCTTTGAGGCGGACGTTGTACCGCGGCTGGTGGCGCTTCACGAGGTTCGCTTCCAGCAGCAGCGCCTGCGTCTCCGTGTCCGTCACCGCGAAGTCGATGGCGTCCGCGCGCTCGACCATCCGCGCGATGCGCTCGCTGCGCGGGTCTGCGTACGACCGCACGCGGTCCCGGATGTCCACCGCCTTCCCGACGTAGAGGACGGTGTCGCCGTCGAGGAACTGGTAGACGCCGGGCTCCGTCGGCAGGTCGCTCGCGCGCTCCCGAACCGCGTCCGCGTCCATCGCTTCGAGGTACGGCCGCGGCGACTTTCAACTGCGCGGTCGCCGAACCGCCAGGCTTGAACCGAATGCCGCCGAACCCGCACCTATGCCCGAAACCGAGCGCGTCTGGCTGGTCTTCCGGGAGTACACCGACAAGGGGCTGCTCAACCTCGTCTACGCGACGCCAGAGGGTGACCGCGTGCTCCGCAAGCAGCGCTCGCTGAACGCCGGCGACCCCACCGCCGCCGTCGACGCCGACGTCGACGACCTCGAACCCGTCGAGGACCCCGAGGACCGCGAGCGCTACGGCCAGGAAGCCAGCCGGATGCGGGACTCCCACGACCCCGACGACCGCGTGTAGTTCGCAGCGGCTGCGGTCGGGAGCAAGACACTTCCCGCCGCACTGCGACGGCCCGACCATGCAGTCAGCCCTCCCCGTGGTGGTAGCGTGACGTGGCCGGTCGTCGCGCGCCGCGACCTCCGCGCCCTCCACGCCGACAACTCGCTGGCGGTGTTCGGCGGCTTCTTCGCGCTGCTGGCGGCCGTCCTCGCGTACGGTGCCACGAACGGCGCCGGCGTCACCCCGCTCCCGACCGCACTCGCGCTCCTGTTCATGTTTGCCGTGCCGCTGGCCGCCGGCACGCTCACCCACGAAGCTGTGCCGAGCGCCGTCGCCAGCGGTCGCGTCCGACTCACGCTCTCGCTGCCACACTCGCGCTCGACGTTCCTCGCTGGCGCGGGCGCTGCCCGCCTCACGACGACGCTCGTCGCCGTCGTCGCTGCAATCGTCGTCGCCACCGTCGTCTACGCGCTCCGCGGCGCGCCGGTGCCGGCGCTCCGGGTGCTCGCCGTGCTCGCGCTCGCCGCGCTGCTGGCCGCCGCGTTCGTCGCCGCGACGCTCGCGTTCACCGCACGCTCGACGTCCACGACGCTCGCCGCCGCGACCACCTTCGGCTTCTTCGCGCTCGCGCTGTTCTGGCCGATTGCGCTGAGCCTCGTGCGGGTCGTCCTCGCCGGCCAGTTCGGCGTGCAGGTGCGTCTCGGTCTCACGGACTCGCTCGTCGTCGCCAGCCCGCTGTACGCGTACGTGAACGCGCTCACCGTCGTCGGCATCGACCCGGTCGCGACGACCGGCTCCGTCCCCGACGGCGTCGGCGTCGCCGTGCTACTGGCCTGGACGTTGGTCGGGTTCGCGCTCGCGTCGCGCCGATTCGCCCGCATCGAACTCTGAGACGCCGGCGCGCGGTCGCTCGCGCTGCAAACCACCCCAATCGATTTAGGCGGTCGGCGAGACTTCCACCGCATGGCAGCAATCGAACTCGCTGGCGTCACCAAGCGATACGGTGACGTCACCGCCCTCCACGACCTCGACCTCCAGGTCCAGTCCGGGGAGATATACGGCTTCCTCGGGCCGAACGGCGCCGGGAAGTCGACCACCATCGACATCCTCCTGGATTTCGTGCGCCCGACCTCGGGCACCGCGACCGTGCTCGGTCACGACGCCCACGACGAGTCGCTGGCCATCCGCCAGCGCATCGGCGTCCTCCCCGAGGGGTTCCACGTCTACGAACGCCTCACCGCCCGCCAGCACCTCGAATTCGCCATCGAGTCGAAGGACGCCGACGACGACGTCGAAGCCCTGCTGGAGCGCGTCGGCATCCCGGAAGCCGCCGACCGGAAGGCTGGCGGCTTCTCGAAGGGGATGCAGCAGCGGCTCGCGCTCGCTATCGCCCTCGTCGGCGACCCCGACCTCCTCATTCTGGACGAGCCTTCGACGGGGCTGGACCCGAACGGCGCCCGCGAGATGCGCGAAATCATCACCGAGGAGGCCGCTCGGGGCGCGACCATCTTCTTCTCCAGTCACATCCTCGAACAGGTCGAAGCCGTCTGTGACCGCGTCGGCATCCTCCAGCAAGGCGAACTCGTCGCCCAGGACACCATCCGCGGGCTCCGCGAGGCTGCCGGCACGGGCGCGACGCTGACGGTCACCGTCAAAGCACTCACACCCGACATCGTCGAAGCCGTCGAGGACGTCCCCGGCGTCACGAGCGTGGACACCGACCGCGACGTGCTCACCGTGAGCGCCGACGACGCGTCCAAGACCGACATCCTCGACGCCATCGAAGCCGCTGGCGGGGAGGTCGTCGACTTCGCCACCCGGGAAGCGTCGCTGGACGACGTGTTCGCGGCGTACACGAACGACCGCGACGAGGAGGTGTCGGCATGAGCTGGCCGGCAATCGCGCGCAAGGACTTCCACGACGCCGCGCGCTCGAAGGCGCTGTGGGCGCTCACCGCGCTGTTCGTGCTGTTCATGGCCGGCGTCGCGTACGTCTACACGCTCCTCCAGAGCGGCGGGCAGGGCGGCGGGGAGTTGGAGACGATCGGCCTCATTTTCTTCCTGCTCAGCCCGGTGACGCTGCTCATCCCGCTGACCGCGCTCGTGATGTCCCACAAGGCCATCGCGGGCGAAGTCGAGTCCGGGAGCGCGAAGTTCCTGCTGTCGCTGCCCCACACCCGCCGCGACGCCATCGTCGGGAAAGTCGTCGGTCGTGGCGCAGTCCTCGGCGTCTCCGTCGTCGTCGGGCTCGTCGTGGCGGCCGTCGTCACGGTCGCGCTCTACGACAGCTTCGACGCGCTGGCGTTCCTCGGCTTCTCGGCGCTCACGGTGCTGCTCGCGGTGCTGTACACCGCCATCGGCGTCGGGCTCTCCGCGACCACACAGGACTCCGGGCGCGCCACCATCGTCGCCGCAGCGTTCTTCGTCGTCTTCGAGGTCGCGTGGGGCGCCGTCGTCAGCGGTGTCTACTACCTCCTGAACGGCACCTTCGGGCCCATGAGCGCCGGCTCGGTTCCGGACTGGTACCTCCTGTTGAACCGCGTCCCGCCGTCCTCGGCGTTCACGAACGCCGTCTTCCAGTTCCTCCCCGGGCAGTCCACGCTCGTTGCCCAGCTGTTCCCGCAGAATCCCCCCATCTACCTCTCGAAGTGGGCCGCGCTCGCGACGATGTTCGCGTGGCTCGTCGTCGTCCCCGCGCTCGGCTACTACGTTTTCGAGCGCGCGGACCTCTAGGGCACGTACCGGTACCGCCGCGTCTGCTCGCCGTCGAAGCGCGGTCCCGCCCCGGCGTCCTCGAAGCCCTCGTTCAACAGGATGTCGCCGAGTTCGTCACCCTCGACCAGCACGGCCTCCACCGCGAGCCCCTCGTGGGCCGCGAAGTCGCGGGGGCCGTCCAGCAGTTCGCCGAGCGTCTCCGGGTCGCCCGCCAGTCGCGTGACGTGGACGGCGCCGCGCCACGCGTCGAACGCGACGAACCCCGCGAGCCCGTCGTCGTTCTCCGCGACGCGTACCGTGCGGTCCCTGACGAGGCGCGCGGCGTCGAGGTCGTCGTCGGCGAGCGCGTCCAGCGCGGCCGCGTCCTCGGCCGTCGCGTCACGAACGTTCATACCCTCAAGTACGCGAGCGACCAACTTAACGCCGCGGCCGCGAGAACGGCAACCGTTTCGTGCATGCAAGCAGTTATCACCGCCCGCGTCCCTACGACCCGGCTATGAGCACGGCTCCGATGACCGGTGGGAAGCGATGCGCGTAGTCGCGAAGTTCGGCGGCACTAGTCTCGGGAGCGGCGACCGCATCGAGCGGGCCGCCGACTCCATCGCAGACGCGGTCGCCGCCGGCCACGAACTGGCGGTCGTCGCGTCGGCGATGGGGAACACGACCGACGAACTCCTCGACGACATCACGTTCGACGCCGACGATGCCGACCGCGCGGAAATCGTCTCGATGGGCGAACGCACGTCGGTGCGGATGCTGAAGGCGGCGCTGACCGCCCGCGGCGTCGACGCCGTCTTCCTCGAACCCGGCCACCCCGACTGGCCGGTCGTCGCCAACGACCGCGGCGAAGTCGACGTCGAGGAGACGAAGAAACGCGTCGAAGCGCTCGCCGAGGACCTCGACGAGGTCGTCCCCGTCATCACGGGCTTCCTCGCCGAGGACCACGAGGGCAACGTGACGACGCTCGGGCGCGGCGGCAGCGACACCACTGCCGTGATGCTCGGCCGGTACGCCAACGCCGACGAGGTCGTCATCGTCACCGACGTCGAGGGCGTCATGACCGGCGACCCCCACGTCGTCGAGGGCGCGCGCAACGTCGGCGAAATCACCGTCGACGAACTCCGC
Source organism: Halobacterium sp. KA-4 (assembly GCF_021028995.1). GTDB lineage: Archaea > Halobacteriota > Halobacteria > Halobacteriales > Halobacteriaceae > Halobacterium. The sequence goes on along the minus strand of NZ_JAJJZG010000002.1, from coordinate 296,954 downwards.
AACCTCTCCTTCCGCGGTGCCGAGGTGGTCGCCCCCTCCGCCCTCTCGTTCAAGGACGACGACCTCGACGTCCGCGTCATTCACTACCAGCACGGCGACCTGCTCTCGGGTGGCACGAAAATCGAGGGCCAGTTCGAGAACATGATCGACATGCGGGACACGCCGCTGGCGTGTCTCACCGTCGCCGGGCGCGCCATCCGCAACCGCCCCGGCATCATGTCGACGCTGTCGACCGCGCTCCACGACAGCGACATCAACGTCGACGCGGTCGCCTCCGGCATGGACTCGATGACGTTCTACGTCGACGAGGGCGTCGCCGAGCGCGCCGAGAACGTCCTCCACAGCGAGGTCATCGAGGTCGGCGAACTCTCCTCGGTCACCGTCCGCGACGAGGTTGCGGTCATTCGCGTGCTGGGCGGCGAACTTCCGAACCAGCCGGGCGTCCTCCGGCGCATCGTCGACCCCATCGCGGAGGCCGGCATCAACGTCATCGACATCATCTCCAGCGCCACCTCCGTGGCCGTCTTCGTCGACTGGGACGACCGCGAGAAGACCCTGGACATCGTCCAGGACCACTTCAGTTCCTAATCACCGACCGTCCGCGAGTCGCTCGGCGGTCGCGTCCGGCAACCCCGCGTCCCGCACTGCCTCTGCGACGCGGTCGACGTCGTATTCGACGCGGTGTTCTTCGACCGTCGCTTCCTCGACGTCCAGCACCGCGTACGCCGCACGCGGGTCGCGGTCCCGCGGCTGGCCGACGCTCCCCGGGTTCAGCACGACGCCCTCGTCGTAGACCTCGTGGTGCTGGACGTGCGTGTGCCCGAGAATCAGGACGTCCTCGTCGCCGAGCAGGTGCGGACCGAACGCCTCCGGGTACGTGTAGCGGTCCTGTACCTCGGGATGGTCGTGGACGACCTTCACGCGCCCGTCGAACAGCGTCCGCTCGCGGGGGAGTCGTTCGACCCAGCCGCGCTGGACGTCGTTCAACTCCCGCTTGGCGTGTCTCACGCCCGCCTGTGCCATCCCGTTCCCGCCGAAGTTCCGGTCGGTCGCCACCATCCGGTCGTGGTTTCCCATCACCGTCGGGACGTCGCGCTCGCGGAGCGCGTCCACGCACTCCGCGGGCCACGGGTTGTAGCCGACGACGTCGCCGGCGCAGACGAGCGCGTCCACGGCCGGCAGGTCGTCGAACACTGCCTCCAGCGCGACCAGATTCGAGTGGATATCGGAGACGACGCCGACCTTCATGGCTGCCGGTCGGTGCCGGTCGCCCTTAGTTCTCGGGCCCGTTCTCGATTGCCGTCGCGTAGCCGTCGCCGTCGCGCACGACGCCGACCGCACAGACCGCGTGCTCGAACGCCGCGCTGTACGCCTCCGCAGCCACTTCGCTGGCGGTGTCGGCCTCGAAACCGATTGGCTCCGGGCTGTCCTTCTCGTAGGTCGCGACGAGCGTCGGCTCGTCGACGGCCTCCACGAGCAGCGCGTCCTTCCGCACGGTCCCAAGGAACGCGTCGCGGTCGGGCGTCAGCACGCCCGCGATGCGGGGTGTGTCGTAGTCGTCTTTCTCGTAGTCGAGCGCGAGCAGCGACGCCGCGAGCGCGTCCCGCGCCGGGTAGCCCAGGCCGAGTTTCTCCGTAATCGGGTCGACGTGGCTGCCGTTCCCGACGACCGCGTGGCCCGCTGCCGTCCGGTAGCAGTTGTACGACACGTAGGGGTTGTCCGTCTCCGGCGCGTCCGGCGTGGGCGCGACCGTCAGCGCATCCTCGCGCTCGACCACCTGGCGGTTCGGGAACGACCGCGAGGACACTCGATACGCTGCCACGTCCGGACCGACGACGACGAACCGTCCGACGTACATACGAGAACGTGCATTCTCGGGCGGCAAATAGGCGTCGAACTACACACGTTCGCGGTGTCGGCGCGACGCGGCGTCACGGCTGCTCGGCGCGTCTCCGTCGTCGGGGTTCGCAACACTCATAAGCCACAGTCGCCTTCTATCGTGTGCGAGCAGTCCATTGGGGTAGTGGCCAATCCTGAAGCCTTCTGGGGGCTTCGACCCTGGTTCGAATCCAGGATGGACTATTCTACTTCGACACTCGACTTCGTAGCGGCGCGTTCGCTTCACGTTCCAAACTTTCACCCGCAGATAGCCGAACGAATCCAACCACAACGCCACTAAGCGAGGCGTCCGTACCCTCGTACATGAGCGTCGTCGACACGCTCGCGGAGGGACTCCGGCTCGGCGGGGAGATGTTCTGGGAGACGTGGTGGGCGCTCGTGCTCGGGTTCACCATCGCGGGTGCCGTCGAGACGTTCGTCAGCGAGGAGCGGATGTCCCGGGTGCTCGGCGGGTCTGGCCTACGCGAGCTCGGCCTCGGCACGCTGTTCGGCGCGGCGTCGTCGTCGTGTTCGTTCGGCGCGGTCGCGACGACGAAGAGCCTCTTCAAGAAGGGCGCGTCGCCGATAGCGAGTCTGGCGGCGTTCCAGTTCGCGTCCACGAACCTCGTCATCGAGCTCGGGCTCGTGATGTGGATTCTGCTCGGCTGGGAGTTCGTGCTCGCGGACTACGCCGCCGGCCTGTTGCTCATCGTGCTGCTCGCCGCCGTCTTCCAGTACGTCGTGCCCGAGGAGTGGTTCGCGGCCGCCCGCGACCACGTCCAGTCGACGGAGGGCGTCCGCGACCCGGTCTGTGGGATGGACGTCGACCCGACCAGCGACGACGTCGTCACGCTGGAGGCCGACTCGGGGACCGAGTACTTCTGCTCGGAGTCCTGCAAGCGCACGTATCGCGACGAACGGGAGGCCGGTGAGCGCCAGCCCAGTCTCGCGACCCGGCAGGGCTGGCGGCTCGCCGCGAAGAACGCGGTCGGCGAGTGGAAGATGCTGTGGACGGACATCGTCGCCGGGTTCCTCGTCGCGGGGCTCATCGGCGCGTTCGTGCCGCGCGCGTGGTGGACGACGCTGTTCGACGTCGGCGCGCAGGGGTCGTTCACGTGGGTCGCCGCGAGCGCGATAATCGGCGTCACGGTCGGCGTCGTGACGTTCGTCTGCTCGGTGGGGAACGTCCCGTTCGCGGTCATCCTCTGGAGCAACGGCATCGCGTTCGGCGGCGTCATGTCGTTCATCTTCGCGGACCTTATCGTCCCGACCATCACCGACGCCTACCGGCGGTACTACGGGCTGCGGATGGCGGCGGTGCTGTTCGTCGGCATCTTCGTGACGGCCGTCGTCTCCGGCATCGTCATTCACTACGCGTGGCACGGGCTCGAACTCGTCCCGCAACCGGGTGAAGTCGGCGGCACCGCACCGTCCGGCTACACGCGCTACCTGAACGCGGCGTTCACGCTGGTGTTGCTCGCGCAGCTCTACCTGATGTACGGCACGAGCGCCGACGAAGAAGCCGAGGGGGCGCACGCGCACTGACAGCGACGGCCGCGTTACTGGTCGGCGGGCGGTGCTGCGGTCTCGGGGTCGGCGTCCGTGTCGGCCGCGTCGACGTGCTCGTACTCCTCGCGGAACTCGCCGATGAGCTGGCCCATCTTCGCGTACCAGTCGTTGAGCATGCGCTGCATCTCGTCGGCGATCTCGTCGGGGTCGGCGGGCTCGTAGACGTGGTAGTAGCCGCCGTGGTCGTAGTTCACCTGGTGCTTCTCGACGAGGTCGGCGTCCATCAGCCGCTGGACCGACCGGTAGGCCGTCGAGCGCTCGCGGTCGATGCGGTCGCTGACTTCGTCGACGGTCAGCGGCTCGCCCGTCTCGACGAGCAGCCCGAACACGCGCCGGTCGAGGTCGCGGAGCCCGTGGAAACATTCGAGGAGCCCCTCGCACTCCATGTCCCGCTGGAGGTAGTCGCGCATCGAATCTGGCATCTCGGCGGGAAGTACGCCGCTGAGCCGTAAAAAGGTTTGTAGCGACCCTGCAATACCGTCAGTCGCGGCTCCGCCAGTACCCCTGTGTGTACGCCCCGAGGACCATCCCCGCGACGCCCCACAGAATCGGGAGGTTGCCGATGCCGAGGCTGGCGTACGCCGCGCCCGGGCAGATGCCCGAGATTCCCCAGCCGACCCCGAACACCGCGCCGCCGCCGACGACGTTCCGGTCGAGGTCCTTCAGCCGACGCGAGTACCTCGTTCCCGTCACCGGTGCGCGGTCGAGGTACCGCGTCGCGACGAAAAAGGACAGCCCGGAGACGATGGCCGCGCCGCCCATCACGAAGACGAGCCCGAGGTCCTCCAACTGGAGGAAGTCCAGGACGACTTCGGGTTTCGCCATCTCACTGAGCGCCAGCCCGAACCCGAACACGAGCCCGCCCAGCAGCACGACGGCCAGCACCCACGGACTGCGTTCGCTCCCGTCGGTCACTTCATCCTCGCGGCTCACGGCGACACCCCCACAGCCTGCACCAGTTGCGCCGTCCCGATGGCGACGCCGAGGAACGTCACGACGTTCACGAGCGAGGCGTTGGACAGCGACCCGACGCCGCAGACGCCGTGGCCCGACGTGCACCCCTTCCCGACGCGGGTGCCGACGCCGACGAGCACGCCGCCGCCGAGCAGCCGCCACCACTGGACGTCAGTCGTCCACGCGCCGCTCCCGGAGACGAGCGTGTAGACGGCGGCGCCGGCGACGATGCCGACGGTGAACACGACGCGCCAGTCCCGCGAGCGCACGTACTTCCCGCGGTTGAACCGCGAGACGTCGGAGACGTACGACAGCGTGGATTCGAGGAACGTGCTCGCGCCCGCGATGATGCCGGTACCGAAGTAGATGATGGCGGCCCCCAATCCGACGAGCAGGCCGCCAGCGAGATACTGCGCGATGCCGCGCGGGAACAGGTCGACGGCAACGAGTGCGCCCGCCATCTACTCGGCCGCCTCCCCGCTGGCCGCGCAGTTGTTCGGCCCGAGTTCGAGCGTGAACGCCACGTCGTCGTCGGGCGCGCGCTCGCCGAGGTTCGTCGCGACGATGTCCTCGTGGTTCGCGGGTCGCGGCGGCATGTCGGTGGTGACGAATTCGACGAACGCCTCGCGGTCCAGCGAGAGCGCGTCCACACGGTCGATGATTTCGCCGAGTTGCGCGGTGTACGTGTCGCCCTCGCGCCGCACCGCGCCGTCGCCGTAGTGGGCGGGCGCGACGAGCGTCTCGTCGTCGTGCGCGAGCACGCGCTCGTGGAGCGTGTCGTACAGCGTCTCCGCGGCCTCGCGGGCGGCCTCCGGGTCTTCGAGGTCGGGGCGCGCGACGCTCTCGGTGAACAGGCCGTCGCCCGTGAACAGGACGTCGTCGACGCGGTACGCCGTCATCCCGGTCGTGTGGCCGGGCGTGTGGACGGCCTCGATGGTCGCGTCGCCGACCGTCAGTTCGTCGCCGTCCGCGACAGTCTCGAACGGCGCCTCGTAGTCGACACCGCGCGCGGCGGCCGGTTCGGGAAGGACTGCCGTCGCGCCGGTCGCTGCGGCGAGTTCCCGGATGCCCGAGACGTGGTCGGCGTGAACGTGCGTGTCGACGGCGTACTTGATGCTGATGCCGCGCTCGCGAGCGTCTTCGACGTACGCGTCGGTGAACGCGCGTAGCGGGTCGACGACTGCGCCCTCACCGTTCGAGGCGACGAGGTACGCGAGACAGCCGCTGGACGGCCGGCGGTACTGCACGACAGTCGCGTCGCCGTTCGTCTCGACTTCGCGGGACTCGTAGACGCGCGCCCAGCCGCGCATGCCGTCGGCGAGCTGTTCGGCGTCGTAGCCCGCGTCGAGCAGGCGACCCGCGACGAAGTCGCTCGACGCGCCCTTCGCACAGACCACCGTGACCGTGCGGTCGTCGGGCAGTGCTGCAAGGCTGTCTTCGGGGAGTCCGTCGAGGAATTCGAAGTACGGGACGTTCAGCGACTCGACGCCGCTGTCGATGTGCCACTCCTCGTAGTTGCTGGCCGCACGCACGTCGAGGACGAAGACGTCCTCGTCGGCGTCGATGCGGAACTTCAGTTCGCTCGGCGCGACGCTGTCGGGGCTCGCGTCGGTCGCCGGGAAGTCTTCGGGTTTCATCTCGGCCGTGGCTACCGGACGCTCACGAATAAACCTTCGCGTAGACGAGTGTATATGATACAATACTATGCCCCAACAGAACTTCAGAAATACGCTTTTGCACCTTCTGTGGCTGTTTTGATATTGTCTTATTGCTTCACTACTGGATTTCTACCGACGAGTTTTTCCCTGACCAGTCGGTATTGCAGGCCGAGCACAATCATGGATGCAGACGAGACCCTCGACGCGACCGGACTGAGCTGTCCGATGCCAGTGGTCAAGACCAAGCAGGCGACCGACGACCTCGCGGTCGGCGACGTCCTCGAAGTGCGCGCGACCGACCCCGGGAGTGTCAGCGACCTCGCCGGGTGGGCCGACGGTACCAGCGGCGTCGAACTCCTCGACCAGACTGAGGACGGTGACGTCTACACGCACTACGTCCGCCGGACGGAACGATGAGCGCGGAGTCACCCGAACCCACGCGCGAGGAACTCGCGGCGCGCGTCGCCGACCTCGAAGCCCGTCTCGACGACGGCGACGACGCTGACGAGGACCAGCCGAAACTGAGCATTATCGCCACGAAGGGCACGCTCGACATGGCGTACCCGCCGCTCATCCTCGCGACCACGGCCGCCGCCTTCGACTGGGACGTCACCGTCTTCCACACGTTCTGGGGACTGGATATCCTCCACGAGGAGCGCGCCGACAGCCTCGAACTGAGCGCCGTCGGCAACCCGAACCTCCCAGTGCCCAACGCTGTCGCGGCGCTGCCCGGGATGGACCGCGTGACCACGCACATGCTGGAGCGCAAACTCGACGCCAACGGCACCGCTTCGGTCGCCGACCTCCTCGAGACGGGCATCGAGATGGGCGTGGAGTTCCAGGCCTGCCAGATGACCATCGACCTGCTGGACTACGACGCCGACGACTTCTACGACGGGGTCACCGTCGGCGTCGGCGCCGCCACCGCGCTCCGAGACATGGCCGACGCGGACGTCCAACTACTCGTCTGACCGATGCCCGACGACACTGCCGACTCGACCGACGGTGACGACGCGACCGCGTCCGACCCCGAACTCGGCGTGGGACTGTTCGAGACCGACATGGGCCCCAGCTCCGCGCTCGCGCACGTCTACCGCGGGGAGATTCACCGCATGAAGTTCTGGCGCGAGCGCCTCGACCGCACTACGAACTGGGCAGTCGTCGTGATGGCGGCGGTCCTCACGTGGGCGTTCTCCGGGCGCTCGAACCCACACTACCTCCTGCTCGTGGGTGTTATCGCGCTCGGCGCGTTTCTCGGCGTGGAGGCGCGTCGCTACCGCGGCTACGACATCTGGCGGAGCCGCGTCCGCACGCTCCAGGAGAACGTCGTCGCCGTCGGCCTCGCGCCCGACGAAACGTCGCCGGACACCGACTGGCGCGAGCGCCTCGCCCGCGACTACCGCGAACCCACCATCAAGGTCTCCGCGGAGGAGGCGATTGCCCACCGCCTGCGCCGCATCTACCTGCCGCTGTCGACGGTACTGCTCGTGGCGTGGGTGGTGCGCGTCACCGCGTTCTCCCCGGTGTCGTGGCCGTCGAGTGCCGCCATCGGCTCGCTGCCCGGCGTCGTCGTGACTGCCGCCGTCGCCGTGACGTACGGAACTGCGGTCGCCGTCGCGTGCCGGCCGCGGACGTGGCACGCCCGCGGCGAACTCCGCGAGGAAGCGCTCCGGAAGCACGACTGACCTCGCACGCGCCGCGAGTCGCCGGTACGTTGAAACGCACCGTGGGCGAACCACCCGGCCCATGCTTCGGGACGCCCTCCACGCCCTGCGGACGCTGCTGTTCGACCCGCGCTCGTTCTTCGAGACGCACCCGCCCGAGCGGTCGCTGGGTAGCGCCGCGCTGGTCGTCGTCGCGGTCGCCGCCGTCACGACCGTCGCGTTCGTCGCCATCGGCGAGTACATGGCCGCCCAAATCGACGCCACCGTCACGGTCACGACAATGGAACCGTGGCCGGAGTCGACGTGCCAGTCGTTCGCCGACATGAACGGCTCGCTACCCGAACCCTGTACTATCGACGAACCGCGGACGAAGCAGGTCTCGGTCGGCGCGAAACTCCGGGACGCGATATACGGACGCATCCCCGTGATTTTCTTCGGCACCCTACTGGGCTGGGTGCTGGTCGCCGTCGCGCTGCACGCGGTGGGTGCATTCACCGGGAGCCGCGGCTCGTTCACTGCGACGCTGGCGGTTACCGGCTGGGCGACGCCGGCCCAACTCGTCCAGACCGTGCTCGGCGCGGCCGGCCTCGTCTTCCTGCTGTCGGGCGTCGACTTCGCCAGCGACCCCGAACTGCTAGCCGAGCAGCTCCGGCGACTCACGAACACGACCGGTACCGCCATCGGCGTGCTCGGCGCGCTCGTCGGCACTGCATGGCAGGCGTACATTTGGACGCACGGCCTCCAGGAAGGCCACGACGCCCAGCCGGGCAGCGCGGCCGTCGCGTCCGGCATCGTCGCCGTGCTGCTGTTCGTGCTCTCGCTGGCCTGACGTCACTTTCAGTTTCACCGCGCGGCAGGATTCCATTCTTGTGTGCGACGAGCGTCAGACGAATCTACATGGGCGACCACCCGTCCGACGCCGGCTGGCGTGTCAAGTGTCCACGCGGCCACACGCGACTGCGCCGGCAGCGCGACGGCCGGTACTACTGCCGGAGTTGCCAGCGCCACTACGACCGCCGCGACCTCCGACAGTAACACGCTGTACGTCTAGTGTCTGACGACTGTCTGCTCTTCGCGGGCGGCGTTTCGAGTGGAAAACCAACTGATAGCGACGGCGCAACGCGGCCCACCACTACCTTTCCGACGACAGAATCACGGGAAAGCGACCACCCGATACCCCTTCGTTTCGACTGGAGAGGGGTATGTTACCGTTTCTCACTATTCGTCCTGCACGAGGTCCATCGCGTCGAGTTCGCGTTCGGGGTTGTACTCCGCGAGGTCGCCGTGCTCGATACCTGCTCGCCCGGTCAACTCGCCGAGAATCGCCTCGCGAGCGTCCTCGGGGGTGTCGTACTCCTCGGGCACCAGCCGGTCGAAGACGTCCGCCAGCGCCTCCGTCTCGTTGACGATTTCGTCGCGCTCGGTCGCGTACTCGGATTTGAGTGAACTCGCGTTCGTCGGGTAACTCGACCCCTGGACGGCCGCCTCCATCGCTTCGAGGGTCTCCTCGACGTGTTCGGCGAGCGGCTCCTCGTGCTCGCTGGGGAACTCCTCGGTCGACTCCTCTGGCACGTAGTCAGCGTCGTCGCTCATGCCTAGGTGGTTCGACGCGCCCGCCAAATGCGTGCTGGCCGCCTACTTCTCGACGTCCAGCAGCGCCACGCGCTCCCGGACGACACCTGACAGGTCGCCCGCGGCCGCATCCAACTCGGCGTCGCCCACGTCGAAGAACTCCCGAATCGTCTCGCGGTCCCCGTAGACGCCCGCCTCGGGTGGCTCCACTGCCGGGAGTACGGCGGCGTCGTCGAGGAAGTCCACGACGGCGGTCACCGCGTCGTCCTCGTCACCGCCCGCGACGACGACCACGACCTCCTGCTCGCCCTCGGCGACACCCATCGCGAGCGACTCCCGAATCTGTCGGCGACCCGCCGCGTACAGCAGAATTTCGACCGCGCGGTCGCTGGCGACGTTCTCCCCGCGCTCGAACGCACGGTTGGCGTGCTCGACCGCCGACGCGAGGTGCTCGCAGCCCGCCACGTAGTCCGCGTCGAACGCCTGTACCGCGGTCTCGTGGCCGCCGTCTGGGAGGGCGGCGACGAACGTTTCTACGTCCTCGACGACCGCGGTGCCCGCGACCAGTTTCACGAGAAGTCCCCCAGGTTCGCCTGCCCGCTCCGGTCGGCCTCCTCGGCGGCCGCCACCGCGTCGGCGTCCGCGTTCACGGCGTCCATCTCCGGGTCCGGGTGGCCGACGTTCTCGAGGATGCGCTCGGCGGTCTTCTCACGGCCGCGGACCGCGCCCAGCACGAGGCTCTTCTCGGCGTTCCGGAGATCTGCCCGCGACTCGATGCCCGCGTTGTAGAGGCGCCGCGCGCGCTTCCGACCGACGTTGCGCACGCCGGCGAGGTCCAGGAGTTCCTCGCGGACGCCGTACTCCACGCGCTTGCGCGCCTCGCGCACGGCGGCCGCGGACTCCACGTCGTCGAGGTCGCCCGCGAGGCGCTCGGCGGCGTGGAGCAGCCACTCCGCGGTCTCGACCTTCCCACGGATGTCGCCTGGGCCGACGCCGTAGCGCTCCGCGATGCGGTCCTCGTCCAATTCGGAGGCCCAGTCTTCGAGGAGTTTCGCGGTCTTCAGCGCGGACAGCCAGTCCTCGAAAGCCGCCTCCTCTTCGCGGGGTGCGGATCCGAGCAGCTCGTCCTCGCGCTCGTAGGCGAGTTCCGTGTACTGCTCGCGGTCCCCCGAGCGCAGGTAGAGTTCGTACATGTCCGGCGTCCGGCTCACGAGGTGGAACAGGCCGAACGGCGTCGGGCTCGCGCCCTCGCCCTCTGCGTCACCCGTCTCGGCGTCCTCGTCGCTCGTTCCGGGCGCGCTGTCGTCCTGTAGCTCGCTGGCGGTCTGGAACGTTGCTTCCCCCGCGCGGCTCGCGGCTTCACCGCTCGCCTCGGCTGCCGTTTCCCCGCGTTTGGCCGCCCGCAGTCCGTCGACGAGCGTCGCCGCACTCATCGGGTCGACGTACAGCTGGCTCACGAGGTGGCCGGTGCTGGTCGCACGCAGCGTGCCGTCCTCGCGCTCGACGAACTCGTTCCGTTCGAGGTACGTCAGTACGTCCCGCGTGACGCTCTTCAGGCGGCCGGGGTCGTCGGTCTGCGTCGCGTACAGCGTCTCCCCGAGGAACTCGTGGAGTGCGTCCTCCGTGGTCGTGAAGCCCGTCGCGACCGCCGCGAGCACGTGCGTCCGGAGCGCGGGCTCCGCCGCGAGTTTCGAGCGCACGGGCTCGGGCTCCGCGTAGATGTAGCGGTCGAACAGCTCCTCTAGCTCGTCGTGGTTGTTCGCGAGCAGCACCGCTTCGCCGTACGGGTCCCGGCCGGGACGACCCGCGCGCCCGAACATCTGGTGGACTTCCAGCACGGACAGCGGCTGCATCCCGCCCGCGGTGCCGTCGTAGCGCTGCCAGTCCCGCACGACAACCCGGCGGCTCGGCGTGTTCACGCCCGCCGCGAGCGTCGGCGTCGCGGAGACGACCTTAATGGCGCGGTCGCGGAACGCCTCCTCGACGAGTTCGCGGTGCTCGCGCGCGAGCCCGGCGTGGTGGAATGCCGCGCCCTTCTCAACGGCGTCCGCGAGGTCGTCGCTGGTCTCCGTGTCGCTGACGCCCCGGATTTCGTCGGCGACCTCCCGGAGGCGCTTCTGGTCGTCGTCGCTGATGCCCTGCTTGGTCACGTCCGCGAGCCGGCGCGCCGCGGCTTCGGCGTTCCGCCGCGAATTCACGAACACGAGCGTCGAGCCGTCGTCAGCGAGCGTGTCCTCCACGATGGCGGCGGTTTGGCTGTCGCTGCCGCCGGTCGCCAACTCCTCCTGCGTGCCGTCGTCGTAGTGGACGGCCTGCCCGTAGTGGACGCCCGTCCGCAGGTCGATGGGCCGCCACTCCGAGTCCACGAGTTCGGCGTCCAGCCACTCCGCAATCTCGTCGGCGTTCCCGACCGTCGCCGACAGCGCAACTACCTGGAGGTCCTGCACGCGTTGGCGGAGTTTCGCCAGCGTCACTTCCAGCGTGGGCCCGCGGTGGTCGTCATCTACGAGGTGGACCTCATCCGCGACCACGCAGGAGAGGTCGTCGATCCAGCCCGCGCCGTTGCGCACCAGCGAGTCGACCTTCTCGGAGGTGGCCACGATGATGTCGTTGTCGGACAGCCGCGAGCCGTCGTCCTCGTAGTTCCCCGTGGAGACGCCCACGGAGAACCCGAACTGTTCGAACTCCTCGAACTCGGTGGCCTTCTCGCCGGCGAGCGCGCGCAGCGGCACGATATACAGCGCCTTCCCGCCGTCAGCGACCGCCGACAGCATCGCCAACTCCGCGATGAGAGTCTTCCCGCTGGCGGTCGGCACGCTCGCCACGAGGCTCTCGCCCTCGGCGACGCCCGCCTCCACGGCCTCCGCCTGCGGCGGGTAGAGCTCCTCGATGCCCCCCGATTCGAGGTGGTCGGCGACCCCCTCGGGGAGCCCGGGTACGTCCGCGACTTTCATTACGCCGAAGTAGGCGCGTCCCGCGGTTTAAACTGTCGCACCCGCCAACGTGGTTTCGCTGCTCCTCGCGTATCTGTCGCTTACCCCGTCTGTGAACACCTCGAACTCCCCCGCTCGCCACGCTTGTAGATAGTGGTCCACGAGACGGCCACGCAAGCGTGAGCGAACACGGGCTCCGAGGTGTCGTAAAAGATCGAGTTAGCAGCGGTCCGTAGACTGATTTCACACGAACGTCCACACGAGCCACATCGCCGCCGCCGCACCGAGCGGAATGGAGGCGTTATCGTCGATGACGTAGCCGCGAACCACCGGGTTGGTGCCGTCGGCAATCGTCGCGGCGAGCGCGCCGGCTGCAGCCGGCACGGGCGGCACACCGAGCAGGCTCGCGATGGCCATGCAGATGCCGAACGTCGCGAGCAACACCCACCCCTGTTTCATTTCGAGGCCGCTGGTCTGGGAGAGCAGGCCGCTCGCGGGATCCGCGAGCGCCAGCATCAGCATCGCGGGCACCGCAATCGTGGGGTCGAACAGCCACGCGGTCGCCGTCCACGAGAACATGTACAGCGCGTACCCTGCGGGGTTGTCCTGCTCGTACTCGCGGGTGAGGCGGTCGAAAATCCACCACGAGACGTAGCCGGAGAGCCGCAGTGCTTCGAGGCCCGCCGCGACGACCGACCCCGCGACGAGCAGCCACTGGACCGCCGGCCACGGGAGGACGCCAGCGAGGAACGCCCCGGGGAGGAGCACGCCGCTGGCGTGGACGAGCCGGCGATCGAGTTCGCTCACCGTTACAGGTCCGCGAAGTCGCGCTCGCCGTCCCGGAGCGCGGCCACGACGTCTACGAGGTCATCAATATCGACTCGCACCTGGTCGGTGGTGTCGCGGTCCCGCAGCGTCACCGTGTCGTCCTCAAGGGACTCGTAGTCGACGGTGACGCAGTACGGCGTCCCGACCTCGTCCTGACGTCGGTAGCGCCGGCCGATGTTCCCGGAGTCGTCGTACGTCACCGAGAGTCCGGCCTCGCGAAGGTCCGCCGCGAGGTCGCGTGCGGTGTCACCGAGGCCGTCCTTGTCCATCAGCGGGAACACGCCGACCGTCGTTGGCGACACTTCCGCGGGCAGCCGCAGCACGTCGCGGGTCTCGCCCTCGACTTCGTCCTCGTCGTAGTTGTGCGCCAGCACCGTGTACACCGCGCGCCCGACGCCGAACGCCGGCTCGACGACGTGCGGGACGATGTGGCGGCCCGACTCCGTGACTTCCTCGACGGCGAAGCCGGTCTTCTCCGTCGGCACCGTGTACGCCTCGCCGTCGACCTCTACTGTCACTTCGTCGCCGTCGAACGCCGAGCGGTCGCGCTCCGCGAGCGCTTCCAGGGCGTCCTCGACGGCACCGGCATCGCCGCCGAACTCCGGCCCGAGGTAGGACATGTCGGGGTCGACGGTCGCGCGCTCGACGGTCTTCGGCTCGTCGTACTGCTTGAAGATGGTGAAGGTGTCGTCGGCGTGCTCGCTGTGCTTCGAGAGGTCGTAGTCAGTGCGGGAGGCGACGCCCTCTAATTCGATCCAGTCGCCGTCGACCTCGCCCTCCGCATCCCAGCAGTCGCTGGCGTAGTGGGCGAGTTCGCCGGGGAGGTGCTGGCGGAACCGGAACCGCTCCATGTCCACGCCGACGCGCTCGAACCACACCTTCGAGCGCGCGAGGAAGTACGCCACCCACTCGTCGCCGACGACGCCCTCCTCGAGCGCCTCGCGCGGCGTCAGGTGGAGGTACTCCTCGCCCTCGGACTCCTGTGCGCCCGCCGGGTACAGCGGCAGTTCGACGTCCGCGACCCGGGAGAGGTCGGGGCCGTTGCCCTCGGGGTCCACGAAGAACTCCAACTCCGCCATCGTGAATTCGCGCGCACGAACGAGCGCCTTCCGCGGGCTAATCTCGTTCCGGTAACCCGTCCCGATTTGCGCGGCGCCGAACGGCAGCTGGTTGCGCGCGTACTCCTTGAGGCGCGGGAACTCCGTGAACATCCCCTGAGCGGTCTCCGGTCGCAGGTAGCCCGGCTGGCCCGACCCCGGCCCGATGGACGTCTCGAACATCAGGTTGAACTCGTCGACGGACTGGCCCGCCAGCGGCGCGCCACACGACGGACAGACGAGGTCATGCTTGGCGATGACTTCCTCAACCTTCTCCGTGGGGTAGGTCTCGGCGTCCGCGATGTCCGTGTTGTCCTCGACGACGTGGTCCGCGCGGTGGCTCTCCCCGCACTCCGCGCACTCCACGAGCATGTCGTCGAAACCGTCGAGGTGCCCCGAAGCCACGAAGACGGGTTCGGGTGTGACCGTCGGCGCATCGATTTCCATGTTCCCCTCGCGGGTGACGAAGCGGTCGCGCCACGTCTCCTCGACGTTGCGCTTCAGCGCTGCGCCCTCCGGGCCGTACGTGTAGAACCCCGAGACGCCGCCGTAGGCCTCGTTCGCCTGGAAGAAGAACCCGCGTCGCCGCGCGAGCTCGTCGAGCTCACTCATCGGTCAGCCCCGCCAGCAGGTCGACGTCGCGCACGATGCCGACGAGGCTGTCGCCGGACACCAGCGGCACCTGTTCGATGTCGTTGGTGAGCATCGTCTGTGCGACCTCGCGGGCGCTCCGGCGCTTGGTCACCGTCACCACGTCGGGCGTCATGAACTCCCGCACGGGCGCCGCCGGGATTTCGACGTTCCGCGTCGGCAGATAGCGCGCGCCGACCGCCTTGATGGACTCCCACTTCCAGTCATCGTCGTCGTCCGCGATGGAGTCACCGGTGTCGGCTTCGCCCTCGACGACGCGCGCGACCTCGATGATGTCCACCTCCGTCAGCATCCCCGCCATCTCGGCGTCCTCGCCCAAGACGACGGTGTAGGGGACGTTCGCGTACGAGATTTCGCGCTCCGCGACGGTCAGCGGCGTCTCCGCGTACGTCGTGTTCACGTCCTTCCGCGCGAGCTCGCCGACACCGGTGTCGCCGTCCTCCTCGCCGTCCGCGATGGCGCGCACGACGTCCGTGACCGTGATGATGCCTTTGAGGTGGCCGTCCTCGACGACCGGGACGCGACGCGTCCCCTCGCGGTGCATCAGCCCCGCGACCTCCCGGACGGTGGCGTCCGTGGTCGTCGTCGGCACGTCCCGCATCAGCATCGCTAACTGGTCCTCCTCGGGATGTTCGATGAGGTCGTCCCGGGACACCAGTCCCCGGTACTGCTCGCCGTCGCTCGTCGGCTTCACCACGGGCACGGAGGAGAACGCCCGCTCCTGAATATACTCGAGGATGTCGTCCCGCGTCCCCGGAAGCTCAACCGTCACTACGTCATCCCGAGGGGTCATCGCGTCAGCGACGTTCATGTAGGCGTCGTACTTTCCCCACCCATTTGTAGGCTACGACACCGCATTCCAGACGCTCACCGCCACTACCAGTCGTTCCCATCCTTCGGTGCAGCCGTGCCTGACCGCGCGGCCACGAACGCCCTGTGTGGGTCCCGAACAGCTCTACTGCAGACGACCCCTCACGACGACGAGAAACCCCGCGTGCTACGAGGAAACAGCCTCCGGAGCGGCGAGCCGAGGCGGCTGGCGGCACCGTCGTGGACGCATACTCCTCGGATCACCAGCAAACAAACTACAGATCGGCAACGTACCGGCTGGCTTCTAGACCACGAAGTCTGCAACGCACACCCGCTGCCCCACCATCTACGATCCGAACCACCAACCGCCACCTCGAGAATTATGGGCATTCAGGTCGCCTTCCACCCAATAATTCTCTGTACCTCCTGCATACACGGTGCCGATGTGGCCGAACTGCCCGCCCGCCGCCACCGCACGTCGACACGAAACACCGACCGTACAGCGACGCCTCACCCGCTAAACGCCGCCTTCAGGATCAACGTAACCACCACACCTACAGCGAATGGCCACCCGGCCTCAATCACACCCCCTACAGAGCCCCTCCCACTCCGCAAGCTCCACCGACAACCCCCGCTGTAGGGCGGGCAGCGACTCGCCGTGGGCACGTGTGGATTCGTGGTGGCGCGACTGCGGGCGGACGCCGAGCGCGGGTTGCGAGCCGGTCTCCCGGGCGTGTAGGCAGCTGTGGCTCCGACGATCGATGGGGGTGTGGTGTGACGCTAGTCGTGCCGAAATTGTTGTACAGACTCCCGCTTTTGGGGATGTTTGCGTCGATGATGTGGCCTTGCTAGGGGTGGTGTGGGCCACCGCGAGGGTGGCGCCAGCGATAGGGAAGTGCCGGCGTGCTCGGGGGCCGCTGACGCGGTTCGATGGCGGGAGTGCCAGCAGCGAAGCCAGACGTCGGCTGGCGGTTTGCGGGCATGTAAGTCGCCGGTCAATGGCCGGCTACGAGCCGGGGCTGGCCGCGCCGACCGGTCGCCCGATGCCGTCGTCGCGGATCGCGCTGCCGGCCGCTGCTGGCGTCGCCAATACTTGTACAGAGTCACGCCGGCTCGCGATTCCCGCGGCGACGACGAGAGCGATCTGAACGGCTGACCGCAACCACGGATCGGACGGAGCGTCGACGCCCATGCGTTAGCGTCGCCGGATTGCACCCGTTGTTCACCCCCAACCTGCAGCCCCGACACGCACACACCCCCTCGCTGGATCGTGGTTTGCACTCCGTGGTCGGTAACCGCAGCCATCCCTGAGCACGCTCATTCGGCTCGCTGGCCTCTCGCCCCTTCACGTCTCGCTCCCCACTAACCGCCAGCTAGCGACTCACCAGCGGTGGTGACGGTACAGAGCTCTCTCGGCTGTTTTCTTGTGGAAGAGACCGTCTTTGTAGTTGCTGGCCGCTGTTGTCTTCGAGTGGTGCATCGGTGTTGGGTCCCGTGGGTGAGGTGTCGGTCGCCCGTGGGCCCAGTGTCCCGGGTTGCGACGAACAGCCACCCGTAGATGGGTTTGCTGGTTGTCGTGCGATGAAGCCGCGTGATTGGGGCGACGGCACGCGGGTACTGCGGGTCGGTGCAGGGCTGGACGTGGCGGTACTGGGGTGGTCGTGAAGTGCTCGGGGGCCACGTATGGCGAGTAGGGGGCTGAATTATGGGTGGCGCATGGTGTGTGGCCGTATGAGACTCAGGCCGTACGTTTGGGATTCCTGGAATTTAGGGTGGGTTACAACAGTCGGCGTGACCGCTGGTGGCTGTTGGGAACGAGATTGCTGTGTACTGCTACGAGGTGGTGTCGAATGTCCGTGACCGCCGTTGCGCGCCTTGTGCTTGCGGGATCGGGGGACGATCTCGAGGTGACGGCGCGAATCATTCCCGCGAACGAACGGGTGTATGGCGACGTAAAGGTGTCTGTGAACGGCTCAGGTTCATGGATGTCTCTCCGTTCGGCGTTCTCCCTCGCTGCATGGGCGGCAGACGTCGCCGAGGTTGTTCGTGATCGGCTTTCTCGGATTAGTCGGCCGGCCGAGCAGCTCATCGAATCCCCCAGAATCATAGGCGCTCGGTTGCGGTGGTGTTCATTTGCGCCCGCGGAGCGGTGGAGGCGTACTCGCGTCTTCACCGAATTATGTCCTCCGAACAACTCAGCGCGATTCCCGAAACCGTCCCGGAAGGATCGCACGAGTGGATCTTGAACTACGAACGAAGCGATCCCCCGAGGAGTCGATGGCCGTCTCTTTTGCTCGAAAAAGCGGCCGCTAGGGGGTGCGGTCGGCGTCTGGGAACTGGTACGAGGTTGACGTCGTCGCCGAGACGTGCACCTGCCCGGATTGAGGGTATCGCACGCCGGAGGGCTGCTATAAGCACCTGCGGCGCGTGGACGTCGAACTCAAGATCGGCCGTGTTCCGCGGCCAGATGGACGGCTCCGGGACCAGGCGCGCACAAGCCTTAACTAACAGAACTCCCGGTAAGCGAGGTTCTGTTGGTTAACCCGAACTCATCATATCAGAGCCACCAACCCCACCGACAGCACTGCCCGACGAGTGTTCGCTCTCTCTACGGCAGGTCTTCTGCGTCGTGCTAATCCGCGAATTATGCTACGCCGCGCTAATCGTTACTCTCGTGGGAGTTCCTCAATTTTGGCGGGAGCACCACCTCTCCGCCCCTCACATAAAGATAATCACCACGGCAATTGTTATCCAACATGAATAAAGTGGATGATTTGGATTCTGTCGCGATAATCCCTGATCTACCGACTGTATTTGGTGTTTGTTGGTTACTCACACAGATATTGTGGACTCTATCGCAAAAACATGCCATCCGTTCACGAAGACTTTAAGTGAGTAAGCTATGGAAATGGGGGTATGCCACGCAAAGGCAAAGATGAGAAGAATACTAGCCGCCGGCGGTTCCTCAAAGCAACTGGTGCGGTCGCCCTCACTTCTGCGGTCGCAGGCTGCAGCAGTGGTGGAGACAGCGGTAGCGAGTCGACCTCGAGCGGCACGACGACTACGGACAAGGGAGCGTTCTCGCCGGATTTCGATAGCTATCCCTACGGGATTAACGAGACGCAAGTCGACCAAGCCCGCCAGGTGATGGAGGACGCCGGCTACGGGCCGAACAATCGCTATGAGCTCAACTGGCTCCAGTACCAGGACCCTGCCTGGGAAGAAATGGCGAACACGATTCGTGCCCGTCTGGAGTCCGCCCACATCGACATGAACATCAATCAGGCGGACTTCGGGTCGCTCCTCAACGACACCGAGCAGGGCAACCACGAAGCCTTCACGCTCGGCTGGGTCGCTGACTACCCCCAGCCCCGGAACTTCCTGCAGCTCGTCCAGCCGGAGAACACGAACTACAACGAGAGCGGAGCGAACGGTGCCCGCCTCTTCTGGACGGAAAATGCCGAAGAGTCCGACCAGGTGCGGAAGTACATGAGCGAGCAGTACAGCCGCATTCTGGACAACCCGGGCGACTCCGAGGCGGAAGTCCAGACCCGTGGCGAAGCTGCCGTCAATATGGAAGAGGCACTGTGGGAGTCGTGCGCCCTCATCCCCATCTACCACCAGAAGGACGAAGTCTTCTGGTACGACCACGTCGACTACGAGCCGTATGGCGGGATGGGTGCGTCCCGGCAGAAAGCGAACATCGCCGTCAATTCGCTCGAAGGCAAAGACCGCCTGAGCGAGATCTCGGACACGTTCAACTCCCTCGACCCGGCCGCCTCCGGCAACACACAGAGTGGTGCGCAAGTCATGTACATGTTCGACGCGCCACTCAACTACCGCAACGGAACGACTGAGGTCGAGAACCTCCTCATTCAGGACTACGAGATCAGCGACGACCTCACCGAATACACCTTCACGCTCAAGGAAGGCGTCCAGTTCCACAACGACTACGGCGAGCTTACGGCCGCCGACGTCGTCTACTCGATTCGCCGCGTGATGGAGTCGACGAATTCCACGAACCAGTACTTCCCCGTCTCCGTGCTCGGCATTGAGCACGAAACCGACGACGACGGCAACATCACAGAAGCCACCGGCGTCGAAGCTACCGGCACCTACGAGTTCACGCTCTCCCTCGAGCAGCCGTTCCCGTACGGGCTCGAAGTGCTCGCGTACGGCGCGTTCTCCGTGCTTCCTGAAGGCATCGTCGGCGATATCGACGGCTACGAAGGCGACATGGAGTACTCGGAGTTCTCCGCGTCCAACCCCGTCGGCTGCGGCCCCTTCCAGTTCGTCAACTGGGAGTCCGGCAACGGTGGCGAAGTGAACCTCGACACCTTCGACGACTACCACGGCGCCCCCGCCTCCTTCGAGGGCGTCGACAACGCGATTATCTCCGACACGTCCGCCCGGTACAACTACTTCATCAACGAGAACGCCGACATCGCGCCGATTCCGACCTCACAGTACGACCCCAGCCTTGTCTCCGTTGAGGAGACCCGCGAGGGTGGGCGTGAAATCGGGACGTACGGCCCCATGGAGAACGACCAGACTGTCAACTACTCCGGCGTGCCGACAATTGACACGTACTACGTTGGGTTCCACATGGAGAAGGTGCCGAAGGCAGTCCGGCAGGCGATGGCGTACGTCGTGAACCGCGAGCAGTTCGTCTCGAACGTGTTCAAGGAGCGCGGTGCTGGCGCGTATCACCTCGAGCCTCCCCAAGTATTCCCGGGTGGCCAGTCGGCTTACGACCAGCATTACCAGGGGTAACGGCCCGTTTCCACCGGGAAATCGAACCATTTTTCAAAACACAATTCATGCCTTAGGCTGACGAACGCCCTGATTCCACACATAATGGCAATTATGAGCCGTACCCAACAGGTTGTCACCGGTGAAAGAATGTGAACCGATTCATCTACCTCCTCAAACGACTACTGCTCGGTATCCCTGTCCTACTCTTCGGGCTCACCGTCACGTTCCTCGTGCTCTACCTCGGCCCAATCGACCCCGTCCTCGCCATTCTCGGTCGAGACGCCAACCCCGCCGCCGCCCGTCAGCTCGAAATCGCACTCGGCATCCGCTACTCCGACGGGAGTATGGTCCCACTCTGGATCCAGTACAAGAACTTCCTCGTCGACATGGTGACTTTCAACTTCGGCACTTCCTGGGGGGTTGCCCGCAACCAGCCCGTCATGGATCTCATCATCGGCCGCTTGCCCGCAACGCTCTGGCTGGGCTTCTGGTCGGTCGTCATCGCCCTCGGCTTCGGCGTTCCGATCGGCCTTTACGCCGGCCTTAACTCCAACACGTGGGGCGACTACTTCGCGTCTTTCGGCGGGATTGTCTGGCGTGCGATGCCGAACTTCTGGCTCGCCGTGATGCTCGCTGGCGTCCTCTCAGCGGGCGGCATTCTCTCCGGTTATCGGGATTTCCTCATCAAAACGGACGTCATCGGTACGCCCGACGAACTCCAATACCTCTTCTCCGGTATCGACGTCTTCCCCGGTATCCCGATTCTGGAATATCTTTGGATTCCCATTCCGAACCTCATGCCGATGGCGGCAGCCTTCAAGTGGATTCTGCCAGCCGCGCTCGTCCTCGGCTCCGCCTCGATGGGGAACGAAGTCCGCATCGGCCGCACGGCCGTCCTCGAGAGCCTCAATTCCGAATACATCGACACGGCAAAGGCAAAGGGGGTTTCGACGCGGCGAATCATCACCAAACACGTCGGCCGGAACGCAGTGATTCCGCTGCTCCCCGTCATCATGGGTGAGTTCTACTTGCTAATTGGCGGGTCCGTCCTCGTCGAAAGCGTGTTCAGCATCAACGGCCTCGGGAACCTCTTCCTGCGGGCCGCGTTCGCAGCAGACATCCCCGTTCTGATGTCGCTGACGTTCATCTTCATCGTGATTCAGATCCTCTTCAACACCACCCAGGACATTCTGTACACGTATATCGACCCGCGAATCACCCTTGCGGACAACAACGAGTGAGCTTCAATGTGTGCAAACGCTACTTCCATGGAGAACGCAGACGACCTCGCTGACCGCGAGTCGGACGGTCTCTGGTCGCGAGTAATGACGAACCCAACGCCTGCAGCTCGCTGGGCTGCCGTCGCCACGGTCCTCCTGCTCCTCGAGTTCGGTGCCTTCGCTGGCGGTCTTCTCACCATCCTCGACGCCATCGTTATGGGTGCGACCGCGCTCCTCGACGTTGTCGTTGGCATCTTCGCCCCCGGGCTCGCCCAATCGATTGTCGACGTCCAACTCGCAGCCAGCACCTTCATCGAGGGAGTTCGACATGCGGCCGAAAGCCTCCCGACGCTGCTCAGCCGAGACGTCATTCCGAACCAAGGCTATCAAACCCAAAGCGGCACCTGGAACGGTACCTTCTTGGGGCTCTCCCCCGCTGCCGCCTGGGCACTTCGCCTGAGCTTAGTGTTGCTGTACTCGCTGTTCGCCTTCTACTGGCTGTACAAGGGCTGGCAGCTCTTCCGCACGCACTACCGGAAAGCAGATTGGACGCCCCGTGACGACATGGTGGCTCGCCTCCAGAACCACAGCTGGGGCAAGTTCGGAATCATCGTCCTGGTGCTGTTCTTGACGATGTCCCTGTTCGGGTCGACGATGGCACCGTCGACTGTCGACCAGAACATCACTTCCTCGTACTCCCACGAAATCCAGTACTTCTCGGAGGAGTCCGGCCAAGTCGAGACGGTCACCGTCGGACAGGCGAACTTCAACTCGAAATCGAAGGGTGCTGGCGACCAGAACGTCGGGGTGATGTCGTACGACCAGTACGACCGGTTCCACCCGTTCGGGACGCTCACAAACGGCCGCGATCTCTTCACCTATATGATGGGCGGCGCCCAGATCACGCTCATGGTGGCTGGCATCGCCATCGGGCTCGCTAGCCTGATCGCGGCGCTGCTCGCGCTTGTCGCCTCCTACTACACCGGCGTTGTCGACCTCTCGATTCTCACCCTCGCCGACGGTGTGGTATCGATCCCGCAACTCCTGTTATTGATTCTCGTTAGCGTCGTCTTCCAGAACCACTGGCTGTCGTCCGTCCTCAACGGCGGCTTACTCCTTGCGCTCATCTTCGGGCTAACCACCTGGCCGTTCCTCTGGCGGTCGCTTCGCGGTCCCGCCCTTCAAGTCGCCGAAGAGGAATGGGTTGACGCCGCCAAGAGCTTCGGCCAACGCCCGACGACGACGATGCGAAAACACATGCTCCCTTACGTCCTCGGCTATCTCCTGATCTACGCCTCCATGTCTGTCGGGGGAATCATCATCGGGATGGCCTCCCTCTCGTTCCTCGGGAACGGCCTCGGGATTACGCCACCGACACCCGCCTGGGGACGTGTAATCTCTCTGGGACAGCCGTACGTTTCGACCCAATCTTGGCATATCTCGCTTATCCCCGGGGTGATGATCGTCATTCTCGTCACGGGCGCGAACGCGCTCGGTGACGGCATCCGTGACGCCATCGATCCCGAGAGCGAGGGTGACTCCGAAGAGGAAGCTGCCGCCGCTGGAGGTGGTGCCTAAATGAACTCGACACTCAACGACGCCAACCCTGACAGCAGCACCGAACCCGTCCTGTCGGTTCGAAATCTTCAAACGGTCTTCCGCACTGACCGCGAACTCATTCGGGCCGTCGACGGTATCAGCTTCGACATCAGCAAAGGCGAAACCCTCGGCATCGTCGGCGAATCCGGCTCCGGGAAAAGCGTCACCGCCCGGTCGATTATGGGCTTGGTTGACTCTCCCGGTGAAATCCTTCCTAAATCGTCGATCAAATTCAACGGCGAGGAACTCACCGAGTACACTGACGCGGAATACCAACAGATCCGCGGCAGCGGCATCGGGATGGTGTTCCAAGACCCCCTCAAATCTCTCAACCCCGTCTACACGGTCGGCAACCAAATCAAGGAAGCCCTCCGAATCAATCGCGGGATTAGCGGCCAAGAAGCCACCGACAAAGCAATCGAGCTGCTTGAGGACGTCGCAATTCCCGACCCCGCTCGCCGCCTGAAGGAGTATCCCCACGAGTTCTCCGGCGGAATGCGCCAGCGTGCCGTGATCGCGATGATGCTCGCCTGCGATCCCGACCTCCTCATCTGTGACGAACCAACCACCGCGCTCGACGTCACCATTCAAGCACAGATCATCGAACTGTTACAGGACCTCCAGGAAGAACGGGACCTCGCTATCCTGTTCATCACCCACGACATGGGCGTAATCGCGGAGATCAGTGACCGCGTTAACGTCATGTACGCGGGTGAGTTCGTCGAGAAAGCCCCAGTTACCGAGCTCTTCGAGAATCCGAAGCATCCGTATACGGAGGGGCTGCTCGACGCCATCCCGGGGACGAACGCGGAGAAGGAACGCCTGAACACGATTGAGGGTGACGTCCCGACGCCGAACGAGCAGGCGACGTACTGTCGGTTCGCACCCCGCTGCCCGAAAGCGTTCGAAGATTGCGAGCAGGTTCATCCGGTCCACGTCCCCATCTCTGAGGACGGCGAACACTCCGCGGCCTGCCTGTTGTATCCGGAGGACCGGTCCACCGAGGAGGCTGTCGAATACCACCGTGAACGCGGCCGTGAAGCCGAAGACGTTCCTGAGGGTGATCACGCATGAGTAAGCCGTCCACATCGCCGAGTTCCGCGACCGACCAGCCGAATGAGACGCTCGTCGAAGTCGAGGGGCTGAAAAAATACTACGGGGAAGCTGGCCGGTTCAGTGGGCCGCCCGTGAAGGCTGTCGACGGCGTTACGTTCAATATCGAGGAAGGGGAGACGCTCGGGCTCGTCGGCGAGTCCGGCTCCGGCAAGACGACACTTGGCCGGACATTAATCCAGCTGGAAACCGCCACAGAGGGCCGTGTTTCGTTCTCCGGTCAGGACATCACGAAGCTCAGTGGTGACGAGCTCAAGCAGTGGCGGAAGAATGCACAGATCGTCTTCCAGGATCCCGAGTCCAGTCTCAACGACCGGATGACTGTCGGCGAGCTCGTGCGGGAGCCACTCGACGCCCACGACTGGAAGTCACCAGCCGAGCGTCGCGAGAAAGTCCGCTCGCTGCTGTCCGCCGTCGGCTTGCAGGAAGACCACTACTTCCGGTACCCTCACCAGTTCTCCGGCGGCCAGCGCCAACGCATCGGCATCGCGCGCGCACTCGCCCTCGAACCTGACTTCCTCGTGCTTGACGAGCCGGTGAGCGCGCTCGACGCATCTGTACAGGCGAAGATTCTGAACCTCCTTGAGGATCTTCAGGAGGAGTTCGGCCTGACGTACCTGTTCATCGCGCACGACCTCTCCGTGGTGCGCCACATCTGTGACCGCGTTGCGGTGATGTATCTCGGAAAAATCATGGAGATTGGGGAGACCGAAGAACTGTACACGGACGCCCAAAATCCGTATACGAAATCGCTGCTCTCAGCAATCCCACGTCCGGACCCGACCAGCGAGCGAACACGAATCACGCTGCCGGGCACCCCGCCAAGTCCTCGCGACCCACCGGAGGGCTGCCAGTTCAGTACTCGCTGCCCCGCGAAAATCCGCCCCGAGCAGTTCGCAGACCTCAACGACGACACGTGGGACGCAATCGAGCAGTTCCGTGAAGTCGTCCGCGAACGCACACGGCTCGACGTCGGGGTCCGGGACCGCATGAAGCGCCAACTCGGCGTCTTCTCGAAATTCGACGACATCGAGGCCGCCGCAACCGAGCTCTTCGACGATGTCGAAATCCCGCCGGACGTCGAGAAGCCAATCCAGACCGCAATCGAGCACGTCAAGGACGGCTACCCCGGCCGCGCCCGCAATCACCTCAAAGCCGAATTCGGCGGTGTCTGCGACACCCAGCGACCGGAGATGCATCCCGTCAGTGAGTCCGGCCGCCTGAGCTACTGTCATCGCCACAGCGACGAATACGCGGACGTCGATACCACACTCGAGCGCCGTACTGACGGCCACTAATCCGTCGTGTCGCCATGAATCGGCGCGTCCTGCGGCTGATCGAGTTCGTGTACTGGGTCCTCGCCGCTTCAGTCGTGGTCCTCATCGTGGCCGGTGTTCTTGGCTTCGCTGCCGGTAACTCGCTCGTCACGGTCAAGTATCTCCTGTTCGTCGTTGGCTTCCTCCTCTTCGGCATCGGCGCGATCGGAATCCGGCCAGCCCCAGCTGCACCCCACAAGGAGAAACGCTTCTCCCCGGAGAGTAAGTCACCGTCGGGCTTCGAAACCTGGATTCAACGGCTCCCACCACTCAACGACCATCCGTTGCGGTTTGCCGACCGAATCAGTCGAAGCTGGAAGCTTCT
Organism: Halobacterium sp. KA-4; assembly: GCF_021028995.1. GTDB lineage: Archaea > Halobacteriota > Halobacteria > Halobacteriales > Halobacteriaceae > Halobacterium. Next base: position 271,012 of record NZ_JAJJZG010000002.1, on the reverse strand, counting down.
CGTGACTAGCCTAATTGTGTTAGGCGTCTCATTATTCCTTGAACTCGGGCTTGGTGTCACAGCCAGCGCCGCGTAGCAGTCATTCGCGCTCAAATCCACGTGGCTTTAAGCGCTTCTCTCCCAAGGATTCAGGTATGTCCACGACGACCGAATCCGCTCGGCTACCCAGGCTGAAATGGGTGCTTCGGAAACTCGTCAGCCTCTTCATCATCTACGCCGCCCTCGGGAGCATCTATCAGTCCATTCGCGCAGACAATATCCTCGCGGTCGTCCTCTACGTCCTGCTCGGCATCGGCGGTTTCTACCTGCTCTCGAACTGGTAGCCCTCGTTTTGCTTGCCGTTGCTGCAGGCGTTCTTCGGCGATAGCAGTAGCTGGATTCGAAACGACTGGTCGTGCGAGGAGAACGTCCCCCAAGGAGGAGATGGCTGTTACCGATCGACTTCGTAGGCGTAGAACTCGTCGGGATTCGGGAAGAAGGCGGCGACGTCGTCGTGCTCGAAGACACCGACTTCCGTGTGATCGAGTGTTTTGACGCGCGTAAACATCGTCCCACGTTCGGTTGCCGCTCGCACGAGGGGTGCCGCATGGCGCTTCTGGTAGACGCCCGCGATGAACACGATCTCCTCGGCATTTACATCGATACACTCCGTGACGATGTAGACGTGGCCAGCACTTGACGTTTGATAGACGCCGGTTTCGGTGAAGTCGTTACCCAGATACGCCTCCTCAAACTCTTCGACGGTGTTTCCCGGGATGATGTATGACAACCCGAACTCGTCCGTGTCACCCATCTCCGGCGCAACGGGGGAGGTGTCACCGGCGGCGATCGTCACTGTCGAGAACTCTTTCTCCTCGCGGTCGGCTGCCATCGCTCGCATATCCTGAACCGCGCGCTCCCACCCGCTTTTCGCTTCGTCGCTCGTCTGGGAGAGCCGCTCGGCGTCCGTCGGCGTCCCGCCGCCCGGCGTCTGATTGACCATATGAATGATGTGTGCTGCCAGGCTCAAAGGCCTTGTCACAGCTCCTCGCGCGCCGTCTCACCGATTGAGCGAAACGTGTGTCGATATGCTTCGTTTGCTTAACTCACAGCTGTGGACTGCGAGGTGTCAGTTCGATGCGTTTAAGTATGGGTTGTCACGTTGTATCATACGTCATGGCGACTGACGCCGCGCAGCCGGCGAACCCGTCCGGCACCGACGTGATGGCCTCCCTCGACGACGAGGGCCCCGAGTCCCGACTCGTCATCGCGGACATCTCCTGCGACGAGGCGTGGATGTCGGTAACAGCCGACCACGCGACCGCACTCTCGGCCTGGCGATAGGCCGACTGCGACGGCGTTCCGACTTTTCGTACTGCCGCGGCACCTAGACGGTAGGACTTTTGCTGGCGCGCCCGTTGGGTGCATCCATGAACGTTCGCGAAGTCTCCGGCGGCCGCGAGTTCGTCGCGCGACTCGACCATGGCGTCGACTGGCGCGAGGAAATCGAGTCGCTGGCGGCCGACGAGGGCATCGACGCCGCGTGGTTCGTCGGCATGGGCGCGGTCCAGGACGCCGAACTCTGGTACTATGACCAGGACGACTTCGAGTACCAAGCCGCGCGCTTCGAGGAGCCACTGGAGGTCGCGGCCTGCGTCGGGAACCTCTCCGAGCTAGACGGTGAACCGTTCGCGCATACGCACGTGACCCTCTCGCGGCGGTCCGGACAGGCGCTGGCCGGCCACCTCGACCGTGCGACTGTGTTCGCTGGTGAACTGTACGTCCGCGAGCTCGACACCGAGCTGGTCCGCGAGCACGACGACGCCACCGACCTCGACCTCTGGCTGTAATGCGGCCCGAGGACGAGGACTACTTCGCGTCCCTGGAAGCCGGCCTTGACGAGGCCTTCGACGTCGCCGAGCGCGCGAAGCGCCGCGGCGAGGACCCCAAGCCCGAGGTCGAGATTCCGGTCGCCAAGGACATGGCCGACCGCGTCGAGAACATCCTCGGCATCGACGGCGTCGCCGAACGGGTGCGCGACCTCGAAGGCGAGATGTCCCGCGAGGAGGCCGCGCTCGAACTCGTCGAGGACTTCGTCGAGGGGCGGGTCGGCGACTACGACACCAAAGCCGGCAAAGTCGAGGGCGCGGTCCGCACCGCGGTCGCGCTCCTCACGGAGGGCGTGGTCGCGGCGCCCATCGAGGGCATCGACCGCGTCGAGGTCAACGCCAACGACGACGGCACCGAGTACGTCGCCGTCTACTACGCCGGCCCCATCCGCTCCGCGGGCGGGACCGCGCAGGCGCTGTCCGTGCTGGTCGCGGACTACGCCCGCGCGCTCCTCGACATCGACCGCTTCAAGCCCCGGGACGACGAAATCGAGCGCTACGCCGAGGAGGTCGACCTCTACGATTCCGAGACCGGCCTCCAGTACTCGCCGAAGGACAAGGAGACGAAGTTCATCACCGAGCACTGCCCCGTCATGCTGGACGGGGAGGCGACCGGCGACGAGGAGGTCGACGGGTTCCGCGACCTCGAACGCATCGCGACGAACGCCGCGCGCGGCGGGATGTGCCTCGTGCTCGCGGAGGGTATCGCGCTGAAGGCGCCCAAGATTCAGCGCTACACCCGAAATCTGGACGAGGTCGAGTGGCCGTGGCTCCAGGACCTCATCGACGGTACCATCGGAGAGAGCGAGGCCGACCAGGAGGAGGCCTCGGAAGACGCGAGCGGCGAAGCCGCAAGCGAAGCGAACGAGCCCGACGCCGGCGACGCCAACGAGGAGCCCGACGGCCCGCCGCGCGTCGACTCGTCGAACAAGTTCCTCCGCGACCTCATCGCGGGCCGCCCGGTCTTCGGGCACCCCTCCAACGAGGGCGGCTTCCGCCTGCGCTACGGCCGCTCGCGCAACCACGGGTTCGCGACGGCGGGCATCCACCCCGCGACGATGCACCTCGTCGACGACTTCCTCGCGACCGGCACCCAGATCAAGACCGAGCGCCCCGGGAAGGCGGCGGGCATCGTCCCCGTCGACTCCATCGAGGGGCCCACGGTCAAACTCGCGAACGGCGACGTCCGCCGCATCGACGACCCCGAGGAAGCTCTCGAAGTGCGCAACGGCGTCGTCGAAATTCTGGACGTCGGCGAGTACCTCGTGAACTACGGCGAGTTCGTCGAGAACAACCACGACCTCGCGCCCGCCTCCTACGCCCCCGAGTGGTGGATTCAGGACTTCGAGGCCGCCGGCGCGGACGTCCAGGCGCTGAAAGACTCGCCGTACGTCGACCTCGAAGCGCCCGACGCCGACCAAGCGCTGGAGTGGGCGACCGAGTACGACGCGCCCCTGCACCCGACGTACACGCACCTCTGGCACGACGTCGAGGTCGAAGACTTCGAGGTGCTCGCCGACGCCGTCGCGGACGCTCACACGGCAGAGGGCGACCTCGTCGTGCCCAACGAGGACGCGGTCCGCGAGCCGCTGGAAGCGCTGCTCGTCGAGCACACCCAGGACGACGACGAGATTCGGATTCCGGACTGGCTACCGTTCGCGCGCTCGCTCGGAGTTACCGAAGACCTGACCCGGGAGTGGGAGAGCCTCTCCGCGGACGCCCGCGAGTGGCCGAACGCGCTCGCCGCCGTCAACGAAGTCGCCCCGTTCGAGGTCCGCGAGCGCGCGCCCACGCGCATCGGGAACCGCATGGGTCGCCCGGAGAAGTCCGAATCCCGCGACCTCTCCCCCGCGGTCCACACCCTCTTCCCCATCGGCGAAGCCGGCGGCAGCCAGCGCGACGTCAGCCAGGCCGCCCGGCATGCCCCCGACATGAGCGACACCCCCGGCGAACTCGACGTGCAACTGGGCGTCCGCGAATGCCCGTCTTGTGGGGACCACACGTTCGAGCCGCGTTGCGAGGACTGCGGCGAGTGGACTGACCCCCACTACGAGTGCCCGGACTGCAACATTAGCGCCGACCCCGACGAGTCCGGCCGCGTCGAGTGCCCGCGCTGCGAGCGCGAACTCGACAACGTCGAAGTGCAGACCGTCGACGTCGGCGCAGAGTACCGTAACGCGCTCCAAGCGGTCGGCGAGCGCGAGAACGCCTTCGACCAGCTCAAGGGCGTCCAGGGGCTGATGTCCGCGGAGAAAGTCCCCGAACCCATGGAGAAGGGCGTCCTCCGCGCGAAACACGACGTCTCCGCGTTCAAGGACGGCACCGTCCGCTACGACATGACCGACCTCCCCGTCACGTCGGTCAAACCCAGCGAACTCGACGTCACCGTCGAACACTTCCGCGAACTCGGCTACGAGGAGGACATCCACGGCGACCCCCTCGAGCACGACGACCAACTGGTCGAACTCCGCGTACAGGACGTCGTGCTCTCCGATGGGGCTGCGGAGCACATGCTCCAGACCGCGGACTTCGTCGACGACCTCCTCACCCAGTACTACGGCCTCGACGCCTTCTACGAATTGGAGGAGCGCGACGACCTCGTCGGCGAGCTCGTCTTCGGGATGGCGCCACACACCTCCGCCGCCGTCGTCGGCAGAGTTATCGGCTTTACGTCAGCTTCGGTTGGCTACGCGCATCCGTACTTTCACGCCGCAAAAAGACGCAACTGCGACGGTGACGAAGATTGCGTGATGCTCCTGATGGACGGACTTATCAACTTCTCTAAGTCGTTCCTGCCGGACCAGCGCGGCGGCCGGATGGACGCGCCGCTGGTGATGTCCTCGCGCATCGACCCGAGCGAAATCGACGACGAGGCGCACAACATGGACGTCGTCAGCCAGTACCCGCGGGAGTTCTACGAGGCGACCCGCGAGATGGCCGACCCCGGCGAGGTCGAGGACCTCGTGGAAATCGCCGAGGAGACCCTCGGCACTGACACCGAGTACGCGGGCTTCGAGCACACGCACGACACGTCGGACATCCACCTCGGGCCGAGCCTGTCGGCGTACAAGACACTCGGGTCGATGATGGACAAGATGGACGCCCAGCTCGAATTGGCGCGCAAACTCCGCGCGGTCGACGAGACGGACGTCGCCGAGCGCGTCATCGAGTACCACTTCCTCCCAGACCTCATCGGGAACCTGCGCGCGTTCAGCCGCCAGGAGACGCGGTGTCTGGACTGCGGGGAGAAGTACCGTCGGATGCCGCTGACAGGCGACTGCCGGGAGTGCGGCGGGCGCGTGAATCTGACCGTCCACGAGGGCTCCGTGAACAAGTACATGGACACCGCGATTACGGTCGCCGAGGAGTACGACTGCCGCGAGTACACGAAACAGCGCCTAGAAGTTCTGGAGGCGAGTCTCGAGTCGATTTTCGAGAACGACAAGAACAAGCAGTCAGGTATCGCGGACTTCATGTGACTCGCTGAACCGTCGGTTCGGCCACGGCGGTCTTGGTGGTTCGCTACGAAGCACCGCTGGACCATGACCGCGACCGTGTTCCTGGACGTGCCGATTGCAGGCGACGAGTACCGCCTCGACTGCGAGGAAGTACGCATCATCGGCAACGTCGCGTGGGCCGTGCGCGAGGACGAACGCGACACCGTCGTGCCGATGTCGAACGTCACGGGCGTGAAAGGCGACACCGTCGAACAGCGCGTCGAAGAAATCGACTCGCCGGGCGGCCTGTTCACGGAACTGCTCACGGAGCTGTCGTAGCGCCGCCGTGGTGCGTGACGGCGCGGCACCGCGACCCCACTACGGACACCGGCAATTGATTTTATCACGACCCGTGCTGAACGACTACGTATGAGTGAGGAAACTCCTAGTGTCGGCCTCGGGACGGCCGTCTACGACGACGACGGCGAGAAACTCGGGACGATTCGCGGCTTCGACGAGGACGGCTTCTACGTGACGACTCGCGAGGGCGTCGAAGCGCTCTCCATCGAGCACGAGCGTGCCGGCCACGAGTTCGGCGAAGCCGAGCTCATGTGGCGGTGCTCGGAGTGCGGCGAACTCGGCGACCTCCAGGAGTCGTTCCCCGAGGAGTGCCCGAACTGCGGCGTCGAGAAGGAAGCCATTTACTATTGGACTGAAGACTAACCGCTTCCTGCGGTCGGTTCACGAGAAAGCAGTCGCTCAGCGGCGCGAAAAACGTGGAGAAGTCCGGAGTTAGAACGGGGCCTGCGGGCCTTCGTCTTCCTCGACGTCCTCGCCGTCGGCGTCCTCGCCGGGGAACGACGGGCTCATGCCGCTGTCGTGACCGCCGCCCATGCCGGTGTCGGCGTTGACGGCGTCGACTTCGGGAATCTCCTTGGTCATCCGGGACTTGATGGCCTGAATCGTCATCGGGGAGATGCCACAGCCCGAACACGCGCCGCCGAGCTGGAGGTCGACAACGCCCTCCTCGCGGTCGATGTTCTGGATGGCGGCCGTGCCGCCGTGCATCTGAATCTGTGGGAAGTTCCGGCGGAGGAAGTTGTTGACGCGCTCCTCCAGGTCGTCGCCGCTCTGACTCTCGGTGCTCATAAGAACCCGTTGGTGCTGACGTGGCTTATCTCCTGTGGTGCAAGATGTTCGCTCCGGAGGTCCGCCCGCAGTTATGCCTCTACGTCGAACTGCGCGCGCAGTTCCGCCCGAAGCTCCTCGAGGTAGCGGTCGAGGACGTGCTGGGTCTTCTCGTCGGTCGCGACGACGCCGTCGAGCTTGTCGAGGGGGTCGTCGGGGAGTTCGACGGTGAACTCGCCGTCGCCCTCGTAGTGGGGCTCGCTCTCGGCGAGAATCGTCTGGTCGATGCCGTGGACGATGTCCGAGTCGAACGCTTCGTTCATCGTCTCGAAGGCGCTCTTGTACGCGGTCTGGAGCTTCGGGAAGTAGTCGACGTACTTCTGTTCCTCGAACTCCTCGGGCGTCAGGTCGCTCATTACCTGTTGTTTGCCGTGTCGGATTGAAGTGCCCGTCGGTAGCCGCGAACCGGTTGGCTGGTTCGCGTGCCACACCCAATTCTATATCGTAGAATGAGATTTATATCGGACTTGTCTCCCTCACCGGGTGCACGGAGAGCGCCGCTGGGACCTCTCGACGCGATGGAATCCCGACGCGCGTTCGCGCACGCGAGCGCGCCCTTGGGGTTCCGCGGCGAGTAAGCCGAATCCAGCCCGGCGCCACTGGGAAGTCAGTTGTCGGTGCTATCGGAGTTGTCAGATTGTCGTTCGCAGCTGGGCAGGAATTCGAGTTGGGGTCGTAGCTGACGAGCGTGCCGCAGTCGCTTCCGTCCAGTTTACGACGGCTCACAGCGACCGTTCGGTTTGCACGTGGTGTCCACATTTTCTCCCCGTTGTCGATAGCGCTCACCTGGTTCATCCGCACTCACTCGGTGACGCCGTAGTCGAACCAGCACGCTCTGGCTCGTGAGCTTCGTTTGTTCGACCCCCACCTCTCTCACGCGCTCCTCCGGGGGTTCGTCCTTGCCGTGCTTGAATCGGCCCTCTCACGGTGGTAACTGCCGCTGGACCTGTTCTATATCCCTCGCCACCCGGATATAAATACTATACCACGATACACAATCCTGGATGTTTCGCGGCTACTGGACTGACGGGGCCGGCTACCGGAGATTTATGCGTGCGTCGCGTGCCACTCCACGCATGGTCATCTACGAGGCGGACGTTCCCGGCGTCGGGAAGCGGTACGAGGTCGAAACCGGCGACGGCGAACGGGCGGTCGTCATCATCCACCACGACGGCAAGCGCGAACTGTTCCGACGCGCGGACCCGGACGCGGACGCCGAGAAGCTCTTCGACCTCACCGCCGAGCAGTCCCGCCAGCTCGCCACGTCGCTGGAGGGGACGGACTTCCAGCCGCTGGACCTGGATGACATCGACGTCCCGCTCGGTGGCGCGCTCATGGAGTGGGTCGAAATCCCCGAGAAGTCGCCGGTCGCCGGCGAGACGATGGGGAGCGTCCACCTCGGCAAGCAGACCGGCGTGACCATCGCCGCCATCCAGCGCGGCGACGAGACCATCGGGAGCCCGGGCGCCGACACCACGCTCCAGGCCGGCGACATCCTCGTCGCAATCGGGTCGCGCAGCGAACAGAACGCGCTCGAATCCCTCCTCGAAACGGGCAGCGTGGAGGATTCGGACTGACTCGATGGCAGGGTCACTCCTCCTCGAATTCGGCATCGCGCTCACCGTCATCGCCGTCTTGGGCGCCGTCGCACGGCGCTTCGGCCAGCCGGTCATCCCCGCCTATATCGCGGCCGGTATCCTCGTCGGCCCGTACGCGCCGACGAGCGTCGCGGGCATCTCCCTCCAGTTAGTCTCGGATAGCGCCGTCATCGGTACCGTCGCCGAAGTCGGCATCATCCTGCTGTTGTTCTTCCTCGGTCTGGAGTTCGACATCGGGACGCTCGTGCGGAACCGCCGGCGGCTCTCAGTGGTCGGCGGCATCGACCTCGTGGTGAACGCCGCAATCGGCGTCGGCGTCGCGCTGGCGTTCGGATTCGGGCCGGTCGGGACGCTGCTCGTGGCGGGCGTCGTCTACATCTCTTCGTCGGCTATCGTCACGAAGTCACTCACGGACGCGGGCTGGCTCGCGAACCCCGAGAGCGAGGTGATTCTCGGCACGCTCGTCGTCGAGGACCTCGTCATCGCCGTCTACCTCGCCGTCGTCGCGGCAGTCGTCGGTGGCGGCGGCGACGTCGGTGGCGCGCTCGTGACTGTCGTCCAGTCGTTCGTGTTCCTCGCCGCGCTGGCGGGGGCCGCGCACTTTGGGACACAGTACGTCGAGGTCGTGTTCGGGGCCGACACGGACGAGCTGTTCGTGTTGCGCGTGGTCGGCGTCGCCGTCCTCGTCGGCGGCGTGGCGCTCGCGGTCGGCGCGAGCGAGGCAGTCGCGGCGTTCTTCGTCGGTACCGCGTTCAGCGGCACCGACCTCGTCGGCCGTATCGAGAACCTCCTCGTACCGCACCGCGACCTCTTCGCGGCCCTGTTCTTCTTCTCGGTGGGGCTCGGGACCGACCTTCTCGTCGTCGCGGACGTGTGGCTGCTCGTGGCGGTCGCGGTTGTCGCGACGACTGCCGGAAAGCTCGCCAGCGGATACGCCAGCGGCCGCGTCTACGGCCTGAACGAGCGTCGGTCGGCTCGCGTCGGGCTCGGGCTGGTGGCGCGCGGCGAGTTCTCGCTCATCATCGCGACGCTCGCGGCGACGAGCGCGAACCCGACGATTCGCACGCTCGTCCCGGCGTTCGCGGTCGGATACGTCATCGCGATGAGCTTCGTCGGGTCGCTGGCCGTCCAGTACGGAGCGGCGCTGTCGGACGCCTTCGACGCGTGGGTCGGCGAGCGGCAGTCGCTGTAGCGCGGCGCAATCGCTTTACGCGTCGCCGTCTGTCGATGCGACCAGATGGACTCACCTGCCGTCGTCGACGGCCACAACGACGCCGCGCTCGCGGTCCGGCGTGGCGAAGCGACCGTCGACGACCTCGTGGACGGCCGCGACGCCGGCCACCTCGACCTGCCGCGGGCGCGCGACGGCGGGCTCGCTGCCGGCATCTTCGCGGTGTTCGTCCCCTCCGAAGAGCAGTTCGCGCCCGACGCGGACGGCAACCGCGTGGAGACCGACGACGGCTACCGCATTCGGTCGCCACCGCCGCTCGCGCCGTCGTTCGCCGCAAACGCGGCCGACGAGATGCTCGCCGTGCTGGACGACCTCGTCGCGAGGCCTGGCGTTCGGCGCGTCGAGACCGCCGCGGACCTGCGGGCGTGCATCGAAGGGAACGACTTTGGCGTCGTCGTCCACTTCGAGGGCGCGGAGCCGATTCACCCGGACCGTTCGAACTTCGCGGACTACTACGAGCGCGGCCTGCGGTCGCTCGGACTGGCGTGGAGTCGCCCCACCGCGTTCGCGGACGGCGTCCCCTTCCAGTTCCCGAGTTCGCCCGGCGTCGGCGGCGGCCTCACGGAGCGCGGCCGCCGGCTGGTCGAGCGCTGCAACGACGACGGCGTGCTCGTGGACTGCGCACACCTCACCGAACAGGGGTTCTGGGACGTCCACGACGCGTCCACGGCCCCGCTGGTCGTCTCTCACGCCGCCGCGAACGCGGTCTGTCCGTCCTCGCGGAACCTCACTGACGAGCAACTCGACGCCGTCGACGACACGGACGGCGTCGTCGGGTTGACGTTCGCGGCGAGCGCGCTCCGGCCGGACGGTGCCAACGATGCGGACACGAGCCTCGACGTGGTCGTCGACCACGTCGACCACCTCGTCGACCGGATGGGCGTCGAGCACGTCGCGCTCGGCTCGGACTTCGACGGCGCCACGATCCCCGACTCGATTGGCGACGCCGCCGGGACCCGCGACGTGCTCGCGGCGCTCCGCGACGCTGGCTACGAGAACTCAGCACTCCGGAAGCTCGCGCACGAGAACTGGCTGCGCGTCTGTGAGGCGACCTGGGACTAGAGTTGGTCGGCGAGCACGTCGCCGACTTCGTCGAGGAACTCCTGCTCGCGGCCGCGGGGGACAGTCGCGCCCGCGGCGACCGTGTGACCGCCGCCGTCGCCGCCGACCGCCTGTGAGGCCTCGCTCATCACTGCGGAGAGGTCGAGGCCTCGGTCGACGAGTTGCGACGTCCCCCTCGCCGAGACCTTCGTCTCCTCGTCGTTCTTGTAGCCGAACCCGATAATCGGGCGGTCGCTCTCGGTGGCGTCGCTGCCGAGCGCCATCCCCGCGACGATGCCGACGATGGTCTCCCGGATGCGGTCCTCCGCGTGGAACCACTGGAGGTCGTCCTCGATCGTGACGCCCTCGCGTTTCACCCACTGGAGGCCCTCCGAAAGGTTCCGGCGGTGCTCGCGCAGCAGCGTTCGGGCGGCCTCTAGGGGTTCGCCGCGCTCGCCGAGACAGACCGCGAGTCCGACGTCCGCGCGCTCGTAGCGCGCCGTCGCGTTCAGCAGCGTGGAGAACTCGCTGGCGTCTCGGAGTTCGGTCCCTGGCTCCTCGGCCGTGAGCGTGTACGTCTGCCCGACGAGCTTCGTCACGTCCTCGCTGGAGACGCCGTGGCGGACCGCGCGCTTGAGCAGCGCGCTCACGACCGTCTGGCGCTCGTCGTGGCTCAGGTCGGCCCACGTCCGCCAGTCGCCGCCGTCGTGCAGTTCCAAGTCGAGGCCGTCGAGGAAGCGCACCGCGCCGTTCTCGTCGTTCGTGATGCCGGGGACGTACACCTCGCTGGCGTACTCCAGCAGTTTCGGGAGCGGGCGGGTCTGCGTGCCGTACAGCGCGAGGTCCTTCGCGGTGTCGAGCACGCCAGCCTCGACGCCCTCTGCGGCAATCTGGGTGTTCGCGCCGACGAGCTCGCCGTCGACGGTCTGGCGGTCGCCGACCGCGCCGACGATCGCGAGCGCCGCGAGGTCGGTCGCGTCCTCGCCGAGCAGGGCGCGCGCGAGCACGTACGCCGCGCCCGCTCCGGAGAGTTCCTTCCCGCCGTCCACCCCCTCCAGGAGGGGGTTCAGGTGGAACTGCGTGTCCGCGTCGGCTGGCTGGTGGTGGTCCGCGATTATTGGGGTGAAGTCGCCCGTCCGCTCGTGTTCGGTTATCGCGTCCAGTTGTCCGCTCCCGAAGTCCGTGAACAGCACGGTGTCGTGGTCGTGGGCGGCGATACCCGCGATTTCCTCGTCGTCGAGCTGTTTCGAGAAGACGATGTCGTGGGGGATGTCGGCGCGTTCGAGCGCGCTCGCGGCGATGCCCGCGCTCGTCAGGCCGTCGGCGTCGATGTGCGACGCGAGCAATACCGAGTCGGCGGCTTCGAGTGCGTCCGCGCACGCCGCCGCCCGCGCTTGGAGTTCCGGGACCGGAGCGTCCATCACGACCAGGTAGTTCAGCTTCGCGTATAAACTACTGGCTCGGCGGGTGGTTCGTCCGCGCTGGCATAACGTTGAAGCCCGACTCGGGCGACACGGTTTCCATGCGCTCGTTCCCGTGGGTCACCGGCACGGTCGTCGCCATTGTCGGGACGGCGCTCGCGCAGACGACCGTTGCGCTCGAACTCGCGGCCCTCCCCGGGCTCGTCTGGGGTGTCGTCGCATGGATGTACGCCGGTTATCCGGCCGTGCGGTCGTTGACCTACCGAGGACTGGACGGCCGCGACCGCTGGCTCGTCGCGGCGAGCCTCGGCCTCACGGCGGCCGCGTTCGCGCCGATCGAGCTCGTCGCCGAGGGCGCGACCGCGACCGTGCTGTACGCCGAGCTACTCGGTGTCTGCGTCGGCCTCCTATACGTCGGCGCGCTCATCGAAGCGCGCTCCGACTAGAGTTCGTCGCGGACCGCGCGCGCCAACTGCTCGAAGTCCGCGTCGTCGGGGACGACGTTCACGTCGACACCCAGCGATTCGGCGGTCTCGCGGGTCGGCGGGCCGATGCAGCCGACGACGGCGTCGTTCAGGCCGGCGAGCGCGGCCTCTCTAATGCCCCGCTGTTCGGCCTCGTCGAGCCAGTGGTCGACGGTCAGCGACGACGAGAACAGCGCGGCGTCGAGGTCGCCGCCGGCAGCCAGCTCCACGGAGTCGCCGGCCTCAGCGGGCACCACGAGTTCGTAGAGAATCGTCTCGTGGACGTACGCGCCGGCGGCGTTCAGGCCGTCCGTGAGCACCGCGGAGCCGTGGTCCGAGCGCGCGACCTCCACGCGCGCGCCGTCGACCTCGCTCTTGAGCGCGGCGACGAGCCCGCTGCTCGTGTACTCCTCGGGCACGAGGTCGACCGTCCAGCCCGCCTCGCGGCAGGCGTCGGCGGTCGACTCGCCGATGGCGCAGAGCGTCGCGTCGCCGGGCGTCCAGCCCGCTTCGGCGGCGAGCTCGACGCCGGTCTTGCTCGTCAGCAGCACGTAGTCCGCGCCGTCTCTCGGGATTTCGCCGGTCGGCTCGACGGCGAGCATCGGGTCCGGGACCGGCTCCGCGTCGAGGGATTCGAGGAGTGCGGTCGCGTCGTCGAGGCGGTCGTCCGCGGGCCGGAACACCGCGACCGTCGGCTTCGTCATCGGAGTTCCTCCCGCACCCCCGCGACGCCGCCGATGACGGTGACGGCGGGCGGCTCGATGCCGGCCTCGTCGCGCGCTTCGACGATGGTGTCGAGGGTGCCCGTCGCGACCTTCTGCCCGGGCCGGGTCCCCTTCTCGACGAGCGCGACGGGCGTCTCGGGGTCCATCCCCGCCTCCCGGAGCGCCTGCGTGTAGTCGGGGAGCTTGCCGACGCCCATCAGCACGACGATGGTTCCACCGGTGTCAGCGAGCGCCTGCCAGTCCACCGCGGACTCCTCTTTCGTCGGGTCCTCGTGGCCCGTGACGAACGAGACAGACGAGGCGTGGTCGCGGTGGGTCACCGGAATGTCCGCCGCGGCGGGCGCGGCGACCGCCGACGAGATGCCGGGGACAATTTCGAAGGGTACGTCGTGGTCGGCGAGGTACACCATCTCCTCGCCGCCGCGCCCGAACACGAACGGGTCGCCGCCCTTCAGTCGGACGACGTCCTCCCCCTCGCGCGCGAGTTCGACCATGCGCTCGTTGATGGCGGACTGGGGCGTGCGCTCCCCGCCCGCGCGCTTGCCGACGTCCTCGCGCTTCGCCTCGGGAATCTCGGAGAGAATCGCCGGACCGGGGAGTTTGTCGTGGAGCACCACGTCCGCGTCCTCGAGCAGCCGCGCGGCCTTCACCGTCAACAGCTCCGGGTCGCCCGGGCCGCTGCCGACGAGGTAGACGGTGCCAGTCATTCTCGTTGGGCCTCCTCGATGAGGTCGGTCGCGCCGCGCTCGCGGAGGTCCGCGGCGAACGCGCGGGCGTCCCTCGCGTAGTTCTCGATGTCGAGTTCGCGCGTCTCCCCGACCTGCTCGGTACCGTCCCGGCTGAACACTTGGACGTCCGTCCGCACGACGTCGCCCTGCACGAGCGCGTAGACGCCGATTGGCGCGATGCAGCCGCCCCCGACTTCCTCGAGGACGATGCGCTCGGCCGTCGTCTCCACCCGGGAGCGCACGTGGTCGAGCGCGTCCCGGAGCACGTCGGCGACGTCGCTGTCCTTCCGCGCCGTAATCGCGAGCGCGCCCTGACCGGGCGCCGGCACGTGCGTGTGCGTCGGGAGTTCCTCGTCGTGGACGTGGTGGGTGAGGCCGGTGCGTTCGAGGCCGACCTGCGCGAGCACGACCGCGTCGAACTCCGTCTCGACCTCGCGGCCGAGCGCGGACTGCTGGAGCGGCGTCAGCGATTCGAACCACTCCTCGACGGGCTGGTCGAACTCCGCGTTCTGCCGGTTGTCGGGTCCGCTGTCGCCGCCGCTCTCACTATCGCTCTCGCTGTCGTTGTCGAGATTCTCGACGCCCTCCTCGATGGTCTCGCTGGCCTCGTAGTCGCCGCGCTCCTGCTGGCGCGCGTCCTCGCTCATGCGTTCTTTCTCGGCTTCCGTGCGGCGCTCGTGCTCGTCCTGGAGCGCGGGCGCGAGCAGTTTCTCCACGCGCGTGTCGACGTTCCCGCGAATCGGCTCGACCTCGAGGCCGGGGCGGTGGGCCTGAATCTGCGCGCCGCGGCGCAGGCTCGCGGTCCCCACCACGCTGCCCGCCGGGAGGTTCTCGAGACTCGTGCCGTTCGGCGTCACGAGCGCGTCCGCGGGGTTCCCGCGACGTGGCACCGCCGCCACCACGAGATCCTCGGGGACGTCGGTCGGCACGTCCTTCATCGAGTGGACGGCCGCGTCGACGTCGCCGTCCAGGACTTTCCGGTCGAGCGAGCGCACGAACGCGCCCGTCTTCCCGAGGTCCTGGATGAGTGCGTCGTCGACGCGGTCGCCGGTGGTCTCCACTTCCACGAGTTCCACGTCGGTGCGGTGGTCTTCGAGTTCGGTCTTGACCTCGCTGGCTTGTCGGAGCGCCAAGTCCGACCCGCGGGTGGCGAGGCGTATCGCGTCGGTCATGTACGTATCTCGGCGTGCTGGGTTGAAACCCCCTGCGTTTGTCTGCGTGGTCGACCGCAGGGAGACCACGTTAATGCAAGCGGGGAACGTGTGCCCGACCGCAGGGAGGGCACAGAACGACGAGCGGTGAACGAAGTGAGCCGCGAGTGGAACGACCCGCGAGCCGCGTGACTATCACGTAACGCACGACGAGAAAATCAGATCCGAACCGTCGCGACGTGACCTACTCGCGTTCGCCGCCGGCGGGCTCCCTGCGGTCGCCCGCGCGCAGTTCGTCGCGCCACTCCCAGAAGGAGGCGGGCATGGCGACGTGGTCGCGGCGGTTGCGGAGGTAGCGGACTGAGACCCACGTGCCGAGGCCGGCGCCGGCGACGATGACGAGCGCGGCGAGGGTCGCGCCCTGGAACAGCAACACGCTGCCGGCGACGACGAGGGCGTCCGCGAGCACGGCGATGCCGGGCGCGGAGAAGTCGTCGCCGGGCCAGTCGCTGCCCGCGGCGTCGACCGCGTGGCCGTCCATCCAGAGCGCCAGCGGTAGCGCGAGGAACGCCACGAGCGCGGGGATGCCGAGCGCAACGGCGGGCAGCGAGAGCACCTCGCCGGCGTCCGCGACGACGGCCTCCGGGACGACCTGGACGACGACGAACATCCACACCGAACACACCACCCAGAACGCGGTGACCAGCGGGACTGCGGCGACCCAGTACCACCACCGCGAGTCCACGCGGACCTCACTCATGCCCGTCCGTTAGGCGTCACGGCGTTTGTACCTCACGGGACGCCCACCGACTCGTGGCGTTTGTAGAGGTAGTACACCGCCAGCGGCACCTGGAGGGGTTGGGCGACGAGGCCGGCGAGCCCGAGCAGGCCGTAGAGCACGGGGTCGGGGTTCCAGCGACCGGGCGCGTCCTCGACGGCGGTCGCGTCGTAGTAGATGGCCAGCGGGAACACCAGCGACAGCAGCAAGCCGACCGCTGCCAGCACGAAGACGAGCACGAACACGCCGGCGAACCCGAAGCCGACGCCCATCGGCAACCCCATGCCCGGTTCCATCGTTCCGGGGTCCATCGTGCCCATGCCGGTGAGCGCGAACGCGAACGCGGCGAGTCCGACGACGAATCCGAGCACAGTCCCGATTACGTAGTAGACGGGAACCGCCGCGACCCAGTACCACCAGCCCGACTCCGGATTGGCGTCGCTGCGCGCGTCCGTTTCCGTGGAGGGCGTCTCTGCCATACCCGGGTGTTCGCGCCCGGAGAAGAAAAGCCTAGAGGGCGTTCCGGTAGGCTTCGAGCGTGCGCTCGACGTCCTCCTCGGTGTGGCCGTAGGCGACGAACTGGGACTCGAACTGGTTCTGGGAGAGTAGAACGCCGTCGTCGAGGACCTGCGGGCGGAACACGCGGTTCCAGCGGTCGACCGCGCCGCGGCCGACGTCGGCGCCGTTCTTCGGGCAGGCGTCGAAGCGGTCGCACTCGGGGTCCTGCTCGCAGCCGTCCGCACACGGCCCGGACTGGGCGTCGCCGCGGCGCGTGAACAGCACCTTGAACAGGCTGTCCGTGCCGACGACGGTGTACTCGGGCGCTTGCTCGGCGACGATGTCGGTGAGGCCCTCGCGGAGCTTGCGGCCGAGACCGTTGACATGCTCGTAGACGTCGTGCTCCGCGGCGTACTTCAGCGTCTCGAGGCCCGCGGCCATCGTCACGGGGTGCCCGGAGAACGTCCCCGCTTGGAAGACGTCGCCGACGGGCGTGAATTCCTCCATAATGTCGGTGCGGCCGCCGATGGCGCCGATGGGGAAGCCGCCGCCGACGATTTTCCCGAACGTCGTGACGTCGGGCGTGATGCCGTACTTCGACTGCGCGCAGCCGAGACCGCCGACGCGGAACCCCGTGATGACCTCGTCCCAGACGAGCAGCGCGCCGTTGTCCCGGGTGAGGTCGCGCAACGTCTGGTGGTAGCCGTCGATGGGTTCAACGATGCCCTTGTTCGCGAGGATGGGTTCCACGAGGATGGCGGCGATGTCGTCGCCGTGCTCCTCGAACACCTCGGTAACGGCGTCGGTGTCGTTGAACGGGACGGGAATCGTGTGTTCGGCGAACGCCGCGGGGATGCCCGCGCTGGACGGGCCGCGCTCCTCGCTGTCGCCCTCGACGAGCGTGGACTCCTGGGCGCCGTGGTAGCCGGACTGCATCACGACGATTTTGTCGCGGCCGGTGTAGCCCCGCGCGAGCCGCACCGCCGAGGTCGTGGCTTCGGTGCCGGTGTTGACGTACCGCATCATCTCGACGCTCGGGACGTGGCGCGCGACGAACTCCGCGTGCTCGACCTCCAGCTCCGTGGGGAGGCCGTACATCGGTCCCTCGCTGGTGCGCTGCTGGACGGCGGCTTCGACGGGTTCGGGGAGGTCGTGGCCCAACAGGAGCGGGCCCAGGCCCATCACCCAGTCGACGTAGCGGTTGCCGTCCGCGTCGACGACGTGGCCGCCGTCGCCCTTCCGGACGAACGTCGGGTACGGTTGCGGGGCGGCCCGCACCGTGGAGTTCACGCCGCCGACGAGCACGTCGAGCGAGCGATCGTAGAGGTCGCGTGACGTCTCGCGGTTCATGGGGGAGCGTTGGAGGGGTCCCCGAAAATAGTTGATGGGTTCGGCGGTCGGCGTCGCTACCGAGGCGAGGTCACACAGAATCAGTCGCAGCCGCAACCGCGAAAGTGCCGGCCGGTGAGCACAGTCCGACGATGATGGCCGGCGAACACACGGTGAGCACAGTCCGCTGTGGTCACAGACGGTTTCGTGGTCGTGTCACTGTATCACCCCCGTGGAGATGCGCGACCCGACGCCGCCGGTCGGGGGCCCGAATTCGGGCACGTCCGCCCGCGAAAGCGCGCCTGCACGGGGCGCGAGCACACAGTCCGGGTTTCGGGTGGGTCCACCGTCGAATCCGAGCGTGGCTGACACAGGCGTTATGGATGTACGCACGTCCACTCCCAGATTCGAAACCGGGGCGTTCGTTTCACGCATCTACAGTACAGTGACAGGACTGGATGGTATGTAAAAGTTTGCTTGACGAATGTGTTGTTTAGTTCGTATAGGGTAGACGAGCGCTCGAATTACAATCGGATTTAGTCCATATAAGGTCGTAAACCGTCCAGATAACTGGGCGTTCGACTGGCGGGACTGGACACACGTCTACGCAATAATTGCCGGAAATGGTCGGGGAAGCGGGCGCGCGGTCGAGCGCAGCGGGACCGCGAGCCGTGCGCTACTCCGACAGCGACTCGGCGACGTCCTCTGCAAAGTACGTGATGATGAGGTCCGCGCCCGCGCGCTTGATGGACAGCAGGGACTCCCGGGCGGTCTCCTCGACGTCCATCCAGCCGTTCTCCGCGGCGGCGTGCAGCATCGCGTACTCGCCGGAGACGTTGTACGCCGCGACCGGACGGTCGAACTGCTCGCGCACGTCCGAGACGATGTCGAGGTACGGGAGCGCGGGCTTGACCATCAACACGTCCGCTCCCTGCTCGACGTCGAGTGCGACCTCCCGCGTTGCCTCGCGGCGGTTCGCGGGGTCCATCTGGTAGTGCCGCCGGTCGCCGAACGCGGGCGCGCCGTCCGCGGCGTCCCGGAACGGCCCGTAGAACGCCGACTCGTACTTCGCCGCGTAGCTCATGATGGGGACGTCCGTGAAGCCCGCGGCGTCCAGCGCCTCGCGGATGGCCGCGACCATCCCGTCGGTCATCGACGACGGCGCAATCATCTCCGCGCCCGCCTTCGCGTGCGAGACCGCTGTCTTCGCCAGCAAGTCCAGCGTCTCGTCGTTCTTCACCGTGAGGTCGGGGTCCTCGTCGGCGTGCTCCTCGAGAATCCCGCAGTGGCCGTGGCTCGTGTACTCACAGAGGCAGACGTCCGTGATGACGTACGCGTCCGTCTCACTCGTGATGCGACGCACGGCCTCCTGGACGACGCCGTCGTCGGCGTACGCCCGCGTGCCGCGCTCGTCTTTCGACGCCGGGATGCCGAACACGATGACGGCCTCCACGCCCGTCGTGAGAATCTCCTCGACGCGCGCCACCGCCTCGTCGACTGGCACGCGCTCGTGGCCAGGCATCGACTCGATGGGCACCCGCTTGTCGGTCGTCGCGTCCACGAATACGGGCGCGACGAAGTCCGTCGGCTCCAGGCTCGTCTCCGACACCAGCCCGCGCACGCCGTCCCGCCGCAGCCGCCGCGGTCGGTCCGTCAGGTCCATGCAGGAGTCTGGGAGCCGCGAGCCAAAAGGGTTCGCGGAACCGGCGTCAGTTATCGTAGTTGCTTGGAACGCTGCCGTAGACGACGTTGACACCTGAAAGGGCGAGCGGCCCTCGGCTCGGGGGACTCGCTGCGCGCGCTCGCTCCCGCTGGTCGCTCACGTGCTTGCTTCGTCCGCCTTCGCAGGGAGCCGCTCGCCCTTTCAATCCGCAAGGGTAGCGGTTGTCTCACTGGCCGAATCGGTCGGCTGTGACATCGCCGAGGGCCCACGTCGCCGTCCGGTTTCACAACCGTCTTTGCCCACCCAATCTACCCGCGACTGTGGACCGGGACCGACTCCAACTCTACTCGCTGTACGTCTCGCGGTTCGCGGGCGGCTTCGGGTTCAGCGCGCTCGCGGTGCTCCTGCCGAAGTACGCCAACGCGCTCGACGCGTCGGGCATCATGCTCGGGCTGTTCTACGCGGGGTTCACGGCGACGCAGGCACTCGTCGTTGTGCCGCTGGCGTGGGCGGGCGACCGCTACGACAAGCGCGCCATCTTTCTCGGACTGCTCGCGTTCGGCGTCGTCGTCTCGCTGGCGTTCACGCTCGTCGAGACCTCGTGGCAACTCGTCGCAGTCCGCGGCGGCCAAGGGATTCTCGCGACCGGGATGGGGCTGTTGAGCCTCTCGCTGGTCGGCGAGCTCGCGACCGCGGAGACGCGCGCGAACTACATCGGGAAGGCGAACTCGTGGCGGCTGGCCGCGTCGCTGCTCGGCCTCGCCGCCGCGGGCGTGCTCTACGACCGCTACGGCTTCGAACCCGTCTTCTACGTGCTCGCGGTGCTGTTCGTCGTCGCGTTCGTTGCGGTCCTCGTGCTGCTGGACGCCGACGACACCCGCATCGAGGGGTTCCCGTTCAGCAACCTCGCGCTGAACGGCCGCATCCTCACGCTCACGAGCTTCCGCGCGCAGTACGCCGTCGCCGTCACGCTCGTGCGCTCGTGGGTCGCCGTCTTCGCGGGTGTCACCGCCGCACAGGGCGGCCTCGCGTACAGCGGCACCGTCCTCGCGGTCGTGCTCAGCGCCGAGAAGTTCACGAACATGCTGTTCCAGCCGTTCACGGGCCGTCTCTCGGACACCTACGGGCGCTCGCTATTCGTCGCTGCGGGCGGCGCTGCCTACGGCTTCGTCGCGCTCGCGGTCCCGTTCACGCCCGCCATCGGGTCCGCGCTCGGCTTCCCGGCTTCGCTCCCCCTGCTGGGTGCGGCGTCGACGGCGTTCGTGCCGCTCGTCGCCGCCAACGGCCTCCTCGGCATCGCGGACTCGTTCCGCGAACCCGCGAGCATGGCGCTGTTCGCCGACGAGGGCATCGACGGCGAGGGCATCGCGTCCTCGTTCGGCGTGCGCGAACTCGTTTGGCGTCCCGGCAGCGTGCTCGCGCCCGTACTCGGCGGGTACCTCATGTCGCAGTTCGGGATGGAGTGGGCGTTCTACGTCGGCGGCGCGTTCGCGCTCACCGGCGTCGCGACGTTCCTCGCGGTGCTCGTGCGCACACACGGCGCGCAAGCGCTCACGGAGTGGTGAACTGAATTTCAGCGAACCTATAACCGCTCGCGGGCGTCACCGTCGACTATGCCCGGACCAGCCTTCCAGATTGGCGACAGCGTCTCCCTCCACCCAATCGAGGAGGAGGACCACGAGTTCATCCAGTACGGCCGCAACCACCCCGACGTGCGCGTGCCGCTGACGGACACGACCATCAAGACCGTCGAGGACGTCGCGGAGATGCTCGAAGACGAGGACTACCACTTCCTCATCTGCACTGAGGGAGAAGAGGGCGACCCCGAGCCGGTGGGCGTCGTGGCGTTCGGCTGGGTGAGTGCGCCCGGCGAGCGCGGCAACCTCATGTACTGGGTCGCGCCCGAACACCAGGGGAACGGCTACGTCACCGAGGGGACAGAGCTGTTCCTTGACTACGCGTTCGGCGAGTGTGGCTTCCACAAGGTCGACGCGCGCGTCCTCGTGCCGAACGAGCCGTCGTGGAAGGCCCTCGAAAAACTCGGGTTCGAGCGCGAGGGGCGGCGCCGCGACGACGCCATCGTCGACGGCGAGTACGTCGACGCGTACTCCTACGGCCTGCTCGACGAGGAGTGGCTGGACGCCTAGGGTAGTTGTCTCTGTGGGTTCTTTGTGCAGCGTTCTGAGTGCAACAGCCGCTAAGTACAGCCTCTGAACTCCCCAACATTATTTCCAGTACACAAATAATATATTACATAAACGCACTATCTCGATATATGGGGGAAAGAGCAAACAGTGTACGTCGCCGTGATTTCTTGGCTTTGGCCGCTACAAGTTCCGTTGGCTTGAGTAGCGGTTGCTTAGACCTGATCCGAGGAAGCTCCCCCTCTCATCCCCAGCTCGGATGGGTAGCCGTCGAAAACTATCATCCAGACCCACAGCGCCTCGAAATCGAGATCGAACGTGAGGATACCGTCGTTCACGAATCGCGTCACGAACTCGCGGGGAAACCTGAGAGTCGAATCCCTGGTGCGGTGCTGGAGTGCACGGGGGGAGATGAGCCGGGACCATACACCCTCCGAGGTCGGATTGCTGATGGTGACTGGGTCGAACGCGTGGTCGACCACACGATCGATGAGGAGACTCCGAAGTGCGTCATTGCCGAAGGGGCATACGCAAGATACGGCTCAACTGAGTTTGGATGGCTAATCCAGGACTGGTGTGAGGAGGTCCCGTCCTATCAGGGCGGATGATCATTTGCGAACTCAAATTCGTAGTACAGCGGTTGCTGCAGCACTCGAATGTCGATATGCTGGCCAGAACGTCGGGCTGCTCAGGACCTTCGACCGTTTCAATCGGTGCCACATCGGCCTCAAACCCGAAGCTGAACATGCTTGCCATATCTTACACGTCGGTCCGGACGTCGTCTGAGACTGATGGAAATATCAGCGGTCAATACGCAAACCGGCTCGCCGAATCACTCGCTCAGTTTCGGGCACAAATCTGAATAAAGAAATCGCGCCAGCAACTACGGCTAGTCCGCGGCCGCGCTCGTCGCGCCCGCACTGTTCCCTTCGTTTTTCGCCTCGATGGCTTCCACGAGTAGTTCAGTGACGTCCGTGATTTCGATGTCGTCCTCGTAGCCGCCCGTCTTCCGGCCGTCCTCGTACATTGTCATGCACATCGGGCACGCGACGACGAAGCGGTCGACGTCCGGGCCGGCGTCCGTGTCCTCTAAGGCCTCGCGGATGCGCTCCTCGCTGGGCTTGGTCTCCTCCTCGAAGTCCATCCAGAGACCGCCACCGCCGCCACCACAGCAGAACGAGTCGTCGCGGTTGCGGGGCATCTCGTCGAGCGTGACGCCGGTCGCGCGCACGACCTCGCGGGGCGCCTCGAACTCGCCGTTGTACCGCCCGAGGTGACAGGGGTCGTGGTACGTCACCGTCTCGTCCAGTTCCGTCCCCGTGAGGCCGAGCGCGCCCTGATTGACGAGTGATTCGACGACCTGCGTGTAGTGGTAGACGGAGTCGCCGTCCTCGAAGCCGAACTGCTCGTACTCGTTCGAGAAGGTGTTGTAGGAGTGGGGGTCCGTGCAGACGATTTTGTCGTAGTCGCAGGCCTGGAAGGCCTCGATGTTCTGTTCGGCGACCATCTCGTAGAGGCCTTCCTCGCCGACGCGGCGGATGTCGTTGCCGTCGTTCTGCTCGTCCTCGTAGAGGATGCCGTAGGAGACGCCCGCTTCCTCGAAGACCCGGGCGAGCGAGCGCGCGACGTGCTGGTTGCGCTCGTCGTAACTCGGGTAGTCGCCGACGTACCAGAGGTACTCCACGGACTGCTCGCGGACGTCCGGCACCTCGAAGTCCAGTTCGTCGGTCCAGTCGGGGCGTTTGCGGTCGGGGTCGCCGAACGTGTTGCCCTTCTGGAAGACGTTCATCACGGCCTCCTCGACGTTCTTGTTCATCTGGCCGGACTCGGTGAGCCGGCGGTTCATCTCCGTGAATTGCGTGACGTGCTCGATGTCCACCGGGCAGGCGTCCATGCACGCCATACAGGACATGCAGGACTCCATCGTCTGGGCGTCGACGACGGAGGTGCCGCCGTCCGCGACGATGTCGACTTCCTCGCGGTCGCCCGCTTCGAGGCCTTCGCGGTAGGCTTTCAAGTCGAGGATGACGTCGCGGGGGTCGAGCGGGCGGCCGGCAGCCTTCGCGGGGCAGGCCGACGAGCATCGCCCGCACTTCGTGCAGGCGTCGTGGTCGAGCAACTGCTTCCAGGTGAAGTCCTCGATGTCGGAGGGGCCGATTTCCTCGGGGCTGGCGTCCTCGGGGACGCGGGGGAGGCGGCGGCCGGCGTCCTCGTCGCGGGTGACGAGGTTGGCGTAGCTGGAGAGCATGTGGAACGGCTTGGCGTAGGGGACGCTGGCGACGAACGCGAGCGCGAGCAGCGCGTGACTCCACCAGACGACGGGGTAGGCGGCAGCGGCGGCTTCGGCCGTGATACCCGCTGCTTGCAGGACGTCTTTGACGAACCAGCCGACGAAGGAGACGGTTTCGAAGGAGACGTTGCGGGTGGTGCTGGTGCCGAGGATGCGGACGCCCTCGGTGACGTAGCCGCCGACGCCCAGGAGGAACAGCGTCCAGACGAAGAGGTCGTCCTCGGTGCTGGTATGTTTCCCCCAGAGGCGGCCGTATTGGACCCAGTAGCGGCGGTAGATGGCCATGCCGACGCCGACGACGAACAGCAGCCCCATCGCGTCCGCGACGAAGGAGTACGCGAGGTAGAAGTCGCCGACGAAGAAGGAGGGCTGGCCGAGGACGAGCGTCCAGAGGTCCATGTCGATGCCGAGGATGGTGGTCGCAATCAACAGCGTCAGGAACCCCCAGAGAATGAAGGTGTGCATGAGGCCGGCGTAGAGGTCGCGGTCGAACTGCTTCTCGTTGGAGACGACGAGTTTCGCCGCCGTGAGGACGCGTACGGGCAGGTCGGTGAGTCGGTCGACGGGGTCGTCGGCGCCGCGGGCGTACGTGGCGAAGCGTTCGTAGACGCCGTACAGGAAGATGGCGACGGCGACCGCGGCGAGGTAGTAGAACAGCGCCTCGCCAACGTGGCCGATGCGCCAGAACGTCGGCCGCGTCTCGGCCCCTGCTTGCGCCAGCACGAACGAAGACATAGCTGAAACCCCGGCGACGACCCGCATAAAGGTTGGCAACCGGAAGACCACGCGCGAACAGTTTCTTCTCAGATGAGCGCGGCGGCCGCCAGCGCGAGCGCGACGCCGGTCGCCAGCCAGTCACGCCCACGATATGCGAGCGGCGGTGGCGTGGGGTTCCACGCGAAACAGCGCGCGCGGAGCGCGACCGAGAGCCGGCTCGCGCGGTCGAGCGCCCGGGCGAGGCCGCCGACGGCGACGAGGCGGATGCGTTCGCGGAGCGGGCGCTCGCTCCCGAGGCGCGCGTTCACGGCGTCGCGGCGGCCCGCTAAGTCCGACTGGAGCACGGGGAGGAAGCGGAAGACGAGCGCGACGGCGACACCCGCGACCGCGCCGATGCGCCCCGGCAGCAGCCACCGCACGGCCGCCCGCGAGTCCCGCGTCGGGGTGCTGTAGACGTACGCGGCCGCGACGAGCAGCACGAGCACGACGCGGTAGGACGCCAGCGCCGCGGCCGCGGCCGCTTCGAGGCGAATCCACGGCGGCCCGAGCGAGACTGCAGCGACGACGGGGCCGGCCACGAGGAACGGGAGCGCGACCCAGAACTCGCGGAGCGCGGCCAGCGGCGAGGCGTCCGCGAGGTACGGCGCGACGACTGCCAGCGGCGTCAACAGCGCGAGCCCGAGTGGGGTGGTGTGCGCGAACGCGACCAGCGCGAACGCTGCCTGTAGAGCGAGTTTCGCCCGGGGGTCGAGGGCGTGCAGGACTCCGCTACCCGGCCGGTACGCGAGCGTCACGGCAGGCGCACCCCGAGGTCGGGGAGGCGTTCACGGACGCGCTCGGGCGGGCCGTCGGCCGCAATTTCGCCGTCCGAGAGCGCGACCACGCGGTTCGCAAATTCCCAGACGTCGCGGAGGTCGTGGGTGACGACGACGAGGCTGGTCCCGGCGTCGTGGAGCGCGCGCAGGCGGTCGAGGACGGACTGACGCGCGGGCCAGTCCAGACCCGTGAACGGTTCGTCGAGCACGAGGTGGTCGGGGCGCATCGCGAGCGCGCCGGCGATGGCGACGCGGGCCTGCTCGCCGCCGGAGAGTTCGTCGATGCGCTCGTCGGCGCGACCCGCGAGTTCGACCGCGTCGAGCGCTTCCGCGACGCGGTCGTCGATTTCCTCGCGGGGGAGGCCGAGGTTCTCCGGGCCAAACGCAACGTCGGCGCCGACGGTCGCGCCGACGAAGCCGTCGCGTGGGTCCTGGAAGACCATGCCCACGCTCGCGCGCGCCGCCACGAGGTCGTCGTGGACTGGCGTGCCGTTCACGCGGACCTCCCCCTCGTCGGGTTCGAGCAGGCCGTTGAGGTGGCGGACCAGCGTCGTCTTCCCGGAGCCGTTCGCGCCCGCGAGCACGACGCACTCGCCGTCCGCGACGTCGAGGTTGACGCCGTCGAGGGCGGCGGCGTCGCCGTAGCGGTGCGTGAGGTCGTCGACGGCGAGCATCAGGCGGCGCCGAGGTCTTCGGTGCGCGTGATGCCGACCGCGGCCGCGATTTTGAACGCCTCCGCGGGGACGAACGCGACGGCGGCGACGAGGAACGCGCGGTAGAGGCCGACGTTCTGGACGACGGCGTAGCCGAGCGTGCCGCCCGCGTAGACGACGACGGTGCCTGCGAGCATCGCGGCGATGAGTCGCGGGACGGAGACGTCCCGCGGTTTCGCAAGGCTGCTGGTGCCGTGCGCGACGAGCCCGACGAGCGCGGCCGCGACCGGGTACGACCAGAGGTAGCCGCCGTAGGGGCCCAGTAGTGCGCCGAGGCCCGCGCTACCGCCCGCGAAGACGGGTGCGCCGACCGCGCCCGCCGCGAGGTACAGCGCCAGCGAGAGGCCGCCCCAGACGGGGCCGAGGTAGATGCCTGCGAGGAACACGCCCAGCACCTGCAGCGTGACCGGGGCCGGGGAGACGGGGTTCGGGAACGATACGTACGCGAACGCGCCCGCGAGCGCCGCGAAGACGGCGGCGCGGGCGACGCGTTCGACGATTTCGTCGCCGACAAGGTCGACGGAGTCGGATTCGACGCTCACGGACCGACCACTCTCGTCAACCCGTTTCAATTCTCTGGTTCACGGGGCTAGCGTGGTAAGCCAACAGACATATAGCGGCGCACTCCGCTAGGGTGTCACTATTACATGGACGAGAAGACCGAGGAACTCCGGGACATCTTCGTCGACGTCGCCGACGGCGACACTGTCACCGAATCCCAGGAGGAGACCCACGGGTCGCTCGCCTCCGAGGCCGACGTCGAAGCCCGGCTCCGCGAGACGGTCGCGGAGATGCGCGAGGACCTCGACTTCGAGACGTCGCTGTCCGTCGACGAACTCACGACGCTCGTCGAGCGCTTCTACGACGAGGACAGCGACGCCGACATCGCGGACGAACTCGGCGTCGACGAGCAGACCGTAACCGAGGCCCGCCTCGACCTCCACCTGCTCCGCGAGGCCGACACCGACGCACCCCTCGACCGCGTGCGCGACGCCGATGAGGATACCGAGGCCCTCGCGGACGAACTCGGCGTCGACGCGGGGACCATCCGGCACTACCAGCGCGTCGTCGAGACTCGCGAGGAGCGCCGGCGGCTCAACGACCGCTACCGCGCTGAATTCGAGAACGCGCTCCAGGACCGCGAGATATCCGAACGCCTCACGAGTTCCGTCCACGAGGACGGCCTCGAGGGCGCGACGGAGGGCCAGGAGACGAACATGGACATCTGAGCGCGCGCCAGTCGGCGGCCGCGCGTGCCGGCGGTTTTATGCCTGTTTCTCCCGACAGCACGTACGAATGAGCGACGGTGCCCCTTCCGACGAGGCGTCCAGCGCGGAGCTCGCCGAGGACGTGCTCGAACGGCTGTTCCGTGACAGTTGGACGAACGCCGTGCTCGCGTGGCTGCTGGTCGCCGTGCTCGCGCTCGTGTTCGCCGACAGCGTCCTCGACTTCGACCGGCAGTGGATGGTCTTCGTCGCCGCCGCCGGCGCTATCGTCCTCGTGCCGCCGGTCGCCTTCCGCGAGTGGCGCGTCATGCTCCCGTGGGAACTGCTCGTGCTCGCGTTGCTCCCGATTCTCGTGCGCGGGCTGTTCGGCGGCACCGTCGGCACGTTCGCGACGTACTTCGCGCTCGCCGCGCTCGCGCTCGTCGTCGTCGTCGAACTCCACCTGTTCACCGCGCTGGAAGTCACGCACTGGTTCGCCGTCGTGCTCGTCGTGATGACGACGCTGGCGTCGGGTGCCGCGTGGGCGGTCGTCCGCTGGAACTTCGACCAGTTCCTCGGCACCTCGTATCTCACGGACAACTACGCGCTGATGATGGAGTTCGTCTGGGTGACGCTCGCCGGGTTCGCCGCGGGCGTCCTCTTCGACGCGTACTTCCGGCGGCGCGACCGCTGGCTCCGCCGCGCGCTCTCCCGGGTGGTGCCGGTATGACGCTGCTCCCGCGGCCCGCGCCCGCGACCCAGCGCGCCATCACCCGCACCATGCAGGTCGTGCTCGCCGGGCTCGTCGTCTACGGCTTCCTCCGTGGCAACTCCAAGGCCGTCGTCAACGGCTCGATAACGCTGCTCATCACGTTCGTTCCTGCACTGTTGGAGCGCCGCTACGACCTCCCGCTGGACCCGTGGCTCGCGCTCTGGCTCACTGCCGCCGTCTTCCTCCACGTGCTCGGCTCGTCGGGGCTGTACGTCCACATCCCGTGGTGGGACCACGTCACGCACGCGCTGTCGGCGTCGCTGGTCGCCGGCGCGGGCTACACGGTCGCGCGCGCCATCGACCTCCACCACGAGGAAATCACCATCCCGTCGCGCATCGCGTTCGTCTACCTCTTCGTCGTGGTGTTGTCGTTCGGCGTCGTCTGGGAACTGTTCGAGTTCGCTCTCGATGTCGCCTCCCAGGAGACCGGGCTGACGATGCCGCTGGCCCAGCATGGCCTCGACGACACGGTCAAGGACTTCATGTACAACTCGCTGGGCGCGCTCGTCGTCGGCGTGTTCGGGCAGGCCCACCTCGTCGGCGTCGCCGAGACCGTCGAGGACTGGTGGCTCGCCCGGTAGCGAACGTTCAAGTACGAGTACGGGACCACCCCGTGGCGTGTCCGACGACCGCTCGAATTCTGTCGCGTTCAGCGACCTCGCGCGCGCCGCGTACTGCCCGCGCCAACTCTACTACGCGCGTCGCGACGATCGCAGCCCGCCGGCCGAGCACGACCACGCCCGCGAGCTCGCCGGCCAGTACGACGCGCTCGCGGTCGCTTCCGAGGCTGCGCTCGCGACCTACGACCTCGCTGTCGAACCCCCCGAGTTCCGGTCGAACCTCCGCGCTAGCCTCGACCGCCACCCCCGCGTCGCCGACCCCGCGGAGACCGCCGTGTTCGTCCGCGGGAAGGGCGCACACGGTCGCGTGGGAAGAGTTCACACTGGCCCACTGGCGGTGTCGGTAGTCACGCCCGGGAGCCCACCCGAAGCCGGGGTGTGGGAGCCCCAGTCAGTGCGCACGGTTGCCGCCGCGAAAGCGCTCGCGTGGCGAGAGCAAGAGCCGGTCGAGCGCGCGGACGTCGAGTACGCTCGCCACGGCGTCGTCCGCGAACTCACGCTGACGACCCGCCGGAGAGCCGCCTACCAGCGTGCGCTCCGCGCCGGCCGCACGCTCGACGGCCCACCGCCGCGGCTCCACGACGACGCGAAGTGCGGCGCCTGCGAGTACAGCGACGAGTGCGGGACGAAGACCCGCACGCTCAGTTCGCTGCTGTCGCTCGGAGACGACTGATCGCGAGCGGTCGCGCTACGCGTGCTCGGCGAGCCAGTCGCGGACAGCGTCGGCGTTCGCGCCCTCGCGGAGAATCTCGCTGCGTTCGACGTCCACGACCGTGCTCCCGGTCCCGCCCGGGGTCTCGCCGGCGTTGAGGACGGCGTCGACCTGATCGCGGAATTCGGGGTTGAGGTCGCCGGGGTTCGTGACGCTCGGCTCGCCGGAGACGTTCGCGCTCGTCGCCGTAATCGGCGCCACGCGGTTGAGCAGCGCGAGCGCGACGTCGTGGTCGGGGACGCGGACGCCGACCTTTGCGCGGCCGCCCGTGAGGACGTCCGGCACGCTGTCGCGCTTCTCGCAGACGAGCGTCACCGGACCGGGGAGGAACTCGTCGGCGAACGCGCGCTCGGTCTCGCTCAGTCGGACGTGCTCGCTGGCGCTGCGCGCGTCCGGGAACGCCGCGGAGAGCGGCTTGTCGCGGTCTCGGCCCTTCGCCTCGAAGACGGCTTCGACGACGTCCGCGTCGAGGGCGTCCGCACCGAGGCCGTAGACGGTCTCTGTCGGATAGACGACGAGGCCGCCGTCCCGGATGGTGTCGGCGGCCGCGTCGAGGGCCGCGTCGCTGACAGTCATACTCGAGTGGTCGGTCGCCGCGCGAAAAAGCGTTACAGTCTCGGGCTACAGGCCGACGAGCGCGTCCTCGACCGCGTCGTAGTCCGGGAAGTTCGGCCACTCCTCGGCGACCCACGCGTACTCGACGGTGCCGTCGGCGGCGACGAGGAACACCGCGGGCCGGGGTTCACTGACGCCCGCCATCCCGTCGAGGTCGTGGCTGATGCCGTACTGCTCGGCGACGCCGTTCTGCGGGTCGCTGAACAGGCCCGCGAAGTCCTGGATGTCGCGCTCCTCGATGGTGGTCTTGTGCTCGTACGGCGACGAGATGGAGACGCCCGCAATCTGGACGCCGTACTCCTCGACGCCGCGCTCGCGGAGCTCGTTCCAGATGTACGTCGTCGGGAACGCGCCGTCCATCGGCGTGAACACCAGGAGGACAGGACCGTCGTTCAGGAGGTCCGACAGCGCGACGTCCTCCCAGTACTCGTCGTTCACGAGCGGCCGCGTGAAGTCGGGCGCCTCGTCGCCCTCCTCGACGTGGTCGGTCTCGGGGAGGTCGACGACCTCGAAGTCCAGCTCCATCAGTCGTCACCTCCGTAGGTGGCGT
The DNA here is from genome assembly GCF_021028995.1 of Halobacterium sp. KA-4. Taxonomy (GTDB): domain Archaea; phylum Halobacteriota; class Halobacteria; order Halobacteriales; family Halobacteriaceae; genus Halobacterium. Next base: position 240,739 of record NZ_JAJJZG010000002.1, on the reverse strand, counting down.
CGAGGTACTCCACGATGTTCGCGCTCTCGGCCATCGCCACGCCGGTCTCGTCGTCGATGATGGCGGGCACCGTGCGCGCGCCGACGATGCGCTTGACGGCGTCGCGGTCGGAGTGCATCGGTTCGACGAACCGGGAGTGGTAGTCGATGTCCAGTTCGTCCAGCTTGCGGACGACGCGCTCGCAGAACGGGCACGCTTGCAGGCGGTACAGCGTGACGTGGGCGTCGCTGTGCTCGGGTCGCGGCGGTGCGGTTCGCGCGCTCATGTGGGTCCGTTCGCTCGAAACCCGGGTAAACGCTTCGCCCGCGGCGGCCTCCGCGGGTGTAGTGAGTAAACTCTTAAACCGCGCGCTGAAAAGGGAGGCTGGAATGGGTACTTCGTCGCTCCCGCTGGCAGTGTTCCTGTTCGGGGTCGAGCTCACGCAGGACGTCATCGCCATCGTCGGCGTCGTCGCGATGGTCATCCTGATGGGGCTGTCGGCGTTCTTCTCGTCGTCGGAGCTGGCGATGTTCTCGCTGGCGCGTCACCGCATCGAAGCCCTCCAGGAGGACGGCCGGCCCGGCGCGAACCTCGTCGCGGAACTCAAGAGCGACCCGCACCGCCTGCTCATCACGATTCTCGTCGGCAACAACCTCGTGAACATCGCGATGTCCTCCATCGCGACGGGCCTGCTGGGTTTCTACCTCTCGCAGGGGCAGGCCGTGCTCGCGGCGACGTTCGGCGTCACCGCGCTCGTCCTGCTGTTCGGGGAGAGCGCGCCGAAGTCCTACGCCGTCGAGAACACGGAGTCGTGGGCGCTCACCATCGCCGGCCCCCTGAAGTGGTCCGAGCGCTTGCTCTACCCGCTGGTCGTCCTCTTCGACCACCTGACGCGGTGGGTTAACCAGGTGACCGGCGGTCGCGCCGCCATCGAGACGAGCTACGTCACGCGCTCCGAGATTCAGGACATGATCAAGACCGGGGAGCGCGAGGGCGTCATCGAGGAGGACGAGCGGGAGATGCTCCAGCGCATCTTCCGGTTCAACAACACCATCGCGAAGGAAGTGATGACGCCGCGCCTGGACATGAACGCCGTGCCGAAGGACGCCACCATCGAGGAGGCGATTCAGACGTGCACGCAGGCCGGCCACGAGCGCATCCCGGTCTACGAGGGCGCACTCGACAACATCATCGGCGTCGTCAGCCTCGAAGACCTCGTCCGCGAGTACCTCTACGGGGAGAGCGGGGGCATCGAACTCGAGGACCTCATCGAGCCGACGCTGCACGTCCCCGAGTCGAAGAACGTCGACGACCTGCTCCGGGAGATGCAGGACGAGCGCGTCCAGTTGGTCATCGTCATCGACGAGTTCGGCACCACCGAGGGCCTGCTCACCGCCGAGGACATCACCGAGGAGATCGTCGGGGAAATCCTGGAGGGCGAGGAGGAACTCCCCCTCAACTTCGTCGACGACGACACCGTCCGCGTGCGCGGCGAGGTGAACATCGAGGAGGTCAACGACGCCCTCGACATCGACCTGCCGGAGGGCGAGGAGTTCGAGACCATCGCGGGCTTTATCTTCAATCGCGCCGGCCGGCTGGTCGAGGAGGACGAGACGTTCCGCTTCGAGGACGTCGAACTCACCGCCGAGCGCGTCGAGAACACCCGAATCATGAAGGCGCGCGTGCGTCGGCTCCCCGAGGAGGAAGCCTCCGAGGAGACCGAACACGAGTCCCTCGAAGACGACGACCTGCACGAAGCGTAGCCGGCCCCGTTCGTTTCCGCGTGGCTGCTGGCGCGGGTTCCTCGCTCAGTCTTTGTTGACCATCACTTCGCTAGCCTTGATGACGGCCTGAACGTCGTCGCCTTCGGCGAGGTCGAGTCGGTCGGCAGACGACCGAGTGATGGTGGACGCGACTGTCTGTCCGTCGGGAAGTTCGATGACGACTTCGGCCACGACGTCGTTCGTATTTACGGACTTGACGGTTCCGGAGAGTCTGTTACGAGCACTGAGTGCCATACCACGTTCACGTCAGCAGGATTAAAAGACCTGCCGGTGGGACACAGTATCCGCCCGCCGTTCGTCGACTATCCCCTGCGCTTTCCGGCTGTTCTCCGGGTCGCTCTACGCGACGAACTGCCAGTGCCCCTGCTACAGAATCGCGTCCACCGCGAGGAAGCCGCCGTAGCCGATGCCGAGCGCGAGCGCCAGCGACGCCACCCACGCCAGCACCGTGAACAGCATCTTGCGCTTGCTGACGCCGCCGCCCGTGGAGGCTGCGTAGCCGGAGCCGACGATGGCGCTGACGATGATTTCGTTGAACGAAACGGGGATGCCGAAGAAGACGGCGGTCTGCGCGATGGCGAAACTCGGGATGAGCGCGGCAATCGAGCGCCGCGGCCCCAGCGAGGAGTAGTCCTGGCTGATGGCCTTAATCATGCGCGGCGCGCCGGTCCACGACCCGACGAGCAGGCCGATGCCGCCGCCGACGAGCACGTACGTCAGCGGGACGTCGCCGCCGACCAGCGGGAGCAGCGGCCCGACCGCGAGCCCGACCTGACTGCCGCCCGCGGAGAACGCGACGAGCCCGCCGAGCGCCAGCAGGAAGTGGCGCTGGCCGCGCTCCGGGTCGCCCTTGAGGTCCTGGTAGAGCACGCCCGCGACGACGAGCGCGCACAGCAGCGTGACGCCCACGTGGACGCCGAGTTCGAACCGGCCGGCGCTGACCGCGGCTGCTCGGGCGAGCGACTGACTCGTCCCGGACGGCCCGAGGAAGACGAACTGGACGTTCGCGAGAATGACGCCGACGACCGCGCCGAGCACCGGTACCGTCTGCGTGTCCCGGTCGATGCCGCGGAGACCGCGCGCGGTCACGTACGCGATGCCGCCGCCGACGAACGGCACGAGCACCCACAGCGTCGCAATCTGCTGATACTTCGCCCACGCCGGGCCCGCGCCCATCGCCAGCCCGGTGCCGACGACCGCACCCGTCACGGTGAACGCGGTCGCTATCGGGTAGCCGGTGAACACGCCGATGGCGACCAGCGTCGCGGCGATGATGAGCGCGGTCGTGGCGGCCAGCGGCGACAGGTTCGCGCCGACGAGCAGTTCGCTGCCGACCGCCTCGGAGACGTTCGCACCCTGGAAGACCGCGCCGGCGAACCCGAGGATGCCGACGATGAAGCCGGCACGCATCACGGTGATGGCGTTCGCGCCGACTGCGGGGGCGAACGGCGTCGACCCCGACGAGCCGGCACCGATAGCCCACGCCATGAACAGGCTCGCTACCGCCGCGACCACGAGTACCGCGAGTCCGGCTCCAGCCATTACGCCCGTTCTCCGTGCGGCCCACCTAAGAGACTACCGACCTGTCGGGCTGCCGCACCCGTTCAGTTCGTCGTGGACTTCGTGTCCGTGTCGTCGCCGTTCTGCTCGGGCGGCTCGACGCCCTCGACGGCCTCCGCGGTCTCGGTCTCGCGCTCGGTGTCGACGTGCCAGCGGTCGAGGTCCTCGAACGACTCGAGGTGCTCGCGGACGCCGTCCTTGACGTCGTCGTCGTTGACGTTCACCTCGAAGACGAACTCCTCCTGGCTGCGGATGCGCTGGATGTTCGCGCTCACGAGGTCGTTATCGAAGTAGTAGGGCGCGACTTGGGTCATCACGCGCTGATAGACGACGTTCTCGACCTTGCGGAGGGCCTGTCGGCCGGCCGTGTCCGCCGCGCGCTTGACGTGGCCGAGCGTGTCCTGCCACTTCTCGACGGCGGTGTCTGGTTCGCCCTCCTCGAGTTCCTCGTAGGACTCGGTGAGGCGCTCGCCGGCGGTCTGGAGCTCCTCGTCGGGCGAACGCCCCTCCTTCTCGCCCTCGCTCTCGCCGACGCTGGCTTGCTCGGCGGTCTTCTCGCTGACCTCCTCCTCGATGCGCTCGTGTGACTTCGGCCGCCAGTCGTTCCACTCCTCGAAGGCGTCCGGGTACTGTTCGTGGGCGTCGGCCTCGCGCAGCGCCTGTGTCACGCGCTCCCCGTGCTCGACGACGTCTCCCCACGTGCCGCGTTCCTTGAACCCGGCGACGCTCTCCTCCATCGTTGGCACACCTACGATGCCCGCCAATAAACATCTTGTCGCGTCGTGTGCACGCGCCACACCCGGCGCGCGAGCGATAGCGGGTTTTAAGCGGACTCGGACTCGCTCGTTACGTATGCCCATCGAGGACCGCGGCGACGCGAACGTGCTCACGCACGCGCTGGCGAAAGACACGCTCTCGCGGCTCCGCGACGTCGAAACCGAACAGGTGGAGTTCCGCAAGGGCCTCGTGAAGCTCGGCCGCATCTGCGGGTACGAAATCATCGACGGCGCGATGGAGACGGAGTTCGTCGCCATCGAGACGCCGCTCACGGAGACGACCGGCGAGCGCGTGAAGGGCCTCGACGACGTCGTCATCATCAACGTCTTGCGCGCCGCCACGCCGTTCGTGGAGGGCCTGCTGAAGGCGTTCCCGCGCGCCAAGCAGGGCGTCATCAGCGCGGGCCGCGACGAGGAAGCCGGCATGAACGAGGCCGGCGAGTTCCCCATCACCATCGACTACGTGAAACTCCCCGAAATCACGCCCCAGGACACCGTCATCGTCGCGGACCCGATGCTCGCCACCGGCTCGACGATGTGTACGGTGCTCGACCACGTCACCGAGGTCGCGCCCGACGACGTCGAGGACCTGTTCGTGCTGTCCGCGGTGAGCGCGCCGGACGGCCTGCTCCGCGTCGGCGAGCAGTTCCCGGAGACGGACCTGCTGACGGTCGCCATCGACGACCACCTCGACGACGACGGCTTCATCGTCCCCGGCCTCGGCGACGCCGGCGACCGCGCGTTCCGCACGACCTGACCCGCACGTATAAGACGCCGCCCGTTCTGTTCGTGGCCATGAGCGAGGACACGGAGCCGTGTGACTGGTGTGGGGAGTCGGTGGCGGACCCACTCTCGCGGACCGCCCGGGTGACCGTCGACCGCTCGCAAATCGACAGCCAGCGGCTCTGCCCGGAGTGTTTCGCAAATTGGATCGACCGCTACGACGCGGAGATGCGCCCGGAAGACGACGACTCGGACCAGACCGTCATCGAGGACGGCGACAGCGACACCGACATCATCGTCGACTGACGCCGAACCGCGACCCCTTCGTTTCACCTCCCGAGACCTACGCAGTCACGGGGTTTCGCGGCTCCCCGAGCACTCCCGAAGCCGACCCCCGAACTGCTCTATAGTCGTCCCGAGCGCTCCCGACTACTCGCGCTCGTCGTCAGCGTTCTCGTCGGCATCCTCCTCGCCAGCCGTGAGCCCGTCGTTCCGCGGCCGGTCGAGTGCGCGCTCGGCGTCGCTGTGCTCGGTGTAGCCGTCGAACCACCGGACGAGGCGCTCGATGCGGTCGACGACGTGGCCGGGTTCGCCGGAGCGCGAGAGTTCGTGGCCCTCGCGGGGGTAGCGCACGAGCCGCGTGTCCACGTCGTGTTTCTTCAGCGAGAGGTAGAACAGTTCGGCGGTGTTGGCGGGCGTACGGTAGTCCTGCTCGGAGTGCAGCAGGAGCGTGGGCGTGTCCACGTACTCGACGTACGCCGCGGGCGACTGGTCCCAGAGGAACTCGGGGTCGCTCCACGGCACCGCCCGGAAGTCGCCCTCCACGAGTTTGTAGGCGTCCGTGGAGCCGAAAAACCCCGTGAGGTCGTAGACGCCGCGCTGGGCGACCGCGCCCGCGAAGAAGTCCGTGTGGCCGACGATCCAGCCGGTCATGAACCCGCCGAAGCTCCCGCCCGTGACGAACGCCGCTTCCTCGTCGACGCACTCCCGGTCCGCGACCTCGCGGGTGCCCGCCATCACGTCCTGCATCGTCACGTCGCCCCAGTCGCGCTCGATGCTGGTCATGAAGTCCTCGCCGTAGCCCGTGGAGCCGCGCGGGTTGCACCAGAAGACGACGTAGCCGCGCGCGGCCAGCGTCTGGAATTCGTGCCACATCGACCCCGTCGTCGACCACATCCGGTGGGGGCCGCCGTGAATCTCCACGGCGAGCGGGTACTCCTCGTCCGGACTGAAATCCGGCGGCGTCAACACCCATCCCTGAATCTCCGTACCGCCGGACTCGAAGCGGACCTCCTCGGGCTCGCGGACCGCGCGCCCGGCGAGATAGTCGGCGTTCACGCGCGTCAGCGTGACCTCCTCGGCCCCGCCCGGCGTCGCCGCCACCACGTCCCCGGGGTGGTCCCACTCCGACTGCACGACGCCGACGGCGTCACGGGAGACGGAGAACCCGTGGACGTGGCGGTCGCCACCGAGCACGACCTCGACCGCCCCCGTCTTCGGGTCGAGGCGCCGCAGCACGTAGCCGCCCTCGTCGGGTGTGCAGACGTAGAGGTAGTCGCCGGCCGGCCCCCACTCGGGCGCGTGGCTCGCGTTCCACAGTTCGAGGTCGCGGTCGAGGCCCGCCGTGAGGTGCGTGACTTCACCGACCTCTCGGGTGAACAGTTCGACCTCGGTCTGGACGAGCGTCGGTTCGTCGGCGGGCGTCGTCGTGTACGCGATGCGGTCGTGCGGCCGCGACGAGTCCACGGCCAGCGTCGGCCCCCAGCCCTCCACGACGGTGACCGTCTCGGTCTCGCCGTCCCCGGGGTCGTAGGCCTCGACCTCCCAGCGGAGTTCGTCGTCGCTGCCGTACCGAATCGGGTAGTAGAGGTCGTCGCCCCACGCCGGCCGCAGGCAGTCGACGTCGCCGCTCGTGACGCGCTCGACCTCGCCCGCGTCGACGTCGGCGGTGTAGACGTGCGAGCGCGCGCCGTCGGCGTACGACTCGTTCGACCGGTAGATGTGGCGGTCGATGACCCGCGGGTCCGGATCCTCGCGCTCGTACTCCGCGGCCACTTCGAGGTCGTGCCCGGCCTCGACTTCCTCCGGGCGCACCGACTGCAGGAAGGCGATCCGTTCTCCGTCGGGTCCCCACGCAATGCCGGAGACACCGCCCACGACGTCCGTCACTTGTTCCGCTTCGCCGCCATCCGTCGGCACGACCCACAACTGCGGTCGCTCGTCACTCGCGCCTCTGGTCGAAACGAACGCGATGCGGTCCCCCGAAGGACTCCACGTCGGCTCGGAGTCCATGCCCTCTTCGACGGTGAAGCGCTTTGGCTCGCCGCCGTCGGTCGGGGCGACGTACACCGTCGCCTCGTACTCGGTCTCGGATACCGGGGTCTGCTGGACGTACGCCACGCGCTCCCCGGCCGGCGACACCGCTGGGTGGGAGAGCCGTGAGAACTCGAAGTAGTCGCTGGCCTCGACGCGATTCATGCCCGCACCCACTGCCGGCGCGCGCATAGGCGTTTGGCTCCCCGACGTCTTCCGGCTACTCGACGGCCGCCCGCCCGCTGGTCGCGCTCTGGATGCGCTCGCGGAGGTCGCCGGCGTCCTCGCTGGCGACGGTCACGTCGAAGGCCACGTCCTCGCCGTAGTCGGCGTCGAAGTCGCAGTCCGCGCTCTCCAGAATCCCCCGCACGGTGCCGGAGTCGTCGTACTCCACGGTGACGGTGAATCGCTCCTGTGGCCGCTGCTCGACGACGCCGGCGTCCTCGATGGCCTCCTTCGCGGCCCGCGAGTACGCTCGCGCGAGCCCGCCGACGCCGAGGTTCGTGCCGCCGTAGTACCGCGTCACGACGACCACCGCGTTCTCGACGTCCTGCTGCTGGAGGACGTTCAGCGCGGGCTTCCCCGCGGAGCCCGTGGGCTCGCCGTCGTCGGACTGGTACTCGCGGAGCATGTACCCGTCGCCGGGACCGCCGGATTCCACGCGCACCCGGTACGCGGGCACGTTGTGCGTGGCGTCAGCGTGCTCGCGCTCGACAGACTCGACGAACGCCTCCGCGTCCTCGACGGCGGGCGCGGGCGCGGCGTACCCGATAAACTCCGAGCCCTGCACCTCGAAGTCGGCCTCACCGCGGCCCGCGAGCGTCCGGTACGCGTCAGTCACGTGCTCGTCTCGGGGAGCGAGCACGTTCCCGTTTGCGGTTGCGCGCGCCGCGTCTGCCGGGCGACGCACGGTCGCGTGTCGCCCGAAGTACGGGCCAGCGCCGCGCTCCCAAAGGGTTATGCGTACGCTCGCGCAACAGAACGTCGATGGCCGCGCTGACGACGCTGGAACTCGTCTACGTCCTCTTCAGCATCGCGCTCTCCCTCTCGGGGCTGGCGATGGTGGCGCTCGCCGCGAACGCCTACCTCCAGACCGAGCGCCGGGAGATGCTGTTGCTCTCGCTGGGCTTCTCCATCATCGTCGCGGCCGCAATCGCCACCACGGTGTCGGCGTTCTCCCAGGACTTCCGGAACGCCATCGTCCTCCTGACGGTCAACTACGCGCTCACGACCATCGGCTACCTCTTCGTCATCGCGAGCGTCGTCGGCGACCGCTAGGAGAGTTCGACCGACCGCACGAACGGCTTGTTCATCAGTTCGGTCAACACGTCACCGGGCAGGTCCTCGTCCGTGACGAGGTAGAGCCGCGGCTCGTCCGTGAATTCGGGGTCCTCGCTGATCGTCTGCCGGATGCTGATGCCGTGCTCGGCGAGCAGCCCCGTCACTTCGGCGACGATGCCGGGCTCGTCGGCGTCCTGCACCTCCACCGTGACGACGGTCAAGTCGAGGACGGGCGCGAGGTCCATCAGGCTCGGAATCTGGCTGATGTTCTGGAAGATGCGGCGCAACTCGTCGTCCTCGAGGATTGCTTCCGTCGTCGAGTCCACGACGCGGCGGTCGACGCCCGCGGCGTCGGCGACCTGCGTGTACGGAATCTCGATGTCGCCGGAGACCACGCGGCCGTCGTCGTTCACGGAGAACCCCCGTTCGAGCAGCAGCCGGATGACGGCCTGCTGGCCGGGGCTGCCCGCGAACTTCTGCATGATGTCCTCGAACATACGACGACGCAGGCGGCGGGCCGGCAAAACGGTGTGGGTGCGCGGCGCTCGGCAGGACTTTTGCCGCCCCGCCTCGTCGCCTCGTGCATGCGCCAACTCGACACGTGTGACTTCTGTGGCGACGCCGCCGACGGCGTCTACGAGGTCGTGCCCGCCTCCGTCGCCGGCGAGTCCCGACGCCTCGCGCTCTGCACGGACTGCCGAGCGACCCTCCAGTCGGTCGTCGACCCGCTGCTCGACGCCGCGGGCTCCCCGTCCGCCGCCGCTCCCAAAGCCGAGAGCGACTTCGAGACTGAATCTGCCGAGCGGACCGACGGCGACGCCGAGCGTGCTGCAGCCGAATCCGCCGACTCGACCGCCGAGCCCGCCGCGGACGACGGCATCGTCATCGAATCCGGGAGTGCGGACGAACCGGAAGCAGCGGAGACGGTGGACGTCGACGACGCCGACACCAGTAGCACGCAGTCGAAGCGCCGGCCGTCGGGCTACGCGCAAGTAATTCGCTTGCTCCAGAACCGCGACGGCGCGATGCCCCGCGACGACCTGCGCGCGCTTGCGACGAACGCCTACGACCTCGGCGGCCGCGAGTTCGACGAAGTTGTCGAGGCCGCCGTCGAGAACGGCGACCTCGAGGAATCGCCTGCGGGCTTGCGGACGACCTGAGCACCGGTCGCGGCGTCCCAAATACTGATAAGCCCTTGCGTCACTGTCCTACTCGAAGCGCTGCTCCGCCGGGACCAGCGAGATACACACGATGGAATGTTTCCGATGCGGCCGCGGCGGCGACTACGACCGAATCACCGTGAAGCGGTCCTCCGGTACTGTGGAGGGCGGCCTGTGCGTGGCCTGCGAGACGAGCTGGCTGAACGGCCACGCGGAGCCGGGCGGCTGCTCGATGGCCGTCTGCTTCGACTGTGGCGGCGAGCCGGACTTCGTCTTCCCGAAGTGGGACTCGATCGTCACCAGCGAGAACGGCAGCGGCCTGGTCGAAACCGAGTACCGCGTCACGCTGACGACGCCCGGCAGCTGCTCGGCGTGCCTCCGCGAATAATGCGATAGCGATAGCGCGCCCGTCACCGGCCGCGCACACCGACTCGCCGTCGGCTGCTACAGTTCTCCTTTCGTCGACGGCGTCCCGGAGCGCCGCTCGTCGATGCGCGTCGCGTCGTCCAGCGCCCGCGCGACGCCCTTGAATAGCGCCTCTATCTCGTGGTGGGCGTTCTCCCCCTCCACCTCGCAGTGCAGCGTCAAGCCCGCGTGCATCGCCAGCGACCGGAAGAAGTGCGCCGCCATCGTGCTCGTGAACTCGCCGACGTACGGCTGACTGAACTCGCCCTCGAACTCGTACAGCGGCCGCCCCGAGACGTCCACGACGACGCTCGCGACTGCCTCGTCCAGCGGTACGCGGCGGTCCGCGAACCGCTCGATGCCGCGCTTCTCCCCGAGCGCCTCCGCGACCGCCTCCCCGACGGCGATGCCCACGTCCTCGACGGTGTGGTGGTCGTCGATATCTAGATCGCCGTCACAGCGCACGGTCACGTCGAACAGTCCGTGCTTCGCGAACGACTCCAGCATGTGGTCGAAAAAGCCCACGCCGGTGTCCACGGTGCTGTCGCCGTCCCCGTCCACGTCCAGCGTCACGTCGATGTCCGTCTCCGCCGTCTCGCGGCTCACGGCGGCCGTCCGGTCGGTCATGTACGGGGCGTGGGCGTCCGTCTACAAGGCCGTTCCGCCTGCTAGATAGACTCAACCGAGACACCTGCAAGAACGTAGTCGACGCTTCCTCGAAAGCCCCCTCCCGCTGGCGGCCACTCGCTCGCTGCGCGCTTCCCTCGCTACGCTCGGTCCAGTGCTTGCGTCGCGAGTGACCGCCAGCGGTCGGCCCCTTTCAGTCCACCCACTACCGGTTGGGTAGTCTGCTACAGCGCGCGATGGTCCGGAATCCGCTACTACAGGGCTTCCTTGGCTTCTTCGAGGGTGAAGTTCCCCTCGTAGAGCGCGGTGCCGACGACGACGGCGGCCGCGCCCGCGTCGCGGAGCGCGAGCACGTCGTCGATTTCGGCGACGCCGCCGCTCGCGACGACCGGGATGTCGACGCTGTCGGCGAGCCGCTGGACGGGCTCGGTCTCGACGCCCTCCTGCTGGCCCTCGACGTCGACGTTCGTGAACAGAATCGAGCCCGCACCCAGGTCCGCGTAGCGCTGGGCGGCCTCCGCAGGGTCCAAGCCCGTGCCCTCCGTCCAGCCCTCGACGACGACCTCGCCGTCCTTCGCGTCGAGGCTCACCATCACGCTGCCCGGGTGCTCCGCGCTGATTTCGCCGACGATTTCCGGGTTCTCGACGGCTGCGGTGCCGAGGATGACGCGGTCGACGCCGCGCTCCAGGAGTTCGGTGGCGTCCGCGACGCTGCGGATGCCGCCGCCGACCTGGACGTCCACGCTCGTCGCGTCGAGGATGCGCTCGACGGCTTCCGCGTTCCCGCGCTCGCCCTCGAACGCCCCGTCGAGGTCGACGAGGTGGAGCGTCCGCGCGCCCGCCGACACCCACCGCTGGGCGGCCTCCACGGGGTCGCCGTAGCGCCGCTCGGTGCCGCGCTCGCCCTGCACGAGCTGGACGACCTCGCCGTCCTGCATGTCCACCGCCGGTACGACCTCGAAGGACTCGAACGCCATACCGTCGTGTGGGGGTGGCTCCCCTAAAAGCGTCCCGTCACTGGCGAATCCCGGAAAATCGAACGTTCGTGGGGTGTTGCACCCATTCCCGTCGTTCGCCGAGAACGAAAACTACTATGCCGGCGGACTGCGAACGGTTCGAACGATGCCGACGGTTGAATACCTCAATTACGAGACTCTGGACGACCAGGGCTGGGACATGGACGACGACGACCTCTTCGAGAAGGCTGCCGACGCAGGCCTCGACGACGAGGACTACGGCACGCTCGACGTTGCCGAGGGCGAGTACATCCTCGAAGCCGCCGAGGCGCAGGGCTACGACTGGCCGTTCTCGTGCCGCGCCGGCGCGTGTGCGAACTGCGCGTCCATCGTGAAGGAAGGCGAAATCGACATGGACATGCAGCAGATTCTCTCCGACGAGGAAGTCGAAGAGAAGAACGTCCGCCTGACCTGCATCGGCTCCCCGGCCGCCGACGAAGTCAAGATCGTCTACAACGCCAAGCACCTCGACTACCTGCAGAACCGCGTCATCTAAGCCGCGACACGGGTCGCTCCCGACCCCGAATTTTTGCGAGCCGCCGTCCGCCGAGGACGGCGTGTCTTCTCTCCCGTATCCACGCGTACCCCGTAGCGACCGCCGTCCCCGGGTAAGGACAACACCTAAGCCGGCGGCGTCCCCGACACCCGGTAGTGGACGCCTCGATACCCGACCTCCTGCGGTTGCTCGTCGTGCCGGCGCTGGGCTGGGCGGCGCTCCGGGACTGGCGGACGCGCCGCGTCCCGAACGACCTCTGGGGGCCGCTCGTCCTGCTCGGTGCCGTCCTCCTGGTCTGGGACGGCTACGCCGCGCTCGGCACGCCGTACGCCTTCCAGCCGTTCGCGGTCCGCGTCGCGTTTAGTCTCCTGTTCGTCGTCCCCCTCGCGTACGCGTTCTGGTACATCGGTGGCTTCGGCGGCGCCGACGCCCGCGCGTTCATGACACTCGCGGTCGTCTTCCCGACGTACCCCTCCTACGAACTGCTGGGCTACTCCCTGCCGGTCGTGGAGACCGCGCTCGGCGTGTTCTCGCTGACGATTCTCACGAACACCGTCCTGTTCGGGCTGGCGTACCCGCTCGTGCTCGGCGTCCGGAACGCCCTCGTCGGCGAGTTCTCCGTCGTGATGTTCGTCGGCCGCCGCGTCCCGGTCCCCGAACTCACGGACACCCACGGCAGCCTCCTCGAAACCCACGATGGCTTCACCCGGGACGGCCTCGACCTGGACGCACTCCGGATGTACCTCCGGTGGCGCGGCCTCGACCTCGCGGACCTCCGTGAACACCCGGAACTCCGTGACCCCGACACGCTCCCCGACGACCCCAACGACCCGACCGGCGGCGCGGTCGTCACGGACGGCAGCGGCGACCCGTGGGGCGCCGCCGCGTTTCTCGAAGACATCGAGAGCTCCGCGTACGGCACCACGCCCGCCGACCTCCGCGAGGGCCTCGACGTCATCGTCGACAACGAGGAAGTCTGGGTGACGCCCGGCGTCCCGTTCATCATCCCGCTGTTCGTCGGCCTGCTGGTCGCACTCACCGGCGGCGACGTACTCTTCTGGGTGATGGACGCGCTCGGCCTCGTGCCTGCCTGACGGGGACGTAACCGCTAACCGGCCGGCCCCCGTCGCTCCCGTATGGACTTCGAGGTAGACCTCGACTTCGGCGACGACGGCCTCGTCGCGGTCGTCGCCCAGGACGTCGAGACCGAGGAAGTCGTGATGCTCGCGTACGCCAACCGCGACGCCGTCGAGCAGACCGTCGAGACCGGACGCGCACACTACTACTCACGCTCCCGCGAGGAACTCTGGGAGAAAGGCGCGACCAGCGGCCACACCCAGGAAATCGAGGAGGTCCGCGTGGACTGCGACGGCGACGCGCTCCTCTATCGCGTCCACCAATCCGGTGGTGCTTGCCACACCGGCTACCACTCCTGCTTCCACCGCACGCTCGATGGGGAAGTCGTGGGCGAGCAGGTCTTCGACCCCGACGACGTGTACTGACTCCGTCTTTGATTCTCTGCTCGTATTCGTCGTTCCAACTGTTTCTTGGCTGACCTCGAAAGCCCTTCCTAGACCGGTTGGTCAGCCGGCAACGGGCGGATTGAAAGGGGCACGGCTGTAGACGAAGGCAGGCGACGCAAGCACCGCAGTGAACGCAGTGAGCGAGGAGCACAGCGAGCCTCCCGAGTCTACAGCCTCGGGGCTTTCGAGGAGGCACTGTCTGAACCATTCGCAGTGTTCCACGATGCTGCCATGCGTCGCACAGAAAGCCTATCAGCGCGAGCGCCCACAATTCACGTAATGCCCGACGCGCAGGCCGCCCGCACCACCGACCCCTCCGGCCTCGTCGCCGACCTCGAAGCCGCTCGGGACGCTCGCGAGGACGCCCGTGAAGCGGTCGAGGACGTCGGCAAGGCTCGACTCCGTGAAATCCGGGACGCTCTCGACGGTCTCGAACGGCTGTTCGACCAGTACGAGGCCGACGCGACCGGCACGGGGGACTTCAAGTCGTACATCGACTTCCAGGACGACCTCGTGGCGTTCGTCGAGGAGTTGGACGAGGACCTCCCGGAGCGGGAGGCCTTCGAGTCGCTGTTGGACTTGTTCAAGAAGCGCCGGCTCTCCGAGAGCGACTTCGCGGAGGCGCGCGACCGGCTCGCGGACGCCCGCGACCTCGTCAGCCGGCTGGACGACCTCGAGGATGCCCGAGAGGCGTACGGCGACACACGAACCCGGGTAGCGGAGCGCGCCGACGAGTACGCCGCGGAGGTCGAGCAACTGGAGCGCCTCCAGCGGCTCGGCGACGCGGACCTCGACGCGCCCGTGGAGACGCTGCGCGACCCAATCCAGACGTACGACGAGCGCGTGCGTGCGGCATTCCGGGAGTTCCGCGAGTCGGCGCCCGCCCGCGACGTGCTCGGCTTCGTGGAGACGACGCAGTCGTACCCGCTCGTGGGATTCGACCCCGCGCCCGACGACCTCGAGGCGTTCGTCGCGGACCGCGAGGCCGGCACCGAGCCGCTCCCGAAACTGCTGGAGTACGCGGAGTACTCGCCGTCGAAACTCGACCACTACGTCGCCGAGCCGCGAGCCTTGAAGCGCGCGGTCGGCGGCAACCGCACGTACCTCGACCGACTGGACGCCGAGCCGCTCACCGTCGGCTGGCCGCCCGCGCCCGCCGAGGAACTAACGCACCGGCTGGAGGAACTCGTCTCGGTCGTCGCGCGATTCGCCGACGACGACGTGCTCGCGGCGCTGCACGCGGTCCGTCGCCGGGTCCGCGACGACGACTACCAGCGACTGCGAACGGCTGCCGTCGCGGAGCACGAACTCACTGATTCTGAGAAACAGCGCATCGAAGCCGGGGTCGCCGACGACCTCGCAGAAGCCCGCGAGGCCGAGCAGGAACTCCGGGACGCCCTCGACCGGCTCTAGACGCCGGCCTTCGCGGCGCGGAGCGCGGCCGCGAACTCGTCGGCGAGCGAGCGCGCGCGCTCCTCGCTGGTGGCTTCCGCGTAGATGCGGACGACGGGTTCCGTGCCCGAGGGCCGTGCGAGCACCCACGCGTCGCCGTAGTCGAGCCGGTAGCCGTCGATGGTGGTGCGTTCGGCGTCCGCGTCCAGCGCCTGTTCTTCGGCCGCGCCGAGCAGCGCCTCGCGCTCGGCGTCGTTGTCGTAGCCGACGTTGATGCGGACGTTGTGGTAGTCGCTGTACGGCGCGACGACCTCGCTGGCCGTACTGTCCGCGAGCAGTTCGAGGAAGCGCGCGCCCGTGTACGCACCGTCGCGGGTCATCCGGTAGCCCGGGAAGATGACCCCGCCGTTGCCCTCGCCGGCGACCGGCACCGTCTCGCCCTCGGACTCGAGCTGGCGGATGCGGGTCATAATCTGGGTGCTCCCGATGGGCGTGAGTTCGAGGTCCGCGCCTGTGCGGTCGCAGACGTCCACGAGGCGCTGGCTGACGTTCACCGCCGAAACTGTGGTGTCGCTCTCGTCGAGTTCGGCTTCCGCGAGCGCCGCCAGCGTCGCGTCGCCCTCGATGTAGTCGCCGTGCTCGTCGAAGAAGATGGCGCGGTCCGCGTCGCCGTCGTGGGCGATGCCGACGTCGGCGTCCGTCGCACGCACGAGGCCGCCGAGGTCGTCGAGGTTCTCCGCAACGGGCTCGGGGTCCCGGCCCGGGAAGTGGCCGTCGGGCTGGCTGTTCACGGTGACGACCTTGCAGCCGAGCCGGCGGTAGAACTCGGGGCTCGTGAGCGCGCCCGCGCCGTGGCCGGGGTCCAGCGCGACCGTGAGGTTCGCGTCCGCGACGGCCTCGCGGTCGACTGCTTCCAATAGTTGTTCGACGTACTCGCGGCGCGCGGACTCCACATCGACGTCCGCGCCGACCGCGTCCCACGCGACCTCGTCGAACTGCTCGGTGAGGAACTTCCGCTCGATGCGCTCCAGTTCGTCCACGGGGAGTTCGACGCCGTCCGCGCCGACGAGCTTGACGCCGTTGTACTCCGCGGGGTTGTGGCTCGCGGTCACCATCACCGCGGGAATCCCCTCGCGTTCGGCGTACGCCTGCAGGCCCGGCGTCGGCACCACGCCGAGCCGGTCGACGTCGATGCCGACGCTCTGGAGGCCGCTGGTCGCGGCGTTCACGAGCATCCGGCCGGTCGTTCGCGTGTCCCGCGCGACCGCCACGCGGTCGGTCCGCCACACCGACCCCGCGGCCTTCGCGACCCCCTGCACGAACCCGGGTGTGAGTTCCTCGTTCGCCACGCCCCGGGTGCCGCTGGACCCGAACACTTTCATGTGCGTTTCTGGGGCGGCCCGCGCCTAATCGCTTCCGAACTGGCCGAACTGTTCCGGTTCTGCGCGCTGTTGTCCTCGACCAGCACGCGCACCCGGTACTCGTCGTCCTCGTACTGGTAGACGGCGTCGACCTGCCCGCAGCGCTTCCGGAGGTCCGCCGCGAGCGCTTCGCCGGTCTCCCGGTCGACGTCCGTGACGACCCACTCGCCGTCGGGCGCGGTCGTCGCCGACGTCAGCACGCGCTCCAGAGCGGGGTGGGCTTCGACGAACGGCGCGGACAGCGGGCAGTGGACGTCGGCGTTCTCGACGGCGGCCTCGCTGGCACGTCGTACCCGGACCTCCACCGGGTCCTCGCCGACCACCCGCGAACAGCCGCTGCCGGCGGCCAGCGCGGCCACCGCTGCGAGCACCGCCCGCCGTCGCATGCCCCCGCCTACGGCGGCCACGGCAAAGGTTTTTCCCGGTCCACGGCGCAATCGCAACGCTTTCGCTCGCCCGCGAGACGCCTTCACGTATGCCGACCATCCGCGAGAAGCGCGTCTACACCGACCAGTCCGAGACCGTCGACGCGTACGTGGCCGCCGACCTCGGCGTCGCCGTCGCGCGCGTCTCGCAGGACAAAGTCGGGGAGTTCAGCCTCGTCGAGCGCTGTACGGCCCGCGACGTCGCGGCGACCCCGCACGGCATCGCCGCAGCGACAGACGAGGACGTGCTCGTCGGGGACGACGACGGCTTCGAGGAGACCGGCTTCGGGCCTGCAGTCGCGGTCACGGCATACGACGACGACGTGCTCGCGGCCGGCGAGGACGGCCGCCTCGCACGTTACGAAGGTAGTGCGTGGACGACCGTCGGCACCGTGAACGGCGACGTTCGCTCGCTCGACGCGGACCTCGTCGCCGCTACGGACGGCGTCCACCGCCTCACGGACGACGGCCTCTCCGCGGTCGGACTGGACGACGCGAAGGACGTCGCGGCCGCCGGCGTCCCGCTGGCCGCGACGCCCGACGGCCTCTACCGGCTCGGTGCGGGCTGGATGCACGCCGCCGACGGCGACTTCGCGGTCGCCACCAGCGACCCCGTGACTGCCGACGCGGGCAACCTCGGCCGTGCGCACGCCGCGACCGCGGACGCGCTCTACGAGCACGCACCCGACGACCCCGCCGACGAGTGGCACGCCCGCGACCTCCCCATCGAGGACTCAGTCGCCGACGTCGCGTACGCCACGGACGCCGTCGTCGTGCTCACCGCGGACGGCACGCTCGCCGCGGACGCGGGGGACGGCTTCCGGCACCGCAGCCTCGGGCTCCGCGCGGCGTCCGCGCTCGCCGTCGTCGCCGAGGGAAACGCGTAAGCCGCCGGCAGGCCTCGCGTCTGGTATGATACTCAGCGGGTCCGCGACCCAGCAGCTCGCCGCGGCGCTCGCGGCGGAGCTCGGCGACGACCTCGCGCGCGTCGAGTACGAGTCGTTCCCGGACGGCGAGCACATCGTCCGCGTCCCACCCATCGACGGTCGCGCCGTCGTCGTCGCGTCGACAGTCTCCAGCGACGCCCACGTCGAACTCCTCCAGTTGCAGGACGCCGCTCACGAGGCCGGCGCCGACGAAATCGTCACCGTGATTCCCTACATGGGCTACGCCCGCCAGGACGAGGCGTTCGAGCCCGGCGAACCCGTCTCGGCCCGCGCGATGGCGCGCGCCATCTCCACGGGCACCGACCGCGTCGTCACCGTCTGCCCGCACGAACAGAGCGTGCTCGGCTTCTTCGACGTCCCCGCGACCGGCGTGGACGCGTCCGCACACCTCGCGAACCCGCTGCCCGCGGACCTCGCGGATCCCGTTTTCCTCGCGCCCGACGAGGGGGCCGTCGGCCTCGCCCAGTCCGTGCGGGACGGCTACGGCGTCGGCGAGACCGACCACTTCGAGAAACACCGCCACTCCGGCAGCGACGTCACCGTCACGCCCAGCGACGTCGACGTCTCCGGCCGCGACGTCGTCGTCGTCGACGACATCATCGCCACCGGCTCCACGATGAGCGAGGCCGTCGGCGAACTCGACAACCCGGCGCGCGTCTACGTCACGTGCGTCCACCCGCTGCTCGTGGGGAACGCCCGCCTCAAGTTAGCGAACGCCGGCGTCGAAGCCGTCTACGGCACCGACACCATCGAGCGCGCCGTCTCCACCGTGAGTGCCGCGCCCGCCGTCGCGGAGACGCTGCAGTCGCTGTAACGCGCTCTTTCCCCCGAAAATAGTCGTTCGTTCGCGCTCGCGGCCCGCTACAGTTCCTCGACTTCGAGCGCCATCTTCGTGCCCTCGACGTCCCACTCCTCGCGGTAGCCGTCCTCGACTTCGCCGAGCTCGCGGGCGCGGGTCTCCTCCTCGATGAGGTCCTCGTGCTCGGAGACCAGCCGGGCGACGCGGTCGTCGAACACCACGACGTCCAGGCGGATTTCGGCGTCCATCGCGAGGTCGAGGTCCTTGCGCATCTCCTGGACGCGCCGGATGACCTCGCGAGCGTACCCCTCGCTCTCGACGTCCTCGTCGAGTTCGGTGTCGACGTAGACGGTGCCGCCGTCGAAGTCCGCGCCGGAGACGTGCTCGGGCGCTTCCTCCACGAACTCCACCATCTCGGGCGTGAGTTCGACGTCGCGGCCGAGGTCCTCGCTGACCTGTTCAGCGAGCGCGTCGAGGTCCGCGGACTCGACGTGCGCGTCGTTGAGCGCCTGCATGACCTCGCCAGCGTCGTCGCCAAACGCGGGGCCGAGCACGCTCATGTCGGCGCGCGCGCTGAACGCCAGTTCGTCCCAGTTCTCGCCCTCGTCGACGACCTCGATGCGGCGCGCGTTCAGGCGGTCGCGCAGCAGACTCGGGTGGTCGCGGACCGCGCTCGCGACGCGGTCGTCGTCGGCATCCACGACGATGCGCGTCACCGGCCAGCGGAGCTTCCGGCCGGCCTGCTGGCGCGCGTGGCTGCCGGCTTCCTCGATGTCGCGCAGCGCCGCGACGTCGTCCTCGAGCGCGGGCTGGCGGTAGCGCTCCTCGACCTCGGGCCAGTCGCACATGTGGACGGTGTCGTAGGCGTCGCCGTCGGTGAGGTGCTGGTAGAGTTCGTCGGTGACGAGCGGCGCGTACGGCGCCAGCATCGCGGTCACTTCCAGGAGCGCGCGCTGGAGGGTGGCGTACGCCGCGGTCTTCGACTCGGAGTCGCCCTCCTCCCACATGCGCTCGCGGACGACCTGCACGTAGTACCGGGAGAGGTCGCCCGTGACGAAGTCCAGAATCTCGTCGAGGGCCTTGTGTTGCTCGAAGGCGTCCCAGTGGTCGGTGGCGTCCGATTTGACGCGCTGGAGCGTCGACAGCAGCCACTGGTCGACCGTTTCGAGGTGGACGTCGTCAACGGACACCCCTGCCCCGTCGCCGCCGAACGGCTCGGGGACGTTCGCGTCGAAGTCGTCCATCGCCATGTACGGCCGCGGGAACCGGAACACGTTCCAGAGGATGTTGAGGTCCCGCTGCATGTTCTCGGTCTCGTCCCACGAGAACCGCATGTCCTGGCCCTGCGGGCTCACCGACAGCAAGAACAGGCGCATCGGGTCCGCGCCGTACTCCTCGATGACCTCGTTGGGCTCGATGGTGATGCCCTTCGACTTGGACATCCCGCGGCCGTCGGGCATGTTCGCGTACCCGTGCATGAGCACCTCGTCGTAGGGCACCTCACCCATCGCCGCGGTGCCCATGCCGAGTTGCGACCAGAACCAGCCGCGGGTCTGGTCGTGGGCCTCCATGATGAGGTCCGCCGGCCACAGTTCCTCGAAGTCCTCTTCCTCTTCGGGGTAATTCAGGGTGCCCCAGGACGCCACCGAGGAGTCCAGCCAGACGTCGAAGACGTCCGGGACGCGCGTGTACGTCGTCCCCTGGTGCGTGATAGTGAGGTCGTCGACGGTGTCCTTGTGGAGGTCGACGGTCCCGGGGTCAACCTCCTGGTCGGCGAGCTCCGCGAGTTCCTCGCGGGTGCCGACGACGAGCACGTCGTCCATGTCGCCGCTCCAGTCCTCGGGCGTCCAGATGGGGACCGGGATGCCCCAGTAGCGCTGCCGGCTGACGTTCCAGTCCGGCGCGTCCTCCACGAAGTCCCGGAAGCGGTTGTCGCGGGCCCACTGCGGGTGCCACTCCGAGTCCTCCATGTTCTCCAGGAGCTCGTCTTTGACGTCCGTGATGGTGATGAACCACTGGTCGGTGACGATTTGGATGATGCCCGTGTCGCAGCGCCAGCAGTGCCCGTAGGAGTGTGTGACCGTCTCCTTGGCGAGTAGCGACCCCTTCCGGGAGAGGTCCTCGATGATGCCCTCGTTGGCGTCCCGGACGAACTGCCCCTCGTACTTGCCGGCTTCCTCGGTGTAGACGCCGTCCTCGCCGACCGGACAGAACACCGGCAGGCCGAGTTCCTCGCCGCGCTCGAAGTCCTCCTCACCGTGGCCGGGTGCGGAGTGAACGAGGCCCGTGCGGTCGGCCTCCACCCAGTCGCCGTGGTAGACTTCGTGCGTGCCGTCGGCGTCGACGGGGTTCGCGGGCACTTCCTCGGCGAGCGGCGGCGTGTACGACCAGCCGAGCATGTGGCTGCCGAGGAACGACTCCTCGACCTCGTAGTCGTCGTAGCCGCCCGCGCGGAGCACGTCCTCGACGCACTCCTCGGCGATGTAGAGCACGTCCTCCTCGACGAGTTCCTCGCCGTCGGGCGTCGTCGTCGTGTTCGTCGCGCGCACCTGCTGGTAGGTACCCTCCTCGTCGACGGCGACGTACTCGTTGGCGGGAATCGTCCACGGCGTCGTCGTCCACACGACCAGCGACCCCTCGCGGTCGTCGAGGTCGAAGGTCACGTAGATGGAGGGGTCCTCGACGTCGTCGTACTCCACTTCGTTGTTCGCGATGGCGGTCTCACAGCGCGGACACTGGCTGATGGAGCGCTTCCCGCGCTCGACGAGGTCGCGCTCGTGCACGCGGTCGAACGCCCACCACGCCGCCTCCATGTACGACGGGTCGACGGTCTTGTACGGGTTCTCCCAGTCCATCCAGACGCCGAAGCTCTGGAAGTCCGACTGCAGGCCCTCGAGATTCCGGTCGGCGAACTCCTTGCAGGCGTCGATGAAGTTCTGTTCGCCGTACTCCTCGATGTCCTTCTTCGACTCGAAGCCCAGTTCCTCCTCGACTTTCGTCTCGATGGGGAGCCCGTGCATGTCGTAGCCCGGGCGGTCCGTCACGTCGTAGCCCTGCATCCGGTGGTAGCGGATGTAGGCGTCCTTGAGCGTCTTGTTCCACGTCGTCCCCATGTGCGCAGCGCCGGACGTGTACGGCGGGCCGTCGACGAAGAAGAAGTCCTCGCCGTCGGCGCGGTGCTGTTTGGCCTGCTCGTAGGCGTCGACGTCGTCCCAGTAGTCGAACACCCGGTCCTCGACGTCCTCGGGGTCGTACTGGTCGGGTACGTCGGCGAATCGGCTCATGGCGTACCCGTCTCGCTCGCACCTAAAAGGGTAATCGGTTGTACAGTCGGCGCCGGGTTACGCGCCGCTGCCGACTCGCGCCCGCACCTTGTCCGTGAACAGCATCGTACCGGCGGCGATGGCGACGACCCCCATGACCGCTAGCCACGCGCCGAGGACCAGGTTGCCGCTGCCGAGTGTGGCGACGCTCCGCAGCTCGGTGAGCACGCCCGTCCCCACGAGCCCCGCGCCGAGCACCGCGTACGCGAGGGTGACGGCGACGTCGAACAGTTCCGCGAAGTTGCTGAGCATGCTCGGCCGTAGCCAGCCACCGCTCATAGCCTTTCTGTTCGAGACAGAAGGCTTAGTAGCGACGACACGCGTCCTCGGCGTATGGGACGCTACGGCAACCTCGACTACTCCTCGCTCGTGAAACGCTCCACGCTGGCGAGCTTCGCGCTGTTCGTCGTCGGCGCGCTCGGCCTCCAACTCGGCGGCTCCTCGCTGCCCGGCTGGGAGCACGCGCTCCTCTTCGACGCGGAAGTCCTCGGCGTACTCGGCATCGTCGTCTGCCCGCTCGTTTTCGGCGTCCTCCTCCCGCTCACGGAGTAGCGTGGCCGCCCGGTCGCTCGGCTTCGACGCAGTCGGCGTTCTACTCGCGGTCAGGACTAACACCGGCTACACCGTCTCGTCACCCATGACGGACGCCTTCGCCGTCCTCGACGACGCCGACGTTCGCGGGGAGTCCACGTTCACGCTCGACGCCGAGCACGCCACCGTCGCGTTCGGCTCCCACGACGACCCGCCCGGCGACCCCGCCGCCGTCGACGCCACTCCCGAGGAGGCCACGCGTGTGCTCGGGACGCCGTACCTCCTCGCGCAGTTCGAGGTCGTCGTCCGTGAGGCGCTCCGCGGCTACCTCCCCGAAGGCACGGGCGTGGTCGACCGTGGCGCGTCGGTCTCGCACCTCGCGCCCGTCGCCGTCGGCCGCAACGTCGACGTCTCTGCGACGCTCGTCGGCGTCGACCGCCCGGACCTCTCGTTCGCGTGCCGCGCCGAGCGCGACGACGGCGCATCTGTCGCCACCGGGGACCTCACGCTCCGCGTCGTCGACCGCGACCAGTTCCGCGACAGCGTCGCCGACCGCTAACCTGCGAGTAGGCTTTTAATCGAGGCCCGTGTTGGGCCGCGTATGGCCGAGGACTGCATCTTCTGTCAGATCGTCGATGGAGAGATTCCCGCACGCGTCGTCTACGAGGACGCCGACGTGCTCGCGTTCCTCGACGCGAACCCACTGGCGCCCGGGCATACGCTCGTCATCCCCAAGGATCACCACGAGAGGCTCGGGGACGTCCCGCCGGAGAGCGGCGAGATGATGTTCGCGGCGCTGCACTACCTCACGCCAATCGTCGAGGACGTCGTGGACGCCGACGGCAGCAATGTCGCGTTCAACAACGGCGAAGCCGCCGGCCAGGAAGTCCCGCACGTGCACGGCCACATCATCCCGCGCTTCGACGACGACGGCGGCCGGCCGGTCCACGCCGTCGCCGGCGAGCGTCCCGACCTCGCCGACGACGAACTCGACGACATCGCGGACAGCATCGCTGAAGGCGCCGGCGAAGAGTAACGCGACGAACACCCGAATTTTGTTCCAGTGACGACAACCACTGACGTAGCGTCACCGCAACCCAGAATCATCCAAATATCGTGGACTCGCGTCCTTCAGATCGCGCCGATTCTCATATCGCCCGCAGGTGGTCCTTGTTCGGCTGGTAGAGTTCACCCTTCTCCTTGAGTTTCTCAATCTCGTGTTCGGCCTTCGAGGCGTCCATCCCGACCTCCTCGGCGCGGTCCAACACTTCCTCGACGGGCGCGCCCTCGTCGAACTCGTCCTCGATCTCCTTGATGATGGCCTTGACGTTCTTCACGCGGTCGCGCTGGGTTTTCGAGCGCCCGGTTTCGACGACGTCCGCGTCGTACTCGCCGGTCTCGGGGTCGACGCCGATATCCTGGAGGCAAGAGCGCACGATTTCGATGACGCGCTCGGCGTCCTCGACCTCCACGGTGTCCGAGAGTCGGACGCGCGCGGAGGCCTCGCCGAGCCGCACCAGCGCTTCGAGTTGGCGCGCGGTCACCGGCACGGGCGAGTCCTCGCCCTGGCCCTCCGCGCGGAGGTCCACGTAGAAGTCCTCGATGGCCTCCCGTGCTTCGTCGGACATCGTCGGGTAGCAGTTCCGCCGCGAGTACGCGATGTACTTCCGCAAGAGTGAGGCGTCGATGGCCGGCGCGACCGTGTCCGTCTGCGCGTCGACCTCGTCCTCGGTGTGGTTCGCGCTCGCGAGCTGCTCCTGCTGGGTGTTGAGTTCGCCCGCGTAGTTCGTCTGGAGGATGTGGCGGGCGAGCTTCGCGTCCTCCTCGGGGTCGGGCTCGTCGGTCACCGTGAAGATGAGGTCGAACCGGGAGATGAGCGCGGGTTCGAGGTCGATCTGCTCGCCAATTGGCTCGTACTGGTCGAAGCGGCCGTACTTCGGGTTCGCCGCGCCCAGCAGCGAACAGCGGGCTTTCAGCGTGGCGTTGATGCCCGCCTTCGAAATCGAGATCTTCTGCTGTTCGAGCGCTTCGTGCATCGCCGAGCGGTCGTCGGCGGCCATCTTGTCGAGTTCGTCCACCGCCGCGACGCCCTGGTCGGCGAGCACGAGCGCGCCGGCTTCCAGCGTCCACTGCTGGCCGTCGCCGAAGTCGTCGCGCACGGCTGCCGCCGTCAGACCTGCCGAGGACGAACCCTTGCCGGAGGTGTAGACGGAGCGCGGCGCGATGTTCTGGACGTACGAAATTAAGGCCGATTTGCCAGTGCCGGGGTCCCCGATGAGTAGCATGTGGAGGTCGCCGCGAATGCGGGACTCGTCGGGGAGGTGTTTGGTGACGCCGGAGAACAGCTGGAGAATCATCGCGAGCTTGGCCTCCCGGTGGCCGTAGATGGAGGGCGCCATCGAGTCGACCATCTGCTCGTAGATGTTCTCGCGGTTCGAGATTTCGACGATTTGCTGTTTGTCCTCCTCGGTGATGTTCATCTCGTCGAACTCCTCGTCCTCGATGACGACCGACGTCCCCTCCATGTAGAGGTCGAAGACGGGGGACTCGTTGCTGCCCTCGCTCTGGTCGAGGCGGAGCACGCCCGAGACGGTGACGTGGTCGCCGGGCGTCACTTCGCCGGTGATGTCGTCGGCGACGTGCACGTCGATGCTCTGGGGGGTCTCGCCGCCCGCCAGCCCCTCCGGGGACTCCTGAATCCGGAGTTTCTGGGAGTCGACGAATTCGGAGCGCTCGGGGTCGAGCTTGAACGGCCCCTGGCGCTCGCAGCTCTCGCACTGGTAGGGCTCCTGGAAGCCGGCGTCGCCCTGTGGCACTTCGGTTTCGGCGCCGCAGCGCTGGCAGACGAACACCGCGCGCTCGATTTTCGGGCGCACGTCCGTCGCCTTCCGCACCATCCCCTGCACGCTGACGAGCGTGTTGAGGTGTTCGGCGCGAATCGCGCGAATCTCGGTGTGCTCGTCGAGACCGAACACGCGCACGTGGGCCTGTCCGAGGCTGACGTCCACGGGGAGGTCGTAGAGGCGCAGCGCCTCCTCGGCGGCCTCCCGGAGGTCGTCGGGGT
Organism: Halobacterium sp. KA-4; assembly: GCF_021028995.1. Lineage (GTDB taxonomy): Archaea > Halobacteriota > Halobacteria > Halobacteriales > Halobacteriaceae > Halobacterium. The sequence goes on along the minus strand of NZ_JAJJZG010000002.1, from coordinate 215,194 downwards.
GGTTGATGTAGTCGTCGGCCAGGTCGGGGTCCATCTGGTAGAGGTCCCGCCAGTCGAGGTGGAGGGATTTGGACTCGCGGGGGTACTTGCGGGCGAGTTCCGCGACGTCGTCGCTGTAGTACCGGCGGTAGAACTCCTCGAACCTGTCGACGAGTTCCTGGTTTGCGGCCTGGGCCATTCTGTCCACGGTAGGTAGCGCGCGCTCGCCTAAGAAGGTTCGCAAACCGGGGTGGAAGTGAATCCACGCCCGAACAGGTATCCCGCTCCGCCGAGAACCCCCGACAACTACGGAGTCGTCTGATGACAGGACTGGTGTTCGCTGGCTACGTCGCGGTGTTCGGTGTGTCGGCGCTCGCGTGCGTCGCGGGGCTGTCGCAGGTCGAGCACGTCAAGGACCCGGACACGCGCCGCGGGCTCGCCGCGTTGCTCGTGACCAGCGGCGGCTGGGCGGCCGCGCAGGCGGGCTTCCTCGCGCTGCCGTCGACGGAACTCAAGGTCGCGGCGTACACCGGCGGCCTCATCTTCGGGCTCGCCACAGTGGGCGCGTGGCTGTACTTCTGTTCGGCGTACACGGGCCGGGCGTTCCACCGCGACCCGCTGGTCCGCCGGGTCGCGCTGGGTGTCTTCCTCGCCGTCGTCGCGGTGAAGGTCACGAACCCCGTGCACGGCTTCTACTTCGGCGTCGAGCAGGTGTCGGCCCCGTTCCAGCACCTCGCAGTCGACCACTACGTCCTCCACTGGGTAGTGATGGGGACGGCGTACGCGCTCGCCGCGGTCGGCTACTTCATGCTGTTCGAGCTGCTCGGGCAGACGGGCTACGACACGCGCCCGCTGCTCGTGCTCGTCGGCATCACCGGCCTCCCGGTCGCGGCGGACATCGTCGGCGCGTCCACGTCGATAATTCCGGAGCTCAGCTACGAGTCGCTGGGCGTCGCGGCGTTCGCGGTGGGCGTGCTGTTCGTCTTCCTCGACCGGTTCCAGGCGGTCCAACTGGCGGGCGACGTCGACAACGCGGTCGTCTTCCTCACCGAGGAGGACGAGATTCGGGACACGAACGAGCGCGCCCGCGAACTGTTCCCCACGCTGATGGGCGCGACGGGCGAACCGCTCGCCGACGTCGTCCCGGCAATCGCCGACCGGCTCGCCGGCGAACGCGACGTCGTCGAACTCGACCGGGGTGGGGAGCGGCGGTTCTACCAGGTGTCGGCGACGCCGTTCACGTTCGGGCGGACGCGCGTCGGCGAGATGGTCGTCGTCACGGACGTCACCAGCGAGGAGCACGCGCGCCGCCAGATTCAGCGCCAAAACGAGCGCCTCGGTCAGTTCGCGAGCGTCGTCAGCCACGACCTCCGCAACCCCCTCAACGTCGCCGCGGGCCGCGTGGACCTGGAGCGCGACCAGCGCAACAGCGAGCACCTCGACGCCGCGGCGCGGGCGCTCGACCGCATGGAGCAAATCATCGAGGGCGTGCTGATGCTCGCGCGCGAAGGCGAGGACATCGGTGAGCGCTCGCGCGTGTCGCTGGCGGCGCTGGCCGAACAGGCGTGGGCGTCGGTCGCCGCCGAAGAAGCCACGCACGTCGTGGATGGCGACCTCGCGTTCGACGCGGACGCCGACCGCGTCGTCCAACTCATGGAGAACCTCTACCGGAACAGCGTCGAACACGGCGGTCCAGACGTCACGGTGCGCGTCGGCGCGCTCGCCGACGGCTCGGGGTTCTACATCGAGGACGACGGCCCCGGCATCCCCGCGGACCTGCAGGACGACATCTTCGAGATGGGGTACACGACCAGCGACGGCACGGGCCTCGGGCTCTCCATCGTGGAGACCATCGCGTCCGCGCACGGCTGGGAGGTCGCCGCCACCGACGCAGAGCAGAGCGAGACGGGCGCGCGCTTCGAAATTACTGGCGTCGACTCCGCGGAGTGACGCCCGGCCTACGGCGACCCAGCGGGGGCGTCGGCTTCCTCGGGCACGTCGTCGCCGCGCTCGGCGACGTGTTCGGCGACCTTCCGGCGGTTGATTTCGCCGACGCGGTCGGCGGTCTCGTCCACGAAGTCGAAGAGGTCGTCCTGGACGGCGCTGTCCTCGTCGCGAATCGTCGGGCCGCCGGCCTCGCTGCCGAAGTCCGGGTGGACGGGGAGGTCCGCGAGCACGGGGACGTCGTAGTCGTCGCTGATTTCGGCCGCGCCGCCGCTGCCGAACACCTCGTGGGTGTCCTCGCAGTTCGGGCAGTGGTACGCGGCCATGTTCTCGACGACGCCGAGGACGGGCGCGTCGTGCTCGGCGAACAGTTTCAGGCCCTTCCGGGCGTCCGCGACGGCCATCTCCTGTGGGGTCGTAACGACCACGACGCCCGCGACGGGCAGCGTCTGCAGGAGGTTCAGCGACGCGTCTCCCGTGCCGGGCGGCAGGTCCACGACGAGGTAGTCGAGGCGGCCCCACTGGACCTCGTTGATGAACTTCATCATCAGAGCCTGTCATAGAAGAGTTCACATGGTTCGCTAAATCAACTTAGACGAATTGAGACCGTTGTACACTTAGTGCACGCCGTTTTAAGCTTGTTTTAGCTATGGCGAAAGAGAAGTTCGGCGTCGCTGTTGACGAGGAAATCGTGCGAGAAGTGGATGAATTGGTCGCTGAGTGTGACGATCTCGGAGCCAGCCGCTCCGAGATCGTCGAGGCCATCCTCACAGCGTTCGTTCAATCCGAGACGAATCACGTAGAACAGGTGCGAGAAATCATTATTCGGAAACGAAAGGGCACTCTCTGACCGATTTTAAGATCCGTGCACCAAGTGCACGAGCTTCTAAGATAATATCTTCCTATAATAGTAAACAAAATAATCATTATGTGTGAATAGTTCTATGACACGCTCTCATCACGTTGTTCACCATCGGCCCGCGCATCACCGCGGGCTCGTCGCCGTCGGGCATCATGTGGTCGGTGCTCATCACGCGCACGCCGTCCGAGGCCGGCGGCACGATGTCGCCGTCGGGCGTGACGCCGGGTTCGTTCTCCGTCGGCAGGATGCGGGGGACGTTCGGGCCGTGGACGTCCGCGTCGAGGATGCCGACGCGCGCGCCGCGGTCGTTCAGGCCGGCCGCGAGGTTCGCCGCGACCGTCGTCTTCCCGACGCCGCCCTTCCCGCTGGCGACGGCGACGACGTTCTTCACGCCCGGGAGAATCTCGTCGTCGAAGCCGTGGTCGTCGTCGACGTTCGCGCGCAGGTCGGGGTCGAGGCCGGCGCCCTCGACGACGTCCCGGATTTCGTTGCCAATCTCGATTTCGGCGGGCGAGTACGGCGCGTTGAACGCCAGCGAGACGCGGGCGGTGTCCTCGCTCACCGTGACGTCGTTGACGAGCCCCATCGAGACGATGTCGTCGTCGTTCAGCGGGTCCTCCACGTCGGCGAGTCGTGCTCGGAGTTCGGGTGCAGTGGTCATGGTGTTGGGTGGGTGCCGGGGTCCCCCCGGCGCGGGTGGCTGGCTGTCAGAAGAACGCGACTTTGATGACCATCGTGGCGACGAACAGGCCGCCCCACAGCACGGTCGTGAGGCCGGCGAGGTAGGCGACGCCGAGGCCGGCGGTGCGGCCGTCGCTGGGCTCGCCGAGGTACCACGCGGCCAGCATCACGTAGACGGGCGCGAGCACGATGCCGAAGATGAGGTACGTGCCCGGGCCGACGAACGGCAGCGTGTACGGCGCCGACGCGAGCGGCAACATCACTCGGTCACCTCCTCGTGGTCGTCCTCGATGGCGTGCAGTTCGACCACCGGAATCACCTTCGAGACGGCGAGGAAGAACAGCACGACGATGCCGACCGCGCCCAGAAGCGACGACAGTTCCACGGGCGACGGCACGTAGACGCCGGGGACGGCGTCGTAGAGCTGGAAGTGCGCGTGCTGGAGCCCCTCGACGACGAACAGCGTCTTCTCGACGAGCGTGCCGACGAGCACCAGCACGGAGACCGCGACGATGCGCGGAATCGAGAACAGCGACGACTTCAGCGCGGCCGCGAAGACGTACAGCTCCGCGGCGACGACGAGTCCGATGGCGACCCAGTAGATGGGGGTCGCGATCTTCACTTCGGTGGCGTGCTGGAGCGTGGTCGGCGCGGCGAAGATGCCCGTGATGACCTGCTGGAGCTGCAGCCACAGGAAGAGCAGCCCGAAGAAGCCCAGCCACTTCGAGAGGCCGTAGAACACCTGCGTCGGGATGAGTTCCTGCCAGTCGTAGGCGTAGCGGAACGCCGCAGCGATGATGATGATGCCGCTGACCGCGGAGGTGAGCGCGATGGAGAGGAACGACGGCCCCTGCACGCCGCCCGCCCAGCCCGCCATCGACGGCAGCAGGGCGAACAGCCACGGGATGACGCCGCCGTGGAGCAACAGCGGCGCCATGATGATGATGGCGAACGCGAGCCACCACACCATACGCTCGACGACCGCGTCCTCCTTCTCGCTGTAGCCGACGAGCAGCGCCCTGTACAGCGGCTCGAAGCGGTCGGGGAGGCGGTCGCGCAGCCGGTGGACGTCGTAGCGAATCGTCAACAGGAGGTACGTCGCCGTCAGCACGAAGTACGCGGTGATGACGGTGACGTCCCAGACGAGCGGCGACCACTGGACGCGCGTCGGCCACGCGGGCAGCACGCTCGTGACGAGGCGGTCCGGCCGGCCGACGTGGATGAGGATGTACAGACCCGCGCAGGTCAGCGCCGCAATCGTGAGCAGTTCGGCCATGCGCGCGACCGGCTGGTAGGTGTCCATGCCGAGCAGCCGCACCGCGGCCGAGAGGATGATGCCGCCGTGGGCGATGCCGACCCACCAGATGAACGCGCCGATGTAGAGGCCCCACGGCACGCCGCCGCCGGAGCCCCAGTCCCCGAGGTGGGTGACGACGAGGCCGTGTTCGAGCTGCTGGACGTAGAAGAACAGCCAGACGCCGACGCCCGCCAGCGCGAGCAGGAAGGCGACGACGTATTTCTTCGAGAACGTCTGAATCGGCCGCACGAGCGTGTCGCGACCGACGCCGGTAACGTCGACGCTCACGGCCGCTCACCTCCGTTCGTGGTGACGCGGCGCGTCCCGTCGTCGCGGGCGGCGCGCTCGGGGCGTTCGCGGTCGGCGCTCGTCATGCCTCTTCGCCCTCCGTGTTGGCCATCGCGCCATTGTCCAGCACCTCCTCCTTGCGGTTGTCGACGATGCCCGCGTCCTCGTACGTGACGGGGCCCTCGACCTGTTCGGCGTGCGGGGACGGCTCGTTCCCGATGTAGTGGACGTTCGGGTCCGTGCCGCGCTCCTCCATCAGTTTGAACGTGGAGACGGTGTGCTCCTTCCGGTTCGGGTACGACTGGTCGTTCTCCTGCTGCTCGCGGTACTCCCGGAGGTGCTGGTTGGGTGCGCTCTCCGGGTCGTTCATGTCGCCGAAGTGGATGGCGTCCATCGCGCACGCCTCCTCGCAGGCGGTCGTCCCGATCTTGTCCTCGCCCATCTGGCCGTCCTGGCGGTCGACGCAGAACGTGCACTTGCCCATCACGCCCTTCGGTGGCCGGGAGCCGACCCAGCGGCCGCGTTCGTCGTACTGGTGGTCGTCGTCGATTTCGCTGTCCGGGACGTCGGGTTCGCCCCACTGGAAGTAATTCACGCCGTACGGGCAGGAGACCTCGCAGTACCGGCAGCCGATGCAGATGTCGTAGTCGGTGAGCACGAGACCGTCCTGTTCGCGGGTGTGGCGCGCGCCGACCGGACACACCTTCGTACAGGGGGAGTCCGTGCAGTGCTGGCACGGCCGCACGAGGAAGTTCTCGTCGCCCTGGTCCTCGTCCTCGTACGTGAACACGTACATCCAGTTCGCGCCGCGGGACGTGCCGTGTTCCTCGTTGCACGCGACGACGCAGGCGAGACAGCCGTCGCAGTTGTTGAGGTTGATGGTCATCCCGTAGCGCGTGCCCTCGCCCTCGTCGCCCTCCTGGGCGGCCGCGGTCTCGCTGTCCACGCTCGCGAACAGTCCGAGCGCGACCGCCGCGGCGCCGCCCTTCTTCATCACTTCGCGCCGCGAGAGGCCCTCGTCGTCGGCGAGCCCGGAGAGCCGGTCGGCGAACCCGTCGCCGCCGGCGTCGTCGAGCAGCCCCGAGATTTCGCGGTCGTCCTCGCCGAACTCCTCGAGGACGTCCTCGTGGTACTGGCGGTAGAACTCCGCCTCCGAGAGCTCGCCCGCGGCGACGCGCTGGGCGTCTTTCGCCATCTCGACGCCGAGCTCCGTGTCGTACTCGGTGTCGTCGAGCAGGCGCTCCATGCGGTCCTCTTCGTCGTCGTCGAACGATATTGGGATGTCGTCGTCTGAGTCTGGCATTCGTGTCAGCCTCCGTCGTGCGGGCGACTCGAACGGCCGCCGCCCGTCGTCTCTCGCGTGATTCGACCGTCAGCGGAGGCTCTCCGCGCGTTCTCCAAGAACCACCCTCGCAGTTTTCACTGCGTGGGAGCCGCCCGGATGATGTTCGGAGTTGCCTATAAGAGAGTCCCGCAGGCGGGGTCGAGTCTCGTCAGGACGCAACGAGCACGACCGCCACGACCGCGAGCGCGAGCCCCGCGACGTTCGTCGCGGACAGCGCCGCGTCGAAGTAGAACACGCCGACGACCGCGGGAATCACGAAGTACAGCGCCACGATGGCGGAGACGACGGCCATGTTCCCGCGCGCCAGCGCCGCGTAGAAGCCGATGGTGCCGGCGGCCAGACAGAGGCCCGAGACTGCCGCGAACGCGAGGTCGACGCGCGAGCCCGTCACCGGCTGGCGCGTCCAGAGCACGTACCCGCCCGCGACCGCGATGCCCGCGACGTACGAGACGAACACGGCGTTCACGGGCGTCATGCTCCGCGTCGCCACGCCCGCGGTGACCGCCCACGCGCCGTACAACACGAGTGCCACGACCGCGATGAGAACCGACGACCCGACCATACCGGTGCGTTTCGCGTGCGCCGGAAAAGCACCGCGTTCGAGCAAGACTCATTCCGGTCGAACCCCTCGGGTCGCGTGTGCCCGAAACGCTCCACACGCAAGTGCTCGCCGTCGTCCCCCCGGAGGACGTCGACGACCACGACCTCCAGCCTGCCCTCCGCGACCTCGCCAGTTCTCGGTACGTGCTCGTCTGCCGGAAGGGCGGCGCGCCGTCGTGGCCCGAACGCATCAAGTCGTTCCTGCTGCGCGACCCCATCGAAGCTGTCACGCTCGTCGCCGACGACGCGCCCGAGGAAGGCGCTGAATTCACGGCGCGCGTCGAAGAAACGGAGATGGTCGGCGTCTACGACGTCCTCAGCGAAGAATAGGCGCCGGGCTAGCCACCGCCGCCGTTGCCGCCGTAGCCGCCCGCCTCCGCTTCCATCTCCTTCTCGCGGTCGCTCTTCGCACTGGTCGGCTTTTCCCGAATCTGTCCCCACTGGTAGAGCAGGTACAGCACGCCGACGACTGCGCCGGCGGTCAGCACGCCGACAGCGGACTCGTAGGCTGCGCCGCCCACGACGTGTACAACTGCTGCGAGCACGCCGCTCGCGGCCGTCGCGAGCCACACCCACGCCGGTGCCACGTCAGTCGGGGACAGGTCGCTCATGTGTACGTGTTGGTGGGGTGTCGGTAAATGTATTCTCCCAGGGTGGATTTTCGGGCTATACAACTCGGCATGTCTATCTTGGGGTGACCAGACTTGTTTCTGCGAAACAACTACCTCGGCGGCCAGCACGTCCGGAATTCGTAGTCGGCAGCCCAGTTTATCGACGGCTGCGCCTGCTCGGGTTCGGCCACCCGCAGGCTCATCGTGCGCTCGTAGCTCGCGCGCTCGACGAGATACTGCTCGCCGCGCTCCGCGCAGTCCACGACCACGTACTCGACGTCGTCGGGACCCGGGACGGTCTGGCTCGTGTCGAAGCGAATCCGGCCGTTCGTCACCGAACCCCGGCGCACGGCCGCTCGCACGAGGTCGTCCGCGGGCGTGCGGAGGATGACGTCGTAGGGCGCGTCGCTGTCCATCGCGTCGATGACATCCACGCCGCGGTCGCGCAGCGTCTGGACGATGGCCTCGCGCTCGTCCACGACGGAGTTCGTGCCGTCCTCCGGCGGCCACTGTTCGTCGAATTTGTACTCGGCAGCCCAGTTGATGCTCGGCTGCTCGATTTCGGGGTCCTCGACGCGAAGGCGCATGTTCGACGTCACAGTGTCCTCTGCGACGAGGTACATCGTCTCCAAGTCGTGGCAGTACACGAGGAAGTAGTCGATGTCCCCGTCGTACGCCTCGTGGACGTTCCCCTCGGAATTCGTGTGTATCGAGTAGCCCTTGAACCGCACCGTTTCGCCGTCGAACGTTCCGGTTTTCACCTGCACCCGATAGAGGCCGTTTTCGGATTCGATGACGAGGTCGTACCGTTCGTTGTCCCCGAACGGAACGGAGACGGGTATCCCGCGGCGCTTCAACTCCGCGATGGCGATTACTTCCGTCAACTCACCCTTCCGATGGCTCTGCATAGCTGCTATCAGTTCGCGAACCGACGTAACATTAATCGAGTATGAAAGCAGCGGCGCGGCTACGTGTTAGGAAAGTGTTGGAGTGGGACCGCCCGAATTTGAATCGGGGTTATCGGCACCCAAGGCCGAAAGGATACCAAGCTACCCCACGGTCCCGCACGTAGACGTACCGCCGGGGACGGCGTAAGGGTTTCGTTCGGCGGGCTGTCGCCACAACGACTTTCGCGGTGGATGTCACACGGGTACGTATGCCAACGATGCTGGAGGTCGGGCTCGCGGTCCTCGTACTGGTGGCGTTGTTCGGCGCGTACCGCGTGATTCGCGCGGTGAAGCCGTTCATCGTCAACGCGGTCGTGGGGCTCGTGGTCATCCTCATCGCGGAGTTCCTGGGCGCGCAGGTGGCGGTGACGCCGCTGGCGTTGCTCGTGGTGGCAATCGGCGGGCTGCCGAGCGCGATACTCGTCATCCTGCTGGCGACGCTTGGGGTGGCGTTCGTGCCGGGGCTGTTGGCGGTGCCGCTGGTGGTTTGAGGAGGTGACAACGCATGGACCCGATACGACGCGCGATTGGTGGTGGTGTCGCCGGGACGATCGTGATGTCCGTGGTGCTCGTCATCGCGGAGGTCGAGGCGCGTTTCGAGCTGGGCGTCGGCCCGGCAATAGCGCGGTACGCGGGCGTCTCCGACCAGCCCGTGCTGGGGTTGTTCGTGTTCCTGCTGGCGGGGATGGTACTGTTCCCGCTGGTGTTCGTGCGCCTGGGGCGCGTGCTCTCGACGGTGCCGGGCGGCGGCGACCCCGCGATTCGGGGGATGGCGTTCAGCATCCCGCTGTGGGTGGTGTACGTCGTGGTCGCGTCGCCCGACCTCACCTCCCTGGAGGGCGCGCTCCACCTCTCCTTTACGCTGTTCGCGCACCTCCTCTACGGGTTCACGCTCGGCGCGGTCTACCACTCCCTCGAAGACGTCTGATTACTCGCGCCCGTAGGGGAGTTCGTCCCACTCCGCGGTACGGTCGTCGCCGTGCTCGCGGAGGTCCCAGGGGTCGTCGGTGGTGACGGGCTCGCCCATCCGGTAGGACTGCACGAGGTTGAACAGCCAGACGACCGTGCCGAGCGCGATGAGAATCGCGCCGAGCGTCGCGACCTGCTGGAGGCCCGCGAACTCCGCGGGGTAGGAGGCGTACCGCCGCGGCAGCCCTTCCTGGCCCATAATCATCATCGGGCCGAACGCGAGCACGATGCCCACGGTGGTGAGCAGGAAGTGTGCGACCGAGAGCCGGTAGTCGGTGTGTTTGCCGACGACGAGGGGGTACCAGTAGTAGACGCCCGCGAACACCGCGAACGAGATGAGCCCCATGATGATGAAGTGGAAGTGGCCGACGACGTAGTAGGTGTCGTGCAACAGGAGGTCGATGGGGATGGCGGCGAGGAAGATGCCGGTGACGCCGCCGACGATGAACGTCCCGATGCCGCCGATGCAGAACAGCATCGGTGCGGTGAGGCGGACGTGGCCGTTCCACATCGTGGTAATCCAGTTGAACACCTTCACCGCCGACGGCACGGCGATGGCGATGGAGACGGCCATGAAGCTAGCGCGGAGCCGTGGGTCGATACCCGTGGTGAACATGTGGTGAGCCCACACGCCGAAGGAGAGCACACCGATCGCCAGCGTCGAGTAAACGACGAATTTGAACCCGAACAGCTTCCGCCCCGAGAACTTGGGGACGAGGAGGCTGACGATACCCATCGGCGGTAGCACGAGAATGTACACCTCCGGATGGCCGAAGAACCAGAACAGGTGTTGCCAGAGAATGGGGCTCCCGCCCTGGATAGCGAAGAAGGTCGTGCCGACGGTGCGGTCTAACAGGAGCATGACGAGCGCGCTGCCCAGCAGCGGGAACGCGAACAGAATCAGCCCGGACTGGGTGAGCATCGTCCACGAGAAGATGTCGAGTTCGCGCCACGACACCTCGCGCTCGGTGAAGATGGTCGCGATGAAGTTGATGGCGGACATCGTGGTGGCGACCCCCGAGAGGTGCAAGCCCAGCAGGACGACGCTCACCGTCGGGAGTTCGAGTTGCACGGACAGCGGCGCGTAGAACGTCCACCCGGTCGCGGGCGGCGCGAGCGCGAGCAGTTGGTCACCCAGGACCCCGAGGCCGCCCGCGACGAAGACGTGGCCGAGGACGTCCGAGAGCAGGCCGGCGCGCATGAGCACGAGTGCGGGCACGAGCAGCCAGAAGGCGATGGCGTTGATGCGGGGGAACGCCATGTCGTCGGCGCCGATGAACAGCGGGAGCAGGTAGTTCCCGAGGCCGGCGAGCGCGGGCGTCCCGAACAGGAACAGCATCGTGAGCCCGTGCATCGTGAACAGGGCGTTGTACGTGTGTTCGTCCCAGACGGAGACCGCGGGGTCGTACAGTTCGGTGCGCATCATCATCGCGTCCGTGCCGCCCCAGAGGAACGCAGTCGCGGCGAACGCGAGGTACAGCAGCCCGATGTCCTTGTGGTCGATCGTTGTCAGCCAGCGCGTGACGCCGCTCAGTTTGTGCGACGCGGAGGTTCCGAGGAGGTAGCCCGACTCGGCGGGTTCGCCGCCGTCGGGTTCGGCGTCGGCCGGGCCGCTGGCGCGCTCGCCGCCGTCCGCGAGCGCGGCCGCGTCGCTCGGCGGCGTCGGTTGTGCGTCGCGGGACGGTTCCGCGCGCCACGCGGCGTAGAGCACGAGCCCGGCGGCGGCGACCGAGAGCGCGGCCAGTCCAGCCGCGGCGACCAGAGTCATGTGCGACCCGTTCACACGCCTCCGGTTAAAATCGAACGGCAGGTACGACCCGCCAGCGGGCGCGCCGGACTACTGCTGTTCGCCGCGCAACTCGATGTCCGCGACGATGTCGTAGGGGTGTTTCTCCTTGCGCACGCCGTCCAGAATCGTGAACGCCGCGCCGGGTTCGAGGAAGTGCGTCGTCACCGCGCGCCCGAGCGGCGTCGGCTCGAAGCCGTCGACGAAGTCGTACTCGAGGAGTTTCCCGAGCGCGTGCTTGGTCGGCACTTCGCCGAGCATCCGGTCGTTGAGGCGCTTGGCGGCCTTCCCGCCGACCGTGACGTTCGCGAGCGTCTCCTCGACGGCCGCGGTCTCGTCGTAGTGCGTGACGACGTCCTCCATCTCGCCCTTCAGGAGTTTGAACGCGATTTCCTCCTCGGTGCCCTCCATCGAGGAGTGGTAGGAGGCGTCGGGTTCGACGAGCATGTACACCTTCCCGCGGTCGTGGTAGTCGGGGCGGCCCGCGCGTCCGAGCATCTGTTCGAACTCCTGGACGGAGAGCCACTCGATGCCCATCGCGAGCGTGTCGAAGATGACCTGCGAGGCGGGGAAGTCGACGCCAGCCGCGAGCGCCGCCGTCGTCACGACCGCCGAGAGGTCCTGATTCCCGAACCGGCGCTCGACGGACTTGCGCTCGCCGTAGTCCAGCCCCGCGTGGTACGCGGCGGAGGGGTAGTCCAGTTTCCGCGAGATTTCGTGGCAGCGCCGACGCGAATTCGTGAAGATGATGGTCTGGCCCTTGTACCCCTTCGAGGACTCCTTGTCGAACTCCCGGCGCACGAGTTTGTTCTCGATGTCGGGCTTCTCGTTGCCCTCCGCGAACGTCACGTGGCGCTCGATGGGAATCGGTCGCTCCTCGAACTCCACGAGGTTCGCGCGCATCCCCCGCGCGAGTTCGCCGGGGTTGCCGACGGTCGCCGAGAGGTAGATCCACTGCGCGCCCTCGTAGTTGCGGTACTGCTGTTCGCGCTGCTCGCAGTAGTACTTCAGCCGCGAGATGAGGCCGTCGAGGCGGTGGCCGCGCTCGTCCTCCTTGAGCGTGTGCACCTCGTCGATGACCACCGTCCCGATGTCGCCGAGGTCCTTCCCCGTGCGGAGCGCGTGGTCGATGCCCTCGTACGTCCCGACGATGATGTCCGCCGACGGGTCGAACGCGTGGCCGTCGTCCCGAATCCGCGAGGACCCCACGCGAATCGTGACGTTCGCCAGGTCGCCGTACTCGTCCTGGAAGTCCTCGTGCTTCTGGTTCGCGAGCGCGACCAGCGGCACCAGGAACAGCATCTTCCCCTTCCCGGAGAGGTGGCGGTGCAGCCCCGCCATCTCCCCGACGAGCGTCTTCCCGGTCGCCGTCGCCGACACCACGAGCTGGTCCTCGCCGTCGAGCAGCCCGTTCTCCACGGAGAGGCTCTGCACGGGCAGCAGTTCGTCGAAGCGCGCCGTCAACAGTTCCTTCACGTCCGGGTGGAGGTCGAGGCTGTCGACCGGCACCGGGTCGACCTCGTCGGTCGTCGCGCTCACCTCGTCGAACTTCGTCAAGTCCGGGTCGAGGTTCCCACCCAACAATCCGGTGATGCGGTCGAGGTCCTGCTCCTCCAGCAGGAGTTCTTCGAGGCGGTCCTGCGCCGCGCCCGTCATGCCGCCGTTGAACGACAGCTCGCGCTCCAATTCGCGAATCGCGCAGTCCTGACAGATGAACTCGCCGTCCGCCTCGATGGCCGTCTCCGACGTGATGGGCGAGTACCGCCCCTTCCCCGCGCAGTACCGGCACGTCCGCACGACCTTCGCGTCCTGCTGGTAGGCGTCCAGCATCTCCCGGAGCTCCCCGCGGCCGCTCCGGCTCGTCTGCTCGCTGATGCGGATGCGGTCCGCGCGCCGCGCGATGTCCACGAACTGGTCGGGGCTGCGCGGCTCCTCGCCGCTTCCCGTCTTCACGCGAAATCGTCCGGGCCGCGGCCCCGCATCCCGTTCCGTTAACTCCAGTTTCGCGCGGAACAACCGGTCGCTGCTCCGCTGGGCGACCGCCAAGTAGTCGTCTCCGGTCTCGTGGAGGAACAACGTATCCACGCGCTGGACCTGCTCAGACACGAACCAACGTACGGGAGGACAGTATTTCAGCGATTCGCTTGCTAGGTCTTCGCGTATTGGCCGTGCTCACTATCGGTGTTTTCGACGTGTCCTCGAAAGCCCCGACGCGGTCGCCTCCCGCGGCTCGCTGCGCGCGCTCACTTCGTTCGCGTGCTTACGTCGCCGGGGTTCGGCGACCGCGCCGTCCCTTTCAGTCCACCCGGTGTCGGTTGTTCAGTCGCTGTCGGCGGTGGTCGGTGTCGTCGCTACTCCACGAGTTCGATGGCGTCGTCGCCGTTCGGGACGACGCAGACGAACGCGCCTTCCTCGTCGCCGGGGTTGTCGTACCAGTGGACCGCGCCCGCGGGGATGAGGAGGCTGTCGCCGGCGCTCACCTCGTAGGTCTCGCCCTCGATGCCGACCGTGTACTCGCCCGCGAGCACGTACTGCTCGTGCTCGACTTCGTTCGTGTGCTCGGGGACGCTCGCGCCCGGTTCGAGGACGAACCGCCGCATCGCGAAGTGGGGCGCTCCATCGGTGTCGTCCAGCAGCACGCCCTTCCGCATGCCCTCGGCGGCGTCCACGGTCTCGTACTCAACGTCGGCAGCGCGGCGAACCACGTGGCTCGCGGTCTCGGAAGTCGTCATACACGTACCGTGGCGGTCCCGGGCCTTAGGCGTCACCGTCCCGGAGGCCGAGGACCTCGCGGGCTTCGGCTGGCGACGCGACCGGGCGACCGAGCGTCTCCGCGACGCCGACCACGCGCTCGACGAGTTGGGCGTTGCTCTCCGCGAGTTCGCCCTTTTCGTAGTAGACGTTGTCCTCGAGGCCGACGCGGACGTGTCCGCCGAACATGATGCCCATTGTGGCGAACGGGAGCTGGTGTGGGCCGAACCCGAGCGTGTTGAACGCCGCGCCATCGGGGAGGTTCGACACGAGGTTCAGGAAGTTCCGGGGGCGTGGCCGGGTGAGCGTGCCCGGCCCGAAAATCAGCGTGGCGTAGACGGGGTCGGCGAGGTCGCGGCGCTCGAGCAGGCCGTGGACCTCGTTGAGGTGGCCGTCGTTGAACACCTCCAACTCGGGCTTGATGCCGCGCTCGTCCATCTCGTCGTACAGCGAGTCCACGAGCCCGCGGGTGTTCTCGCTCGTGAGGTGGTCGTAGCGGTTCAGCGGCCCCATGTCGAGGCTTGCCATCTCCGGCGCGGGGTCAGTCCGCAGGGGTTCGTGGCGCAGGTCGTCGGGTGCGCCAGTGCCGCCCGTCGAGTGCTGGATTATCACGTCGGCGGCGTGCTCGTGGATGGCGTCGTCGATGGCCTGGAAGTCCTCGGTCGCGAACGAGCGCTCGCCGTTGGGCTTCCGCGCGTGGACGTGGACGACCGCAGCGCCAGCATCCTCGGCTGCCGCGGCCGCGCGTCCGATTTCCTCGGGCGTCTCCGGGACGTTCGGGTTTGCTTCCTTCCCGTGGACGCCGCCGGTCAGCGCCGCCGTCACGACGACGGGGTCGCCCGCGAGGAACGATTCGTAGCTCACGATTCGCCCTCGTGCTCGCGGAATATCTCGCAGTGCGCGGCGTGGTCGAGGTCGTAGCGGTCGTTGCAGACGTCCGCGCGCATCGGCTGGACGAACTCCTCGGTAATCGTGCAGTACGCCCGCGCGGTGTCGAATTCGCGGCCGTCGCCCTCCTCGCGGTACTCCAGGTGTGGGCAGGTCATACGTCGCGTTCGTCCGCCGGCGTGTTAACCGTTCGCTGGCCTCCCCGTCCGGTGGTGACGGAGGCGTCACCCGGTGACAGTGCCGTCTAACGTGGCTATACGTGTGTGGACCGCCTACGTCGGTGCATGACAGATTCGACGCCGGGACTCCACCACGTCACGGCCATCGCGGGCGACCCGCAGGCGAACGCCGACTTCTACGTCGAGACGCTCGGCCTGCGCTTCGTCAAGCGCACCGTCAACCACGACGACACCAACACGTACCACTTCTACTTCGGCGACTACGAGGGGACGCCCGGGACGAACATCACGTTCTTCCCGTGGACCGACAGCGGCCGCGACGGGCAGTTCGGCGCGGGCCAGACCCGCGACACCGCGTACCTGATTCCGCCCGAGTCCGTGGACTTCTGGGTCCAGCGCCTCGACGAACAGGGCGTCGCCGTCGAAGAGTCCGAGCGCTTCGGCGACACCGTCATCCGGTTCTCGGACCCGGACGGCATCGGCCTCGAACTCGTCGCCAGCGAGCACGCACGCGACTCCGACGCGGTGCCGTGGCCCGACGGCCCGGTCCCCGAGGAACACCAGCTGCGCGGGTTCCACAGCGTCACGCTCGCGGTCCGCGACTTCGGCCCGACCGAGGAGATTCTCACCGAGGTACTGGGGTACGAGCACGTCGGCGACGACGGCGACCGCCGACGCTACCAGACGTCCGCGGGCGGCCCGCACTCGATTCTGGACCTCGTGCAGACCGACGCCGGCCGCGGACGAATGGGCGTCGGCACCGTCCACCACGTCGCGTTCACCGCCGAGAACGTCGACGAATTAGAGGCGTACAAGGAAGCCTACGCCGACCACGGCCTCTCCGCCAGCGGCCCCATCGACCGGAAGTACTTCCAGTCGCTGTACTGCCGCGAGCCCGGTGGTGTGCTCTTCGAAATTGCGACCGACGGCCCCGGCTTCGACGTCGACGAGGACGTCGAGGAACTCGGGTCCAGTCTCGTGCTCCCGGAGTGGCTGGAGGCCGAGCGCGCCGAAATCGAGGCCGCACTCCCCGAGTTCGAACCCCCTCGTCCCGAGGACGGAGGGACGTAGCGTGACCGACCCAGCCACGAGCGACCGCGTCGGCGAGCCGTTCCGCTTCGACTACGACCCCGGTGTGCTCCGGTACGGCGTCGACAGCGTCGCCGACCTCGCCGACGAACTCGACCGGCAGGGGTTCGAGCGCGCGCTCGTCGTCTGCGGGTCGACCGTCGGCAGCACGCCGGCCGTGATGGACCCGATTCGTGACGGGCTGGGCGACAAACTGGCCGGCGTCTTCGACGAGACGACGCCCGAGAAGCGACTCTCGACCGCGCTCGACGCCCGGGACGCGTACCGCGAGCAGGACGCCGACGTGCTCGTCGCGCTCGGCGGCGGCAGCAGTCTCGACGTCTCGAAAGCCGTCAGCGTACTCGCTACGGGCGGCCACGACGCCGAGGTAGCCGCCCGGGAGTTCGCCGAGACCGGCACGCTCTCCGCGGACGGCGACCTCGAACCAATCGTCGCCGTGCCGACGACGCTCGCTGGCGCGGACCTCTCCGTGGTCGCTGGACTGAACGCTCACCCCGACTCCGGGCTGGTCGACGTGCCCGTCAGCGGGGGGCTCTCGGACCGCCGGCTGATGCCGTGCGCGGTCTGCTACGACCCCGCGCTTGTCGCTACCACGCCCCGGGACGTGCTCGTCGGCTCCGCGATGAACGGCTTCGACAAGGGTATCGAGACGTTGTACGCCGCGAACGCCACACCAGTCACGGACGCGACGGCCGCCCGCGGGCTCGGCCTCCTCGCCGACGGCCTCCGCGAACTGGGGCGTGGGAGTGTCGACGCCGACACCCTCGAACCCGTCTTGGAGGGGCTGTTGCTCGTCCAGTACGGCATCTCGCGGCCCGGCGAGACGACGCTCTCCGTCATTCACGCGTTCGGACACGGACTCACCGACGGCTACGCGGTCCAGCAGGGCGCTGCCCACGCCGTCGTCGCGCCGCACGTCCTCCGCCACCTCTTCGCGGAAGTGGACGGTCGCCGCGATCTGCTCGCGAACGCGCTCGGCGCTGCGGATGCCGACGACCCCGCTGAAGCGGTCGTAGCGGCCGTTGCTGACGTCCGGGACGCCCTCGGCCTCCCCGACTCGCTGGCCGACGTCGCTGGTCCCGAGCCCAGCGAGTTCCCTGCGGTCGCCGAGACTGTCGTCGCGGACGCCTTCATGGCGAACGCGCCACCTGACCTCGACCTCACGACCGACGACGTGGAAGCAGTCCTCCGGGCGGCCTACTGACCCGGCCGTCGGTGCTCGTGTGGGACAGCCGCCCCCGCTTTTAAGCGGGACGCCCCGGTATCGTTGGGTATGCGAAGTTTCAAAATCGGGAGCGCGTTCGGCATCCCGATAAAACTCGACGTCACGTTCCTGCTGATTCTCCCGGTGTTCGCCTACCTCATCGGGATGCAGGTCGACG
This sequence comes from Halobacterium sp. KA-4, assembly GCF_021028995.1. Lineage (GTDB taxonomy): Archaea > Halobacteriota > Halobacteria > Halobacteriales > Halobacteriaceae > Halobacterium. The sequence goes on along the minus strand of NZ_JAJJZG010000002.1, from coordinate 197,596 downwards.
TCTGGATAGAGACGCTCAACAGCGTGCCGTTCAACGCGAACCTCGACGCCGCCGCGCTCACCGACGGCAACATGCGGTGGTACCTCGGCATCGCCGCGGCCGTCGGCCTGTTCGCCGGCGTCGTCCTCCACGAACTCGGGCACAGCGTCGTCGCGATGCACTTCGGGTTCCCCATCGACTCCATCACGCTGTGGATTCTCGGCGGCATCGCCAGCCTCTCCGACCAGCCCGAGGAGTGGAGCCAGGAACTGCTCATCGCCATCGCCGGCCCCATCGTCAGCATCGCGCTCGGCGTCTTGTCGTTCGGCGCGCTCCACTTCTTGCCAGCGTCACTGGACACGTTCCGGTTCGTCTTCGGCTACCTCGCGCTGATGAACTTCGCGCTCGCCGCGTTCAACCTCCTCCCCGGCTTCCCGATGGACGGCGGCCGCGTCCTCCGCGCGTTGCTCGCCCGGAAGCGCTCGTTCGCCCGCGCCACCCAGATTGCCGCCGAGGTCGGGAAGCTGTTCGCGCTCCTGCTCGGCATCGTCGGCCTGCTCGGGTTCAACCTCATCCTCATCGCCATCGCCTTCTTCATCTACATCGGCGCGTCCGGCGAAGCCCAGCGCACCGTCATGAACGCCGTCTTCCAGGACGTCAGCGTCGCCGACATCATGACCCACGACGTCCACACCGTCGAGGCCGACGACTCCGTCGCCGAACTCATGGAGCGCATGCTCGAAGAACGCCACACCGGCTACCCCGTCATGCGCAACGGCAGCGTCGTCGGCATGGTCACGCTCGACGACGCCCGGGACGTCGACCCGGTCGAACGCGACGCCATCCACGTCGAGGACGTCATGTCCGAGGAAGTCTACACAATTTCCCAGTCCAGCAACGCGATGGACGCCCTCGACGCCATGCAGGAGCACGGCGTCGGCCGCCTCGTCGTCGTCGACGAGGCCGACGAGATGGTCGGGCTCGTCTCCCGCACGGACCTCATGACTGCCTTCGACATCATCCAGTCGACGGGCGTCAGCGAGGAGCCCAAAATACCCGGCGCGAGCGGCCAGTCCGCGCCCTGACTACTGGAGCGCCCGAATCTCGATGCGGCCGTTCGTCGTCCGCATCGTCACGTCGTGGGTGCCGTCCCCGAGCGTCCCCGTGACGTGTGCGTTGTCGCCGCTCCGGTTCTGAACCTCTACGTCCTCGATTTCCACGTATTTCGTCTCCGTCCTCGCGTCCAGCGTCGCGTCGACGTCCGGCGACAGCGCCGCCTCGACATTCCCGTTCTCGGTGCGCACCAGCACGTCGCCGGGGAGCGGCGCCGGCACGTCCGCGGCGACGTCGCCGTTCGCGCTCGACACCGTCGAGACGGGGCCTGCATTCCGGACGGTTACGTTCCCGTTCGCCGAGCGCGCCGTGCCCACGCCCGATACGTCCCGCACCTCGACGTGGCCGTTCTCCGTCTCTACGGCTGCCATCGCGGCATCCTCGGGAACTAACAGGTCGAGGTCGACGCTCACACGGCTGGTGTCACCCCCGATGTCGACGGCGACTGTGACCTCGTCGCCGCCCTCGTCCACTGCGACGGTCACGTCGTCGAGGCGGCTCTCGCCGGGCACTGTCACCGTCGCGTCGACGCTCCCATCCGGCCTGTCGCGACCGGTCACGTCCACGTCGCCGTTCGTGTTCTCGACGCGAATTCGGGTGCCGTCGGGCATGTCGAAGTACTGCTCGCGGGTTTCCTGCACCGGGTCGCCGAACAGGCTCCCGGCGTCCGTGCAGCCGGCCAGGACGGTCGTCGTGCCGGCTGCGAAGCCGGCGAGGAGGGCTCTGCGTCGCATACCGGTGACGCGTAGCGAACGTGTAAAGTCGTTGCCGTGGCGTGGCACGCGTTCAGATGCGCGCGCACAGCGGTCGCTCCTCGGTTCGACTATATGAAAAGGTCCAGGGGCGAGAATCGAACCCGCGTCTCAGCCTCCACAAGGCTGAAGGATAGTCCACTACCCTACCCCGGACACTGCATCCATCTCTAGCCGACTGGAATTCAAATACGTTACGACACGCGCCGGGCCACCCACGTTATCTGAACGACAGTTCACATCGGAACGACTATCTGAACGAGAATTCAGGTAGGCGTATGGCTCAGAGTGCCGACCGGCTGCGACGACTGCTCACCGACGAACTCGGCGAGTGCTGCGACGGCGACGTCGAGCGGCGGCTCGACGAACTCCACGGGCTCGCTGACGACGCGTTCGACGACGACACCCAGTCCGTGTTCGCGGTGCTCGGCAACGACACCCGCTACCGGCTCGCGCGCGTGCTCGCCGCCAGCGACGGCGAGCGTTGCGTCTGCGAGCTCGAACCGCTCGTCGACGTCTCCGACAGCGCCGTCAGCCACGCGCTCTCGGACCTCGTCGACGCCGGACTCGTCACCCGGCGGAAGGACGGCAACTGGCGGTACTACGACACCACCGCGCTCGCGGACGACCTCTTCGCCGCCGCCGACCGCGGGGAGACTGATGAGTAGCGCTCACGAGCACGGCCCGAACTGCGGCTGCGAGGCCTGCGGCGACCCGCGCTCGATGGACGTCCTCGACAAGTACCTCACTGTCTGGATTTTCGCTGCGATGGCTGCCGGCGTCGGCCTCGGCTACGCCGCGCCGTCGGTCACACAGCCCATTCAGGACCTCCACCTCGTGGAAATCGGGCTGGTGTTGATGATGTACCCGCCGCTGGCGAAAGCCGACTACTCGCAACTGCGCGCGGTGTTCAGCAACTGGCGCATCCTCAGCCTGAGCCTCGTGCAGAACTGGCTCATCGGCCCGACGCTGATGTTCGGGCTCGCCGTCGTCTTCTTCGGCGGCGTCGTCCCCGGGCTGCCCGCGCGCCCCGAGTACTTCCTCGGGCTCGTGTTCATCGGGATGGCGCGCTGCATCGCGATGGTACTCGTCTGGAACGAACTCGCGGAGGGCTCCACGGAGTACGTCACCGGGCTCGTGGCGTTCAACAGCCTCTTCCAGATTCTCACGTACGGCGTCTACGTCTGGCTGTTCGCGCTCGTGCTCCCGTCGGCGTTCGGGCTGGACGCGCTCGCCGCCGGCATCACCACCTTCGACGTCACTCCGATGCAGGTCTTCGAGGCCATCGTCGTCTTCCTCGGCGTCCCGTTCGCCGCGGGCTTCCTCACCCGGTTCGCGGGCACGCGGCTCCATAGCGAGGACTGGTACGAGAACGACTTCGTGCCGAAAATCGACCCGCTGACGCTCGTCGCGCTGCTGTTCACCGTCGTCGTGATGTTCGCCACGCAGGGGAACAACATCGTCGCCGCGCCCGGCGACGTCTTGCTCGTCGCGGTCCCCCTCACCGTCTACTTCGTCGTGATGTTCCTCGTGAGCTTCGGCATGGGGAAGGGCATCGGCGCGGACTACTCCACCACCACCGCCATCGGCTTCACCGCCGCCTCGAACAACTTCGAACTCGCCATCGCCGTCTCCGTCGCCGTCTTCGGCGTCGGCTCCGGCGTCGCGTTCGCCACCGTCGTCGGCCCGCTCATCGAAGTGCCAGTTCTCCTGGCGCTCGTGAACGTCGCGCTGTACTTCCAGCGCCGCTACGACTGGACAGACCACACCACCGGTAGCCTCGACGCCCCACTCACCGATGACTGAAACGACTATGCTCGCCTTTGTCTGCGTGCAGAACGCTGGCCGCTCTCAGATGGCGTACGCGTTCGCCGAGCGCGAGCGCGCGAACCGCGGGCTCGAATCCGAAATCGACCTCGTGACCGGCGGGACCGACCCTGCCGACCACGTGCACGAGGAAGTCGTCGCTACGATGGCCGACGCTGGCTTCGACATCGGAGACCGCTCGCCCAGAGAAGTCACCTTCGAGGAAGTCCGGGACGCCGACTACGTGATTACGATGGGCTGTTCCGCGGAGGACGTCTGTCCGGCGGGCTGGGCGGGCGAGAACCGAGACTGGGACCTCGACGACCCCGACGGCCGCTCTCCGGCCGAGGTCGCGCGGATTCGGGACGACGTCCGCGAACGGGTCGCTGACCTCTTCGACGAACTCGCCGGCGACTGACCGGACGATACGCTTTTCCACGGCTGCCGCCTACTGTCGGGTGACTGTGGCCGTTACGGACAAAATCTACGTGAAGAACCACCGCCAGATAGCGTCCCAGATAGACACGCGCTTCCCGAAGAGCGCGTTCAGCGGCGCGACCCTGGACATCCTCTTCACGGGCGACCTCTCCGACCTGGACGAAGCCACCCGCGACAAAGTGCTGGACTTCTCCGAGGACTTCCTGGACTGCGGCTGCGAGTCCAACCCCTACTGTGGCCACCCCGAGCGGAAGTTCGTCAAGTACCTCCTGGAACTGCGCGCGCAGGGACTGGACCCCGAGTCGATGGTCGACGTGATGACCCAGGACTACATGGTGTACGCCTACCCCGGTGACATCTACTCGTTCCTGGACGACGCGGTCCGCACGCTCGAAGCCGTCGAGGACCTCGCCGAGGTGGACGGCCGCCAGGAGCAGGCCGAGCGCGCGACCAGAGAGAAACGCGAACTGTCGCGGTAGCTACCCGAGCTGGTAGGGCTCTTCGTCGTCGTCGCCGTCCAACTCTTCGAGGTGGATGACTTCCTCGACGTCGCCCTCGGACTCGACCTGCTCGCGGAGGTGGTCGATGTATTTCTTGTGCTCCTCGAGCTGGTCGCGGAGGTGTTCGGCTTCGAGTTCGAGACGCTCGTGCTCGCGCACGAAGCTCTTCGGGACCTCGACTTTCGGCGGGAACTCCTCGCTCTCCACGGACTCGGGCTGGTTCTCGGGGACGACCCGGACCTGGCCGTCGTGGGCGACCAGCGAGTCGACGTAGTCCCGGAACACGGCGGACAGCGAGAGGTCGCGCTCCTCGGCGATGTCCCGGAGCGCGTCGAACGTGTCCTCGTTCACGCGGAACGAGATGGTCTTGTTCTTGTTCCCCATCTACCGCCAGATAAGGAAACGAGCCCTATAAGCGTTTGTCAGACAGTCACGCGTCGGCGGGTACGTCGCCCTCGGTATCGAAGTCCTCCAAGGCTTCGAGGAGCGCGCGGCGGTACGGGGAGACGTCCTCGCCGTACTCGGCGCGGGCGCGCTCGGCGTACTCGTTGCCTTCGTCGTCGAACGCGTCGAGGCGTTCGAGCGTGCGCTCGGCGGTCTCGACGACCCAGCGGTCCCGGGTCGCCTCGTCGACGGCCGTGATGGACTCCGGCCGCAGGGAGACGTTCACGGACCCGTCGTCGGTCTCGAAGGTCCGCGGCTTCCCGACCACGGCGACGTACTGCGGCGTGTCGGCGTCGCGGAGCGCGGACGCCGCTTCCGGCTGGTACTGGCCCGCGTACACGAAGAACGTCCCGGTTGGGTCGACGACGCGGCCCCGCCAGTACTCCGAATCTTCGCCGATGTCCTCGGTCTCGGTGAGCGTGCCGACGACGAACACGCGGTTCGCGCGCTCCCCGGTCGGCAACAGCGCGTACAGCGGCGCGCGCTCGTCGTCGGACTCCTTGAACGTGAATTCGGCGTCGTTGAATTCGGCGGCGAAGGCGCGGCGTGCAACCTCGCGAGTGGGTGCGTTACTCATGTTATATCGACCTCGCTTCGATGAGGACGGCTTCCGGGTCCGCGGGCTCGCCCAGCTGTTCGGTGTCGTTGGCGAGCACGTACCGGCCGAACGTCGGGCCGGTCACGCGGTAGTAGCGCCCGAGCACCGTCTCGCGCATCTCGTCGGCGACGACGGTGGTGTCGAGGGCGTCCTTTGCCATCTGTTTGGCTTCTTCGAGGCCGATGCCGGTCAGCGCCTCGGTCGCTTCCTCGTCGAAGATGACTTCGTGGACGTCGCGGCCGTCGTCGAGCACGCCCTTGATGCGGAGGTCGAACTCGCCCTCCACTTCGCCGTGCTCGTTGCAGCGGCCGTTCTGGAGGACGCGCGTGCAGTCCTCCTCGGGGCAGCGCTTGATGAGCCCGCTCCCGGACTGGATGTCCACCAGCGCGCCCTCGACCTCGTCCTCGTTGTCGCCGACGTCGAACTCCTCGTCGACCTCCTGGATGGAGGTCGTGCGGTTGAGCTTCACGGAGTACCGGCCCTGGTACTCGTCGGTGACGACGTTGCCGAGGCGGTAGGTCTGGCCCTCCTGGAGGTCCTGGAGGTCGGATTTGGCCCACTTGGTGAATTTGATGGTGCCCGTCGGGTCGCCGAGCAGGCCGACCTGCCCGACGGAGTCCGAGCGGGGCTCCCAGAGTTCGACGACCTTCGCAGTGAGGTCGACCCACTGCTCGGGCTCGTCCACGTCCTCGATTTCGACGGTCTCGTTGCCGCCCCCGCCCGCGAGGTCGTCGCGGTCGAGGCCGGCCTCGTCGAGGTAGTGGTTCTCGACGGAGCGCCGTGCCTCGTCGAGCGGGACTTTGTACTCGGAAACCAGTTTCTCTAGCCGTGCTTCTACGTCGTCGACGGTGGCGTCGACGTGCTCGGAGAGCTCGTCGTGTATCTCCGTAGCGGTGTCTGAAAGGTCGCTCATGGTCGTATTCGTCTCCGCGTGTTTTCGGTGGGAGACGTATCGGGGTTGGTGCGCTACCGTATTTAAATTGTCGTAACCGCGGTGAAAGTGGAGGTCGGGACCGCCTCGACGAGCACCCCAACACCGAGGACGAGGAGTGCGACGCCGGATACCACGCGGAGCAGTACGGCGCGCTCCTCGAACAGGCTGCGCGCTCGGCCGGCCGTCGCGCCGACCGCACCGAGATACGCTGCCGTGAGCACCGCGTACGTCCCACCCAGCACGGGGACGTTCGTCGCCGCGTCGCCGTCTACGAAGTGCGGGAGGAACGCGAGGAAGAACACCGCGACTTTCGGGTTGAGGACGATCGTCGTCACGCCCGCGACGAACGGCCGCGAGACGTCACTCCCGCTGCCGAGGCTGCCGCCGCCGGCGAGCGTCCGGACGCCGAGCCAGCAGAGGTACGCGCCGCCACAGAGCTTCAGCGCCGCGAACGCCACCGGCGACGCGGCGAGCAGCGCGGCCACACCGACGGTCACGAGTCCGGTGTGGACGAGTACGCCCGCGCTGACGCCGAGCGCGGCGAGCGCACCCGCTCGCTGACCGCCGGTCGCGCCCGCCGAGAGCACCAGCACGGTGTCGGGCCCGGGGGCGAGCACGAGCGCACCCGCAGCGAGCACGAACGCCGCGAATCCCGCGTCGAACACGACCGCTCCGACGCGGCCGCGCCCGGTAAGCCTCGCGGTCGCCGCAATCCCGCGCGAACAGGCCTATAACGCGAGCCGTGCAAGCCCGACTCGATGCACTGCTCGCCCACGGTCTGCGACGAGATGCCGCACGCGAACCCCGGTGGTTCCGCGTGGTGACCACGGCCGCCGTCCTGCTCGCTGGCGGCACCGGCACGCGGCTCTACCCCGCGAGCCGCAGCCACCGCCCGAAGCAGTTCCTCGCGCTTGGGGACGACGACCGCAGTCTCCTCCGCCGGACCGCCGACCGCGCCGACTTCGTCGACGAACTGTTCGTCGTCACGCGCGACTCGTACGCCGACCGCGTGCGCGACATCGTCCCCGAAGCGACCGTGCTCGTCGAACCAGCCGGCCGCGACACCGGCCCGGCGCTCGCGTACGCCGCAAGCGAAGTCCGCGAGCGCCACCCCGACGCCGTACTGCTCTGCCTGCCCAGCGACCACGTCGTCGGCGACGGCTTCCGAGCGACGGCCGAGACTGCCGTCGACGTGGCCGCCCGCACCGACGCGCTCGTCACGCTCGGCATCGAGCCGGACCGCCCCGCTACCGGCTACGGCTACATTCAACCCGGAACCGACCACGGCGACCACTACGCGGTCGACCAGTTCCGCGAAAAGCCCGACGAGGAAACGGCCGAGGAACTCCTCGACGCGGGCTGCTACTGGAACGCGGGGATGTTCGTGTGGACGCCCGACGCGTTCCTCGACGTCGCCCGCGACGGCCCGCTCGAGTCGGTCGTTGACGCGCTCGAAACCGGGGGCGACGTCGCTGGTGCGTTCGACGAGATCGATTCAGTGAGCGTCGACTACGCGGTCTTGGAGCGCGCCGACGACGTGCGCGTCGTTCCGGCGGACTTCGAGTGGGACGACGTCGGAGCGTGGGACGCGCTACTCCGCCTCGCCGACGAGAAGAACGCGACGCTGGGCGACACACTCGCCATCGACGCCTCGGGGAACGTCCTCGCGAGCGACGACAAACACGTCTCCGTTGTTGGAGTGCGCGACCTCGTCGTCGCGGCGTTCGACGACCGCGTGCTCGTCGTGCCGACCGACGACGCCCAGCGCGTCCGCGAGGTCGTCGCCGAACTCCGCGCGGACGACCAGTTCTGAGCTACTCGCCGTCGCCCTCTCGGACCTGAATGTCGCCGTCGCTGGTCACCGACACCAGAAGCGGCGCGTGCACGCCACGGCCTCGGACGGCGGACCCGGCGGCGTCGCTGACGCGCTTCATCACTTCCGGCGCGGACAGCGAGACCTTCACGTTCGCCTCGTCGCAGGCCGCGTACACCATGTCCGGCACATCGTAGAGGTCCGTGCCGGCGTCGATTTCCACGCGCACCGGCGCCTGCAGCGCCTCCGCGAACGCCACCGTCTCCCGGGACTTCGCGACGTTCTCGCGCGCGCTCGCCTCCACCTTCGAGATGTTCGCGCGGGACGTCCCGAGCTGGTCGGCGATGGCGGCCTGGGCGGCGCCGCGCTCGCGCAGCGCCAGCACCTCCGCCTGCCGCCGCGTCAGCACGCTCTCGTCGGCGTCGAAGCCGGCGCTGGCCAGCACCTCGTCGGCGTCCGGAACCCCCTCGTCCATGTGTAAGCGGACGCCGCCGGAACGCAAAAACCCCGTGGACGGCGCCCCAGAATCCTTTTACGCGAACGCGGCCTTCCCCCACCATGAACGAGTGGCCTGCTCCTGGGTGGGGTCGCAGGCTGTGACGGTCCGCGTCGACGCACTCGACGACGGCCCGGGAATCCGCATTCGCGACACCTCGGAGGGTGAAGCGGTAGCGCTGCGTACCGACCGGGAGCCGAACCCCGAGCCCGCGAGTACGGACGGGTTCACGATGCCGGTCGACACGGCGGTCGAAATCGACGCGAACGAACTCCACGCGCCCGGGTTCGAGGACGTCGTTTTCTGGCGGGACGGTGAGGTCGTCCACCATGCGACGCGCGACGACGCCCCACAACTGTCACGTGGAACGTACGAAGTCGACTTCTCGCCGCCCGCGGCGAAACTCTACGTGCGCGTCGAGGGTACCGAGCCGGCTGCGGAGTTCGTCGACGACCACGTCTACTTGGACTTCGGCGACCCGAGTCGCGTCGTCGTGGGCGTTCGCTCGCATCACGAGCGGCCGGTGGGGACGGTGACGACGACGGACGACCCACGTGATTTGATGGCGGCGGTGTCGACGTTCGGGTCGGCGTTGAAGACGTATTCGCCGGACCGGTCGTGGCCGACACTGCGAGGGCACCCGCCGGCGATTCGACGCGGTGACGAGCTCGACGTTCCCGAGGAAGTAGCGCCGCCAGATACGGGCGTTCGCGTCGAGGTGCCGCCGGAGTACGGCGCCATCTACACGGTGGCGCCGCTGGCGTACTACCTCGGCGCGACTGTCGAATCGGGGAATCGGCCGCGGGTGGTCGCGGACGGGCAGAGCGTAGACTTAGACGTGGACGACTTGGCGGAGAGCGTGCGGACGTTCCTGAAGCACGTATTCACGCTGGACTGCGTCGTCCGAGTAGCGGGCGTCTACCCGTTCCGAACGACTGCCGTCGACGAGCTGGAGGAACGGGTGGAGTTAGACTACGAGGCGCTGTTCGAGTTGCCGCTGGCCGAACGGACGGCCGAATACTTCGATATTCCACGGTCGGCAACCGAGGGAATTCTGGGGTGGCACTACACGGCAGACGTAGCAGCAAACCCGGCGTACGCGCCCGCGCTGCCGTACGTCGTAGACCGGCTGGCGCTCGTACGGAGTCCGCCCCAACAGTCCGGACAGTTCGACCTCACGCCCTCCCCGAACGCGCTCCAGGAGGGCGACGGTGTGCTCGCTCGTTCGGCCACGGACACCACGTTGACGCAGCTCTCGGGTGTCGTTCCGTCGGACACGGAGACGCCCGGTCGCTCGTGGGTCGCGGGCGACTTTTCGCCGAGCGCGGCGAATCCGACGGTGGGGTCGTTCCGGCGTGGGTTCGACTGGCCGCAGGGCGACGACCCGCTGGACGTGCACGTGGTGTACAACGACGCACGGTTGGACGCCAGCGACGAAACCGCGTACGATACTCACCAGACGGCGGAGACGAACGTCCGCGTGTCGTACTCGCTGACGACGGGGGAACTCCGGGAAGCGCTGTACGAGGAGACTGACTTCCTGCACTTCGTGGGCCACGTCACCGACAACGGAATGGTATGTCCGGACGGGACCTTGGATACCCGAACACTGGCGCGGACGGGCGTGAAGGCGTTCTTCTTGAACGGGTGCCGGTCCTACGAGCAGGGGCGCGCGCTGCTAACCGCGGGGAGCGTCGGGGGTATCGTCACGGTCGACGACGTGGCCGACGACGTGGCGGGGCGGGTCGGGCACGACATCTCGTTGCTGTTGGACAGCGGATTCCCGTTGTACGCGGTGCTGGACGTGCTCGACCGAACGGGAATGCCTGCAGAGCGTTACTCGATTCTCGGGAGTGGGACGCTCGCCTTCCGTCGCGACCCAGGTGGAACCCCGGTGATGTACGACTTCGACACTGACGAGCTTGACGCCGATTCCGACACTGCCTCGGTGACTGTCCAACAGTATCCCTACGACGAGAACGGGATGGGCTCGTTCGTCGTTCCTTCGTACACCGCTGTCGATGGAGTCATCGCCGACGGTCGTACTCGTCGCAACCCGACCCCGTACTCGGAACTCGAACGGCTGCTCGACACCTCTCCGATACCCATCATACTCGACGGCGAACTCCGGTACACCTCGAACCTGACGATGGCGGACTTCGAGTGAAAGCCGGTCGCGCGGGCCGAATGTTTTTAATCGAAACATCCTATTTACGGCTATGCACTGGCAGGCGGCCGCCAGCGGGGGCCGCGAAGCGTGACGATCCACGTCGACGTACTCGACGACGAGCACGGGCTCCGCGTCCGGGACACCGTCGAGGGCGAGCAGTTCCCGCTGTACACGGACCGGGCCGTCGACCCGACGCCGGCGTCGACTGACGGCTTCACGATGCCCGTCGACGCGACGGTCGCCGTCGAAGCGCGCGAACTCCGAATGCCGACGTTCGTCGACGTGATTTTCTGGCGCGACGGTGAGGCCGTCCACCGCCCCGAGTCCGAGGAGTCCGCCGAGCGACTGCCGCGAGGCACCTACGAGGTCGACTTCTCGCCGCCCGACGCGAAGCTCTACGTGCGCGTCGAGGACGCCGCACCGACCACTCGCTTCGACGACGGTCGGTCGGTTCTCGAGACGGAGGCCGCGACGCGGATGGTGCTCGGGATTCGGTCGCACCACGAGACGCCGGCGGGGACGGTGACGACGACGGACGACCCACGAGATTTGATGGCTGCGGTGTCGACGTTCGGGTCGGCGCTGAAGACGGAGTCACCGGATCGGTCGTGGCCGACGCTACGGGGCCATCCGCCGGCCATCGAGCGAGGAGATACGCTGAATATCCCGCCGGAGGTCGCGCCCCCGGAGACGGGAGTGCGCATCGAGGTACCGCCGGCGTACGGGGCCATCTACACGGTGGCGCCGCTGGCGTACTACCTCGGTGCCACCGTCGAACCGGGGAACCGCCCGCGACTGGTCGCCGCCGGCCGCAGCCGCGACCTCTGTGTCGACGCCCTCGCCGAGAGCGTGCGGTCGATACTGGAGCACGTGTTCACGCTGGACTGCGCGGTGCGGACAGCTGGCGTCTACCCGTTCCGGACGACAGTCGTCACGGCGTTGGAGGAGCGCGTGGAGTTGGATTACCAGCGGCTGTTCGAGCTGCCGCTGGCCGAGCGCACGGCCGAGTACCTCGAGATTCCGCGCTCGGCGACGGAAGGATTGCTCGACTGGCACTACACGGCGGACGTCGAAGCGGACTCGGCGTACGCACCGGTGCTCCCCTATTTGCTCGACGACCTGGCGCTGGTGCGGAGTCCGCCGCGGTAGGCCTCGGAGGTCGACCTGACGCCGTCCCCGAACGCGCTCCAGTCCACGGACGGCGCGCTCGCACGGTCCGCGAGCACGGCAGCGCCGACGCCGCGCTCGGTGGTCGTGCCGGAGGACGCCGAGACGCCCGGCCACTCGTGGGTCGCACCCGGGCACGCGGTCCGCGCGTCGAACCCGACGGTGGGGTCGTTCCGACGGGACCTCTCGGCGTCGGCTGACGACGGCGCGCTCGACGTCCACGTCGTGTTCAACGACGCCCGACTCCAGCAGGGCGACGTCTCCCTGTTCGACTCGCACCCGTACCGGGAGACAGACGTGCGGGTGTCCCACGACCTGTCGACGGCGGAGCTACGCGAGGCGCTGTACGAGGACGTGGACTACTTCCACTTCGTGGGCCACGTCACGGACTCGGGGATGATGTGCCCGGACGGGGCGCTCGACACCCGAACGCTGGCGCGAACGGGCGTGAAGGCGTTCTTCCTGAACGGCTGTCGCTCCTACGAGCAGGGCCGCGCGCTGTTGACTGCCGGCGCTGCCGGCGGCTTCGTCACGGTAGACGACGTGGCCGACGACGATGCGCGGTCAGTCGGCGAAATGGCGGCGACTCTCCTCGGCGTTGGGTTCCCGCTGTACGGAATTCTCGACGCGCTCGAACTCGCCGGCACGCCGGCCGACCGGTACACGATTCTCGGCGACGGGCAGAGCAACGTTCGACAGAGCCACTCCAACGTCTCCATTCTCCACGAATTCGACACCGACGCCGTCCGGGCAGCATCCGGGGCGTGGCCAGTGTCCCTCCATCACTACCCACACAGGAAGAGCGGCATCGGCGGGATGTCGGCGTACTCGCACACGGACACGTCCTCGGCCGTCTACGACGCGTCGGTCCGGGAGACGACGCTCCCGCAGTCGGCACTAGACGAGTTCTTCGCAGACTCGGGTATCCCGGTGCTCGTCGACGGGACTGTCCGCCTCACCGACGACCTCTCGGTCGAGCAGTTCCGCTAGTTGCCCCAGAAGTTCTCGCGGCTGCCGAGCCGCTCGCTCTCGGCTTCTTCCGCTTGCTCGTCTTCGTCTTCCTCGCTCTCGACGTCCTCGCCGTCTTCCTCGCCTGCTTCACCTTCTTCGCCCTCCTCGCCTTCGGGCTCGTCGGGGAGCTTCTCGACGAGGTCGGCGCGGGCGTAGTTCGACTTCACCTTCGTAATCTCGGCTTTCACGCGGGCCGGCGGCAGCACGCCGTCGACCATCACGATGAAGCCGCTCTCCTCCTGCCGGCCGACGCCGGCGCCGCTCTCGTGCATGTCGTCGACTTCCAGCACGACCTCCTCGCCGGGCACTACGGGCGCGGTCTTCAGGTCGTTGATGGGCTGGTTGTAGTGGTTGCACCACTCCATCCCGCCGCGGTCGCCGTAGTGTTGACACCCCATCCCTTCGATTTGCTCCTGGAAACTGGGGCATTCGTCGGCGAGTGGACAGTCTGCCATACAGGGAGTTACTGGCCGGCCGGCTAAACCCTTGCGGCACGCCGTCGCTGTCCCGGAGCGGCGTCAGCGCACCCGCGCGCTCGCCGGCAACGGCCGGCCGCGCCCCTAGATGAGTTGTTCGAGTTGGCGGCGTCGCCGGGCGAGGTCGAGGTGGGGGTCGAGGCCGTCGTCCGCGGCGAGCCGGTCGAGAACGAGCAACACGTCGACGCCCCGCCGTTCGGCCTCGGTGGCGACCTGCTCGGCGTCGCTGCGGTGGACGACCAGCCGGTCGAGCAGCGCGAGCAGACACGCGAAGACCGCGCCGGTCTCGCCGTCCGCGGGGAACGCGTCGCTGACCCGCGTGAAGTCCGGATACTCGTCGGGAGCCTCATCGGCCGGCGATACGTGTAGGCAGTTCGTGCACAGCGTCGCCGCGGGCCGCTCGTCGGGGAGGTAGTCGCTGACGGCGTCGGGCACGGGAAAGAAGACTTCGTCGCCGCCGCAGTTCGGACAGCTCATACCCGGAGAACGGAGGGGTCGTACTTAGCCGGCGTGGACGAGACCGGTCAGTCCGCCAGCGCTTCCTCGGCGGCCTGCGCGGCTTCCTCCTCCTCTTCCTCGTCTTCCTCTTTCTTCGCTTTGACCTTCTTCATGCGGAAGATCTCCTCGCGCTCCTGCTCCTCGAGCTTCTGCTCGATGTACTCCTGGCCCTCGTACAGTTCAGGGAGGAGCTTGAACTCCAGGGCGTTCACGCGGCGTTTGGTGGTCTCGATTTCCGTGAGCATCTTCTTCATCGCGGTCTCGACTTCCGCCGCGAGCACGATGGACTCCAGGAGTTCCTCGTAGGCTTCCGCGGCTTCGTCGATGCGCGCGCTCGTGCCGAGGATGCCGTAGCCACGTTCGTCGAGGCTCTTGCGGACCTTCGAGGACTCGATTTGCGGGACGACGACGCCCATGATGTTCCGGGACTCGACCGTAATCTCGGGGTGTTCTTCGAGGGCCGCCGCCGCGCCGCGGACCGACATGTCGCCCTCCATCGCGCGCGCCATGTTGATCTTCTTCTGGGCGGTCTCGTAGTTGGCTTCGAGGTCCTCGCGGACGTCCTGTGCCTGGTCGAGGATGTCCATGAACTCCATGATGAGGCCGTCGCGCTTCTGCTCGAGCGTGTCGTGGCCCCGCTCGGAGAGTTCGATGCGGTCCTCGATCTCCATGAGGTTCTTCCGGGTCGGTTTGATGTCCTGGGCCATCTGTTCTCTTGGCGGCAACTTCTGGACGGAGGGAGGTAAACGTTTCCTGTCGCTGCCGCCAACTACAGCAGTCCTGCCGCGCGGTCCATCCACGTGACGGCGGCGACGTGGGGGAGCGTCAACACCGCGACGAACGCGAGGTACAGTCCGGTCGCGCCTGCGAGTGTCGTCGGCGGGTTCGGGACGGCGACCCAGAAGCCGGCGAGCAGCGCGAGCGCGGCAACTGTCAGGGGCGTCGCCTCGCGCGCGAATCGCTCGAGGGGCTTCCGGAGGTCGCCGGCCGCGAGCGCGTGCCGCGAGGTGCCGTCGACGGCGACCGCGCGGGCGACGTGGCGGACGCGTGCCACAGACAGAAGTACACCCCCACAGCGAACACAGGTGGAACGACAAGGAAGAACGCCCACAGGCCGACGGTTTCGGCGGCGTCGACGCGCCACGCGGTCGGCGGCGACTCGGCGGTCGCGAGCCGGTTCGCGGCCAGCGTCCCGACGGTTACGACTGCGAACGCGACGCCGAGCACGAGCCGGGCGTCCGGTGTGAACAGCCACAAGTCGCCGACGTTGCCGCCGAACGGCGCGGCGAACGCCGCCACTACCTCGCGGTACGTCTCCGGGTGGCCCAGCAGCGGCACGAGCATCGGCAGGCCGCCGCGGACGACGCCGGTCGCCACGCGTCGCGCGCGCGAATCGAGATAATCCGCGTCCAGCAGCACGGCCAGCGAGTAGACGTCGCCCTGCCCCCAGTGGAGCCACGTCAGCGCGACGAACGCCAGCGCCGCCGCGACCGGCCACGCGAACCACGCCACCACGTACGCGCCGCCGAGTACGAGGTAGAGGCAGCCGACGACGGCGAGCCAGCGCCCGGTCACTCGACCTGCGACCGCGCGCGGGAGCGCGACGTAGTCGATGGCGCCGTGCGGGAGGCCGAACAGCACGACGCTCGCGACCAGCGGCGCGTACCGAAGCGTCGTCGGCAACTCGACGCCGGCGCGCGTTGGAAGCGCTGCGACGGCGACCCCAATCCAGCCGGCAGCGAGCGCTGGACGCGCGAGCGTGCGGCGGACGTCCTCGTCGAGGCTGTTCACGCCCATCGCGCGACCACCCAGTCGTAGAGGAGCAGTCCTTGCACGACGAAGAGGTTCGTCACGAGGAAGAACGCGCCCTCCTCGACCGGGAGGCCTGCGACGGCGACGCCGGTCGTGTACTCCGCGGATATCGTCCAGATACCGTCCGCGAGCGCAATGCGGTCCACGGTGGCGAAGTACAGCGTCGGCACGCCGACGCCCACTGCGACTGTGCGCGGGCGTTCCCAGAGGTACTGCCAGCCGACGGCCCACTGGAGCGCGAGCACGGGTCCGGCCCACGCGAGAATCGCGCCGAGATAGAACGTGCTCGCCGTCCCGAGGAACGCGGCGCCCGCGGCGGTGACGACAAGGCCGGCGAGCGCGCCGACTGCAGCGTCACGCTTCGAGGGACCGAATCCGGCGTCCGGCGGGCCAGCAACGAACTGCACCCACAGTCCCGCGACGACGGTCTGCATCGCCACGAACGCGTACTCTTCGATTGGCGCGAGCCACAGCGTCCCCAGAACCGTGTCCGCGCCATACGTCCAGACGCCGCGGCGAATCAGGTAGTTGTCCCACGGCGTCGTGTACGCCAGCGCGAGCACGACCAGCACGCCGACGCCGGCCAACGACCACCAGTCCTCGCGGTGGTTACGGAAGCGGAGCGCGGCGAGCGCGAGCAGCGGCGGCGCGACGAACGCGGCGAGGAACTGGAGGTACGTCGCCATCAGGTCGCCCTCGGTTCGTCCGTGCGCACGCGTGGCTGGTCGACGGTGGTCGTCTGCAAAAGATACGTGGACGGCACGCCGCGGGCGCGGCGGTTAGTCGGCGGCCGCGGCCTCTTCGGCCTCGGCCTCGTCCTCGACGTAGTACTGCTCGATGAGCTCCTCGTCGACGCGGTTGAGCTCCTCCTTCGGGAAGAGGCTGAGCAGCTCCCAGCCGAGGTCCAGCGTCTCCTCGACGCTGCGGTTCGTGTCGAAGCCCTGGTCGACGAACTCCGCCTCGAAGCGGTCCGCGAAGTCCAGGTAGAGGTTGTCGCGGTCGCTGAGCGCCTCGCGACCGACGATGTTCACGAGGTCACGGAGGTCCTCACCTTCCGCGTACGCCGCGTACAGCTGGTCGGAGACGTCGCCGTGGTCCTCGCGCGTGAGGCCCTCGCCGATACCGTCGTCCATCAGCCGGCTGAGGCTCGGGAGGACGTTCACGGGCGGCGTCACGCCCTGACTGTTCAGGTCGCGGTCCATCATAATCTGGCCCTCGGTGATGTACCCCGTGAGGTCCGGAATCGGGTGGGTGTCGTCGTCGCCGGGCATCGTGAGGATGGGAATCTGGGTGACCGACCCCTCCCGGCCCTCGATGCGGCCGGCGCGCTCGTACAGCTGCGCGAGGTCCGTGTACATGTACCCGGGGTAGCCACGGCGGCCGGGGACTTCCTCGCGGGCCGCACCGATTTCGCGGAGCGCCTCGCAGTAGTTGGTCATGTCCGTCAGGATGACGAGGACGTGGTAGTCCTTCTCGAAGGCGAGGTACTCCGCCGTGGTGAGCGCCATCCGCGGCGTGACCGTCCGCTCGACGGCGGGGTCGTCCGCGAGGTTCATGAAGACGACGCTGCGTTCGAGCGCGCCGGTGCGCTCGAAGTCCTCCATGAATTCGTTGGCTTCCTCGGCGGTGATACCCATCGCGCCGAAGACGACGGCGAATTCGCTGCCGCCCTCTTCGCTGGCCTCTTCCTCGGGGACGGAGGCCTGTCGCGCAATCTGGAGCGCGAGGTCGCTGTGGGGCAGCCCCGACGCCGAGAAGATGGGGAGTTTCTGCCCGCGCACGAGCGTGTTCATGCCGTCGATGGCAGAGACGCCCGTCTGGATGAACTCCTCGGGGTACTCGCGCGCGTGGGGGTTGATTGCTTCGCCGACGATGTCGCGGCGTTCCTCGGGCACGATGTCCGGGCCGCCGTCGATGGGTTGGCCGGAGCCGTCGAGCACGCGACCGAGGAGGTCCTCGGTCACGGGCATCTTCAGGGTCTCGCCGAGGAACCGCACCGAAGCGTCCTGCCCGATGCCCTCGGTGCCCTCGAAGACCTGAATCGCGACGAACTCGTCGCTGGATTCGAGCACCTGACCGCGCTTGACTTCGCCGTCAGGCGTCTCGATTTCCACCATCTCGTCGTAGGCCACCGGCTCGTCGATGTCGACGTACACCAGCGGGCCGCTGACTTCCGAGATTGTCTTGTACTCTTTCATTAGTAGAGGTCCCGTAGTTGCGCTGTGAGGTCGTCTTTCAGCTCCTCGATGTACTCGTCCCAGTCCTCCTGGACGCCCATACGGTTGAGGCGGGGCGCCGCGTCGACGTTCTGAATCTCGTCGACGGGGACGCCGGCTTCGAGTGCGTCGAAGGCCGCGTCGTTGAACGTCTTGATGGCCGTGAGCATCTTGTACGTCTTCGCCGGCTCACAGTTGGTGTCGACGTCGTGGAGCGCGTTCTGCTGGAGCCACGCCTCGCGGAGGTACCGCGCCACTTCGAGGGTGAGCTGCTGGTCGTCCGGCAGCGCGTCCTTGCCGACGAGCTGGACGATCTCCTGCAGTTCGGTCTCCTCGTCGAGGACGTCGACGGCCCACTGCCGGACCTCCGGGAAGTCCTCGGAGACGTTCTCTCGCCACCAGTCGTCGAGCTGGTCCTTGTACAGCGAGTACGACTCGTTCCAGTTGATAGCGGGGAAGTGCCGGCGTTCGGCGAGGTCTGCGTCCAGCGCCCAGAACGTCTTCACGATGCGCAGCGTGTTCTGGGTGACCGGCTCGGAGAAGTCGCCGCCCGGCGGACTGACCGCGCCGACCACGGACACCGACCCCTCGTCGTCGTTGAGGGTGGTGTAGAGGCCCGCGCGCTCGTAGAACTGTGCGAGGCGAGCGGCGAGGTACGCGGGGTACCCCTCCTCGCCCGGCATCTCCTCGAGGCGCGAGGAGATTTCGCGCATGGCCTCGGCCCACCGCGAGGTGGAGTCGGCCATCAGCGCCACGTCGTAGCCCATGTCGCGGTAGTACTCCGCGATGGTGATGCCCGTGTAGATGCAGGACTCGCGGGCCGCCACCGGCATGTTCGACGTGTTCGCGATGAGACACGTCCGTGCCATCAGCGGGTTCCCGGTCTGAGGGTCTTCCAGTTCAGGGAAGTCCTCGATGACTTCCGTCATCTCGTTGCCGCGCTCCCCGCAACCGATGTAGACGACGATGTCCGCGTCGGACCACTTGGCGAGCTGCTGCTGGGTGACCGTCTTCCCGGAGCCGAACGGCCCCGGAATCGCGGCCGTCCCACCCTTCGCGAGCGGGAACAGGCCGTCCTGAATCCGCTGGCCCGTGACGAGCGGCGTCCGCGGCGTGTGCTTGTCCTTGGACGGACGCGCACGCCGAACCGGCCACTCCTGGCGCATCGCGATTTCCTCGCCGCTGTCGAGCACGGCGACGGGTTCGTCGACCGTGTACTCGCCGGCGTTCACTTCGGTGACCTCGCCGCCGTCGCTGCGCGGCGGCACGAGCACCTTGTGCTCGATGCTAACCGTCTCGTCGACGGTGCCGAGGACGTCACCGGCCTCGACGTGGTCGCCCTCCTCAACGACGGGCTCGAACGACCACTCCTTCTCCAGGTCGATACCGGGCGCGTCGACACCGCGGTCGAGGAACGCGCCCATCTCGCCCTGCAGGACGTCCAGCGGGCGCTGGACGCCGTCGTAGATGGAGTCCAGCATACCGGGGCCCAGGTCGACGGTGAGGGGTTCGCCCGTGTTGTCCACGGGGCCACCCGGGCTGATGCCCGAGGTCTCCTCGTAGACCTGGATGGTTGTTACTTCGCCTTCGATTTCGATGACCTCGCCCATCAGGCCTTCGTCGCCCACGTAGACGACGTCGTTCATCTGGGCGTCGAGGTCCGTGGCGGTCACGACCGGACCACTCACGCTCTCGATTACGCCGGAGTCAGTGATTTCTTCTGCTTGACTCATTCGTTGGATTCGTCTTCTTCGGCCATCAGGTCGATCCCGATGGCTCGCTTGATCTGGTCGCGCAGTCCGCTCCCGCCGGCGGCACCGCCGCCGATGGTCACGAACGTCGGCTCTACGCTCGTCTCGACTTCCTCGCGGACCTGCCGCGAGAGCGCGTCGAGGTCGTCGTCGTGCATCACCGCGATGCCGACGTCCTCGTCTGCCAGCACCGACTCGACTGCGTCGTCGAGCGCTTCGTCTTTCTCGTCCTGCGGGACGTTCTCGAATTTCCGGACGCCCGCGAGCCGGAACCCGGTAGTGAAGTCCGGGCTGCCGACGACTGCGATTTCCTGGCTCATAGGATGACCAGCTCCTCTTCGATTTCCGCCTCGCTCAGGCCGGCTTCGCGGCCGCGAGCGATGGCACGGATGTTGTCCACTTCGCGTTCCTTCGCGAGGACGTACGCCAGCACCGGACAGACCGACAGCGGGTAGACGTACGAGAGGTGGTCGGAGTACTCCAGCAGCGCCCGGTCGAGGGCGTGCTCGAAGCCGATGAGGCTCTCCGCGTCCTCCAGCTCGTCCAGCGCCTTCGAGAGCTCGTCGCCGTACTTTCTCTCACGGATGCGCGTGACCAGCGTCGAACGGTCCGCGACGAGCTGGCCGACCTCCTTCCGGTCGAACAGCGCGCCGCCGTCGATGAAGTACTCCGCGGGGTCGACGTCGGCACCCGACCGCGCCAGCCGTAGCGCGTTCCGGACGTTCCGGAAGTCGATTTCGGCTTCGAGGAACTCCCGGTAGAGCTGCGCGGCCTCGCCGCGCGCGGACTCGTCGGGCACGAGGTTCTCGTAGTACGCGCGGTCGACCGCGTTCTCCAGCGGGACCAGCGTCCCGGACTCCTCGTAGGCCTCGAACGCGCTGTCGAGGTACGTCTCGAACCGCGTGCCGTCGAGTAGCTCGACGACGGACTCGATGGACTCGGCGGCGACCAGGCGGTCGAGGAACGCGTCCTCGAACTCGCCGGCGTCGATGAGGTCCGAGCGGACCTCCTCGTCGGTCGCGCCCGAGTAGAGCCCGCGAAGCACGGTCTTGACGTTCCACGCGTCGAATTTGCGGAGGTAGCGGACGACCTGCTCGTAGAGCCGGCCCTCGCTGTACCGCAGCAAGTCCTGGAAGTCCTCGGCGAGCGTCTCGTTGAGCGCGTGCTCGACGAGGTCGACGCCGCTGAACCGCGAGCCCAGCGCGTTGACCGCGTCCTCGTACTGGGTCTCCTCCATGAACCGGGCGATTTCGCCCGTGCCCATGCGGAGCAGTTTCCGGTACTCGTCGTCGCTGAACAGGCTGGCTCGGCGGTGGCGGACGCGGGCGACCACGTACTCGTAGTTTGCCGACCCGTACACGCTCATTGCTCCTCGTCGAAGAGGCGTGCGCTGATTTCCTTCAGGTTGTTCTCCCAGACGTCGTCGATGACCGAGTCGAACGTGTTGTTCACCCGGACCCGAGACGTCTCGCTCTCGACAACGACGCCGCCGAGACAGTCGTGCTCGCCGGCGTACTCGTAACCGTCGTAGTCGTCGAGGATGTCCGAGATGAGGTCCTCGTCGTCCGCGCGGCCGTAGACGCTGACGTCGGCGTCGGCGTCGAATTCGTCGGCCGCAGCGTCGAGGAGGGCGCGAGTGAGTTCCTCGCGGTCGTCGCCGTCGATGGCGGCGATTTCCTCCTCGGCGGTTTCGCGGACGTCCTCGAGGGCGTCGCGGCGCGCTTCGAGGCGCATCTGCTTGGCCTCGAGTTTCGCGCTGGAGAGGCGCTGCTCGCGCTCCCGCTCGATTTCGCGCTCGGCGTCGGCTTCGGCCTCGGAGAGAACCTCCTCGGCGTCGGCTTCGGCGTCCGCGACAATCTCCTCGGCGCGCGATTCGGCATCGTTCCGAATCTCCTTCGCGCGCTCGCGGGCCTCGTCTCGAATGTCCTCAACTACTGTTTCCAAGCTCATAGATGAGAGGGGGGACGGTGGTTTAGAATGCGGACGGCACGACGAAGACGACGACCAGCGCGAGGATGACCAGCGTCTCCGGGAGGACCGTCAGAATGAGGCCCGTACCGAAGAGGTCCTGGTCTTCCGCGATGGCGCCGACGGCGGCGCTACCGATGCCGCGCTCCGCGTACCCTGCGGCGAGGGCGGCGAGACCGACGGCGAGTGCGGCGGCGGACTTCGGGGTGATTGCGGGGCTGCTGCCTGTCGTTTGCTGTGCGACCGTGACGAATTCTGGAATTGTGTCGAACATTTTACTTAGTCCTCAGTGGTGTAGTTTCGCTGGTAGCCGAACGGGTGGTACTTCTCGCCACCGCCCTCATAAAACTTGTTAAAGAACTCCACGTATTCGAGGCGTAGCGTCTGTAAGCCGGCCGATGTGACGCCGAGCGCCAGCACGAGGAGGTGCCCGAGTACGAGCACGACGATGCCGGCCAGCACCCCTGCGGTGCCCATGTGAACCAGGCCGGGGAACAGCACCTCGCCCCCGTGGGTGTCGGTGCTGAACAGCATGAAGTGCGTCTCGTGCTCGATGACCGCCGAGAACAGGCCGAACATGTACTCGACCGTCTCGGGTTCTTCGAGGTGGAGTTCGTAGGCGCCGAACACGAGCAGATTGACGACGTACGCCATGCCCGCCTTCGCGAGCAGGACCGCCGCAATCCGCGTGTAGGAGACCGTGTTGACGAGCGCGTACGTCGGGCTCTCGAGGAACCCGGCAGCGCCCTCGCCGATTGTCACGAGTACGAGGCCGACGAGCGCGAGCGCGAGCCCCACGATGCCCACGATGGGCGGGAGCTCGAGCGCGCGGTAGAGCAGTTCGGGGCGCGGACCGCCGCCGGACTGCATGTGCGTGCTGAACAGCCACGCGCCGACCCCTGCCATCAGCAGGAGCGGACCGCCGCTCTCCGTGACGGCGGCCTTGACGCCGTGCGAGCGCGTCTCGTTGACGAGCCCGAACAGGTAGCCGATGGCGAGATGCGCGATGCCGAACAGGAGGCTCGCCGCGAGCCACAGTTCGGCGAACGCGCCGACGTGCAGCCCCTTCTTCAGCGGGGCGTCCGCGAGGTGGAACACGCCGTGCCACAGGTACTCCGTGACGAGGTGGAGACCGAATATTTCGCCGTACAACACGCCGAACAGGGCCGTGAATCCGCCGGCCCACATGGCGACGCCACCGAGCTTCGAAATCATCTCGCTGTCGAAACCGCGGTACAGCCAGAAGCCGAGCGCGGCGTACAGGATGCCGTACCCGAGGTCACCGATCATGAACCCGTAGAACGCCGGGAACGTCAGGAACAGCACGACCGTCGGGTCGAGTTCCGTGTACTTCGGTCGGTTGATGACCTCCGTCAGCGCCTCGAACGGGCGCGTCGGCGCGGGGTTGTCCTGGATGACCGGCGGGCTGTCGTCGGCGTCGAATTCGGCGGCCGTCCCACCGTCGGTCGCGGCCTCCTCCACGTCGTGCCCCTCTTCGACGGGGCCGTGGTGGCCGTGACCGGACGGCTCGTAGTCCGCCTGTTCGAGTTCCTCGACGGCAGCGTGCTCGCCGACGGCGTCCTGGATGCCCTCGACGAACGTCGCGTACTCGTCGCTGGGAATCCAGCCCTCGGCGACGAACGCGCGCTCGGTGGTCGCGAACTGCAGCGGGACTTCGGCCTTCTGGACGTCGATGGAGAGTTTCTCCTCGGCGGCCAGCAGGAAGCCCGCGTGCTCCACGCGGAGGTCGTCGAGTTCGCTCTCCACGCTGTCGAGCTTCGACTCGATAGTCTCGCGCTCGTGACGGAGGTCCTCGACGTACGCCTCGGGGCTGCCCTCGGCGTCCGGGACCTCCAGTCGCGCGAACTCCACGCCGACGAGCGCGTCGTCGAGCGCGTCGGGGTCGTCGCTGCGCGGGTACGCGAACACCGCGAGCGTGTCGTCCCCCTCGAAGACCTCGAACGCCTCGATGGGTTCCGCGGTCCGGAGTTCGTCGCGGACGTCGTCGGCGTTCCCCTCACCGACTGCGACCTGCAGGCTGTCGTAGCCGCTGAGCAGGTCGAGGTCGATGCCGAGGTCCGCGAACGGTTCGACGGCGTCGATTCGCTCTTCGACGTCGCGGAGTTCGTCCTCGAGCTCGCTGTACCGGTCGTCGAGCTCGTTGACTTCGACGCGAATCTCCTCGAGTTCCGTCTCGAGGGCTTCCTCGGTGACGATGCGGGTCGGGCCGGCGTCGGCCTCGTCGATGTCGAGAGTCGACTCCAGCGACCGCACCGTGACGAGCTTCTCGGAGGCGTCGTCGGCACCCTCCATCGGGTTGCCGTTGTCGAACCCCTCGATTTCGCCGTCGTAGTCCGAGAGGTGGACGAGATTCAGGTCGTGAATCGTCTCGATGACGTCGTCGATGACGCGCTTCGAGCCCGTCACCGACACCTTGCTCATGCGCTCAGGTCTGAGCATGTACCGCCTCCTCGAACTGTTCGACGGCGTACGCGACTGCGTCCTCCTCGTTCTCGTCCGCGAGGGCTTCGAGCTGCTCGCGCTCGGCTTCGCCCTCTTCGAGGATGCGGTCGCGCTCCGCCTCGATGTCTTCGCGTGCCTCTTCGAGTTTTTGTTCTTTCAGCTCGCGAGCCTCCTCCTCCGCTTCGTCGCGGATTTCATCGGCCCGCTGCCGGGCTTCGGACAACCGTTCCTCGCGGTCCTCCTCCGCCTCGGCCACGATGTCGTCGGCGTCCGATTCAGCCGATTTGATATCTTCGAGAACCTCTGGCCTTGGCATACACTCTTACCGGGCGGAAGTTTGGCCACGGCCTATATGGTAGTTGCGAAGTTCGCGGGCGCTAACGCAAGCTATTATGCGTCCTCGGGCGCAATTCCGGAGTAATGGGAGTCCTCGAAGACAAGGCGCGCGCCCGCACCTTCTACAAGTACCTCTCGAAGGTGTACGACCGCGTCAACCCGTTCGTGTGGAACGAGGAGATGCGCGACGAGGCGCTCGAACTGCTCGACCTCGACGCCGACGACCGCGTACTCGACGTCGGCTGTGGCACCGGCTTCGGCACGGAGGGACTCCTCCAGTACACTGACGACGTCTACGGCCTCGACCAGAGCCGACACCAGCTCGCCAAGGCGCGGGAGAAGCTCGGCAAGCACGACCCCGTGGCGTTCCACTACGGTGACGCCGAGCGCCTGCCGTTCAAGGACGACACGTTCGACGCCGTGTGGTCGTCGGGCTCCATCGAGTACTGGCCCAACCCCGTGGAGGGGCTGCGCGAGATTCGGCGTGTGCTGAAGCCTGGCGAGTGGACGGTCGTCGTCGGCCCCGACTACCCGAATTCGACGGTGTTCCAGAAGGTCGCCGACGCCATCATGCTGTTCTACGACGAGGCCGAGGCCGACCGGATGTTCGCGGAAGCCGGCTTCGTCGACGTCGAACACCACGTGATGCAGGCGAAACCTGGGAGTCCGCGGGCCATCGTCACGCTCGCGCGAGCGCCTGTCGACGAGAGCGACGACGCCTCGGCCTGACTAACACCGACGCCTCTACCTGACGACTACGACGCCTTCTCGACGGTCGTCTCGCCGACAGCGACGACCTGTCCGCTGACGAGCACGCGCACGGTGAGCGTCGCACCTACCCGCAACTCGGGACTGTTCGTCCCTGCGACCTGTAGCGACGCCGTTTCACCCACCGTCCACGACGAGTCGGCGGCGACGTTGAACGGGCCGGTCGGCCCGCCGCGGAATCCGCGCGCCGCGAAGTAGGGCACGGGCGACTGATGAGCCAGCGGCTCGCCGTCGACCGCGACGCGAACGGTCGCACTCTGGACGTCAAGCGGTTCCCCGGAGAGCAGCGTGACCGTGACGCGGCCGTCGCTGGTCGCGTCGGCGTCTACCGCGCGTTGTGGCGGCGGGTCTCCGGGGAGCGCGGGAACGGCGGTCGCGACGGCTGCCGCGGCGACGACGGTGACCGCGAGCAGGAGCACGACCGCGACGGGCGCGTAGCCGCGAGCCACGCGCTCCAGTGGTCGCGCTCTCCTACAAGAACGCTCGGACGATTCGGAACGTCAAGGCGACGGTCGTGCGGTCACGTTGACTTCCAGCGTCGTCCCGTCGTGCACTGTCGTGACGTTGTACTCGCCGGCCGGACTCAACAGCCAGAGCCGGCCGTCGGCGCCGGTGTGACCGGCGACCGTCCCGTTCAGTGAGACCGTCGTGTCGAGGGGTTCGCTGGCTTCGTTCTCCATCCGAACGAGCAGCGGCCCGCCAGCGTACGTTCGGGACGTGGTCAGTGTCGCGTTGTTCTCGGTGTCGTTCCGTTCGGCGTCGGCGGGGAGCTGTGCGAGCGTCTGCTGGTGGTGTTCCGCGTAGACGCGCTCGGTCGTCGTGTCGATGTACGCCGTGATTTGGCCGTGGCCGTAGTTCGTCCGGTAGTAGAAGGCGTACCCGCCGTGTGTCTCGGTGATGCACGGCGACGTCGACTGGTTCGCCGGCCACGGATACTGCGCCTGGATAATCGCCGACGCCTCGGAGAAGTCGCCGCCGAGACTGTCATCGGCGTTGTCCGGGCGGACGGTCTCGCGGACGTACTGGCTGTCGTCGATGGTCGACAGCATGACGCCGTTGCCGGCGGTCACGTGGACCCGAATCTGGTCGCGGTCGCCGTGGACAACCTTGGCGACGAGCTCCCGGACCGGCCCCTCGACGGTCGCCAGTTGTGCGCGGAGTTGGTACACTCGCGTGCCGGTTTCGGAGAAGCTGTTCCCGATGGCGTAGGTGTACAGCGTTCCCGGGCTAGACGTACTCCAGAGCATTGAGGAGAGGCTGCTGGCTTCCGCGTGAACCGCGCCGAGCGTGCGGACGTACGCTACGGCGGTCATCTCGCCGTCCCGGTACGCGTCGTTGGCGGCGGTCGCACGAGCACAGAGTTTCGCGACGCGTTCGGCGGCCTCGTCGGTGGCGTTCTGGAGGATTTCGCGGCGAGCGGACCGGTTGTCCGTCGCCACGAGGCGCTGTTCGACCTCGCCGAATTGGAGGTCGATGGCGAGGTCAGCGTGACCGGTTTCGAGCGTGCTCGTCACGGACGCGTTCGGTTCGTCGTAGGCCGCTGCGTCGGCCTCCGTGAGGAGGAGCACGTGCGAGGAGCGCTCGGACGTACCGACGATGGGGTTGTCGCTGGGTTCGGCGGGTGTAGCGACGTCCCGCTGGCGGCGAGCGTGGCCGTCGTCGCGACGACGAGGAGGACGGCGGCGAGGGCGGGGCGGACGCGGGACATGAGAACGCGTTCGGCCGCACCCGACAAAACGATGAGGAGACGACGAAGGCAGCGGAGTCTCGGTCGGAGCGCCGCCGGTTCACGCGCCGGAACGTCTTGTTAGACCGCTGTAACGACTGTGGCTGCGGAATTCGGCCGCGTCGCCGGCGAGGTGGCAGATTCCACGGGATAGAAAATACTTTGCACGAGCGGGGTGGACGGAATTGGTATGCGGCAGGCCGCCCTCCTCGTCGCCGTCGTCTGTCTCCTCGCCGTGCCCGTGGCCGGTGCAGTCGGAGCGCCCGCTCCGCAGTCGGCCGCCCTCCAAGAAGATACCGAGCCGGCAGCGTCGGGCGTCGACATCACCGTCCAGATTCAGTCCGACGGTGCGGCGCGCTGGAACGTCTCTGCGAAGTACCCCCTCGAGGACGCCAACGCCACCGCGGCGTTCGAGCGGCTCCGCGAGCGATTCGAAGCCGGCGAGACGGACAGCGAGTTCTCCGTGGACGTGTTCCGCGCGGTCGCCCCGTCGGTCAGCGAAAGCGTCGGCCGGGAGATGGAAATCCGGGACGCCAGCCGGTCCTCGCACATCGTGCGGGAAGGGAACAACTCCACGGGCGTGCTCACCATCGAATTCACGTGGACGAACTTCTCGCGCGTCGAGGAGGAGCGACTGGTCGTCGACGCGTTCTCCACGGGGTGGTTCGGCGACCTCGCGGCGAACCAGACGTTGACGATTCGGCCGCCCGACGGCTACGACACTGACCAGGTCGAGCCTGGGCCCGACAGCATCGCGAACGGTGCGTACCGATGGAACGGGCCACAGACGTTCGGCTCCGACGAACCGACGGTCGTGTTCACCGAAGCCAACTCCGTGGTCGGCGTCTCGATGGCCGCGCTCGTCGTCGTCGGTCTCTTCGCGCTCGTCGCGGGCGGCGCGTCCGTGTGGGCGTACTACCGTGGCGAGCCGGCGCTCTCGTGGCTGCGCCGCGTTCGCGATAGCATCCAGAGCAGCGAGTCCGGCGGCGAGGCTGCGTCCGGCGAGCCGTCCGTGGAATCCGAAGCGGGGACCGAACCGACGGAATCGGTTGGAGGTGCCGCGGCGACGACGGCGGGCGAAGCCGCCGAGTCCGAACCCGAGGACGTCGACCCCGAGCTGTTGAGCGACGAGGAGCGCGTCGAGCGACTACTACACGAGCACGGCGGCCGGATGAAACAGTCCGAAATCGTCGAGGAGACGCGGTGGTCGACGGCGAAAGTCTCCCAGTTACTCTCTTCGATGGCCGAGGAGGGCCGCGTCGAGAAGCTCCGCATCGGCCGCGAGAATCTCATCTCGCTGCCCGGAGAGGGCGTCAACGACGACCTCGGCGAGGAGTAACGTCCCGCCGGAACGCCGGAGAAACTGTTCGTGCGCTCCTCGCGGTTCCGAAAACGTTTACCTCCGTCCCGGAGCACTCACGCACGATGAAGGTTCTCGTCACCGTCAAGGAGGTCGCTACTGTCGAGGACGACTTCGAGATTTCCGGCACGGAAATCGAGGAGACGTACCTCGACTACGACCTCAACGAGTGGGACGACTACGCCGTCGAGGAGGCCGTCCAGCTCGCGGAAGCCGGCGACGACGTCGAAGTCGTCGCGGTCACCATCGGCCCCGAGCGAAGCGAGGAGACGATTCGGATGGCGCTGGCGAAGGGCGCCGACCGCGCGGTCCGCGTCTGGGACGACGCCATCGCGGACGTCGAACTGCTCGACGTCGAGACGAAAGCACGACTGCTCGGCGCTGTCGTCGAAGCCGAGAACCCGGACCTCGTGTTCTCGGGCGTGCAGGCCAACGACGACAGCTTCGGCGCGACCGGCGTCGCGCTCGCCGAAACAGTCGGCTTCGAGTGGGCAGCGGTCGTGAACGCCCTCGACACCGAGAAAGTCGTCGACGAAAGCGTCGCCTCGGTCCGCCGTGAACTCGAAGGCGGCATCGAGGAACTCACGGACGTCGAACTCCCGGCGGTGCTGGCCATCCAGACGGGCATCAACGAGCCCCGCTACGCCAGCCTCCGGGGCATCCGCCAGGCGCAGTCGAAGCCACTGGACGTGCAGAGCCTCGCCGACCTCGGAGTCGGTGCCGAAGATGTCGCCAGCAGCCTCGACGTGACGGCGATGTACGAGCCCGAGACCGAGAGCGAGGCCCAGTACCTCGACGGCGACGCCAGCGAGCAGGCGGGGAAACTCGCTGACGTGCTCCGCGAGAAGGGGGTGGTCGGCGAATGACTGATGTACTCGTCGTCGCCGACCACCGACGCGGCGACCTGCGCGACGTCAGCCTGGAACTGCTCTCGGCGGGCGGCGACCTCGCGGACGCCGCGGGCGGGGACCTCCACGCGGCCGTGATTTCGGGGAACGTCGAGTCGTTCGCCGAGGACCTCGACCGCGAGGGCGTCGACCAGATTCACACGGTCGCGTACGGCGAGGAGTTCAACCACGACGTCTACGTGCAGGCCCTCACCGCGCTCGCCGCGGACCTCGCGCCCGAATTCATCGTGGTGCCCAACAGCGTCAACGGCCTCGACTACGCGCCCGCCGTCGCCACCCGGCTCGACCGCCCGTACGTCTCGGACGCGGTCGACCTCGACTACAGCGAGGGCACGCTGGAAGTCACCCGGGAGATGTACGGCTCGAAGGTCGAGACGACCGTCGACGTCGCCGAAGGCCCGTTCGCGGTCTCCATCCGCGGCGGCGAGTGGCCGCCCGCGGAAGGCATCGGCGACGCCGAAGTCAGCGAATTCGACGTGGACGTCGACGAGGACGCGGTCCGGTCGAACGTCAAGGGCTTCGAGGAGGTCGGCGGCGGCGACGTCGACATCAGCGACGCGGAGTTCCTCGTCTCCATCGGTCGCGGCATCGAGGAGGAGGAGAACCTCGAACTCGTGGAGAAACTCGCGGACGTGACGGGTGCGACGCTCTCCTCCTCGCGCCCCATCGTGGACAACGGCTGGCTGGCGAAGAACCGGCAGGTCGGCCAGTCCGGCAAGCAGGTGACGCCTGACGTCTACCTCGCGATCGGCATTTCGGGTGCGGTCCAGCACGTCGCCGGGATGAAGGCAAGTGAGACCATCATCGCGGTCAACACCGACCCGAACGCGCCCATCTTCGACATCGCGGACTACGGCGTCGTCGGCGACCTCTTCGACGTCGTGCCCGCGCTCATCGAAGAGTTCGGCGGGGAGCCGCCGAGCGTCTGAGATAGGTCTTCTTCGCCGTTAGTCGTTCTTGAGTCCGTCTTCGAGCGTGTCGAGCACGGCGGGCCACGCGTCTTCGCTGGCACGGACGGTGCCGCGCGGGGTGCCGCCGGCATGGTCGACGTCATCGATGCCTGCGACGGGAGCGTACGGCGTGCCGATGAGGTGCCCGCAGTCGTCGTAGGTGCGGTGCTCGTAGTCGTGGGGGAAGTCGTGGGCGTCGAGACGGTCGACGACGACTTCGGAGAGCCGGCTGGCGTTCCAGATGTTGTCGTCCTGCCCGGAGAGCAGCAGGATGGGGCCGCCGGCGTTCTCGACGGGCGGGACGTTCCCGTCGAGGTCGCGGTCGTCGAGGTCGGTGACGATGGGGTGTTCGTCTGCTTCGATGTGGGGGACTGGGACGCCGTCGTGCGTCCACGCGGGCTCGCCGCTCGGGATGTCCCACGGGACGCCGCTGCCGGCGTAGGAGACGACTGCGCCGACCCAGTCGCAGTGGGCGGTGAGCAGGAGCGCGAACTCGGCCCCGCGCGAGGCACCGACGAGGCCGACAGAACCGTCGGCGACCTCGGGTGGTCGCGCAGCCAGTCCGCGGCGTCGTCGCCGTACGACAACGGGACGCGTTCGAGTTGGTCCGGGAGCGCGTCGTAGTCCTCGCCGAAGTACGTGAGCGCGAGCGCGGCGTAGCCGTTCGTTGCGAGCTGTTTCGCGGTGCCGTCGGCGCGCCGGCCGCCGGACCCGTGGAGTTCTATCACGCCAGGGTGTGGGCCGTCGCCCGGTGGGAGGTAGAGCGTGCCGACGAGGCCGTCGCGCTCGACGGGTCGTGTTTCGATGTCGCCGTCGTGGAGGACGCGCGTGACGGTGCGGGTCACTTCCGCGTCGTCCGTGGTCGCACGGAGGGTGACGTCGACGTGCTGGAGGCCGCTGAGTCGCGCGAACGGCGCGTCCGCGTCGCTGGTCATCGACCACAGCCACCCCATCGCTTCGACGCCGTCGTAACTCCCAGTGTCGGGCGCGTGCTCGGCACAGTCGACGTCGCCGTCAGCGGTGAATGTCGCTTCCGAGGTCCACTCGACGCCGTCGGCGTCTTCGAGCGTCGCTACGAGCGTTACCTCCTCGCCGGGTTCCGCGCCCGTGACGCGAACAGTAATTGGTTCGTCGTTCGGACTGGCGTCGCGGGCCTCGATGTCGAGCGTTCGGTGGTCGGTTTCGGGCGGACTAGCTGCTGACTGTCTGTCCTCTGTCATGGTGTCGTTGCGCTCTCGGCTGGTGGGCGATGCGATGGACAAGAGTGTACGTGGTCCTGTGACGGCTTCTCTGGATATACGGGCATCCGCAAAAAGAATTGTGAAAAAGTTTGAGTTTATCCTTCACTTACATATTTGTAGCGCGGGTTAATAGGGATTTTCGGACTTCGTTGACACGTTCGCTCGGTGCCGGCGTAATCTCCTGTGAGTCGCGGCTGTGGCGACGCGGGCAGCGAGCTTCAACCACCGAGTTCTGTCGGACCGGGAGCGACGCGTGCGCGCCGCTGGCCGCGGAATCCCGTCATATATTTCCGCGCGAATCCCCGAGAGACGGGTAATGGAGTACGTGGAGGCGCGCCGCGCCGCCATCGAGCAACGGCTCGCGGAGACCGTCGCGGCCGTGGAGCCGTCGGAGCTCAGCGACGAACTCGAACACGTCGTGCTCGCGGGCGGCAAGCGCGTGCGCCCGACGCTCACCGTGCTCGTCTGCGAGGCCGCGGGCGGGGACAGCGAGGACGCGATGGGGTTCGCGGTCGGCATCGAACTCGTCCACAACGCCTCTCTCGTCGTCGACGACATCATCGACCAGTCCGCGCTCCGCCGCGGGAAGGCCAGCGCGTGGGCGGAGTTCGACCACGGTCCCGCGCTCGTCGCGTCGAACGGCCTGCTCGGGGAGGCGTTCGCGCTGTTCTCCCGCGACCCCCGCGCGATGGAGTGCGTGACCGACGCGCTCGTCGAACTCGGCGAGGGCGAAGCCATCGAACTCGTCGACCGCCCGGAGACCGAGGAGGAGTACATGGAATTGGCGCGCCGGAAGACGGGCGCGCTGTTCCGCGCGGCCGCCGAACTCGGCGCGGTCGCGGCGGACGCCGACGGCCGCTCGATAGAGGCGTTGGGCGAGTACGCCGAGCGCGTCGGCGTCGCGTTCCAGATTCGGGACGACGTCCTCGACGCCACCGCGGAGAGCGAGGCGCTCGGGAAGCCCGCGGGCATCGACGAGGAGATGGACCGCCCGAGCATCGTGCGCGTCACCGACCGGTCGCCCGCGGAGTTGAACGCGCTCGCCGAGCGCGAGAGCGAGCGCGCGATGGACGCCCTCGACAGCCTCGACCTGCCGGCCGGGGAAGCCTACGACTACTTGGAGTACCTCGCGGAGTTCGTCGTCTCCCGGGAAGCCTAAGCGGCGTCCGGGCCGCCCTTCCGGTCGGCGCGCCACGACTCGACGACAGCGAACGTCAACGTCGACAGCACGCTCACCAGCGTCCCGGCCGTCAGCACCGCGGCGAGTTCGGTGAGCGTGACGTACCCGAGGAAGAACGCCGACAGCATGTGCAGCACGGCGGCGATGGAGAGCACGTAGAACGGCGCGTTCAGGTACCGCCAGCGGAACCGCTCGGCGAGGTACTCGTCCGTGACCTGGCCGAGACTCGTGGTGAGTCCCGCCGCCGCGAACCACCGGACGGCGCCGTACGTGAGCGCCGCGACGACCGTCGAGGGTGCGAGCGACCCGGCCGTGCTCTCCCGGACGGTCGCGAGTTCGTTCATCCCTTCGACGCCGCCGATGACGAGCAGGGCGGCCGCGACGACGTACGTGATGAGCGTCACGCGGCCCGTGTACAGCCCCGAGCGCACGCGCTCGACCGCGGCGTCCACGGTGGATTCGAGGCCGAGCCCGCGGAACAGCGCGTACAGTCCGACCGCTGCCGAGGAGACGCCCAAGACCGCGCCGGGGAGCCCGAGCACGTCCGCGAGCACCGCCAGCGGATAGATGAGCAGGAGGATGCCCAGCGGCACCAACAGCGTCCCCCGGGTCTCGGGGTCGTTCATCACCTGCTTGAGCGTGTAGTACATCGACTCGAGGTCCTGGGCCTGCCGCACGACGACGCGCTTGACGGCGTCGATGGGCACCCGCGAGCGGATGACCGGGACGACGGACTCGTCCTGTGCGCCGTCCGTGACGACGACCGCGCGAACGGGGTCGTCGCTCTGGATGCTCGCCAATACTTCGTCGACTTCGCGTCCGACCTTCCGGTTGGCGGCGACGTCGCCGCGCTCGAGGCCCGTGACGGCGGCGACCTCCACCTCCTCGTCGGTGCTGTACTGGTCGTGGAGGTGGACGCCCTCGAAGAGGACGTTCACGTCGCTGTCCTCGGGGTCGGCCTCCGCCAGCGACACCGCGGCGTGTTCGACCTCGTTGCGCCCGACCACCGGCGTCGGCACGCCGGTCTTCCGGCCGAGGTCGTCGTCGAGGTCCACGCACAGCACGAGCAGCATTCGCTGGGAGGTACGGGAGGGCGGTATAACTGCTTTCGGGAGCGCACACCGAGTCGGACGTACGTCCAGTTGGATTCGCACAGTTTTTCAGCCCTCGGGGAGTAGAGGTGTTCCAACGAATGATTTCGAAGGGCTGCGAGCAGTGCGCGAAGGGCGGCAAGATGGTGCTCTTCGTCTACGGGTACTGCGACCAGCGTGACTGCTTCTACTGCCCGCTGGGCGAGAACCGGAAGAACGTCCAGCAGGTGTACGCTAACGAGCGTCCCGTCGAGGACGACGAGGACATCGTCAAGGAAGCGAAGCTGATGGACGCGCTCGGCACCTCGATTACGGGCGGCGAGCCCCAGGAAGTGCTCGACCGCACGTGCCGGTACCTCCGCCTGCTGAAAGACGAATTCGGCGAGGACCACCACACACACCTCTACACGGGCATCACGGGCGGCCGCGAGAACATGCGCCGCCTCTCGGAGGCTGGCCTCGACGAGATTCGCTTCCACCCGCCGTACGAGCAGTGGGGCGACCTCCACGGCACCGAGTGGGAGGAGATTCTGTACATTGCGCGCGAGGAGGGTCTGACCCCGGCGTTCGAGATTCCCGGCATCCGCGCCGAGCAGGAGTTCCTCGACTTCCTCGACGAGGGAGCCGCCGACTTCTGCAACGTCAACGAGTTCGAGATGAGCGACGGCAACTACGAGCGTATGCAGGACGCCGGCTACGAACTCCAAGAGGACCACATGAGCGCCGTCGACGGCTCGAAGGACGCCATCCTCGAAGAGATGGCCGACCACGAGAAGGTGTACTTCTGCACGAGCGTCTTCAAGGACGCCGCCCAGCACCGCTCGCGCCTGAAGCGCATGGCGCGGAACGTCCGCCGGGAGTTCGACGACGTCACCGAGGACGGCACGCTCGTCTACGGGAAGACGACCGTCAGCCCCCAGCGCATCCGCGAACTCGGCGTCCCCGAGGAGTTCTACACGGTGAAGTCCAACCACGTCGAGGTGGCGTGGTGGATTCTCGAAGAGATGGTCGAGGAGGGCGATATCGACAGCGGCGAAATCGTCGAGCAGTACCCGACGTACGACGGGCAGGTTGTCGAGCGGACGCCGCTCGCCTGAGTGGAGCATTCGCGCCGGAGGCGCGATTCGCTCGTCCGAGCGCAGCGAGGACGAGGTGTTTTTCGTCCAGGGTTTTGCCGCGAGAGGTGCCCGCAGCGGAGCGAGGACACCCGAGCGGGAAAACGGTGGGTCTGACCAGTACCCGACGTACGACAGCCAAGTGGTAGAGCGGACGCCGCTGGCGTAGAGCGGCTTTTCTTGACTCACGTCTGCCGAGCAAAAGTAGCCAAAAAGCGATAGCAGCGACTGGTCCGCGCTTCAGGTCGAAATCGGGTCGCGGTGCCAGCCGGGGTCGTGGCCCGTCTGCTCGATGAAGTCCGAGCGGCAGGCCGGACAGAAGTCGGGGACGTCCGAGTCGCTTCGGGGAACGTACACCGCGCCGCCACACTCCACGCACGCGTCGTCGACGACGGTTGCACAGTCCGCGCAGACGTTGAAGTCGTCGACTGTCAGGTCGCGCAGGGGTTCGAGTTGTTTGTCCAAGACGTACTCGTCGATGACCGTCTGACAGTTTTGGCACGGTTTCATGGCGATGCATCTTGGTCCATGTGACCGAGTAACAAGTACCTGTCCCTGCCGGCGAAAAGGCGACTGTCGACGAACACCTACACCAACAAAGACAAGCATCCGCGAGGCCGACGAACCCCCGAAGGGGGTGAGGAGTGCTTTTTTCCCAAGTTTTTGCAAGCGAGGGAGCGTCAGCGACCGAGCGCAGGAAAAAGTGGGTTCTAGACGCCCGTGCCGTACCGTAGCAGCCCGGCAATCCCACCGAAGGCGGTGAGCAGCTGTTCGCCCTTCTCGAAGTCGGTGGAGATGAAGTGGGTGTCCGTGCCGCGGTTGTCCGCGATTTCCATGAGGTGGTCGATGGCGTCGTCGCGTTCGACGACTTCGGCGTCGTCGCCGCACTCCGTGCACGTGTGTTCGGGGGTGTCGGCGCGCTGGCCGAGGAGTTCGCGTTCCTCGTGGCCGTTGGGACATTCGTAGGTGACGATGTCCTTGCGGAGGTCCTCGGAGATAAGCAGGGTCTCGACGGAGCCCATGACGAGGTTCTTGCGCGTGGGCTCGAAGCCGTAGGTGGCGAGGTCGCCGCCGTTGAGCTCCTTGAAGAACGTCTCCATGTCGGACTTGTCGTCCATCAGGTCGGCTTCCGCGAGCGTGTCCTGGGCGCGGTCGACCAGTTCCTTCAGGCCGGATTCGTCCGTGTAGGAGACGTCGAACTTCCCGAGCACCGAGTCCTGGAGTTCGTGGTGGAGGTAGTCGCCGTCGAGGAACTCGTCCTTCGTCGGGGAGGGGCCGCCGACGAGGATGCCGTCGATCTCGTGGCGCTTCGGGACGAAGAGGTCGTCGGCCATCCCGGCGACCTCCTGGTAGAAGTTGTCGATGGCTTCCAGGCGGAGGCGGGCGAACCGCTGTGCGGACTGCCCCCCCTTGCGCTGTTTGCCGGGGACGAGGCTGCTCGCTGACTTGACAGCCTCGATGCGTTTGCCCTTCAGCCAGCCGACGTTGGCTTCGCGGCGGTCGAGGACGATGAGCCCGTAGAGGCCCTTGTCACCGAGCATCTCCTCGAGGGGCTCGGTGAGGAACGCGTCGTCGC
Source organism: Halobacterium sp. KA-4 (assembly GCF_021028995.1). Classification (GTDB taxonomy): domain Archaea; phylum Halobacteriota; class Halobacteria; order Halobacteriales; family Halobacteriaceae; genus Halobacterium. Next base: position 160,940 of record NZ_JAJJZG010000002.1, on the reverse strand, counting down.
AGTGGTAGCGGAACGACTCGATGGGCTGGGGCGGCGATTCGAGCACTTCCGTCACCATGTCCGTGCGGCCGCCGCCGGTGTCGACGGCACCGGAGAAGACGACGAGGCCGTTCTCCGGCGGGAACGTGTCGTAGTACCGGAGGCGGTCCTTGATGGACTTGAGTGCGTCCTGGACGTTCGTCCGGGTCTGCTTGGACTTGATGTTGGAGGCTTCGGAGTGTTCCTGCGTGACGTGGGCGACGACGTCCGAAATCTGCTTGTCCGGGGGGATGTAGATGGTCACCAGCTGGGTGCCGCTCCCGGTGTAGTCCTTCAGGTCCTCGATGACCTTCTGGAACTCGTACTTTCGGCGGTCCTCGGACGGTGCGCCCTCCTGCTCGCTCATTACCCGAAGATAGCCGTCGTGCGCGTAAGTAACCTTTGACCTCCGGGGGTGGTGGGGGAATCCGCCGGCTCGCTGGCCGGCTATCGGAGCGTGCGAGCCCCGAATCCCGCCCAACGCTTTAAGGGCCACTCTGTGTACCCGGGAGTATGACTGGACGCGTGTTCGCCGTCGCCTCCGGCAAGGGCGGCGTCGGCAAGACGACGACTGCCGTGAACCTCGCGGCGGTGATGGCGGAGGCCGACCGCTCGGTCGTGCTCGTGGACTACGACCTCGGGATGTCGAACGTCGGCGCCGTCCTTGACGTGGAGTCCGCCGAGGCGACGCTCCACGACGTGCTCGCGGGGGACGCGGACACGCTTGACGCCGTCGCGGAGGCACCCGGGGAGTTCGACGCGATGGTCGGCGGCACGCACATCGAGGACTTCGGGCGCGCGGACCCCTCGAAACTCCGCGAGGTCGCCGAAGACCTCCGCGCGGAGTACGACGTCACCATCGTGGACACGGGCGGCGGCCTCAGCCACGACACGACCGTGCCGCTCGGGCTCGCCGACGACGTGCTGCTCGTGTCGACGCCGCAGGTCGCCGCGCTGGAGAACACGAAGAAGACTCTCGAACTCGCGGAGCGCGTCGGCGGCGACGTCACGGGCCTGATTCTGACGCGCGTCGGCGGGTCGGCCGTGGACGTCGACGAGGCCGTCGAGCGCATCGACGCGCCGCTGCTCGGGACGATTCCCGAGGACAGTGCGGTCGCGGACAGCGAGGAGGCCGGCGAGCCGCTGGTCGTCTACGCGCCGGAGAACCCGGCGGCGCAGTCGTACCGCGAACTCGGCTACGAACTGCTCGGCGAGTCGCCGCCCGTCTCGTTCCGCGACGACGAGGAGGAAGGCGAGGTGTCCGCTGGCGCGGCGTTCGCGGAAGTCGCCGGCGACGAGGAGGAGCCCGAGCGACGGTCGCTGCTGTCGCGGCTGACGGGCGGCCGGCTCGGCTGAACGGGAACAATTAAGCGAACACGGCCGCCGAATGTCGACTATGGCAAACGAGAACTCCGTCTCGACCGGCTGGCTGCTGGTCTACGTCGTGGTCGCGCTGCTCATCATCTACGGCTCGCTGGTGTACGTCGGCGCGCTGTAACTGCTTTTTCGCCTACATCGACTCCGGCGCTTCGATGCCGAGCACGTCCAGCGCGTTCGCCAGCGTGTGCCGCGCGGCGTTCACGAGCGCGAGGCGCGCGGCCGCGACGTCGTCGTCGACGTCCTCGCTGAGGACGTGCCGGGAGCGGTAGAACCCGTTGAACGTGTCCACGAACTCGCGGGCGAACGTCGCAATCTGGTGCGGTTCGCGGTCCGCCGCGGCTTCCTCGACGACGCCCGGGAACCGCGCGATTGCCTTCAGGAGGTCGCGCTCCTCGGGCGAGTCCAGCAGGCCGGCGTCCAGTTCCGGTTCGAGGTCGCCGGCTTCCGCCGCGATGCCGCAGGCGCGGGCGTGGGCGTACTGGACGTAGGGCGCGCTCTGCCCCTCGAAGTCGAGGGCGTCCTCCCAGTCGAACGTAATCGCCTTCGTGGGCTGCTTGGAGACGATGTCGTAGCGCACCGCGCCGATGCCGACCTGCCGCGCGATGCGTTCGACGTCCTCGTCGGTCAGGTCGTCGCCGCGGATGCGGTCGTCCAGCCGGGAGCGGACGGCGTCCTCGGCGCGCGCGACCGCCTCGTCCAGTAGGTCGTCCATGTCCACGCCCGTGCCCTGTCGGGTGCTCATCGACTCGCCGCCCGGGAGGTTCACCCACGCGTAGAACACTTCCTCCAGTTGCTCGGTGTCGTTACCGAGGATGTCCAGCGCGGCGTTGAGTTTGTTCGCGTGGAGTTCCTGGTCCTCGCCGAGCACGGTGATGGCCTGGTCGAAGGTGTCGAACTTCCACTCGTGGTGGGCGAGGTCGCGGGTGGTGTACAGCGTGGTGTCGTCCGAGCGCAGGAAGACGAACGACTGCTCGATGTCCCACTCCTCGAGGTCGAGCTGCCACGCGTCCTCCTCCTCGTAGGCGTACTCGGAGTCCTGGAGGCGTTCGACGACCTCGTGCGTGGAGCTGTCCCGGAGGAACCGCGTCTCCTTGACGAATTCGTCGAAGGTCGCGAGGAGGCGGTCGAGGGTCTGCTTCATCCCGCCGAGCACCTGGTCGACGACTTCCCCGACGCGCTCGTAGGTCTCCTCGTCGCCGGCGTCCAATCCCTCGATGATGGACGCGATTTCGGCTTCGGCTTCCTCGACGGCCTCGGGGTCACCCTCCTCTAAGAACTCGTTGCCCTTCCGGTAGTAGCGCACGAGTTCGTAGTCGGGTTTCTCGCGCTCGGGCTCGGGGAGGTCGCTCTCGTCGAAAGTCTCGTACGCCCACGTGAACACGGCCATCTGGCGGCCGGCGTCGTTGACGTAGTACTCGCGGGTGACGTCGTAGCCCGCGTAGTCGAGAACGCGCGCGAGCGCGTCGCCGAGAATCGGGTTGCGGGCGCGGCCGACGTGGACCGGGCCCGTGGGGTTCGCGCTGGTGTGCTCGACGACGACCGACGTGTCGGTGTCGGGGAGGCGACCCCACTCGGTCTCTTGGGCGTCAGCGAGCGTGCCCTCGAAGTACGCTTCGCTGGGCGTGAAGTTCACGTACGGCCCCTGCGTGGACGCGCTGGCGACGTACTCCGAATCGGAGAGGTCGACGGCGTCGGCGATTTCGGCGGCGACCTCCGGCGGCGGTGCCTGCGCCTCGCCGGCGAGTCGGAACGCCACGCTGGACGCGAGCACGGCGGGCACGTCCGCGGGCGGTTCCTCGATGCCGAGGTCCTCGGTCGGGTAGCCGAGGTCGTCGAGCGCGGCGTCGAGGGCCGCCTCGACTTCCCGGCGGAAAGCGATGAACATGCTCGCTCGTTCAACGCGACGGCTAAAGGGATTTCCGAAGCGGGCGAGCGGACGCGGTCGCCGGCCGGCGCGACCTCACGCGTAGTTAGAAAATTATGGATAGATTCGGAATATTAGTTCGATTTTATTCGCGAATACACTTATTCGGTTTTCTTTGTTAGGAGACAGCCAGTATATACATTTTTCATCCGATTCGTGGGTGCAACCGGTGACGTGAGATGACAGAACACACGACCTCGCGACGGACGTTCCTGAAAGTAGCCGGCGGTGCCGCTGCAGTCGCCGTCGGCGGCGGCGCGGCCGCGACGCAGGTGACCGCACAGAGCAGCAGCACGTGGGCCGAGGTGTCGTCGCCGACGTCGAAGTCGATATCGGCGGTCGTCCAGACCGCCGACGGCCCGCACGCCGTCGGCTCCAGCGGGAACATCCTCGCCCTGGCCGACGGGCAGTGGCAGCTCGTCGTGGACAGCGGCCCGGACGCGTCGAACAACCCGCTCAACGACGTCGCCGTCACTAGCGACGGCGAGCGCATCTGGTTCGCGGGCGGCTCCGGCGCGATGGGCGCCTACGACGTCATGACCGGGAAGAAACACGACTACACGGCGCCCGACGGGAAGACGAGCACGTGGGAGGCCATCGCGACGACGGGCACCATCGACCGCGAGCACGTCATCGTCGCGAACGGCTCCGGGGAGACGCTCCACGGCGTCTTCGAGCAGAACGACCAGGGCGCGTACTGCATGCAGTGGGGAAGCGTCACGAAGCCCGCGGGCGGGTCGACCATCCCGGGCGTCGCGTTCTCCCGCGGCAGCAGCGACACCGCCTACGGCATCAGCACCAGCCAGGCCGCCTTCGAGAGCACCGACTTCAACAGCACGTGGACGCAAATCGGCGTCTCGAACGCCAACGAGTCGTTCTACGACGTGCTCGGCGACGACGAGACGGTGTACGTCTCCGCGGGCGGCGGCACCATCTACCGCTACGACTGTGGCTGTCGCCGGTGGACGCCAATCGACGTCGGCGAGAACGCGCTCCAGGGCCTCGACCGCGTCGCGCCGGACAAGCCGGTATTGGCGGCGGGCAACGGCGGCTACGTCTACGAGCGCACGTCGAACGGCTGGCAGGAGTACGACACGCCGGTCGGCTCGGACATCTACGACGTCGCGTACGGCGGCGACACGGACCCGGACGTCGCGGTCGGCTCTAGCGGCACGATTCTCGAACGCTAACTCCGAATTGGGCGCCGAACGCCACGTTTTTCCACGCGCTCGCCGAATCCCGGAGTATGCCCAAGCAGGTGGACGACCCGGACTACCACCACGACAACCACACCGCCGCCCAGACCTGCGGGTGGACGGCGAACTCCCTGCGCGGCGAGGGCACCTGTTACAAGCACGCCTTCTACGGCATCCGCTCGCACCGCTGCATCCAGATGACGCCCGTGGTGCGCTGCAACGAGCGCTGCGTGTTCTGCTGGCGGGACCACGCCGGCCACACGTACGAACTGGACGGCGTGGAGTGGGACGACCCGGAGGCAGTGGTGGACGCCTCGATCGAACTCCAGAAGAAACTGCTCTCGGGGTTCGGCGGCAACGACGACGTCCCGAGAGAACGCTTCGAGGAGGCGATGGACCCGCGCCACGTCGCCATCTCGCTGGACGGCGAACCGACGCTGTATCCCTACCTCCCGGAACTGCTGGAGGAGTTCCACGACCGCGGCCTGACGACGTTCCTCGTCTCGAACGGGACGCGCCCCGACGTCCTCGAAGAGTGTGACCCGACGCAGTTGTACGTCTCCGTGGACGCCCCCGAGCGCGCGACGTTCGACGACGTGGTGGGCGCAACCGAGGACGACGCGTGGGAGAAACTCGTCGACACGATGGACGTCCTCCACGACAAAGACGAGACGCGGACCGTGCTGCGGACGACGCTCGTCGGCGGCGAGAACATGCAGAACCCGGACTGGTACGCGGGCTTCTTTGACCGCGCGGACCCCGACTTCGTGGAACTGAAAGCGTACATGCACGTCGGCGACTCGCGGGACCGCCTCGACCGGGAGGCGATGCCGAACCACGAGGACGTGCTGGAGTTCGCCCGCGAGGTCCAGGCGCACATGCCCGAGCACACGGTGTTGCGCGACCAGGAGGTCTCGCGGGTGGCGCTGCTCGCTCGCGAGCAGGACACGTGGGTGCCGAAGCTCCGCGCGGATTCGGAGTTCTGGGCGGGCTCGACGGCGGACTGACGCACTCTCACTTTCGGGACGCGTTCCACTTCCGGTATTCTTATGCGGCGCGCGCCCGAATTTGCGGGTATGTCGCAAGCAACGGGCACGAGCGAGGTCGGCTTCGACGAGCTCGCCGTGCTGAAGCTGCTCGCGCTCGACGGCGCGCGCCGCGGCGAAGTCAAGGTCTCCTGCGGGGACCTCGCGGGCCGCCTCGACGCCTCCAACCAGACCGCCTCCCGCCGCCTCCAGGCGCTGGAGGACGCCGGGCTCGTCCAGCGGGACCTCGTCAACGACGGCCAGTGGGTCGCCATCACCGACGACGGCGAGCGCACGCTCGAACGCGAGTACGAGGACTACCGCCGCATCTTCGAGGACGCCGGCGAACTCGCCCTGGAAGGCTCGGTCACCAGCGGGATGGGCGAGGGCCGCCACTACATCAGCCTCCCCGGGTACATGCGCCAGTTCGAGGAGAAACTCGGCTACGAGCCGTACCTCGGCACGCTCAACGTCGAACTCGACGCGGAGAGCCAGCGCGCCCGCTCCGCGTTAGAGGCGATGGACGGCGTCCGCATCGAGGGCTGGGAGGACGAGGAGCGCACCTACGGCCCGGCGACGTGCTACCACGCCACCGTCGAGAACGACGACGACGGCTCGTTCTCCCCCGCGCACGTCATCGTCCCGGACCGCACCCACCACGACGAGACGCAGGTCGAACTCATCGCGCCGGAGAAGCTCCGCGAGGAACTCGGCCTGCTCGACGGCGACGAGGTGACTGTTCGTGTCGAAGAGCAGTAACGCCACCCGCGTCGAGCGCGCCGTCGCAGCGTTCCGCGCTGGCGAGCCCGTGCTCGTCCACGACGCCGCCGACCGCGAGGGAGAGGTCGACCTCGTCTACCCCGCGGAGTCGGTGACGCCCGACGACGTCGCCCGCCTCCGCAACGACGCCGGCGGCCTCATTTGCGTCGCGCTCGGCGAAGCGGCGTCCGACGCCTTCGACCTCCCGTTCCTCGGCGACGTCATCGACCACCCGGCGGCCGACCACGGCCACCTCGGGTACGACGACCGTTCGTCGTTCTCGCTGCCCGTGAACCACCGCGACACCTACACGGGCATCACGGACGAGGACCGCGCGCTCACCATCACGGAGCTCGGAAAGGCGGCCGCGGACCCCGCCAGCGTGGACTTCGCGACGGAGTTCCGCGCGCCCGGCCATGTCCACGTGCTCCGGTCGGCGCCGTCACTGTCCCACCGGAAGGGCCACACGGAACTCGCGGTCGCGCTCGCCGAGGAAGCCGGCGTCGCGCCCGCCGCGGTCGTCTGCGAGATGCTCGACGACGAGACGGGCGAAGCGCTCTCGGTCGCGGACGCGAAGGCGTACGCCGACCGCGAGGGCCTCGTCTACGTGGAAGGTAGCGACCTGTTGGCGGCGTTCAGCGCGTAAAAAGCGAGGTTCTTCTCAGTCGTCCGTCGCGGGCGCAGCGTCGGCCGGCTTCGGCTGTTGCGTGTAGCCGTGACCGGTCAGCGCCATCACGAACAGCACGACTGGCGAGAGGATGCCGAAGAAGTAGAACGGCACCCACCACCACGAGATAGCGCCCGGCGCGCTGTAGAGCGCGCTCGTCATGAAGACGGCGCCGGCGTGCCACGGGAAGAACGGCCCGGTCGGTGTGCCGGCGGCCTCGACGGCTCGCGAGAGGTCCGTCTCGGGGAGGTCGTACTCCTCGTAGAGGTTCCGGAGGCTGAGCCCCGGGACGACGATGCTCATGTACTGCTGGGCGGAGAAGGCGTTGGTCACGATGGCGGCGAGGCCGGTACCGGCGACCAGCGAGCCCGGCGACCAGACGGCGGTCGTGAGGTGGTGGGCGAGCGTCGCGAGCACGCCCGTGCCCTCGAGCAGGCCGCCGAGGGCGAGCGCGGCGACGACCACGGCGATGGTCCACGCCGAGCCCGAGATGCCGCCGGCGGTCAGGAGGCTGTTGACGAGGTCGCTGCCGGTGGCGGGGTTGGTGCCGTTGAGGAAGATGTTCCACGCGGCGGTGAAGCTCGCACCCTGCGCGACGATGGTGGTGAGCGCGCCCGCGAAGATGCCCGCAATCAGCGAGGGGAGCGGCGGGTAGCCGCGGAGCGCGAGCCCGAACGTCACCACGAGCGGCAGGAACACGAGCGGGCCGAGCGCGTACGAGTCCGCGAGCGGTCCGCTGATTGCGGCGATGTCGGCGCTCCCGCCCTCGATGAAGTACACGCCGAGGACGGCGTACGCGACCACGGAGAGCCCGAACGCGATGGCGGTGCCGTTCCGCATCGCCTTGATGTGGTCGTAGAGGTCGGCGTTCGTGACGGCGGCGGCGAGGTTCGTGGTGTCAGAGAGGGGGCTCTGCTTGTCGCCAGCGTACGCGCCGGAGACGATGGCACCCGCGGTCATCGCCAGCGGGACGCCGAGCCCTTCGCCGATGCCGACGAACGCGACGCCGAGCGTCCCGACGGTCGTCCACGAGGAGCCGATGGCGAACGCCACGATGGCCGCGAGGACGGCGGTCACGGGCAGGAAGACGATTGGCGTGAGCGTGCCGAGGCCGTAGTACATCAGTCCCGGGATGGTGCCGGCGCTAATCCACGTAGCGATGAGCCCGTAGATGACGAACAGGATGAGAATCGCCTGCAGGCCCATGCGGAGGCCGGAGGCGGCGGCGTCGTAGACGCCGTCCCAGTCGTAGCCGAGCTGGTAGCGCGCGAACAGTCCCGTGAAGGCGATACTCCAGAGGAGGGGAGCGTGTGGCGCGAGGCCGAGGTAGCCGGAGCCGACGCCGAGAGCGACGACGACGGCGAGAATCGGCACGAGCGCCTCGCCGAGGCTCGGGCGGCGAGCCTCGTCGATGTCCTCGTACGTGAGGGGTGCGTAATCGCTCATCGACCGCTTGTAATTCTCTTCGGTAATTAAGCGTCTCGGTTGAATTATTCTCGGACATTCGCGCCGGTTTTCGAACTCACCGGCAACGACTGCCCGTAGCCGGCACTCGTGGTTTTATGATACGGCGCGCCGTCCCCGGACGTATGAGCGGATTCGACGACATGGACGTCGACACCATCTGGATGAACGGCGACTTCGTGGACTGGGAGGACGCCACGACCCACGTGCTCACGCACGCGCTGCACTACGGCAGCGGCGTCTTCGAGGGCGTCCGCGCGTACGACACCGACAACGGCCCCGCGTTGTTCCGGTGGGAGGAACACCTCGACCGCCTGTTCGCGTCCGCGAAGCCCTACGACCTCGACATCGACTTCACGCGCGAGGAGCTCACCGAGGCGACCGTGGAACTGCTCGACCGCCAGGACCTCGCGTCGTGTTACGTCCGCCCCATCGCGTACTTCGGCTACGACTCACTGGGCGTCTCCCCGAAGGACTGCCCGACCGACGTCGCCGTCGCCGCGTGGCCGTGGGGAACGTACCTCGGCGAGGAAGCGCTCGAAGAGGGCGTCGAAGTGATGGTCTCCTCGTGGCGCAAGCACGCCTCCAGCCAGATTCCGACCAACGCCAAGACCACCGGCCTCTACGTCAACTCCATGCTCGCCGGCGAGGAAGCCCGCCGCAACGGCTTCACGGAAGCCATCGTCCTCAACAAGGAGGGCAACGTCGCGGAAGGCCCCGGCGAGAACCTCTTCCTCGTGCGCGACGGTGAGATTTTCACGCCCGGGCTCTCCGAGAGCATCCTCGACGGCATCACCCGCGACACCGTCATCACGCTCGCGGAGGAACGCGGCTACACCGTCCACGACAACGTCTCCATCTCGCGGGGCGAACTCCACACCGCTGACGAACTGTTCTTCACCGGCTCCGCCGCGGAAGTCACCCCCATCCGGCAGGTCGACAACGTCGAAATCGGCTCCGGGACTCGCGGCCCCATCACCGAGGAACTCCAGCAGGCGTTCTTCGACGTCGTCGAGACCGGCGACCGCGAGGAGTGGTTCCACTACGTCTAAACGCCGCGTAGCCCCCTCTCGACGACGCCGGCACGAACTGTTACCCGATTAATCAAAACGAACAGCGTAGTCAAAACCCTCACATCGTATGCCCGTGAGGGTTCACTGAGACGTGTGCACGGCCCGGCGGACCAAGTCGTCTGTAGTAACTGCAACGACGAGAGCAACGCCGCCACGGAGCACTCGCTGCGGTTCGACCGCGCCGGCGGCGAGCGCCGCGACGTGACGGTCTACCTCTGTGACACCTGTGCGACCGACATTCTCGCGGTCGGCTGGATAGAACACCGGCAGCAGGCGGCGGACGACTGACTCGCGCTATCCCACGCCACCAGCGACGGCCTGTCTACTCCTGTTCGTCCTTGTCGTCGGTGAACGGCTCCGGGACGTCACGCTCGTTCTCCCCGAACCCCGCCGAGAGCACCCGCGTCAGGGCGTCCTCCGTGGACTCCTCGACCTCGATGATGTCCTCGGGTTCCAGTTCCATCACGAACCCCGAGGTGATGTTCGGCGCGGTCGGCATGAACACCACCTCGCGGCCGTCGTTGGTAGTCTTCCCCGTCTTGAACGCGGTGAGGCGCATCCCCTCCCACGGTTCAACCTTCACGGGCTTCTGGAATTCGTCGGCGCCGCCCGACAGCACCGTCTCGACGGCCATCTTCGAGGCGTTGTAGACGATGCGCAGCCCCGGTAGCCGGTTAATGAGGTCGTCCAGCACCTCCTCCGCGAACGTGCCGAGCGCGGTCCGCATCAGGTACCCCACGGAGAACACCAGCAACACGAAGATGACGACCGTCAGGCTGACCGCCACGACGGGGTCGTCGACGTTCGTCGCCAGCAGCGAAAATCGCGCGATGAGCGAGAACAGCCAGTAGAGAACGTACAGCGTGACCAGAATCGGTGCGAGCACGATGAGCCCGCTCGCGAAGTCCCGCTTCCACGAGGTCATACCGGATTCCACTGAGCGCCGACGTATAGGGATTTCGAGACGACCGCCCTACCGCCCCAGAACCGCCCGCAGCGCGAACAACAGGTTCTCCTTGCGCTCCATCGCGCGCCGGTAGAAGTACGAGAACCACTTGTCGCCGTACGGCACGTACTGGTAGACCGTGACGCCGTCGGCCGCGAGGTCGACCTGCGCGTCGTCGCGCACGCCCATCAGCATCTGGACCTCGTAGTCGGTGCCGTACTCGTCGTGGAGGTCGCGGGCGTGCGCTATCATCTCCGGGTCGTGGCTGCCCACCGCGACGCCGCCCTCGAACTCCCGGAACATGTACTCTAGATAGTCGCGGTACGCCTGGTTCACGCGCTCCTTGCGCTTGTACGCAATCGACTTCGGCTCGTCGTACGCGCCCTTCACGAGTCGGACTTTACCGGGAAGGTCTGCGAGACGTTCGAGGTCGTCCTCGGTGCGCTTGAGGTTCGCCTGAATGCAGACACCGACGCCGCCCCCGTACTCGGTGGTGAGGTCCTCGTAGGCGTCCAGCGTGGCGTCCGTCGTCTCGTGGTCCTCCATGTCCACCCACGTGAACACGTCGTGCTCGTCGGCCACCGCGACGATGCCCGCGAGGTTCTCGGCGAACACGTCCTCGCCGACGTCCAGCCCGATTTGGGAGGGCTTCACCGAGATACAGGCGTCCACCCCGCTCTTCGAGACGTCGCGCACGAGGTTCTCGTACGCCGCGGCGTCCTCGTCCGCGGGCGGCCGCTCCGCGTAGTGCTCGCCCAGGAGGTTCAGGATGGCGGCGACGCCCCGAGCGTTCAGCGACTCGGCGTGCTCGATGGCCTCCGCGGGCGTCTCACCCGCGACGAAGTTGCTCGCGATGGGCGGTAGCATACCCGAATCTGCGGCGTCACGACCCTTAAACGACGCGCCTCCCCCGCTCGAACCCGCGGGTTTTTCCGCCGGCCGCGTCCACCCCCACGCATGGGTCTCGTAGCGACGGTCGCGACTGCGGTCTGGGTGATGCTGCCCGCGTACGTGCCGAACAACGCCGCGGTGCTGGCGGGCGGCGGCCGCCCCATCGACGGCGGCCGCACGTGGGGCGGCAAGCGCGTGCTCGGCGACGGGAAGACGTGGCGCGGCACCGCCATCGGCGTGCTCGCCGGCGTCGCGCTCGCGTTCGTCCTGAACACTGTCGAACCAGCCGCCAGCGACGCACTCGGCGTCACACTCCCCTCGTTCCCGCCCGCAGCGATGGTCGCGCTCCCCGCCGGCGCGATGCTCGGCGACATCCTCGCCTCCTTCCTCAAACGTCGCACCGGCCGCGAACGCGGCGCCGCCTTCCCCCTCCTCGACCAACTCGACTTCGTCGTCGTCGCGCTCGCACTCGCCGCCGTCGCCGCCCCCGCCTGGTTCGACGCCATCTTCACCCTCGATGTCGTCGTCGCCATCCTCGTCCTCACGCCGCTGCTCCACGTCGTCACCAACGGCATCGCCTATCTGCTCGGTCTGAAGAACGAGCCCTGGTAGCACTTTTTGCAAGCGAACGCGCCTGCGGCGCGTTCGCTTGCAAAAACTTGCGGAAAAAGCACTCCTCCTTCGGTCCGCTTCGCGTCCCTCAGTCGTCGGCCTCCGCTCCCTCACTTCTTTCAGTCGCAGAGTGAACCACTTCGTTCGGGTCTTTCAGACCGCTCGCTCGCGGATGCTCCACCACATTCGTCTCGGCTCGGTAATCGCACCCCTTTTGGTCGGGTGGCCCGCCAACTCTGGTAATGACCGACGACCTCGTTCAACTGCTCCGCGACGCGGACGCCGTCAAATTCGGGGAGTTCGAACTCTCCCACGGTGGCACGTCCGAGTACTACGTGGACAAGTACCTCTTCGAGACCGACCCCGACTGCCTGCGCGCCATCGCCGAAGCATTCGCCGAGCGCCTCGACGCGGACGCGAAACTCGGCGGCGTCGCGCTCGGCGGCGTCCCGCTGGCGGCCGCGACGGCCGTCGAAGCCGACGTGCCGTACGTCATCGCGCGCAAGCAAGCGAAAGAGTACGGCACCGGCAACCGCATCGAGGGCCGCCTCGAAGACGGCGAGGAAGTCGTCGTCGTGGAGGACATTGCGACGACCGGCCAGTCCGCCGTCGACGCCGTGGAGGCGCTCCGCGACGCGGGTGCGGAAGTCGATCGCGCGCTGCTCGTTGTGGACCGCGAGGAAGGTGGCCGCGAACTGCTCGCCGAGCACGGCGTCGAGATGGAGGCGCTCGTGACGGCCAGCGACCTGCTGGACGCCGAGTAGTTCGGGCCGCTTCGCCGCCCGAGATGGGCGCGTTTGTGATTTCTTCGCACGCCGACAGTTCCGGGATATTCAAGTTTGTGGAAACGTGTGTATCCCTATGAACCGAGCAGAGAAGGCCGCCCTCCAGTTGCGGGCGGTCGACGTGCTGCGCACGCTGAAGGAGACCCGGACGTACGACGAACTCTCCGAGGAGACCGGGCTCCCCGCGGGCGACCTCAACCGCTACGTCAACGGTCACGTCCTCCCGAGCGCCGAGCGCGCCCGCGAAGTCGTCGAAGACGCCGGTGCTGGCCTCCTGCGCGAGGAACTGGAAGCCCGCGTCCGCCTCGACGACGAGGGTTACGTCGACAACTCCGGCGTCGTCTTCGACCAGTCGTTCCTCGACCTGGTCGCGCCGGTCGCCGCCGAGACGTTCGACTTCGAGCGCCCCGACGTCGTGCTCACCGCCGCCACCGACGGCATCACGCTCGCGGCGTCGCTGGCCTCCTACTACGGCGCTCGCTGCGCGTACGCCAAGAAGTCCAAGGAGACCGCCGTCGAGGAGTTCATCGAGGCCCGCAAGCGCTTCGCGTCGGGCATCGAACTGACCTACTACCTCCCCGCGTCGGCCATCGACAGCGGCGAGACCGTGCTCGTCGTCGACGACCTCATCCGGTCGGGCGAGACCCAGGAGATTCTGCTGGACATCGCCGGCGCCGCGGACGCCGACGTCACCGGCGTGTTCACGCTCATCGCGGTCGGCGACGACGGCGTCGAACGCGCTCGCGAACTCACGGACGCCCCCGTCGGCGCGCTCGCCGAACTCGAATAACCTTACGACCACGACGCCGCTCCCAACCCGTCGCAGCCCCCGATTCTAGACACGACCGTGCATCTTCTGGACGATTCTTCATCGTCGACAGACACGAACTACCAACGTGCATAACAACGCTTAAGCGGGCGGTGTAGTTATGCCCGAACGTGCATCGTTAATGGGGCTCGCTGACTACTTCGCACTCGACGAACACGACACGGACGTCCGAACGGAAGTGCTCGCGGGCGTGACGACATTCTTCGCGATGTCGTACATCGTCCTCGTCAACCCCGCGACGCTCGGCCAAGCAATCTCCATCCCGGGGTACACCGGCGACCAGGTCCAGCAGATGCTGGCGGTCGTCACCATCATCTCGGCGTTCGTCGCGACGACGGTGATGGCGCTGTACGCCAACCGGCCGTTCGCGCAAGCGCCCGGCCTCGGGCTCAACGCCTTCTTCGCGTACACCGTCGTCATCGGGCTCGGCATCCCGTGGCAGGTCGCGCTCGCCGCGGTGTTCGTCGAAGGCATCATCTTCATCCTGCTGACCGCCGCCGGCGCGCGCAAAGCCATCATCCGCGCGTTCCCCGAACCCGTCAAACTCGCGGTCGGTGCGGGTATCGGTGGCTTCCTCGCGCTCATCGGGCTCCAGGAGATGGGCGTCGTCGCCGCCGACCAGGCGACGATGGTCACGCTCGGCCAAATCGCGACCGACCCCGCCGCCACGCTCGCCATCGCCGGGTTGTTCTTCACGCTCGCGCTGTACGCCCGCGGCGTTCCCGGCTCCATCGTCGTCGGCATCCTCGGCACGACAGTCGCCGCCTACGTCATCGAGTGGGCGGGCGTCGTCGCGCCGGGCACGCTCACGACGACCATCACCGGCGCACAGTACGACATCACGCCGCTCGCGGGCGCGTTCCTCGACGGGCTCGTCGGCGCTCCCGCGGAAGGCATCGACATGTTCGCGTTCGCGCTCATCGTCTTCACGTTCTTCTTCGTGGACTTCTTCGACACCGCCGGCACGCTCGTCGGCGTCGGGCAGGTCGCGGGCTTCCTCGACGAGGACGGCAACCTCCCGGACATCGACAAGCCGCTGATGGCGGACGCAATCGGCACCACCATCGGTAGCATGCTCGGCACCTCGACAGTCACCACGTACATCGAGTCTGCGACGGGCGTCGAGGAGGGCGGCCGCACCGGTCTCACCGCACTCGTCGTCGCAGTCCTGTTCCTCGCGAGCCTTGCCGTCGTCCCGCTGGCGGCCATCGTCCCCCTCTACGCCAGCCACATCGCGCTCGTCGTCGTCGGCGTCATCATGCTCGCGAACGTCACCGACGTCGCGTGGGACGACATGACGTACGCGATTCCCGCCGGCCTCACCGTGTTCATGATGCCGTTCACGTACAACATCGGCTACGGTATCGCCGCCGGCATCGTCTCTTACCCGGTCGTGAAAGTCGCGGTCGGCGAGTACGACGAGGTCTCCGCGGGCCAGTGGCTGCTCGCGCTCGCGTTCGTCGTCTACTTCTACGTCCGCACCAGCGGCACGCTCGCCGCCGCGGTCTGAGCGCCGCCCGCCGCATCCACGGCTTCTTTGCGTCGCCGCCCCGTACGCTCGGGTGTGACACTCGAACTGTACAAGCTGCCGGGCTGCCCGTACTGCGCGAAAGTCGAGACCAAACTCGACGAACTCGGCCTCGACTACGTCGAACACGAGGTCCCGAGTTCCCACAGCCAGCGCGACGAAGTCGAAGAAGTCAGCGGCCAGACCGGCGTCCCCGTGCTCGTCGACACCGACCACGGCATCGAGGGGCTGCCGGAGTCGGACGACATCGTGGAGTACCTAGAAGAGACGTACGGGGCGTAGCGGAGTTTTCCTAGGTTTCTGGTAGTCGCTGCCAGAAGCAACTTGCTGCGGGCGTACGCAGTCGCCGACGATGTACGAGAAACTCGACCGGAGTGGTGGGCGAGTCGTCGGCTACCAGGTCCGCGACGAACTCTCAGAGGAGGACGTCGAGGCGATGCTCCAGGACATCGAGGAGACCATCCACGAGGAGGGGTCGGCGCGGGTGTTGGTGTACATGCCGACCGTGCCGGTGCCGGACCTCGACGCACTCGACGAGGACATCGGCTTCTGGCTACACCACGGCGACGACCTCGAGAAGTACGCCGTCGTCGGTGACAATAGACTCCTAGAGTGGGTGACGGACCTCGAAGACCGCGTCACCGACGTTGACCTCGAGTACTTCGGTGCGGCTGACCTCGACGACGCGTGGGAGTGGCTGCGCGAGGACGAGACGGCCTGAGAACCGTGCGAAGGGTGAAGCGGGAGTCGAGCGTAACGTCCACACGATGACCGAGCCCGAGATTCCGACCGACGACCCCGAGACGCGCCACGACCCCTCCAGCGTGGGGCTGCTGTCGGTTCTAGGGCTGCTCGGCTTCGTCGCGCTCGTCTACGCGTGGACAGAGAGCTTCCTTCTCACCGTCTCGCTCACCGCCGCGTGCGGCGTCCTCGGCTACTGGTCGCTTCGATAAAAGTCGCCGTCAGGCTTCGGACTGCGCGCCGCGGTCGGCGAGCAGGTCGCGGAATTCGTCGGAGTCCTCCACGTCTTCGAGTTCCTTGCGTTCGACGATAGCGGTGTCGTCGACGGACTCCCGGGACGCCTCGTCGACGACGTAGACGGCGCGGGTGTGCGTAATCGCGCCGAGCGAACTCATGATGCGGGCGCGCTTGACGGCGGCGTCCGTGAACGACGAGTGCCCCGTCAGCATGCGGTCCGCACCGGACGCGTCCTCGCTGACGGCCTTGAACGGCGCGCGGTCCGTCGGGTGGACTTCGAAGCCGACGCGCGCGAGCACGGAGAGCACGGGCACGTCCTCGGGGTCGGCTTCGGGGTCCTCCGGGGTGGGTTCGGCGTCCCGGACCTCCTCCGCGCCGTCCATCACGGAGACGGGCGAGGTGAGGTCGCCGCCGAAGAGGTCCTCGAGTTCCATCGCGACCTCGATGCTGGCGTTCATGCCGTCCTCGTACTTCGAGACGGTGCGCCGGGAGACGCCGAGCTGGTTGGCGAGCTGGCCGAGGCTCAAGTCCTCGTTCTGACGGCGGTCCGCGAGCACGTCGCCGTCGATGTTCACGTAGAGGCCGCCCGGGGCCGCGTAGATGAGCGGCGGGACGCCCTCCACGAAGAAGTCCATCGCGGTGTCGGGGCTGAGCACGGGGACGCCGTGGCGGAAGTAGACGACGCCTGGCTTCAATTCCTCGTCGCGGGTGCGGAGGCCGATGACCATCGGGGTGGCGTCGAGGTAGGTGCCGAGCCGCCGCATCTCCGCGCCAGTCGGCGCGTCGAAGGCGTCGATGTTACCGAGAATCTTCACGAGGATGACGTCGTTCTCGCGGCGGGCGGCCACGTCGAAGCTCTTGGGCCGCGTCGCACACCGGTCGCTCACCGTGAACCCCGCGTCCGCGAGCATGGCGGTGACGTTCTCGATGAGTACCGACCGTGACATACACGAGTGTAAGCCGTCGGCGACATATATGCGTTGTGCCGATACGGCGGCGCTGCCCCGCGGTTTCGGTCATTCGGCCGCCACTATCTTCGGGCCGCGGACCGGAAGCACGAAAAGCGCGCGGGCACTAGCCGAGAGGCGATGACGGTCGTCGCCCTCGACGACACGGACTCCCGCGAGCGCGGGATGTGCACGACGTACGCCGCCCACCTGGTCGCCGAGCGGCTGCGCGACCGCGGCGCGAGCGTCGAGCGCGTGCTCCTCGTGCGCCTGAACCCCGCCGTCGAGTACAAGACGCGCGGGAACGCCGCGCTCGCCATCCACACCGACGTCGACCCCAGAGTGGGGCTGGCGGTCGCCGAGGAAGAAGTCGGCGAGGTCGCCGAGGTCGACGACCCACGAACGAACCCGGGCGTGGTGGTCGCGCCCGAGGCCGACGCCCCCGAACCAATCGCCGACTTCGCCGAACGCGCGATGCGCGAACACCTCGACCCCGGCGAAGCGCAGTCGCTGGCGGCCGCCCACGGTTACGAGACCGCGCAGTGGGAGAACGGCCGCGGCGTCGTCGGCGCACTCGCTGCCGTGGGCGCGTGGACGGCATTCGACGACTGGACCTGCGAGCGCATCGACTACCGTGCACCCGACCGCTGGGGGACCGAGCGCGACGTCGACGCCGAGAGCGTGTTCGCCGCCGCGGACGACGCCTACCCCGACGCGTGGGACACCGTCGACCGCGAGGAGGCCGAGCTGGTCTGCGTGCCGCACACGCCCGGCCCCATCCTCTACGGCATCCGCGGCGACGACGCCGAGACCGTCGCCGAAGTCGCGAACTCCGTGGAGAGCGAGCGAGTCCACGCCAGCGAACTGTTCGTCACGAACCAAGGGACGGACGCCCACCTCCGCGCGGCCGACCTCGCCGACCTCGAAGACGGCCGCGCGTACTGTACGGACGCGACGGTCGTCGGGGAGCCCGCGACGCGGCGCGGCGGGCACGTCTTCGCCCCCGTTGAGGACGACGGTGTTCGCGTGGAGTGCGCGGCGTTCGAGCCGACCAAGCGGTTCCGCGACCGCGTGCGGGCGCTCCGGCCGGCCGACCGCGTCACGGTCTGTGGCGAGGTCAGCGACGGCACGCTCAAACTGGAGAAGTTCGCGGTCCGCGACCTCGACGAGACGGAGTCGGTGACGCCACAGTGCCCGGACTGCGAGACGTCGATGGAGAGCGCGGGCGCGAACCAGGGCTACCGCTGCCGGGACTGCGGGACATCCGCGCCCGGGAAAGTCGAGCAACCCGTCGACCGCGACCTCGACGTCGGCTGGTACGAGGTGCCGCCGTGCGCGCGTCGCCACGTCGCCAAACCACTGATTCGTGGCGACTGGGACGCTCCTATCCATCCCGAGCGGTAGCCGGCGTGCCGACGAGTAAATCGCTTTCGCTGGTTGTCACACTCTCACAGGCAGCCACAACGCTTTATTCTAGCACGTCCTAAACTGTAACCATGCGCCCGGACCGCCGTACCCCTGACGAGGTTGGCGTCGCCAGCGAGACGACCGACAGCGAGGCCGCTGCGGGACGACTCGCCGCGCACGTCGAAGTGCAGGACGGCGAGCGGGCGTGCACGCTGTTCCCCGCGAACGCCGACGGCGACGAACTCGTCACGACGTGGGTGACCGCCGAGGACGACGCGTTCGTCTCCCTCGCCAACTGGCGGTAGGCCTACTTCTTCAGTCCGCTGCCCGTCAGCGCGACGACCACGTCGGCGTCCGCGTCGAGGACGCCGCGCTCGCGGTACGCTTCTAAGCCGGCGACGCCGACGGCGCTCGTCGGCTCCACGTAGAAGCCGCGCTCGTGGAGCGCGTCCAGTGCGTCCTCGGTCACTTCGGCGTCGCACGCGATGGCGTCACCGTCGGTCGCGTCGATGGCGTCTAGAATCTGCCCCTTCCGCGCGGGCTCCCGAATCTGGATGCCGTCCGCGACGTCGTTCGTACCTGCCTCTTCCGAGCCGTGGAGTTCTTCGACGATTGGCGCGACGCCCATCGCCTGCACGCCGAGCAGCCGCGGCACCGACTCTGTCCACCCTGCCGCCTCGAGCGCAGAGAACCCGCGGTACGCGCCGATGAACAGCGTGCCATGACCGAGCGGGAGCACCACCGTGTCCGGGACGGTCCAGTCGCGTTGCGCCGCGAGTTCGAGCGCGAACGTCGACGTCCCCGCGTAGAACGCCGGATTCCACGCGTGGCTCGCGTACCACGCATCCCCGCCCACGGCTTCCTGAATACAGGCATCAGTCACGTCCTGCCGGCTCCCCTCGATTCGGACTGCCGTCGCGCCCGCCGCCTCGATGGCGTCGAGTTTCGACTGCTTGACTGACGCGGGCACGTAGATGTCGGCGTCGATGCCGGCGCGCGCGGCGTACTGCGCGATGGCCGCACCTGCATTCCCCGACGAGTCCTCCACGATTCGTTCGACGCCCAACTCCGCTGCACGCGACAGCGTCAGCGCCGCACCGCGGTCCTTGTAGCTCCCCGACGGGAACACGTAGTCCAGTTTGAACTGCGCGTCCCACTCCGGCGCATCGGCCAGTGGCGTCCAGCCTTCACCGAGTGTCACCTCCGCCCCGATTGGGAGGAACTCGTCGAACGCCCACAGCCCCTCGCGGGGGTCGACGTCCGGCTCGTCGCTGTCCGGCAGCGGCTGCTCAGCGAAGTCCAGCGCGTGCCCGCACTCGCAGCGCCACGGCTCCTCGGGTCCGGACTCGTAGGTTCGACCGCAGGAACGGCATTCGAGCATACTCCCGAGAACGAGGACGGGCTACCTGAGCGTGGCGATGAACGAGCATTCGCGCGGCTCCGCTGCGCGATTCACTCCGCGACCGAGCATAGCGAGGGAGCGGAGGCCGACGAACCCCCGGAGGGGGTGAGGAGTGCTTTTTCCCAAGTTTTTGCAAGCGACGGCGCGCGTAGCGCGCCGAGCGCTGGAAAAAGTGGGTTAGAAAGAATCCACGTCCGTTCCGACCGAACAGACGTACTCGCCGGTGGCGACCTGTGGGAGGCGACGGCTTCGCCAGAAGATACCGTGGTTGTCGGCGGTGACGGTGGCTTTGAGCGTGCCGAAGACGTCGGTGACTTCGAAGAGGGTGTCGCCGGCGCGGACGTCGTCGCCGAGGTCCTGTTTGTACTCGACGATGCCGCCGACGGGGGAGCCGTAGCGGTCGAAGTCCTTCGCGCGGGTCTGGCGTTCGGTCTCGACGTCGCCGTCGAGGAGGCCGTAGTAGCGGAGGACGTTGAAGACGCCGTCGACGCCGTACTGGATCGATTCCTCGTCGAAGCCGACCGCGCCGCCGAGTTCGGGGTCGACGGTGGGGATGCCTTCGGAGGGGCCGGCACGTGCGAGTTGGCCTTCGGGGCCTTTCTGGTCGAGGACGTGCCCGCAGCCGAACGCCTTCGCGAGTTCGAGGCAGTCGCTGTGGAGGCGGTGGTGGCGGCCGCAGCGCACGCGCACCTCGTTAATCATGCGGGAGGTCGAGCCCTGGTGGAGGTCGAGGATGAGGTCGGCGTCCTCGGCGGCGGAGAACGTGGCGTGTGCGATGCGCTCGGAGGAGGAGCCGTTCGCGCTGCCGGGGTACGCACGGTTGAGTTTCGTGTCGTCGATGGGGTTGCGGTGTTCGGCGACCTGGAACGCGTGGAAGTTCGTGATGCCGACGACGCGCACTTCGCCCGCGAGCTCCGCGGGGTCGAGTTGGGGGACGACGCGGCGGAGCACGCCGACGCCGTTCAGTTCGTCGCCGTCGCTGGCTGCCTGCAGGTAGAGGGTTTTGCCGTCGCGTTCGCCGTTCACGACCGCGACCGGGAGGCCGACTGCGGTGCCGTCCCGCATCTCGCCCACGGTGAGCCGACCGGTGTCGAACTCCCCGGGGTCCGCGGACGCCGTGCCGAGCGTAGTCATTACAGTAATCCCACGCACGCGTGGCCTTGAGCGGTTCGGTCCCGGAATCGGCGACGTTTTCACGTGCCACAGCCAACCCCCGTGTATGTCCGAGCGGTCCGAGCAGTCCGCCGACGCGGCGTCCGACCGCCCCGGCGTCGACAACTTCGTGCGCGCGCTCGGCGTCGTGACGCAGGCGAAACGCGGGTTCGCGGTCGGCCTGCTGGTCGCCGTCGCGACGTACTACTTCTTCGTCGTGGCGTCGGGCGGGTCGCCGTACTCGACGCCGTACCTGGTCGCGCTGGCCGCCGTGCTCGCGTTCACGGTCGGCTTGCTCGCGACGTTCGCCTTCACCGCCGGCGCTGCCTACCGGCTCTACCGCCGACTAGAGTAGTTGGTTCGCCGAAGAAAACCTCTTGTCGGCGGGTCTGTTTCGTTTCGAAGATGGCTGAGGACTTCCCGACCCGGCTCGCCGCGTACACGGGCGACGACGCGGACGACGGGAAGGGACTCCCCGTCGGTGTCCGCCGTCGTCGCTGGCGTGCTCGCGCCGCTGCGCGGGGCGGACAAGTCGCCGGGCGGGAAGCGCTTCGAGGTCGCCGAGACCAGCCACGCCGACAAACGCTACGCGTTCACGTGCCCGGTCGAACTCGCGGGCACCGACTGCACGGCCCGGCTCGTCGTCCATCGCGAGGACGGTTACGTCTACGCCCGGCACGGCGTCCGCCCACCAGAGAGCGGCGGGCTCCTGTCTCGCGTCCGGGGCGGCAAGTCCGGGTACGACGCGCTCGGCGTCGGTTCTGACTCGGTCGCTCGGCTCGCGAAACGACGCCGGAAGGTCGTCGCCAACGGCGTCGACGCGCGCGTCGCCACGCCACGCGTCACCGACGAGCCCGTGGGCTTCGAGTTGCGCTTCGAGACCGCAGACACCGCGGTGCTCTCCGTGACCGGCTACGCGGACGGCCGCGACTACCTCTCCGTGCCGCTGCCGGACCTCGCGCTCCGCGCGGTCGCGGCCGAGCGCGACGTACTGGACTGACTCACGCCGACGCGAGGTCGTGGAGCCGGTCGGCGCTCGCGCGCGTCCCCTTCGCCAACAGCACGTCGCCGGCCGTGACTTCCGTCTCGGGGCCGGGCTGGACGACCCACTCGTCAGTCTCGGCGTCCGGCCGCCGCACCGCGATGACGCGCATCCCGGTCTCGGTTGCGACCTCCTTCCCGCCGAGCGTCGCGCCGTCGAGCGCGCTCCCCGCTTCGACGGTCTCCCGGACGATGACCTCGTCGGACTCCTCGACGGCTTCCTGGACGACGACGTGCGTGTCAAGCCCGCGGAGGACCCCCTCGCTTATTTCGACCGCGGCGTCGCTGATGACCTCCGTCGCGGTGGCGATGTGGACGAGCCCGCGCAGCGACACCGGGTCCTCGACGCGGCTGGCCGCCCGCAGCGTCCACGCCTCGAAGCGGGACTTCAGCGCGTCTACTTCGGCTTCCAGTTCGACGACCTCCGCCGCGAGGTCCGTCGAGTCGAAGAGGACGGCGCCGTACGCGAGGTCGACGGAGAGTTCGCTCATGTTCTTCATCGTCACCACGGAGTCGACGGCGCGCCCGAGGTCGTCGATGCTCGGTTCGGGGACCGCAGGCGGCTCGTAGGACTCGCCCGTCGCCGTCTCGTAGACGCCGCCGATGCGGTCCTCCGGCCCGCGGAGCAACAGCACGTCGCCCGCCACTAGTTCCGTGTCGCGGTCCGGGTTCAGCAGCCAGTCGCCGCCGCGCCGAATCGCGAGCACGCGCACCCCGGTCTCGGTCTCCAGATTCACGTCCAGCAGCGTGCGGCCGGCGTACGCGGAGTCGACCGTCAACTCCGCACGCTCCAGCGACTCGACGGCTTCGGGGAGCGCCGCGCGAATCGCGTCGGGCACGCGGATGTCTTCGAGGACGACCTTCGCGATGTCCCCGGCCGCGTCGCTAATCTTCTCCGCCGCGCCGACGACGCCCAGGACGGGCGCGAGCGTCTCCGCGTCCTCGGGGTTGCGCGCCGCCATCAGGAGGCTCATGCGTGCGCGCAACTGGAGGACGTCCATGCGCTCTTCGAGTTTGAGGACTTCCGCCGCCACGTCGTCGCTGCCGTGCAGCACCGCCGAGTAGGAGAGGTCGATGAGGAGTTCGGCGGTGTCTTTCATCTCCGCGAGGAGGTCTTTTACGCTCGCGGGCTCGTACTCGACGCGGCCGCTCATGCCCCCGGATTCGCCCCCGCCCCCGAAAAACGTTCGCGTCAGTCGGGGCGCTCGCGGCGACCGCCAAAATCGTGTTAGTTGTTCACACGAAGCGCTCGGTAATCGTTCTCTCGCGCAATATTTTCGTAGACGACCGTGAAGGAAACCGACACACATTAGGTAGAACCGTCAAGAACCCACGCACATGGCCGACGAACTCAAGAAGGGTTTGGAAGGTGTGCTCGTCGCGGAGTCCGAGTTGAGCTACATCGACGGCGACGAGGGCAAACTCGTCTACCGCGGGTACACCATCGAGGACCTCGCGCGCGGCGCGAGCTACGAGGAAGTCCTCTACCTGCTCTGGCACGGCCGCCTCCCCGACCGGGAGGAACTCGAAGCGTTCAGCGAGGAGATGACCACCCACCGCGAGCTCGACGACGTCGTGCTCGACCTCGTCGCGGACCTCGCGGCCGCCGACGAGGACCCGATGGCGGCGCTGCGCACGGCAGTCTCGGAGCTGTCGGCGTTCGACCCGGACGCCGACGCCGACCCCACCGACCGCGAGGCGAACCTCCGGAAGGGCAAGCGCATCACCGCCAAGATTCCGACCATCGTCGCGGCGTTCACGCGCCTGCGCGAGGGCGACGACCCCGTCGCGCCCCGGGACGACCTCGACCACGCGGCGAACTTCCTCTACATGCTGAACGACGAGGAGCCCGACGACGTGCTCGCGGACGTCTTCGACCAGGCGCTCGTGCTCCACGCCGACCACGGGCTGAACGCGTCGACGTTCTCCTCGATGGTCACGTCCAGCACGCTCGCGGACCTCCACTCCGCGATTACGTCGGCCGTCGGCACGCTCGGCGGTAGCCTCCACGGCGGCGCGAACGCGAACGTCATGCGCATGCTCCAGACCATCGACGAGTCCGAGAAGGAGCCCGTCGAGTGGGTCGAGGACGCCCTCGAGAACGGCGAGCGCGTCGCCGGGTTCGGTCACCGCGTCTACAACGTCAAGGACCCGCGCGCGAAGATTCTCGGCGAGCGTAGCGAGGAACTCGGCGAGGCCGCCGGCGACACGAAGTGGTACGAGATGAGCGTCGCCATCGAGGAGTACGTCAAAGAGGAGAAGGGCCTCGCGCCGAACGTCGACTTCTACTCCGCCTCGACGTACTACCAGATGGGCATCCCCGTCGACATCTACACGCCCATCTTCGCGATGTCCCGCGCCGGCGGCTGGATTGCCCACGTGCTCGAACAGTACGAGGACAACCGCCTCATCCGCCCGCGCTCGCGGTACGTCGGCGAGGAAGACCAGGAGTTCGTGCCGCTCGACGAGCGGTAGGCTCAGTCGCGCCGTAACGACTTCTTTCTACGCGTCGCTCCGTTCCGCCATCATCGACGCCGCGCGACTCGCCCAGCCGCCGTAGTGGAAGCCGGCGGCGACGACGGCAGCCATCCAGACGTTCGAGAGCGCGATGCCCCAGTACGCCGCAAGCGGGCCGTAGTCGAGCGTGTGACCGACGAGCCACGAGAAGCCGACGAGGAAGCCGACCATCCCGGTGGCGCGCGCGACGAACGGGACGCGGGTCTCGCTGGCGCCCTGGAGCGCGCCCGAGAGCCCGACGAACGCCGCGAGGAACGGCGCGCTCAGGCCGTACGCGCGGGCGAACCAGACGCCGTGGCGGATTGTCTCGGGTTCGTCGGCGAGTAGCGAGACCAGCGGCCGGGCGTAGTACGAGAGGAGGAGGCCGACAGCACCGACCGTGAGCACGCCGAGCGCGGCGACCGCCCAGCCGTCGAAGCGCGCGGTGTCGGGGTCGCCTTCGCCGAGCGCCTGGCCGACGACGACGTTCGCCGCGACGTTGTAGCCGCGGGAGAGCGGGCCGGTGACCTGCTGGTAGACGCGGCGGCCGATTTGGAACGCGGCGTTGACGTTCGTCCCGAAGGAGAGCAGCAGGGCGTTGAACGGGAACTCCGCGAGCGCGGAGACGGTCCCCTCCGCGATTTTCGGGAGGCTAACCGCGAACAGCTGTTTCGTGATGATTCGAGAGCGCGGGCGCGCGAAGCCGGCGGCGGTGTACGAGGACGCGATGGCGACGGTGAGCGCGACGGCGGTGAAGGTGTTCGCGGCGGCGGTGGCGGCGCCGACGCCGACGACGCCGAGTTCGGGGAGGCCGAAGTAGCCCAGGCCGAGGCCGACGCTGCCGGCGACGTTGCCGAGGTTGGAGACGGCGTTGACGTACATCGGCGTGCGCGTGTCGCCGGTCCCTTGCAGGGCACGGGCGGCGATGAGCGCGACGTGGCGTGCGGGCGCGGTGAGGAGGATGACAGCAAGGTAGGTGCTTCCGAGCGTGACGACGTTCGGTGCAGCGCCGAGCAGGCGGATGGCGGCCGGGCCGAACAGCACGCCGAACGCGGCGAACGGAACGCCCGCGAGCGCGCCGACGAGGACGGCCTGCGTGATGGCCTCGTCGCGGGTGACGGTGGCGTCGCGGCCGGTGTCCTGACTGGAGAGGCTGATGGCACCGCCGCCCAAGCCGAGGCCGACGCGCAGCGGGAAGCGCGCGTAGAGGTCCGCGATGCCGACGGCGACGACGGCAGCCGGCGAGATGGCGGCGGTGACGACGACGTCGACGGTCCGCATCAGCGTGCGGAGCGTCTGCTCGGTCATCACGGGCCACGCGAGCGCGAAGACGCGCCGCCACACCGCGCGGAGTCGGGAGCGCACGGTCGAGACTCACAGCGCCGCGAAAAACCGCTGTCGGTCCGCGGCTGCCCGCGTCGTCCCGCCGCATTCCTGCACTTTCACTTTCACCGTGCTTTGGTCGCTTTTATCACCATCCGGGTCGTCGTCGTAATCGTCACACGCTCCGTCCCCCACGTATTCTTGGAGCACACCACCAACCGTTAACAGCGACAGCGCCGTAGCCGCGAGCATGATTGGACTCGACGACGTGCTCGACGCCCGCGAGCGCGTCGCTGACGTCGCCCGCCACACCCCGCTGGACTACTCCAACACGTTCTCCCGGATGACCGACGCGGAGGTCCACCTGAAACTGGAGTGTTTCCAGCGGACGGGGTCGTTCAAGATTCGCGGCGCGACCAACCGCATCCGCACGCTGTCGGAGGCCGAGCGCGACGCCGGCGTCGTCACCGCCTCGGCGGGCAACCACGCACAGGGCGTCGCGCTCGCGGCCTCGCGCTCGGGCGTCGACGCGAAGGTCGTGATGCCCGAGACCGCGCCCATCTCGAAAGTCAAGGCGACGAAGAGTTACGGCGCGGAGGTCGTCCTCCACGGCGTCGACTACGACGCCGCCCAGACCCACGCCCATGAACTCGAAGACGAGGAGGGTCGCACCTACGTCCACGCCTTCGACGACGAGCACGTGATGGCCGGGCAGGGGACGATTGGCCTCGAAATCGTCGACGACCTCCCCGAAGTCGACACCGTCGTCGTCCCCATCGGCGGCGGCGGACTCATCTCGGGCGTCGCGACTGCGGTGAAGGCTCACGACCCGGACGTCCGCGTCGTCGGCGTGCAGGCCGAAGGTGCCTCCACGGTCGCCCCCTCGCTCCAGAAGGGCGAGCCGCAGGCCCTCGACTCCGTGGACACCATCGCGGACGGCATCGCCGTGCGCCGGGTCGGCGAGCAGACGTTCCCGGTCATCCGGGAGCGCGTGGACGAGGTCGTCACCGTCTCCGACGACGAGATCGCGACCGCGCTCGTGCTGATGCTCGAACGCGGGAAGACCCTCGTCGAGGGCGCGGGCGCGACGCCACTCGCGGCGCTGCTCGAAGGCAAGTTCGTCTACGAGGACGACGAGGTCGTCGTGCCCGCGCTCTGCGGCGGCAACATCGACCTCAACCTCCTCACGACAGTCGTCATGCGCGGGCTCGTCGATCAGGGTCGCTACGTGAAGATTCGCACTGTCCTGAAGGACCGCCCCGGCGCCCTCGACGACCTCATCGACGTCGTCGCGGACGAGCGCGCGAACATCTACGCCATCCAGCACGACCGCACGAACCGCGACATCGCGATGAACGCCGCGGAGGTCGAACTCGACCTCGAGACCCGCGGCCCCGAACACGTCGACGCGCTCCTGGACCGCATCCGCGAGGCGGGCTTCGAGGTCACCGTGCTCAACGGACCGCGCCCCCAGAACTGACTACGCGGGCACGACCGCGTACTCGACGGTGAGGAACTGCGCGCCACACAGCCACATCTCGTGGGTCGCCAGCGCCACCGCGTCGCCGCCGGTCGGGTCGTCTACTTCTGCGGGCGCGCTCACCGTCCCGTCCGTCGGCCACACGCGGAACCGCTGGTCCGCGGGGAGCGCGAATCCAGCGGGCGGCGTGACCCAGTAGAGCCCGGGGTCGCCGGGTGCTCTCGTGGTCAGTTCCACGCCGGTCGCGTCGCCCGCGCCGAGGTGCCCGATGCGCAGCACCGTCGAGAGGTTGCCGCCGGGCAGCGGTGCCGCGATGTTCACGAACCGCTCGCCGTCGCGCTCGTGGCTCGCGTACAGCGCTACGAACACCGCCGCCCCGGACTCGTCCGTGCGAATCCACGCTCGCGCGCCGTCCCGCGGGTCGGCGTCGGGGTCGAGCGCGACGAACTCGCTTCCAAGCCGGTGCCAGTCCTCGTCGCTCGGGCCCGGGAGATTCAACTGGCGAATGCGGGTCGTCACGGGCGCAGCGAGGCGCGCGCCCTTTCGGAACGGGCGGTGCCAGCGCGCGCGAAGCAGCATCTCGTACTCGGTCGTGCGCTCGTAGAACCGCCGGACGTCGCCCGCGACGCGCTCGGGGTCGAAGTCCGGCCGCGCGAACTCGGCCATGTCGTCCATCTCGCCGACGAGTGCGGGGTCTTCGGCGGCGAGTCCGCGCCGTGCGACGAACTCCGCGCCGATGTGGCCCCCGCCGGTCACCGGGCTGAACGGCACGTCGCGCGCTCGCCACGCCGCGGCGCCGGCCAGCGACGCGACGGCGCCGGCGGCGACTGTTCGGCCACGCATACGCCCGCTTGCGCGCGAACGGACACGAATCTGGTGACTCCGGCGTCTGCCGGCTTCCCGGCCGCCGCCGAGCGCTGACGCCGGTCTTTAATACGTGTGACCGCGACTCACCGGACATGAAACGCATTATCGACACCCCCGACGCCCCCGCTGCGGTCGGCGCGTACAGCCAGGCGACGACCGACGGCGACCTCGTCTTCACCGCCGGCCAGATTCCGCTGACGCCGGACGGCGACCACCTCGACGACGAACCCATCGCCACCCAGACCCGGCAGAGCCTCGAGAACGTCAAGGCCATCCTCGAAGCCGAGGGCCTCACGATGCAGGACGTGCTCAAGGTCTCGGTGTTCCTCGACGACATCGACGACTTCGACGAGATGAACGAGGCGTACAAGGAGTACTTCCAGGACAACCCGCCCGCCCGCTCCGCGCTCGAAGTCTCGGCGCTCCCGAAGGGCGCGGCCGTCGAAATCGAAGCCATCGCCGCCCAGCGCGACTAGATGCGTCGCTCCACGTTGGACACGCTGGCGTGGGGCGCCGTCGGCGCGCTCGCGTTCCTCGTGCTCGCCCAGGGCTACCGACTGTTCGCCGACGAGGGCGTCGGCTTCCTCCCGCTGCTTGGCGTCGCCGTCGTCGTCTTCGCGGCGTCCTCGCTGGTCGCCCACCTCGCGGCCACTCGCCTCCACTGACGCGAAAAGAAGGGTTTAAACGACAGACCCGGATAGGTTACGACGGGCCGGGATGGCCGAATGGCAAAGCGCACGCCTGGAAAGCGTGTCCCCTTACGGGGTTCAGGGTTCAAATCCCTGTCCCGGCGTTTTCACCGTACTCGCGCCGCCCAGCGACGGTTCTGTCGCTGGGCGCGCGATGGTTTCGTAAACGACGGCGGGATTTGAACTCTGGAAGTCGCAGCCCGCGCACCACAGCGAGCAGGACCGTCTTCCTCCAGTTTAAATCCCGATAGGCAGAGCCGCGCGTATGCTCTATTTGGGAGTTGGCATCTCAAACTAGTGCGTAGTCGAGTACTTCGAGTTTTCCAGCGAACGGCCACAGCGCCTACTTGGGGGCCGGCCGGAGTCGCCCGTATGGAACCGCCGAACATCGACGAGGACACCGCGCGGAAGGTGCTGGAACTGGGCTACCACGACTTGGGCGAGAGCGTCGAGTACGGCGACCTCCTGCTGGAGAAAGTCGAGGAGGAGCGCGAGGACGGCGACGTCGCCCGAGAGTACTACGCGCTCGTGGACGAGGAGACCGGCGAGCCGCTCGGCGAGCGCATCGGCGCGCACCACTACGCAGTCAACGAGTTCCACGACTTCCGCGACGACCTCGAGGACGTGTGGCGCTCGCACCACGAGTCCTGACCGTCACATCGGCCCCAGCGCTCTTTTCGCCGGGTCGGGAACGGGAGTGTATGCGCGAATCAGACACACCCGTACCGGTCGAGGAGGACGAGGAGTACGTCGTGGACGTCGAGGACATCGGCGACGAGGGCGACGGCGTCGCGCACGTCGACGACTTCGTGGTGCTAGTGCCCGAGGCCGACATGGGTGACCGCGTGCGGGTGCGCATCGACCGCGTCGAGCCGGACTTCGCGATGGCGGAGCTCGTCGAGCACGAATCCGACGTCGCCTAACTTAAAGGCCGGTTCGACGCGCCCGTCTCGTGTGAACGACTAACACACTATTCGGGCTGTGTAGTGATTTTCCGCGGGACTCAGGGCGTGTTCTTCCATTCGGCGCGCGACCGGCCTCGGAGCGGGATAGAAGATTTTATATAGAATCACAATCAATCATCCAGGTACCTATGGCACAACAACAGCGGATGCAGGGGCAGCCCATGATCATCATGGGAGACGACGCACAGCGCGTGAAAGACAAGGACGCTCAGGAGCACAACATCTCCGCGGCGCGAGCCGTCGCGGACGCCGTCCGCTCCACACTTGGCCCGAAAGGGATGGACAAGATGCTCGTCTCCTCGATGGGCGACGTCACCATCACGAACGACGGCGTCACCATCCTCCAGGAGATGGACATCGACAACCCGACCGCGGAGATGATCGTCGAAGTCGCCGAAACCCAGGAAGACGAGGCCGGCGACGGCACGACGACCGCGGTCGCCATTGCGGGCGAACTCCTCAAGAACGCCGAGGACCTCCTCGAGCGCGACATCCACCCGACCGCCATCATCAAGGGCTACAACCTCGCCGCCGAGCAGGCCCGCGAGGAAGTCGACAACGTCGCCATCGACGTCGACCCCGAGGACGAGGACCTCATCCGCAGCGTCGCCGAGACCTCCATGACCGGCAAGGGCGCCGAGCTCGACAAGGAGCTGCTCTCCGGCATCATCTACGACGCCATCAATCAGGTCTCCGTCGAGGCCGCCGACGGCAGCACCGTCGTCGACGCCGCGAACATCAACGTCGAGACCCAGACCGGCCGCGCGGTCGGTGACTCCGAGCTCCTCGTCGGTGCCGCCATCGACAAGGACCCGGTCCACGACGAGATGCCGACGGACGTCGAGGACGCCAAAATCCTCCTGCTGAACGAGGCCATCGAAGTCGAGGAAGCCGAAGCCGACACCTCGGTCAACATCGAGAGCCCCGACCAGCTCCAGTCCTTCCTCGACCAGGAAGAGGAGCAGCTCAAGCAGAAGGTCCAGCAGATTGTCGACACCGGCGCGAACGTCGTCTTCTGTCAGAAGGGCATCGACGACATGGCCCAGCACTACCTCGCGAAGGAGGGCATCCTCGCCATCCGTCGCACCAAGAAGTCCGACATCGAGTTCCTGACGAACGTCCTCAACACGGCAGTCGTCACGGACCTCGACTCCGCGACCGCAGCCAACGTCGCCAGCGGTTCTATCTCCCGCGACAGCGAGGACGAACTCTTCTACGTCGAGGGCCACGACGAGGACGCCCACGGCGTCACCATCCTCCTGCGCGCCTCCACCGAACACGTCGTCGACGAGCTCGAACGCGGCGTCACTGACGCGCTCGACGTCTCCGCGCAGACGCTCAGCGACGGCCGCGTCCTCCCCGGCGGCGGCGCCATCGAAGTCGAAGTCGCCGACCGGCTCCGCGACTTCGCGGACTCCGTCTCCGGCCGCGAACAGCTCGCCGTCGAAGCGTTCGCGGACTCCCTGGAACTCGTGCCGCGCGTGCTCGCCGAGAACGCCGGCCTCGACTCCATCGACACGCTCGTCGACCTGCGCTCCGCGCACGAATCCGGCGAGGAACGCACCGGCCTCAACGTGCTCTCCGGCAACCTCGAGGACACCTTCGAAGCCGGTGTCGTCGAGCCCGCACACGCCAAAGAGCAGGCCGTCACGAGCGCCTCCGAAGCCGCGAACCTCGTGCTCAAAATCGACGACATCATCTCCGCCGGCGACCTCTCCACCGACAAGGGTGACGAGGGCGGTGCCGGCGGCCCCGCAGGCGGCATGGGCGGCGGCATGGGCGGGATGATGTAGTACCTTTTTCCTGCACTCACTCGGGCGCTACCGCGCCCTCGTTCGCTGGGAAAAAGCTACGCTAAAAAGCCCCGTGGACCCCACTTCGGGGGTCCTCGGGGCCAGCGCGCTTCGCGCGCTGTGAACCGGCGACCTCCGGTCGCCGGATGCTCCCGTTCCGCCGCGCTGCACCGTCGGCTGACTACTCGCGATTTTCTTTCGACGTTTCGCTGGATAGCGGCGGCTCCGGGTCACGCGCGGTCGCAGAAAGGAGTGGTCGCGTTACTCGTCGTCGACGTCGAGCTCGAACTGCTCGTGTTCGGCGGCGGCGTTGAGCACGACGCTCGTGTTGGACTCCTTGATGTCGGCGTCCGAGAGCAGTTCCTTGATGAGCGCGTTCATGTCGTCGGTGTCGTTGAACTTCCCGACGGCGATGACGTCGTGGTCGCCGGTGACCTCGTAGACGGAGACCATCTGCTTGTGGTCGCGGAAGCGGTCGGTGATGTCGGGGAGCGCGCCACCCTCGACCTTGAGTTGGATGATGGCGGTGACGTCGTAGCCGAGCTGGTCGTAGTCGACGATTGGGACGTACCCCTCGATGACGCCCTCGTTTTCCAGGTCTTTGAGGTGGTTGGAGACGGTCGTCACCGATACGTCGAGTTCGTCGGCGAGGCTGCGCAGGCTGGCGCGGCCGTCGGCCAGCAGCTCGTTGACGAGGTGCGCGTCGAGGTTTTCGTACGTCATACCCACCCCTACCGTCTCCGCCGTATAGAAGTTTACGAATGTTCAGTTATCGCTGCGTCTCCCAAAATTACGCTAACCGCTACTGCTTTAATGGTGGATGTACTCGTCTGGAGTGTCCACAGATATGACGAACGGGAATCCTAGTGAGGGCCTCAGCCCGAGCGAGCAGGCGGTACTCGAGAAGATAGACGAACAGAACATCGACTTCCTCCGTCTCCAATTCACGGACATCCTCGGCACCGTGAAGAACGTCTCCATCCCCGCCAGTCAGGCGGAGAAGGCGTTCGAGGACGGCATCTACTTCGACGGCTCGTCCATCGAGGGCTTCGTCCGCATCCAGGAGTCGGACATGCGCCTCGTCCCCGACCCCGAGACGTTCTCCGTGCTCCCGTGGCGCACCCGCGAGGACGAGGAAGAGGGCGGCGCTGCGCGTCTCATCTGCGATGTCGTCGACACCTCGACCGGCGAGCCGTTCGAGGGTGACCCGCGCTACGTGCTCAAGCAGGCCCTCGACCGCGCCGAGGAGATGGGGTACAAGGTCAACGCCGCGCCCGAACCCGAGTTCTTCCTCTTCGAGGAGGACGAGGAAGGTCGCGCGACGACGAAGACCAACGACGCCGGTGGCTACTTCGACCTCGCGCCGAAGGACCTCGCCAGCGACGTCCGCCGTGACATCATCTACGGCCTCGAAGACATGGGCTTCGAAATCGAGGCCTCCCACCACGAGGTCGCGCAGGGCCAGCACGAGATCAACTTCGAGTACGACGACGCCCTCACGACGGCGGACAACGTCGGGACGTTCCGGACGGTCGTGCGCGCCATCGCGGCCCAGCACGACCTCCACGCGACGTTCATGCCCAAGCCCATCCCGCGCATCAACGGCTCCGGCATGCACACCCACATCTCGCTGTTCACCGAGGACGGCGAGAACGCGTTCCACGACGGCGACGACGAGTTCGACCTCTCGGAGACGGCCAAGCAGTTCACGGCTGGCATCCTCGAACACGCGCCGGCGCTGGCCGCGGTCACGAACCCGACCGTGAATTCCTACAAGCGCCTCGTCCCCGGCTACGAAGCGCCGGTGTACGTCGCGTGGTCGGACCGCAACCGCTCCGCGCTCATCCGCAAGCCCGCGGCCCGCGTGCCCGCCGCCAGCCGTATCGAGGCGCGCTTCCCGGACCCGTCGTGTAACCCGTATCTGGCGTTCGCGGCGCTCATCCACGCCGGCCTCGACGGCATCGAGCGCGGCCTCGACTGCGACGACCCGGTCCGCGAGAACATCTACGAGTTCGACGAGGCCAAGCGCGACGAGTACGGCATCGAGACGCTGCCGTCGAACCTCGGCGACGCCCTCGACGAGCTCGAAGACGACGAGGTCGTCCTAGACGCGCTCGGCGACCACGTCTCCGAGAAGTTCCTCGAAGCGAAGAACGCCGAGTACGACGACTACCGCGTCGACGTCTCCGACTGGGAGCTCGACCGCTACCTCGAGAAGTTCTAGACGGCTCCACTCCACGTTTTCTTTCGCGTCGCGCGCCGACCAGCGACGGCGTCACTGCCGCAGGACCGGGAGCGCGACGAACGCGACGCCGGCGACGACGTGTGCCACACCTATCGCGGGCAGCATCGCGTCCACTTTCAGCGTGAGCGCGGCGGTCCCGCCGAGCACGACGAGAATGGGGGCCGCGGTCTTTACCGAGACGTCGTTCAGCAGTGCGCCCCTGCGGGTCACCAGCCACCAGCCGACGAGCGCGCCGACCGTCCCGCCGAGTGCCGCGACCGGGTCCTCGGTAGGGCCGACGAGCACGACGGCCGCGACGGCGGTAGTGGTCGCGACGACGAACCCGTAGCCGACGCGGCGGCGGGTGAGCGCGAGCAGCGCCACGACGAACGCCGTGCCGAGGAGCGCGCCCGCGACTACGTCCCCGAGGTAGTGGACGCCGAGCACGAGCCGCGTGAACGCCACGAGCGCAATCATCCCGGCGGCTGCAGCGTACCGGCGCGCGCGGTCGCTCACGTCGAGGAGCGCTGCGAGTCCGCCGTAGAACGCCGCCGCACCGGTGGCGTGGCCGCTCGGGAAGCCGTTGCCGTCCTCGGCGATGCGCATCACCGACTCGGGCGGCCGCGGCTCCGCGAACAGCCCCTTCGTGAGGACGACGAGCGCGAGCGCGCCGATGCTCACCGCGAGCAGGCGCGCGCCGTCGCGGCGCGACAGCCAGTCGCGTTTGGGGCCGAACAGGTAGACCGCGGGGCCGACAGTCGTCACGAACCACGTGCTCCCGAGGAACGTCAACACCACGAACACCGGCACCAGCGCCTCGGGGAGGCTTCCTGCGAGCGTCTCCGTGACGCTGACGCTCCTGTCGATTGCGCTCATCGTCGCCACGACCGCACGCGGTCGGCAATGCGGCCCGAGAGACCGACTGCGTTGATGCTCAGGCCGAACAACACCATCAGCACGTACAGGCCCAGCGTCGACAGCCACACTACGAGCATCGCCAGGATGGACCAGCCGCCGTCGAGGTAGTGGAACGCGCCGACGGTCATCAGGGTGCCGTACAGCAACACGAGGTACGGTCCCCAGCCGCGGGCTTTCCCGCGGCGCAGGCGCTGGCGGACGTACTGCTTGAGGTCCGCCTCCAGCTCGGACTTGCGCACGGTCTTGGCGTCCAACTCGGCGCGCAGCGCTTCGACTTCCGCGCCGAGTTCGGCGACGTCCGGCGCCTCGTTCGGTGGCTCGGGCTCCGGCTTCTCGTCGTCGTCAGGTCGTCCCGACAGCACGGCGTTGAGTACCGCACCGAGGGTGATAACGATGCCGCCGAAGTACAGCCACGTCACGAGGAGGAGCGCGCCGCCCAGAATCCCGTACAGTTCGCCGCCGCCGACGTACGCGGCGTACACGCGGAACCCCTGCGCGAGGAGCGTCCACCCGACCGCGGCGAACGCTGCGCCCGGCACCGCTTCCCGGACGGACATCTCGACGTCCGGGAAGACGTAGTACGACGGCAGAAACACCAGCGTGAGCGCGACCGGCAGCGTCAGCGCGCTGGCGAGGTCGAGGTACGGCAGGACGTCGAGGTAGGGCACGAGCACCGTCACGACGATTGCCGCGCCGACCGCCAGCGGCAGCGTCAGCAGGACGACGAGTCCGTCGACGACCTGTTCGAGCAGCGACTCGGGCTCCTGGACGCCGTACACCTGCGAGAACGCGACGTCGAGGCCGCGGAACAGTTTGAGCGCGGACCACGTCAACAGGAGGAGACTGACGACGGTCGCGCTCGTCCGCCCGCGGCCGTCCGTCATCGCGTCCCGGAGCGCTGTCTCGCCGGACTCGGTGAGGAACGGCCCGAGCGCGCCGACGATGGCGTCGACGAGTTCGACGCCGCCGAGCACGGTCCCGACTGCGACTGACAACACTAGCAGCGGAATCAGGGAGACGAACGCGTAGTAGGCGACAGCCGCGGAGAGGAACGTCACTTGCTCGTCCTGGGCCGTCCCGACCACGCGGCGCGCGACCCCGACGGCGGACCCGATTCGTGTCACGTCACGGACTTCGACGTGGTGGGTCATAAATCGGGCTACTGCGCGACGCCTACTCGCGGACCGCGGCCTCGACGTCGGCGAGCGTGCCGTCGGTCTTGAACGTCGTGCCGCCGTACTGCGTGCGCGAGGCCGCCAGCCCCGCCTCGTGGAGTTCGTCGAGGAACTCGTCCATGCCCACGGCGGGCTCTCCCCACTGCTTGTAGAGGCGGTGCTGGTCGAAGTGCGTGGGTTCGTGGAGTTCGCCCGCGACAGTATCGAGTAGTTTGCGCGCGCGTTTGGCGGTGCCCATGTAATCAGTGACGTGCTCGCGGACCTCGGCGACGAACTGCCGGTCGTGGGCGGCCCCGAGCCACAGCGGGCCCGCGGGCAGCACTTGTCGGCCGCCGCAGTGCGCGCACGTCTCCGGTGGGTCCGCAATCAGGCCGTACTCGTGCTCGCGGTGGAGACACTCCTGGCAGTGGTAGACGTAGCCGAGTTCGTCGATGGCTTCGTTGGCCTCGGTCGCGGTGTGCGAGAGGTCCAGATACGTGCGGACGTAGTGGTCGCTGACGTGGCTGAGGATGGGCGTGACGCCGACGTCGTAGCGCGCGGCGGTCCGGGCGAGCGCGGACAGCAGCACGCGCAGCCCCATCTCGGCGTGGTACTCGGTGTTCCGGGGGACGGCGGAGTACTTCCGGACGCCGGACTCGAAGTGCGCGCCACACAGCGGCGCGGTGTCGGTGGCCGTGACGCAGACGAGGTTGCGGGCGTTCGCGAACGCCGCGTCCGCGAACGGAATCGGCGTCCCGAACGGGTCGAGGTCCACCACGTCGAAGAACTGGCCGTCCTCGTGGAGGAGGCTGTTGACGTTGCGCTGGACGACCTCGCCGTCGAGGTCGTTGCGCGCGAGGTTCGCCCGCGCGAGTTCGACCGAATCAGGGTCGAGGTCCGCGAGCGTCGTCGTCCAGTCGTTTGCGGCCGCGCGGACGCCCCGGATACCGCTGGCGGCCATCGCGTCGAGGTACGTCTCCGCGCGCGGCTCGCGCTCGCGGTACGCCGACAGCGCCGCGACCGTCAGGTCCCGGTTGAGTTCCTGCGTGGGGTTGAAGAACACGCCGTCGCCGGCGCCCTCGCCGCCGCCAGCCTCCCCGGGTACTTCGACGGTCACGCCGCCTTCCTCGACGAGCATACCGCTTCTCGGTGCGACGCGGAAAAAAGGCCGACGGTTGCGAGAGACGAAGTCTCTCGGGTCAAGCGAGCGCTGAGCGTAGCGAGGCGCGAGCAGCGGGAGACGTAGTTTCCCGAGTTGTGCAGCACTGTGGGTCGTGAGAAGTGGGAGGCGAGAACCTCCCGAGCTACGAGATTCTGGATGCCGACGGAACGGCCGCGGGCGGGCTGAGCACGTCCGCGTGCGGCCGCGCGTCGTTAGTTCCCGACGTTGGTTGCGCGTTCGACGACGTCTTTGCCGTACCTGGCTTGGAGGTCGTCGTGCTGGTCGGGGCGGTGGTGGTAGACGTCCTGGAAGAGGGTAATCGGCGTCTGGGCCGCTTGGTAAGTGGCTTCGTCCCACATGCGGTCCTTGCTGAGTTCGACGGTGACGCCGTCGAGGTCGAGGGTTGCGGCCTGGGTCATCGCGATGGCGCCCTTGCCGGCTTCCTTGGCGGCTTCGAACTCCTCCATGGAGTCCACGATGTCACCCATACTGGGGACGTATGAGGTGCGGTCGAGCAGTTCCTCACGGAGTTCCTCCTCGGAGAGTTCGCGCTCGTCGCCGCCGACACCGAGCACGTAGCCGCCCTCTGTTTGCTCCAGGGAGAGGTGGTCGCCGTCGTAGACCTGGCGGCCGTCCTCGGCGTCGAGTTCGACCTCGCGGCCGTCGACGTCGAGCAGCCAGCTCCCGGTTTCGGGCGGGAGTGGCGCAGTATTCGCAACTTCGACCTGCTCGGGTGTGAGCGACCAGATGCCGGTCATCCCCTTCGCGCGGTTGTCCTGCATGCGCTGGCGGTAGCCCTCGACGTCGCGGATGTCGTCGTAAGGACCGTCGACGGCGACGAGGCCGGCGGCGCTGGCGCCGCGGGAGGTGTTGTGGCGGAGTTCGGGCCATGGCGGGAGTTCCCCAGTCGGGGTCATCGCGCGCATGTCTTTGGTGTAGTCGACTTCGCCGTCGACGAGCAGGAACATGCGTTCGAGGTTGTTCGAGGGGTTGCCCATTTCCTCGCGGAGGTCGGCCATGGCGAGTTCGGCTTCGCCGCTCTCGACGATGACGGACATTGAGAGGCTGCCTTCGTCGAGGCCGTGCTCTGCTTCGACGACGGTGATGGCTTCGTCGGCTTTCTTCCAGTCGTCGATGTCGCCGACTTCCGGGATGACGAAGCCGTCGATGTGGTCGACGGCGCCGGCGTCGGGGTTGGCGATGGTGAGCATCTGCTGGAAGCCGCGGTAGCGGGTGGACGGACTTTCGTGGTGCCAGACTACCCGCGGGTGGATTTCCCCCGGGAACTCGCTCCCGTGGTCGCTCACCACGTCCACGATGTTTTGTGCGCCTTCGGCGCGCATGGAGGGCGCGGTGGCGTCCTCGTTGTCCGGCACCCAGACGTCCGGTGCCTCGATGCCGCGCAGCTGTGCCGCGCTCTGGATCATTTTGGCGGAGTCGTCCTCGCCCTCGACGGCAGCCGGGGATGTGAAGAACGTCCGCACGAACTCGCGATCGTAGTGGCGCGCGGTCGGGTCAGTCATCCTGCGTCGCCGCGGCCTCGTCGTCGGCCGTAATCGGGTCGCTCTCGTCCTCGCTGTACCCCTCGGACTCCTCGATGCGGCGACGGGCCTCGGGGTCGAACTGGGTCTCGATGTCCTGGTAGCGACTGACCAGCGAGAGGTCGTGGTGGCTCTCGGTCTCGTGGCCGAGGTAGCGGTCTTCGAGGTCGAACTGCGCCTGCTCGGCGTTGTTCGCGATGTTCTCCATGTCCTCGTAGACGGCGTGGGCGCCCGAGTGGAGGCCGTAGAGGGTGATGAAGATGTACTCGTAGCCGAGGTCGCCGAGCTCCTCGAACGTCAGCGGGTCGTCTTCCTCGCTCCACGCGAACGACGACGAGTAGTTGAACGCGAGGTCGAGGTCCGGGTGGGTCTCGTGGATGGTCTCGGCGTACTCGACGGCGTCCTCGCGGGACGGGTCGGGCATCTCCGGCCAGACGAGGTCGACGCCGGCGTCGGCGTAGATGCGGCCGCGTTCGAGGTGTTCCTCCCAGTCACC
Source organism: Halobacterium sp. KA-4 (assembly GCF_021028995.1). Taxonomy (GTDB): domain Archaea; phylum Halobacteriota; class Halobacteria; order Halobacteriales; family Halobacteriaceae; genus Halobacterium. The sequence goes on along the minus strand of NZ_JAJJZG010000002.1, from coordinate 121,808 downwards.
GTTCGCGGAGCCGTACGCGTCGGTGCGCGCGATGATGACGGTGTCCTCGGACTGCTTGGCGTCGACGGCGGCCTCGAAGCGCGCCTGGGCCTTCTCCCGGGAGACGATTTCCTTCCCGGCGATGTGGCCACAGCGCTTGGGCGTCGTCTGGTCCTCGATGTGAATCGCGGCGACGCCGGCCTTCTCGTACTCGCGGACGGCGCGCCGGACGTTGTGGACGCCGCCGTAGCCCGTGTCGGCGTCGGCGACGACCGGGAGGCTGGTGGCGTCGACGATGCGCTTGGCATTCTCGACCATCTCGGTAATCGACACCATCTCGAGGTCCGGGAAGCCGAACTGCCCGAGGACCGTCGAGTAGCCGCTCATGTAGACGGCGTCGTGGCCGGCGCGTTCGGCGAGCCGCGCGTCGAGGGCGTGGTAGAGGCCGGGCGCGAACACGTAGGGGTCGTCGTCCGCGAGCAGCTCGCGGAATTCGCGCGCGGCGGCATTGTCGATGTCTCGGTGCGTGTAGTCAGGGTAGTCGTCACTCATCAGTAGGCTCCGTGTGTCGGTGGCTCCAGACGGTCTCGGATAGCGATTCTTCCTCGTCGGCGTCGCCCCGGAGGTCCGGGACGACCGGCGCGCCGGTGTTCTCTATGTCCGTGTAGGTGGGCATGGTGGGGTCTCTGTGGGTCGTTGTGGCGGTCGATAGTCGGTGCGAGCGGTCGTGCGGTGGCGTACTACGGGCATCGCAACTGGTGACGGGACGACCAACCGCATAAAGTTAATGAATAATAATGTTATATGGCTCGAATGGCATTAACAATAATTAAGGAATTATTTTGATACGCCAACTCGTACCACGGACGCGCGACCGAACCTGCTAAACCACGCGCCACCCAACAGCGGGTCGTGCCCGAGGTCGACGACTGGCGGGCCGCACTCGCCGACACCGGCGAACTCACCGCCCCCATCACCGAACGCATCCTCGCCGAACACGGCGACCGCGGCCAACGCGCCATCGAAGCCGCCAGCGAAGGCCGCGTCAAACAGTACAACGACTTCACCGTCGTCGTCGGCCACGAAGACGAATACATCGTCGAAGAAGGCAACTGCAACTGCCAAGACAGCCAGTACAACCTCGACCACGACGAATCCTGCTGGCACGCCATCGCCACCGACATCGCCGAACGCGTCGGCGAAGTCGACCACCACGACATGTTCTACAGCGAAGTTAGGGATTTTCTCTAAGACACACTTTTTGCTGCGCTCGCGGTGCTACGTGCCGCTCGCTGGCAAAAACTTGCGGAAAAAGCACTCCTTCTTCCCGACGCTCGCTCTGGTCAGTCGTCGGCCCGCGCTCCCTGCGGTCGCGCGGTGAACCGCTTCGTTCGGGCTTTTCGAGCCGCTCGCTCGCGGATGCTCGTTGTCGGTTGGTCAGTACGCCGTCCTCCTCTGCCTCACGAACCTACGCTACGGTGGTCGTACGCTCGTTGTCGACGGAACGGGAGAAAAATGCTGTTTGGGACCGAGAACAGCTGACGGGCTACTGGTCGGCGCAGATGTCCACGAAGTTCCGGAGAATCTGGAGCCCGGTCTCGCCGGATTTCTCGGGGTGGAACTGGGTGCCGAAGACGTTGCCCTCGTCGTTGGCGACGATGGACGGGAACGCCTCGCCGTAGTCGGTCTCGGCGACCACGTGGTCGTCGCTGTCCGGCTCGGCGTAGTAGGAGTGCACGAAGTACGCATACTCGCCGTCGACGCCCTCGACAAGCGGGTGGTCGCGGACGACGTCGAGTTCGTTCCATCCCATGTGCGGGACCTTCACGTCGCCCGTGAATCGACGGTTGCGCCCCGGAATCAGGTCCAGGCCCTTCACGTCGCCTTGCCCCTCGCGTTCGGCTTCCTCGCTCTCCGTGAGCAACATCTGCATCCCGAGACAGATGCCGAACAGCGGGCGGCCCTCGTCGGCGGCGTCGACGAGCGCGTCGCGGAACGGGCCGGCGTTCTCCATGCCGTCGCCGAACGCGCCGACGCCCGGGAGCACGATGCCGTCGGCGTCGTCGAGTGCGCCGGGGTCGTCAGAGATTGTCACGTCCGCGTTCGCGCGTTCGAGCCCGCGCGTGACACTCCGGAGGTTCCCCAGCCCGTAGTCCACGACGACGACCGAGGCCGTCGTCTGGTCGGTCGACGAGATACTCATGTTCGTGCCTTCGCCCCCCAGTTGCAAGTGGGTTTCCCTCCGCCGTTTGTTACATAGTGGTGGTTACTGTTCGATATAGTTGAAGGACAAACCTTTTGAACCATCTCTCGTATTCACAAACGAATTTCCCATGGCGGGACGACGCAAATTCCTCAAAATCGCAGGTGCGACAGGTATCGCTGGACTCACGGGACTCGCTGGCTGCACCGGTGACGGCGGCGACGGCGACGGCACCGAGAGCGGCGGTTCCGGGACGACTTCGGGCACGACGGCCGGCACGACCGAGAGCGGCCCGACGGACCTCACATTCACGCTGACGCCGGCCGAATCCGACGTCGACGTCCAGCAGCAGTACCAGCCGATGTTCGACTACCTCGAATCCGAGGCGGACGTCTCCATCACGTCGAGCGTCGCCGCGGACTACGCGGCGGTGTACTCCTCGCTGGAGTCCGGCCAGACGGACGTCGCCGACGCCGCGCCGGCCATCGCCATCCAGAGCGCGGACAACGACGTCGCGGAAGTCGCGGGCATCCGCATCGCCTACGGCGCCGCGAAGTACTTCTCGCTCCTCACGACGACGCCGGACAGCGACATCGAGCAGCTCTCGGACCTCGAAGGCGAGACGGTCGCCTTCGCCGACCGGCTCTCCACGAGCGGCTCCATCTTCCCGCTGTACATGCTCAAGCAGGCCGGCCTCGACACCGGCGGCGCGCCCAACGGCACGCCGAACGACTTCGAGGGCCAGTGGTCGGACCACTCGCAGGCCCGCGAGACGCTCATCAACCGCGACCCCGTGAAGGCCGCCGGCACCGGCGCGTTCTCCACGGCCCCGCACGTCCCCAAAGACCAGTTCCCGCAGCAGTTCCTGGACATGTCCGCCGAGAACGACGGCGACCTCGGCACCGAGAGCCCGGAACTCCAGTTGCTGCAGTGCTCGAACCCGATTCCGCGCGCGCCCATCCTCATCCGCTCGGGGCTCGACGAGACGGTCAAGTCCGACGTCACCGACGCGCTGCTGAACGCCACCGAGGAGGACCTCATCAACGAGGACCTCTCGGACGACCAGCAGCTCTGGTTCACGGGACTCAGCGAGGGCTCCGTCGAGGACTACCAGCCGGTCCGGGACGCCTTCGAGGAGCTCGGCGTCGAGCTCGGGAACGCGTAACGCCGACGCGCCTAATCGATTAACCTATTTGTTACCCGTGATGACCCCCTACAAGCCCGCCAGTCGGGTCAGGCGGCCGTACAAGTAATGATTGAAGTCTCAAACCTGAGCAAATCCTACGGCGAGATTCAAGCTGTCGACGACGTCTCGTTCACGATTCCCGACGGTGAGTTCGTCGTCGTGCTCGGCGAGTCCGGCGCGGGGAAGTCGACGCTTCTGCGCTGTCTCAACGGCATCACCGAGCCGACGGAGGGGTCGATCACCATCAACGGCGACCCCGTGCAGGGGCCGCGGGACGACGTCGCGATGGTGTTCCAGCAGCACTACCTCATCGAGGAGATGAGCGCGTACAACAACGCCCTCACGGGTGCACTCGGCCGCACGTCCTTCTTCAACAGCCTCCTCGGTCGGTACCCCGAGGAGGACAAGTACGAGGCGCTGCGCGCCCTCGAAACCGTCGGCCTGCTCGAGGAGTCCGGGCAGTCGGTCGGGCAGATGAGCGGCGGCCAACAGCAACGCGTCGGCATCGCTCGCGCGCTCGTCCAGAAACCGAACCTCCTGCTCGCCGACGAGCCGGTCGCGAGCCTCGACCCGGCGTCGGCCGAACAGGTGATGGCCTACATCCGTGCGGCGGCCGACGAGCGCGGCCTGTCGACGCTCGCGAGCCTCCACCAGGTAAACATCGCCCGCGAATTCGGGGAGCGCTTCCTCGGCATGAAAGACGGCGAAGTCATCTTCGACGGCTACCGCGACGACCTCACTGTCGACGTCATCGACGAGATATACGGGACGATCGAGACCGAAGCCATCCGCACGGAGGCCGAAGCATGAGCACGGAGCCAGAGTCCGAGCAGTCCGTATCGGGCGCCGTCCAGGAGCAATTCACGCGACTCCGCATCAACAAGCGCGCGCGACAGGTCTTCGGCCTGTTCGCGCTGGTCGTGTTCGGCTGGCTGTTCTCGCTGGCGCTCGGTCAGGTCGGCTTCTCCATCGCCGAAATCATGGAGTACTGGCCGGACTTCCGGGACGCGCTCGGACAGTTCTTCCCGCCCGGCGAGATATTCGGCATCCCGTTCGTGGACACGGGCGCGTACTGGTCGTTCATCCAGCAGAACAACCTCCTCTTCGAGCTCCAGACCAACGGCGCGGGCGTCGCGTTCTGGAATTGGACGTTCGTCCCCGGCCAGATGTTCATCACGCTCGCGATGGGGTTCGCGGGCACCGTGCTCGGCCTGCCGGGCGCGCTCCTGCTGGGCGTGCTCGGATCCGAGCGCGTCACGCCGTACCCGTTCAACTTCATCTTCCGCGGCACGATGAGCGTCATCCGCGCGATTCCCGCGCTCGTCTGGGCGCTCATCTACATCCCGCTGGGCGGCGTCACGCCGTTCACGGCGACGCTCGCCATCGGCACCGACACCATGGGGAACCTCGGCCGGCTGTTCACCGACGCCCTCGAAGAGGTCGAGGACGGCCCCATCGAGGCCATCGGTTCGACCGGGGCCAGCGGCCCCCAGCGCGTCGTCTTCGGGATGCTGAGCCAGGTGTTCTCGCCGTTCATCGCGTGGACGATGTACATCCTTGAAATCAACACGCGCATCGCCGTCACCATGGGGCTCATCGGCGGCGGCGGTCTGGGGTACGTCCTCCAGGTCCAGCGCGGCCTGTTCAAGTACACGAACATGATGGCGACGATTCTGGTCATCTTCGTGCTCGTCATCTCCGTGGAAGTCGTCAGCCAGCGCGTCCGCGCGTACATCCGCGGCACCGAGGAGTCGCAGGGACTCATCGCGCTCATCGTGGAGTTCCCCCAGCGGATGGTCCGCACGCTCTGGCAGTAGCTCAGTAGTCCCCCAACTGGGCCTGCCCGCTGTTCCCGCCCGCTATCGTCGCCGCTTTCTCTATCGTCTTCGTGAACGTCTCGCGCTGGCTCGCGTCGTACAGCGTCGCCGCCGGATGCAGACAAATCAACACTTCACGGGGCTCGCCGCCGAGTTCGACGCGCTCGACGCTACCGGCTTCGTTCGTCACCGCGATGTCCCGCCCGAGCAGGTGTTCGCCGGGCACCTTCCCGAGCGTGACGACGACCTCGGGGTCGACGAGCTCGATTTCGCGTTCGAGGTACGGCCGGCAGTTCGCTAACTCCTCCTGACTGGGGTCGCGGTTCTCGGGCGGTCGACACCGCACGCAGTTCGTGATGCGGACGTCCGCGCGCGGCAGCCCCGCGTCCCGGAGCTCGTCGTCGAGCACGTCGCCGCTGCGCCCGACGAACGGCACGCCCTCCTCGTCTTCGGACTCGCCGGGCGCCTCCCCGACGAACAGCACGCCGGCGTCCTCGGGACCGTCCCCGTTCACGATTTGGCTGCGGGACTCCACGAGGTCCGCACAGCGCGTGCACTCCGTGACTTCCACGCCCTCCATGCCGTCGATGTCGCTCATGCGTGTGCCGACCACGGCCGCCGGGTTAAGCGTTACAGACCCGAGTCGTCGCCTGCGGTCTCATGTACTCGTCGGCCGCGCGGCTCACGGGTCGCTTCGTGCTCTCCCATCCGGTCGAGCACGCGCTCTCCGCTCGCTCAGTCTGCGGCCTCCCTTCGGTCGGCCGCACGTGCCGCTAGCCGTGCCACCCGCAACGGCTCGGGACGGCCGCCTTCGGGCGTGAACGCCCGAACGACTTCTTTGGGATTCTCGCAGCCGACCGCGCGCACGAACACCTGTTCGTCGTTCACGGTCACGGGCTCGCGGTCGGGTTGGCGCTCGTAGACTGCGAGGCGCCGGTCGCGTTCGTCGCCCGAGAACTCCCGCCGGATGGCGGCTTCGAGTCCCTCGCTCTCCTCGAAGGAGACGGAGAGCACGGGCCGCGAGACGGCGTCGTGGACGGCGTGGAGGTCGACGATGTTGAACCACGCGGGCGCGATGCCCGACACGAGGACGTATTGGACGTCCTCGCGGTCCAACTGCTGGTAGCAGTCGACGACGGCCGCGGTGCTGTCGAGGCCACCGACCGTACACGAAGTAAACGAAAAGCCGTCCGCGACGCGGGACGCCCGCACGACCGCACCGGCGAACGTCGACGCATCCCCCTGATAGGACTCCGCGACGCCGAGCGCTCGCGTCCCGGACTTCACTGCTCTACTCGCAGCTCACTGCGGTCGTCCACGCTACTCGCCTTTGATGTCCTGCAGCCGGTCGAGCAGTTCGTCGTTCGACGCCCCGATTTCGTAATTCACGTCCCCGCTGTGCTCGAACTCCGCGGTGTCGAGCCCCTCCTCTGCGTCGATGTCATCCGAGTCCAGAGACTGGTTCTCCTGTTCGGATTCGTCGTAACTCCCGAAACCCATGTTCGTGTACACATACGGATTCCTCCCCCAAAAGTTCCCCGCCGAGTAGGTGGGCGGCCGTCAAAAACCCGGCCGTTTTACCACGCACGCGGGCCTGGGTGTCGGCATGGACGTAGTCCACGTCACCCGCGACGCCGAGACGTTCACGTGCAACGCCTACCTCGTGCCCGGCGACGAGCCGACGCTCGTGGACGCCGGTGCCTACGACGGCGTCGTCGACGAGGTTCGGCGGCACGTCGACGACCTCGAACGCGTCGTCCTCACCCACCAGCACGGCGACCACGTCGAACAACTGGATGCGGTCGTGGAGGCCTTCGACCCCGACGTGTACGCGTTCGCCGACCACCGCCTCCGAACGCACGAAGTCGGCGACGGCGACACCGTCCGAATCGGCGACGACGACTTCGACGTGGTATTCACGCCCGGCCACGCCCCCGACCACGTCTCGCTGGTCTCCGACGCCGCGCTGTTCTCCGGGGACGTCGTCGTCCACGACGACGGCGCGTTCGACGACGGGAGCTTCGGCCGCACCGACATGACCGGCCAGTCCCGCGAGCGCCTCATCGGGAGCATCCGCGAACTCCTCCAGCGCATGCCCGATTCTGTCGAGCACATGTACGCGGGCCACGGCAGCGTCTTCCACGGCGACGTCCGCGAGGTCGTCGAGCGCGCGCTCGAACGCGCCGAGCGCCGCGAACCCAAGTACGACGAGTAGAACCTCGAGAATGAGACTGTCTGACACACCCGAGGAACCCTTTTTCCCACGGAGGTAGTGCTCTCGCGTATGCCCGGGAGACCATTCCTCGAGGGCGACGCCGTCGACCTCTGTGCGGTCGCCGAGGACGACCTGGAGTTCCTCCGCGAGACGCTCAACGACCCCGCCGTCTGGCCGTCGCTGTCCGCGCGCACGCCGCTGACCGCGAAACAGGAGCGAGAGTGGTACGAGGAACACGCCAGCGCCGACAACGGGAGCGTGGACTTCGTCGTCGCAGTGGACGACCAGCCAATCGGCAGCGTCGGCGTCAACGACGCCGACGACGTGAACGGCAGCGCCGAAGTCGGCCTCTTCCTCGCCGAGGAGTTCTGGGGGAACGGCTACGGCACCGAAGCCGGCCGTCTCGTCACGCAGTACGCGTTCGCCCAGCACCGCCGCCACCGCGTCGTCGCGCGCGTCTTCGAGCACAACGACGCCTCCGCGCGCATCTGGGAGAAACTCGGCTTCGAGTTGGAGGGCACCCACCGCGACGAAGCCTTCGTTGACGGCGAGTACCGGGACGTGCGCTACTACTCGGTGCTCGAAGACGAGTGGAACGGCGAAAAGGACTGATTACGTCGAGCGGGACTCCTTGGCCTTCGGGCGCAGGTTCTTGTACCCGCACTTGCGGCACTCGGAGGCGCGCTTCGGGTTCCGGGCGTTACAGCGCATGCAAATCTGCTTCTCGAGCAGGCGTTTCTCGATAGTCTCGCTCATGCGCTCTCGTTCGCTCGGGGTGCGTTTAAGCTGTTCGAAACCAAGCCCTCCCTCGCTCGCTGTTCACGCCTCCTGACAGTCGCCGTTCGCTCACTCCGAGGCGCTCCGCGCCTCGCTGTGCTCGTTCGCTCGCCCTTGAAGATTCTTCCGAAAATCGCTCCGCGATTTTCGGCGTCTCGGGAGAGCTATGCTCTCCCGGCGACCGCCAGGCTACCGGCTGACGAATCTTGCATCAGGATACTGGGTGTCCAATCTGCCGCAAGGATGCCGGAAAATCAGTCCTCGTCGGCGAGATAGTCGTCCTGCACCGCGACGACTTCGGCGGAGTCCGCGCACTCGCTGTACCGGCGGAGCGGCTCCTCGTTGAGCTCGAGGAACGTGTGCCCCCACGTGAATTTCGAGAGGATGCGCTCGGCGTGCTCGCGCTCGCCGAGGATGCACAGCCCGGCCGCGAACGCCTCTACGGTGTTGAGCTGGAACGGCTGCCCGTAATTCACGGGGTTGGCGGCGACGAGGAACGGGAGCGCGCGGTGCTCGCCGTCGATTTCGAACATCGCTTCGCCGGCGGTCTCCCACGAGCAATCCAGCGCCACCAGCCGCCCGTGGTCGGCGTCCGCGGGCGACAGCGCGGTGTCGGCGTGCGGGTTCAGGACGACGCCGTACGGCGTCGCGCGTGCCGTTTCGTGGAGGACGGCCTCGTCGAAGCGCGCGAGCTTGCGCGCCGTGCACTTCTTCGGGTCGTCGTCGCCCTCGTACCGGACGTGCAGGTCCACACCGCTCGTAGGCCGCGGCCGCTCAAAAGCGCCCCGCTCGGCCAGCCACCCCTCAGACACGGTAGACACTCGCACGCGCACGATTTCTGCAGTGCTGGCCACCGACCTTTTCCGACCAAACTACCAACCACTCCGCTAAGATGACTGACGGGAGCGACACCGCGTCCGACAGCGACTCGACGCGAGGGCTGTCGCGACGCGGGTTCACGGCTGGCGCCGTCGGCCTCGGCGCGCTCGCGCTCGGCGGCGCGGGCGTCTACCAGACCCTCCAGAACGACGGCGACGACCAGCGGACGTTCCTCCTCCGGCAGGGCAAACTCCGGTGGACGGTGACGGCGCTGTCCCACGGCGACGACACCGTCGAGGAGTTCTACGACTACCAGTCCGAGGGGACGTCCGCGAATCCCGCGACCGACCTCCTCGCGGACGACGAGGTCGCGCGGACGTTCGTCTACGACGGCCCGGTCGGGTCGTCGCTGGCGTTCCTCCACGGGAGCCCCGACGTCCCGCACGGCGGTACCGCGCGCTTCTCGTTCTCGGGGCTCTCCCGGGACAGCGGCGAGTGGGCGGTCCGCGACGACCCCGTGAACGTCGACGACGACTTCGAGCCCTGGGAGGGCGGCAACAGCGTCGTGGAGTGGCAGTGGGGCGCCGGGAAGACCGACGGCGGCGCGTTCTGGGGCGGCCTCGACCGCGAGGACTTCACCATCTCGGTCACGCCGAAGACCCTCAACGGCGTGGACGCGTGGCGGTTCCTCGCCGGGGACCCGGCCGACCCGCGCCGTATCGACCTCGTCGAGGACCGCCCGGCACAGCTCAAGCCCGCGAAGGGGCGGCAGGTGAAGCGCGCGAACGTCGAAATCATGCCCGGCGAGGACCCCAACGAGTTCGACCCGTACGTCGAGGACCGCATCACGGTCGCGATTCGCTCGCCGCCCGAGACCGCCGACGGCGACTGGGTCGACCCCGCGGACGTCGACCCCGGGAACTACTCGGTGAATTTCGGCAGCCGGTCGTACCTCGCCGGCGGGAACGGCGTACAGCCCCAGTCGTACGCCCGTGAGGACGGCGCGCTCCACCTCGAATACACGACGCGCGCGGCCCAGTTCGACCTCTCCGCTGCGCACGGCTTCGTCGTCGGGAAGGTCAGCGACTCGGTGTGGTTCCGCGGGAAGGACACCGTCCAGCCCGGTGGCTTCGACAACACCGCTTCGGGCGAGGTGGACCTCGTCGTCAGCGACCTCGACGTCGCTCCCGAGGGGGACGCGCTCGCCGACGAGTTCGTCGCGTTCACGAACGACGGCGACGCGCCCCTCGACATGTCCAGCTACGTCGTCAGCGACGAGAGCGGCCGCGAGTTCCGCGTCCCCGACGGCTTCACGCTCGACGCGGGTCAGGAGGTCCACCTGCACACGGGCGATGGCGAGCGCACTGACACCGACCTCTACTGGGGCGCGAGCCAGTCGGTGTGGAACGACGGCGGCGACACGATTCTGGTCCGCGACGCCGACGGGAACACGGTCCTCGAATACGCCTACCCGCGGCAGTAGCCCAGTCCACCGGAGTCCGCGGTTTCTTGGGCGTCGCTGGCGACTGTCGATGCATGGACGACGCTTCGCTCGCGCGAGCCTACTACGACGCCATCGACGCCGGGGACTACGACGCCCTCCGTGGAGTGCTCGCGCCCGAATTCGAGCACGTCCGCCCGGATATGACGCTCTCGGGGCGCGAGGAGTTCGTCGCGTTCATGCGCGACGACCGTCCGCGCACCGACACCCGCCACGTCGTCGACGCCATCTACGACGGCGCCGAGGGCGTGGCGGTCCACGGGCGCTTGCTCGCCGTCGACGACGGCCGCGAACTGTTCACGTTCGTGGACGCCTTCGACACTGCCGACGGCAAAATCCGCGGACTGGCGACTTACACCGGCGCTATCGACTCGACGGCGGGCAGCACCTCGTCCTCGTAGAACTCGAAGAACCCCTCTTGGTTCGGGCCGACCTGGTGGACGTAGACGCGGTCGTAGCCCGCGTCGACGGCGTTCTCGACGGCTGCGACGTGCGCCTCAGGGTCAGGACTGGTGACGAGTCCCGATTCGGCGATGTCCTCCCTCGAGACCATCTCGCAGGCCTGCTCGAAGTGCGCGGTCGTCGGCAACTGGGAGGCGAGTTCGCCCGGGAGCGCAGTATTGGGCCACCACTCGTAGGCCGTCTCGACTGCTTCCTCCTCGGTCTCGGCGTAACAGACGCTCAACTGCGTGTACCGCGGTCCCTCACCGCCGTACTCCGCCCACGTCTGGACGGTGTCCTGCGGGCCGACCGACCAGAAGCCGTCCCCGATTTCGGCGGCGCTCTTCGCAGCGGCCGGGCCGTACGCGGAGACGATGATGGGCGGCGTCTCCTCGGGGCGCGTGAACAGCCGCGCGTTCTGGACGGTGTAGTGTTTCCCGTGGTGGCTCTGCTGGCCGCCCGCCCAGAGTTTGCGGATGATTTCGACCGCCTCTTCGAGCATCTCGAGGCGGATCGCGTGCTCGGGCCAGTGTTCGCCCACAATATGCTCGTTGAGCAGTTCGCCCGTGCCGACGCCGAGGAAGAACCGGCCGTCGAGCATCGACGCCACCGACGCCGACGCCTGCGCGACGATAGCAGGGTGGTATCGCGTGATTGGGCAGACGACGCCGATGCCCACCGGGATGTCGTCGGTGGCGTGCGCGACGCCGCCGAGCGTCGACCAGACGAAGCCGCTCTCGCCCTGCTGGCTCACCCACGGGTGGAAGTGGTCCGAAATCGAGAGGAAGTCGAACCCCACGTCCTCCGCGCGGGCGGCGTACTCCACGAGGTCGTTCGGTTCGTGCTCCTCGCTGGAGAGCGTGTAGCCGAGTTCCACCATTCACCCACACCTCCGTGCGCTCGCGTTCATGTGGGGCGGGTCGCAGCGAGCGAGGAAAAGCCTACTCGCCGACTACTCGCGTTCGCCCGCGCCGAGCGCGGACTCGCCGACTTTCGCCGAGCCCTCGACGACTTCCTGGCCGTTCATGTACGGCTGGAGCGCCTCGGGCACGTCGACGGTGCCGTCGTCGTTCTGGTAGTACTCGAGGATGGCGACGAGCACGCGTGGAACGGCCAGCCCCGAACCGTTCAGTGTGTGGAGGTACTCCGCGCTCTCGTGGCGCTCGGGGCGGTACTGGATGCCCGCGCGCCGCGCCTGGAAGTCCTCGAAGTTCGAGACGCTGGAGACTTCGAGCCAGCGCCCGCCTTCCTCGGGGCCCTCGGGCATGTCGTCGCCGGGCGCCCACACCTCGATGTCGTACTTCTTCGCCTGCGTGAACCCGAGGTCGCCCGTGCACATCTCCAGAATCCGGTAGGGGAGGCCGAGGCGGCGCAGCACCGACTCGGCTTCGTCGACGAGGCCGTCGAAGCGCTCGTAACTCTCCTCGGGTTCGACGAAATTCACCATCTCCACCTTGTTGAATTGGTGGACGCGCACGATGCCGCGGGTCTCGGTGCCGTGCTCGCCGGCCTCCCGCCGGAAATTCGGCGAGTACGCCTGGTGCTTCAGGGGGAGGTCGTCGCTGAGCAGAATCTCGTCGCGGTACATGTTCGTCACCGGGACCTCCGCCGTGGGGAGCAGCCAGAGGTCGTCCTCGTCGTAGTCGGCGTCGTTGACGTCGCCGATGCGGTAGGCGTCCTCGACGAACTTCGGGAACTGTCCGGTCCCCTCCATCGACTTCGAATTCACGGGAATCGGCGGGAAGACGTCCTCGTAGCCCTGCTCGCGGTGGACGTCGAGCATGAATTGGACGAGCGCGTGCTCGAGGCGGGCGCCCGCGCCCTTCGCGAAGTAGAAGCCGCCGCCCGACACCTTCGCGCCGCGCTCGAAGTCCAGGATGTCCAGTTCCTCGCCGAGGTCGTAGTGCGGCGTCACCTCGTCGGGGAGGTCGCGCAGGTCGTCGAAGCCCTCGCGACGGCGCTCGACGTTGTCGGACTCGTCCTCGCCGACCGGCACCTCCTCGTGGGGGACCATCGGGAGCGTGAGAAGTTTGCGCTCCAGTTCGGTTTCGAGTTCGTCCGCTCGCGCTTCGATTTCCTCGAGCTCCTCCTTGAGTTCCTGCGAGCGCTCGATGGCTTCCTGGGCTTTCTCCTCCTTGCCTTCCTGCTTGAGCTCGCCGATTTTCGAGGAGACCTCGTTGCGCTCGTGGCGGAGTTCGTCGCCGCGGGCCTTGAGGTCACGCCACTCCTCGTCGACTTCCAGGATTCGGTCGAGGTCCGCGTCCACGCCCTTCTTCCGCAGGGCGTCGCGGACCTCCTCGGGGTGTTCGCGGACGTACTGTCTGCTCAGCATTTGCCGGAGTTTGCGGGGGCGCCGGCAAGAACGTATCGCATCCCCGTCAACCGGTCACGAACCCGAACCGGGCGACACCCAGAATCTATACCACGCGGAATCGTGTACGCCGCGACACATGGAGGTCCTGTTGGTCGTCGCCGTCGCCGCCGCGGCGTTCGTCGGCTTCAACGTCGGCGGGTCGTCGACGGGTGTCGCGTGGGGGCCGTCGGTCGGCGCGGGCGTCACGAAGAAGACGACCGCGGCGGCGCTGATGACGGTGTTCGTCCTGCTGGGCGGCTGGACGGTCGGCCGGAACGTCGTCGAGACGCTGGGCAGCGGGGTCGTCGCGCCCGGCGCGTTCACCGTCGAAGCGAGTATCGTCGTGCTCGTGTTCATCGGGCTCGGGATGGTGGTCGCGAACGCCTACGGCGTCCCCATCTCGACGTCGATGACGGCGGTCGGTGCTATCGCGGGCCTCGGGCTCGCGACGGGCACGCTCGACTGGGCGGTGCTCGGCGAAATCGTCGTCTGGTGGCTGGTCGCGCCCGTCGTCGGCTTCTGGTGTGGCGCGGTCGTCGGGCGCTACCTCTACGTCCACCTGCAGCGCGTCGTCGAAATCGAGCAGTCCGATGGCCCGCTGGTCACGCTCGATTGGTCGTCGTTCGTCCCCAGGCCGGCGCTCGGTCCGGGGACGTCGCTTCGGGAGTTCGTCAGCACCGCGCTCGTCGTCGTCGTCGCGTGCTACATGTCGTTCTCGGCGGGCGCGAGCAACGTCGCGAACGCGGTCGCGCCGCTGGTCGGCGGCGGGCTCCTCGACCCGGGGCCGGCGGTCGTGCTCGCGGCGGCGGCCATCGGCGTCGGCGCGTTCACCATCGCGCGCCGCACGATGGCGTCCGTCGGGAGCGAACTCACGGACCTTCCGCTGCTGGCCGCGATGGTCGTGACGGTGGTTGCGGCGACGATTACGACCGCCGCGTCGTGGCTCGGCATCCCCATCAGTCTCGCGCTCTCGACGGTGATGACCATCGTCGGGCTCGGCTGGGGGCGCGCGTCCCGGACGGCGACGGCGGCGGAACTCGCGCGAGGCGACGTCGAGGGCGGCGTCTCCGTGAGCGCGGTCGCCGCCGGAGTCGACGAGGGCGTCGCCGAAATCGGCGGGGCACGCGACGACGACCTGCAGGACGCGGCGGCGCTGTTCGACCCGTCGACCGTCGCGCGGTTCGTCTCCTTCTGGATTCTCGGGCCGAGCGCCGCGACCCTGTTCTCGTATCTGGCGTTCCTCGCGCTGCCCGTGGCGGGGACGCCCTGACGGTCAGGCCGTGCCCCGAACCTCGTTCCACGAGATGTCGTCGCCGTCGACGCTGACCTCGATGCGCGTGAGGTCGGTGTCCGCGGCGACGTTGACGTCCCGCTTGCCGACTTCCTCGACGTCCACGTAGACGACGAGGTGGTAGGCTATTTCGCCGTTCACGGGCGCGTACAGCGTGCCGATGTCCGAAGTGCCCCCCGGAGGGAGCGACGCCGAGCCCGCGTCCGGGACGCCCTCCACGCGCACGGTGTGAATCTGCACGCCGTTGTTGACGACGCGGACGACCGGCCCGCTGTCGGTTGTCGGCACCTGTTCGGCGGTCGGCTCCGCGGTCGTCTGCGTCGTCGTGCCCCCGTCCTGCTGGGTCGTGGTCGGCGACGACGAGGAGCCCGAACAGCCGGCCAGGACTGCGAGCCCGCCCACTGCGACGGCGAGTGTGTGACGGCGTGACATAGGCATGTCTGCTCCGACGGCGTAGCCCCGCATAAGCGTTCCTGCACGCGAAATCTTTTGCGTGCGGCCACCCCACTCCCGGTATGGCACCCGGCGACGTCTTCGACGTCGAACAGTGTACCGACATCTCGTACGTCGACACCGGCATGTACGACACCGCCGAGTACGGCTCCGTCTACGTCGTCGACGCCGACCGGCCGGCAATCGTCGACACCGGCATCGGCACGAACTACGAACGAATCCTCGCCGCGCTCGACGAGTGCGGCATCGCGCCCGCGGACCTCGAAGCGATTCTGGTCACGCACGTCCACCTCGACCACGCGGGCGGGGCGGGCTTCCTCGCCGAGGAGTGTCCGAACGCGGACGTCTACGTCCACGAAATCGGCGCGCGCCACCTCGTGGACCCCTCGCGGCTCGTGGAGGGCACCAAGGAAGCAGTGGGCGACCAGTGGCAGTACTACGTTGAACCCGAGCCCGTTCCCGAGGAGCGCATCGTCGAACTCGAAGACGGCGACACCGTCGACCTCGGGAGTCGGGAACTGACCGCCCACCACGCGCCCGGGCACGCTCCCCACCAGGTCGTCTTCGAGGACCACGCCGACGACGCGGTCTTCACCGCGGACGCCGCCGGCATCTGGATTCCCGAGCAGGACCGCGTCCGGGAGACGAGCCCGCCACCGAACTTCGACCTCGAACAGTGCATCACTGACGCCGAACTGATTCGGCGCCTCGACCCCGACGTCCTGCTGTACGCGCACTTCGGACCGGGCCCGGACGACGTCGACGCCGTGCTCCGCCAGTACGAGCAAGTGCTGCGCGGCTGGGTGGAGACCGTCGAGCAGGAGGTAATCGAGCGCGGCAGCGAGGAAGCCGCCATCGACCACCTCGCCAGCACCAACGAGGTCTGGCAGGTCTGGGGCGACCACAAGGCCCGCGCGGAAACTGCAATGAACGTTCGTGGAGTTCTCCACTACCTTAAGACCCGGGAGACCCACTAGGCCGTATGAACTTCCGCGAGGCGGAACGCGACTACGAGGACGAGGTCACCGGCGAGACCACCCTCGCCCGCACGTTCGAGGACGCCGCGGAGCGACACGCCGACCGCCCCGCACAGGGCTACAAGGGCGGCATCCACGACCGCACGTTCACGCCGGACGTGCTCCCGCCCGCGCCCGACGGCGAGTTCGCCGACGTCACGTACGGTGAGATGCGGGATATCGTCCGCAACCTCGCGGCCGGGTTCCGCGACCTCGGCGTCGAAGCCGGGGAGCGGGTCGGTATCTTCGCGCACACCCGCATGGAGTGGGCGCAGAGCGACTTCGGGATTCTCGCGGCTGGCGGCGCAGTCACCACCGTCTACCCTAGTTCCAGCCCGCGGCAAGTGAAACACCTCCTCGGCGACAGCGGCGCGGTCGGCGTCGTCGTCGAGGGCGAGGCTGAAGTCGAGCGCGTCCGCGAGGTCGAGGACGACCTCGACGTGGAGTTCGTCGTCACGATGGACCACGTCGCCGACGACGACGCCATCGCGCTCTCGGAGGTGTACGAGCGCGGGAAGGCCGTATTCGACCGCGACACCTATGAGGAGTGGGTCGACGGGGCCGACTACGACGACCTCGCGAGCCTCATCTACACGTCCGGCACTACCGGCCAGCCGAAGGGCGTCGCGCTCACGCACGCGAACTTCCGGGAGAACGTCAACCAGTGCCGGAAGCGCTTCGGCCCGCGACCCGACAAGCCCGACCTCCCCGCCATCACCGAGGAGACCCGAGTCGTCTCGTTCCTCCCGCTGGCGCACGTCCTCGAACGGCTCGCCGGCCACTTCTTGCTGTTCGCCTCGGGCGCGCACGTCTGTTACGCCGAGTCCCCGGACACGCTCCGCGAGGACTTCGCGCTCTGCGAGCCCTCCGTCGGCACGAGCGTCCCCCGCGTCTACGAGAAGATTTTCGACGCCGTCCGCGAGCAGGCCGCCGAATCGCCCACCAAGGAGCGGATTTTCGAGTGGGCGACCGGCATCGGCCGCGACTACCACGAGGCCGACGACCCGGGGCTGGCACTCCGCGCGAAGCACGCCGTCGCGGACAAACTCATCTTCGAGCAAGTGCGAGACGCGCTCGGCGGGAACGTCGACTTCTTCATCTCCGGCGGCGGGTCGCTGTCGCCGGAGTTGTGCGCGCTCTACCACGGCATGGGCCTCCCGATTCTGGAGGGGTACGGCCTCACCGAGACCAGCCCCGTGCTCTGCGTGAACCCGCCCGAGGACCCCAAGCCCGGCACCATCGGCCCGCCGGTCGTGGACACCGAGCTCCGCGTCGACGAGACCATCGTCAGCCCCGAGCAGCGCGACGCCAGCGACGGCGAGGTCGGCGAGCTGCTCGTACGCGGCCCGCAGGTCTTCGACGGCTACTGGGGGCTCGACGACGCCACCGAGCAGGCGTTCACCGAAATCGAGGGCCAGGAGTGGTTCCGCACCGGCGACGTCGTCGAACTCCGGGACGACGGCTACGTCACGTTCCTCGAACGCGCGAAACAGATTCTCACGCTGTCGACCGGGAAGAACGTCGCGCCCGGTCCCATCGAGGACGCCTTCGCGGCGAGCCCGCTGGTCGAGCAGGCGATGGTCGTCGGCGACAACCGGAAGTTCGTCTCCGCGGTCATCGTCCCGAATTTCGACGGCCTCCGGACGTGGGCGGACAGCGAGGGCGTCGACCTGCCCGACGACAAGGCCGCCATCTGCCGGGACGACCGCGTCGAAGCCCGCATCCAGCGGGAGGTCGACGCCGTCAACGAGAACTTCGAGGACTACGAGCAAATCAAGCGTTTCCGCCTCGTCCCCACCGAATTCACCGAGGAAAACGACCTGCTCACGCCGACGATGAAGAAGAAGCGCCGCAACATCCTCGAAGCGTTCGCCGACGAAATCGGCGACATCTACGCGGAGTAGCTCGCACTGCCGGGGGTGGCTGCCGGCATCCGGGCGGTTTAAGGGTAGCGGCACTGAATCACGGGACGATGTCGGCACTGGAGGTGCTCCTGTGAGCTCCGAACTCATTCCACTGGTCGCCACGATAATCGCCCTCGGAGTGGCGTCGCAAGTCATCGCGGACCGCCTCCAAGTGCCGAGCGTGCTGTTCCTCGTCATCGCAGGGATTCTCGTCGGCCCGGAAGTGCTGGGCGTCGTCACCTTGGAGACGTTCGGCGGCGCGGAGACGCTGTCTAGCATCGTCGGGCTCTCCGTCGCCATCATCGTCTTCGAGGGCGCGTTCCACCTGAAGCTCCCGAAGCTCCGGGAAGCCCCGGGCGCGGTGGTCAGGCTCACGACAGTCGGGGCCGCCATCTCGCTGGTCGGGACCGCGCTGTCGGTGCACTACCTGCTCGGCGCGAATTGGGACATGGCGTTCCTCGTCGGCAGCCTGCTGGTCGCCACCGGCCCGACGGTCATCACGCCGATTCTGGACATCGTGCCCGTGCGCAACCGCGTCGCCGCCGCGCTCGAAACCGAGGGCGTCGTCAACGACGTCACCGCGGCCATCCTCGCAATCGTCGTCTTCGAGGTCGTGAACAATCCAGGGCTCACCCGGATGCAGATTATCGAGGAATTCACGGTCCGACTGGGCATCGGCGTCCTCTTCGGGCTCGCCGTCGCGGGCGCCGTCTGGTACCTGCTGCGGCACGTCGACCTCTCGCGGGGGAACGCCCCGCAGAACGCCCGCCTCATCGTGCTCGCCGGCGCGCTCGTCGCGTACGGCGCGGCCGACTTCCTCCGCGGCGAAGCGGGCATCGCCGCGGTCGCGACCGCCGGCATGGTGCTGGGGAACGCCGACCTCCCCTACGAGGAGGAGATAGAGGCCTTCAAGGGCGACGTGACGCTGGTCGTCCTCTCGTTCGTGTTCATCGGGCTCGCTGCGCTGTTGTCGTTCGACAACCTCATCCAGCTCGGCGTCGCCGGACTCGCGGTCGTCGCGCTCGTCGCGCTCGTCATCCGGCCACTGGGCGTCTTCCTCTCCACCCGGGGGGAGCGCTACACGCTCTCCGAGCGGACGTTCATGAGCGTCGTCGGGCCGCGCGGCATCATCCCCGCGTCGGTCGCGACGCTGTTCGCCGTCCAGCTCCAGAGCAACGGGATGGAGGAAGCAGCCAGCCTCCTGGTCGGCGTCGTCTTCCTCGTCATCCTGCTGACTGTCGTCTTCGAAGGGGGGTTCGCAAGACACATCGCGCAAGCACTTGAGGTCATACCTATGCGTGTCATCATCGTCGGCGGCGGCACCGTCGGTCGGGCGCTCGGTGAGCGCCTCGAAGACCGCGGTGAGAACGTCGTCCTCATCGAGAAGGACGTAGAGATGGTCGAACGAACGCGGAACGAGGGGTTCACCGTCCACCACGGTGACGGCACGGAC
Organism: Halobacterium sp. KA-4; assembly: GCF_021028995.1. Classification (GTDB taxonomy): domain Archaea; phylum Halobacteriota; class Halobacteria; order Halobacteriales; family Halobacteriaceae; genus Halobacterium. Next base: position 102,400 of record NZ_JAJJZG010000002.1, on the reverse strand, counting down.
ACCGACGAGCTACGCTCCGCGGGCGCGGAGAACGCCCGCATCGTCGTCGCTGCGACCGGTGACGACGACGCCAACCTGCTCGTCTCTCAGCTCGCGGACTCGAAATTCGACGTCGACACCATCATCGCCCGGGCGAACAACCCGGACAACGTCGACGCCTTCGAGGACCTCGGCGTCCGCACGGTCTCCTCGTCGCTGGCGACCGCGTGGGGCATCGACAACATCATCGAGCGCCCCGCGCTCGCCAACTGGATGACCGAAATCGGGCGCTCCGGTGACGTTCAGGAGGTCGAAGTCACCTCCGAGGACCTCGTCGGGAAGACCATCGACGAACTCGACGCGGAGCTCCCGAACGGCTGCATCATCGCCCTCGTCGGCCGCGACGACGAGAATCAGGTGCCGTCGGGCGACTTCACGCTCCAGCAGGGCGACCACCTCACGTTCCTCGGCCGGAAGGAAGCGGTCCGCGAGGCGCTGGACTGGTGTCACCCCCACGACTGACTTCTCCTACTCTTCTGCGTGGACGCGCCACGTGAACAGGCTCTCGAAGACGTAATTCACGAGCATCGCCACGCCGATGGCGCCGCCTTTCACGACGACCAGCCAGAGGTCCACGCCCGCGACCGAGAGGTCGACGGCGACGTTGTAGAACACCGCGACGAACAGCACGTACTGCAGCGTCGACCCGCCAGCGCGGACGACGTGCGAGCGCACGAGCCGCCGGCCAATCGAGCGCAGGTCGGTCGCGCCGTGCTCCGCGAACGTCCAGCGCTCGTTGACCGTGAACATCACGAGAATCGCCGTCTCGATGCTGACGACGTTCGCGACGGCCGCCGGCACGCCGAACAGCTCGGTGAGCAGGACGAGCGTCGTGACGTCGAAGACGGCGCCGATGGCGCCGACGGAGACGAACTGCCCGAACCGCACCGTCGAGACGAGCGCCGCGAGCCGCTCGGGGAGCGCCTCCCGCAGGCGGTCGGAACGGCTCATCGGTGTCGCTCCACGAGCGCGGCGGGGTCGTCGCGGCGCGCCGCGATGGCTTCGTGTAGCTGGCTGTCCCGCAGGAGTTTCGACCGGTGGCGGGACGCCAGCAGCGCGCGGAACAGCGCTATCGACGTCTCCACCGGCGACACCGTCGACCCCGGCTGGTCCTCCCACTCGATGGGGACTTCCCGCACCCGGAGGTCGAGCGCGCCCGCCATCGCGACGAGTTCGACGTCCCACGCGAACCCGGGCTCGTAGAGGTGGTCCCGTACCTGTTCCCAGCCCTCGCTGGTGATGGCTTTCGCGCCGCACTGGTAGTCGTAGAGGTCGACGTCGAGGAGCCGGCGCGCCAGCCACGCGAACGCGTCGCCGAGGAACCGGCGCGCGAACGTCTGGTGGCTGGCGACGGTCGCGTTGGGGTGGCGCCGCGACCCCACCGCGAGGTCGGCGTCGCCGTCGCGAACTGGTGCGACGACTTCCGCGAGCGACGGCGCGGGCGTCGCGCCGTCGGCGTCCGCGAACGCGAGCACGTCCGTCTCCAGCGTCTCGAACCCCGCGGTGATGGCGGCCCCTTTGCCGCGGCGCTCGGCCGCGTCGTTGACAGTCGCTCCGGTTTCACGAATCGCGGCGGCCGTCTCCGCGGTAGCCGCATCCAGTTCCACGTGCAGGCGCTCGGGTTGGAGGGTCTCCTGGAGGGAGTCGAGGTACGACACGAGCACCTCGACGTTCGGGTCGTACGCGGGGACGACGATGCCGACGGAACGCATTACGCCGAGAGAAACGAGGCTCCGGTATCAGTTTCGTGGTTTCGGCGCGGGCGACGGGCCAGTAGATTACTTCCGCTCGAACGTAATCGCCGCGCCCTGCCCGAAGCCGACGCAGAGCGTCGCCAGCCCCTTCTCGGCGTCGCGCTTGTTCATCTCGTGAATCAGCGTGACGGGGAGGCGTGCGCCGCTGGCCCCGAGCGGGTGGCCGATGGCGATAGCGCCGCCGTTGACGTTGAAGTTCTCGTTGTCGATGCCGAGTTCGTCGCGCGCGTAGACGGTCTGGGACGCGAACGCCTCGTTGAGCTCCACGAGGTCGAAGTCGTCGACGTCCTCGCCGGTGCGCTCCAAGAGTTCCCGGGTGGCCGGAACGGGACCGATGCCCATGACGCGCGGGTCGACGCCCGTGACGTTGTGGTCGCCGACGTACGCGAGCACGTCGAGATCGTGGTCCTCGGCGAACTGCTCGCTCGTGACGAGCGTCGCGGCCGCGCCGTCCGAAATCTGGCTGGCGTTCCCCGGCGTCACCGTGCCGTCGCCCTTGAAGACGGTCGGGAGTTGGCTCAGGGCTTCCAACGAGGTGTCGCGGCGGATGCCCTCGTCCTCCTCGACGAGCCCCTCTTCTGTCTCGATGGGGACGATTTCGTCGTCGAAGCGCCCGGAGTCGGTGGCTTCGGCGGCGCGTTGCTGGCTCTGGAGCGCGTACTCGTCCTGCTGCTCGCGGCTGATGTCGTGGCGCTCGGCGACCTCCTCGGCGGTCATCCCCATCTGGAGCTCGGGCACGTTATAGTGCTCGGCGAGTTCGGGGTGGAGGTACTGGTAGGAGTCGCCGTCCATCGGCACGCGGGACATGTTCTCGACGCCGCCCGCGATGATGGCCTGGCGCTGGCCCGCGCTGATGGAGTCCGCCGCGCGCATGATGGCCTCCATCGAGGAGGCACACCAGCGGTTCACGGTCGCCGCGGGCACGTCCTCGCCCAATTCGGAGAGGAGCGCGATGACGCGCGCGACGTTGTTGTCCTGTTCCTTGCGTTGCTGGGCGACGCCCCACTGGAGGTCGTCGATGTCGTCGCTCGTCAGGTCGTGTTCGTCGAGGATGTGGTCGATTAGCGGAATCGAGAGGTCCTCGCTGCGGGTGTCCGCGAACACGCCGCCTTCCTTGCCCTGGGGGGTTCGGTAGGCCGCCGCGATGACCGGAGTGGTGTCGCTTGCCATACTGGTACTGACGCGCGACGGACCATAAACCTCCGACAACGCGTCGCACGGTGCTCGCGGTTTACCGCGCTGGTTTTGACGCGACGACTAACTTTAATTATCGACCGTGTGGATTCCGGAACGTGACTTCCGAGGGAACGCACGCGACGTGGTCCACGCAGGAACTCGACGCCGACCGGCCGGACGCCGCCGAATACCGCGAATTGGCGGATGACCTCCGCTCGCGCGTCGCCGACGGCTGGGACGTCGTCTTCGTCGAGCCCTCGGACGCCGTGATGTTCCAAGACGAATATCTGGATCTACTCGGCGACGCCTCTCGCGCCGCGGACGGCGGCTCCCGCGCACCGGTCGAACGCGTCGCCGACAGCGCCTACGGCGTCTGCGAGTACCTCGACGCCTTCCGCCTCGACGAGAACCTCTCCATCCCCGACCGCTCGCCCGGTGCCGCCGGCGCGTTCAGCTACCACGGCCACTGCAACCAGAAAGTCACCAACAAGGACCACCACACGGTCGGCGTCCTCCGGCGCGTCGGCTACGACGTAGACCCCCTCGACACCACGTGCTGCGGGATGGCCGGGAGCTTCGGCTACCACGACGAACACTACGACCTCTCGCAGGCCATCGGTAGCCGGCTGTTCGAGCAAGTCGAGGACAGTCCCGCCGACCGCGTCGTCGCCTCCGGTGGCTCCTGTCGCTCCCAACTCGGCGACCGCGACGACGCCGACGACATTCCACCTCATCCTATCGAAGCCGTCGCCGAACGGCTGCACGGGTCGTAATTCGGGCGTCGCTGTTCGCGGCTCCGACGGTCGCCGTTCGCATTAGGAGACCCCTCGCGTTGCTCGGGCTCTCGCTGCTCACGCATCGCTTCGCTCCGCGTTCGCGTTTTCGGGGACCGCCGCTATGCGGCGCTCCCCGCCATCCGGAAAGCGTTTATCGACCCCGTCGCAATCGCGTGGTATGTCTCGGTCCAGTGGCGGCCAGACGTCGCGTCGCCGCGTCGCCGCCGCGCTCGTCGCCGTCGCCGCCCTCGCCCTCCTCGCGCGACTCTGGAACCTCGGCTGGCGGGTCGCCCACCAGGACGAAGCCCGGGTCGCCGACTGGATTCTCCACTACATGGAGGTCGGCGCGTGGACGTACCGCCCCATCATCCACGGACCGTTCCTCCCGCACGTCAACGGCGTCGTCTTCGACCTGCTCGGGCCGTCGGACTTCACGATGCGGCTGGTCGTCGCGGTCGCCGGCGCGCTGCTCGTGGTGACGCCGTGGCTGCTCCGCGAGCGGCTCTCGCAGCCCGCACTCGTCGCGACGAGCCTCTTCTTCGCCGCCAATCCCGTGTTGCTGTACTACTCGCGGTTCATGCGCAACGACCTGCTGCTCGCGGCGTTCATGTTCACCGCGTTCGGGCTGTTCGTCCGCGCGCTCGACACAGGGAAGGCGCGCTACCTCTACGCCGCGGCGCTCCCGTTCGCGCTCGCGTTCACGACCAAGGAGAACGCGCTCCTCTACCCGGTCTGCTGGCTGGGCGCGCTCGCGCTCGTCCTCGACGGCCGGCTCGTGCTCGCGAAAGCCGACGACGAGACGTCGCGCTGGGCGGTCGCGCGGTCGCACGTCCGGCGTGCTGCGCGCGCCGCGTGGCAGTACAAACTCCACCTCGGCGCCGCGCTCGCCGAGGGCGCGGTCGTCGTCGTGGCGTTCTACGCGCCCAAGCCTGACCTCTACGAGGCGCTGCGCGACCCCGCGCTGCTGCCCGGCGTGCTCCGCGACGCGACGCTCGGGTCGTGGAACGAGTTCATGGGCCTGTGGGGGTCGACGGGAATGCAGGAGCACTCCTACGTCGCGTTCCTGAAACACGACCTCACCGTGCTCGGCGTCGGCGCCACCGCGCTCGTCGTGTTCGCCGTGCTCGGCTTCCTCTACGAGCGGTACGCCACGGTGGAGCCGCGGCCGGTCGTCGAGGTCTGTTTCTACTGGGGGCTGTTCTCGGTGTTCGGCTACCCCGCGGTCGCGGACATCTCTGCCGCGTGGACGATGATTAACGCCATCGTGCCGCTGGCGGTGCCTGCTGGCGTCGGCGTCGCGCTCGTCTACGAGCGCGGCCGCGCGGCCGCCGCGTCCGGGAACTCCGCCGGTGCTCGCGCCGTCGCGCTCGCGCTCCTCGTCGCCGCCGCCGGCACGGGCGCGGTCGCCGCGCAGACGACGTACGCGAACCCGCAGGGGCCGGACAACACGCTCGTCCAGTACGCCCAGCCCGCCGGCGAGATGCAGCCGACGCTACAGGACATTCGCGACATCTCCGCGACCAACGACGGCGTCGACGTGATGTACTACGGCGACGAGTTCCACCACCCCGACGACCTCACGGAGAAGCCCGAGTTGAACATCACGCGCGGCGGCTACACGGGCTGGTTCGAGCGCCTGCCGCTGCCGTGGTACTTCGACCAGTACGGCACGAACGCCTCCAGCACGCTCCACAACGAGACGGTGTTCGAACACGAGCCGCCGGTCGTCATCGCGCTCGACGACGAGGACGAAGCCCTCGAAGACACGCTCACCGAACGCGGCTACACCCGCACCGTCCACCAGGGCTACCAGCACAGCCGCCCGGTCGTGTTCTACATCCGCGCGAACGCGACGGCCTGAAAGCGGACGGGCCGGAAGACGAACGCAGTGAGTCCTCCGGGGCTTTCGAGGCGTCTCCGACGCAACCAACGCAAACCACTTCCGAACTGTTCTCCTTTCAGGACGACTGCGACGCGCTTATGCGCCCTGAGGTGGTAGGTTAGTGGTAGTGACTGAGGCGCTCGACGTCGTCGAATTCCTGTTGTCGGCCCGCATCTACGACAAGCACCGGGAACTCGACGAGAACGACCTGCCGCCCGCGTACCGCACCGTGCTCTGGGGGGACGACGGCGTCCCGCGACCGCCGAAGACCACGGAGACAGCCGTCAGCGAGGGCTCCGGCGTGGACGAGCCCTGGGAAGCCATCTCCGGGCTGATGTTCACGGACCGCGACACGTTCGCGGGGAGCATGAGCCTCGTGGACGACGAGATGGCCGTCGACTGGTTCGTCGACAACGCCGACGCCGACCGCGTCCGCGAGAACCCCGTGCTGGCGTACGCCGTCGGCGACGAGTTCGGCGTGGACTACGAGGAGGTCCGCGAGGACAACCGACCCGTGCAGGCCGATCCGCAGTGGATCGACGGCCTGCTCTCGGAGTACTTCGACGAGGACGACGAGGAGATGCTGGACCTCGTGGAAGTGCGCTCGCCCGCAGAAATCGACGTGACCCTCGACGACATCGTGCTCACGGACGAGCAGGAGGCCGAGATTACGAAGGTCGCGAAGGCCATCGAGCACCGCGACTACCTCGCGACCATCGGGCTCAGCGAAATCGGGAAGCTCCTATTCGTCGGCCCACCCGGAACCGGGAAGACGTCGACGGCCCGGGGGCTCGCCCACCAACTCGACCTGCCATTCGTGGAGGTGAAACTCTCGATGATTACGAGCCAGTACCTCGGCGAGACGGCGAAGAACGTCGAGAAGGTCTTCGAGGTGGCCAAGCGGCTCTCGCCGTGTATCCTCTTCATGGACGAGTTCGACTTCGTCGCCACCACGCGGACGGGCGACGAGCACAACGCCATCAAGCGCGCGGTGAACACGCTCCTGAAGAGCATCGACGAGGTGAGCCTCGTCAACGACGACGTGTTGCTCATCGGCGCGACCAACCACCCCGACGAACTCGACGCCGCGGCGTGGCGACGTTTCGACGAGATTCTGTCGTTCCCGCGGCCCGACGAGGGGATGCGCGCCGAAATCCTGGAAATCGTCACCCGCGAACTCGCGGTCGACGACCTCGACGCCGAGGCGCTCGCCGCCGAGACCGAGGGCCTGACGGGGAGCGACCTCCGGCTCGTGCTCCGCGAGGCCGTCCTCGACGCGCTCATGGAGGACCGCCGGACGCTCACGCAGGACGACCTCGTGGCCGCCGTCTCGGACTTCGAGGACCGCGACCACCTCCGCAACCTCGACACGCTCGAGGAGGCCATCGACGACCCGGACGAACCCGACGACGACGCTGCACACGCCGGCCACGACCACGCATGAGGGTCACGCTGCTCGGCACGGGTGACACCACGGGCACGCCGACGCCCGGGTGTGACTGCGAGACGTGCCAGGCAGCCCGCGACCGCGGCGTCGAACGCACGCGGTTCGCCGTCCACGTCGAGGACGAAGCCAGCGGCGACGCGCTCCTCCTCGACTTCAGCCCCGACTTCCGCACGCAGTTCCTCCGCGAGGACGTCCCGCTGCCCGACGCGGGCGTCGTCTCCCACATCCACTTCGACCACTTGGACGGCCTCGGGAACTCCTACCGGCTGTTCGACGAGCTCCCGGTGTACGCCGCCGACGAGACCGACCCCAAGACCGACGAGAGCGTCGCCGAGACCGTCGCTCGGAAGTACGACTACCTCGACAACGTCGACCCGCGAGCGGTCACGCCGCACGAGACCTTCGAGGCCGCGGGCTTCGACGTGACGCTTGTGCCCGTCGACCACCCGCCGCTTTTGTGCTACGGCGTGGTCGTCGAACGGGACGGCGCGAAACTCTCACTCTCCGGGGACACGACGTACGACATCCCCGACGAGTCGCTGGCCGCGATGCGGGTCCCGGACCTCCTGCTCTCGGACGGCATCGTCCCCGCGCACCTCGCCGACCACCACCCCGTCGGCGGCCGCCACGAGGACGCCGACGGCGTGCCGCGGACGTTCGGCACGAAGCACATGACGAAGGAAGGCGCGCTCGCGCTCGGCGACGAACTCGACGCCGAGGAGACGCGCGTCGTCCACGTCTCACACTTCTACCCGGCCGACGAGGCGTTCGACGACGCGCTCGCCGTCGACGGCGAGACGTTCGACCTCTGACCGGCCACCACTCTCAGAACTGGTCGAGCCCGGACTGCCGCCGGCGGCCGCCCGCGTCCGCGTTCCACGGCGTATTCCGCTCGCGTTCGGTGTCGAGGTCCGCTTCGGGTGCGTCTGCCGGCTCGTATCCCGGGCAGTCGGCGCCGCACTCGCTGGCGGGGTCGACGAGCCGGGCCTTGTACGCGCAGAACGGGAGCGTGGCAGTATCGCCTGCCTCGCCGCGAGCGACCCGTGCACAGTCCGGGAGGTCGTACGTCCGCCAGCCCTTGCCGTACGCGCGCTCGGCGACACGACGGCGCTGGCGCGCCTTCTCGGCGGCCGTCACTGGTCGCACGTCCGTCTTTCCGGGTTCCGAGTCGAGCACTTCCAGCCCGGGGCCCGCCGAATCCAGGGGCTCGGGCTCCCGTATCACGTCGATCGGCTCGTCGGAATCAAAGTCCACACGCCAGACGCCGACCGCGTCGGGGAGGCGGTTCAGGTGGGCGCGCGTGACGTGGGAGGCGGTCGCGACGACTGCGTAGTCGAGGACGCCGAGGCTGGCGTCGTGGCGCATCTGGGTTTCGAGGTCGCCCGGCCGCCCGAGGTCGGGCTTGTTCTCGATGCCGACTAGCCCCCCCACCCAGTCCGGATAGCGGGCGTGCTGGCGGACGACCGTCTGGCCGCCGTGGCGGTCGAGGTCTATAAAGCCGGTGTCGGCACCCCGTTCGGCGAGGCTGCGGGCGCGCTCCGGCGGGCCGTCGAAGACCCGCGTGACGCGCTCGTACTCGCCGACTGGGACGTCGGCGTCGAGTACTGCAGGAGGAATCGTCTCGCTGGTGAGTTCGGTGCGGGCGTCGAACTCCGGGCCTGGGAGTACGCAGACAGTGTCGACGATGCGGCCGCCCGCGGCGTGGACGCTCGTCCCGAGTTGCCGGGCGACGATTCCCGCGTCGCCGACGCTCGGGACGCCGCTGGCTTCGAGGTGGGCGCACAGCCGGAGTTCGAATCCGAACTCTCGCACGCCTCTCCGTTCGTCGTTGACGGGGTTAAACGCCCGGTTCGGTCGCGGCGTACGCGCCGCTGTATCGCGCCAACGAACGGCGTTTTGACGCTCGCTGACCCGGCGCCTCTGTAACAGTAGGTTTATCAGTCGTTCGGGGCGAAATTCACGCAAGATTACTCTGTGAACATGGCAGACAATCACCGACAACCGGAGGTGAACATCGGACTGGTCGGTCACGTCGACCACGGAAAGACCACGCTCGTCCGGGCGCTCAGCGGCGAGTGGACGGACCAGCACTCCGAGGAGATGAAACGCGGCATCTCCATTCGCCTCGGGTACGCCGACGCGACGCTGCGGCGGTGTCCGGACTGCGACGAACCCGAGTGTTACACCGTCGCCGAGGAGTGTCCCGAGCACGGCACCGAGACGGAGGTGCTGCGCACGGTCTCGTTCGTGGACGCTCCCGGCCACGAGACCCTGATGGCGACGATGCTCTCGGGCGCGGCAATCATGGACGGCGCGGTGCTGGTCGTCAGCGCCAACGAGCCCGTCCCCCAGCCCCAGACGGAGGAACACCTGATGGCGCTGGACATCATCGGCATCGAGAACATCGTCATCGCGCAGAACAAGGTCGACCTCGTGGACGGCGAGCAGGCCCGACAGAACTACGAGGAGATTCAGGACTTCGTCGAGGGCACGGTCGCCGAGGGCGCGCCCATCGTCCCCATCTCCGCCGAACAGGAGATCAACATCGACCTCGTCATCGACGCGCTCGAGTCCGAGATTCCGACGCCGGACCGCGACCCGGACGCCGACCCCCGGATGTACGTCGCGCGTTCGTTCGACATCAACCGCCCCGGCACCACGTGGGACGGTCTGCTGGGCGGCGTGCTCGGCGGCAGTCTCGTGCAGGGCGAACTCGACGTCGATGAGGACATCGAGCTCCGCCCCGGCCGCGAGGTCGAGGAGGGCGGCAAGACGGAGTGGCGGTCGGTGTCCACCACCGTCCGCAGCCTCCAGGCCGGCGGCGAGGACGTCGACGCGGCCTCGCCCGGTGGCCTGCTCGGCGTCGGGACCGGCCTGGACCCGAGCCTCACGAAGGGTGACGCGCTCGCCGGGCAGGTCGCCGGTCCGCCGGAGACGCTCCCGCCGACGTGGGACTCCTTCACGATGGACGTCGACCTGCTCGAACGCCTCGTCGGCGCCGAGGAGGGCGAGACCATCGACGAAATCAACACCGGCGAACCGCTGATGTTGACCGTCGGGACCGCGACCACCGTCGGCTCCGTGACGAGCGCTCGCGACGGCGAGTGCGACGTCCAGCTCAAGCGGCCCGTGTGCGCGCCCGAGGGCTCGAAAATCGCCATCAACCGCCGCGTCGGCGCGCGCTGGCGCCTCATCGGCGTGGGTACGCTCACGGAGTGATGCGGGTCGCCATGGACGCCAACGCGCTGATGATGCCGGTCGAGGCCGGAGTGCGAGTCTTCGACGAACTCGACCGCATCATCGACGATTACGACGCCGTCGTCCCCGAGACGGTCCTCGTGGAGCTGGAGAAGCTCGGCGCGGGCAGCGGGGAGGAAGCGACGGCTGCGAGCGTGGCGGCGGACCTGGCAGACCGCTGTGAGACCGTGGAGACCGAGGAATCGTACGCAGACGACGCGCTGTACGCGCTCGCCGTCGACGGCGACGCCGACGCGGTCGTCACGAACGACGGTCCCCTCCGTGAGCGCCTGCTCGACGCGGGCGTGCCGGTAATTCATTTAAGGGGCCGGAATCAAATGACTATCACTCGACCATAAATGTACAAGCGAGCACGGCTGAAAGACACGATAGAGGTTCCGCCCGAGCACCTCGGGGACGTGAGTCCGGACCTCGTGAAGCGGCTGCTGCAGGACAAACTGGAAGGGCGAATGGACGAGGACATCGGGAGCATCGTCACCGTCACTGAGGTCCACGACCTCGGCGAGGGTGCGGTGTTGCCGAACCGTCCTGGCGTCTACTTCAAAGCGGAGTTCGACGCCGTCACGTTCGACCCCGAGATGCAGGAAGTCGTCGACGGTGAAATCGTCGAAGTCGTGAGCTTCGGCGCGTTCGTCGGTATCGGCCCCGTCGACGGGCTCCTGCACGTCTCCCAGATTTCCGACGAGTACCTCGCGTTCGACGAGGAGAACCAGCAACTCGCCTCCCGGGAGTCCAACAGCGTCATCGGCACTGGCGATTCGGTGCGGGCCCGCATCGTCACGAAGAGCATCGACGAGCGCAACCCCCGCGAGTCCAAAATCGGGCTCACGGCGAAACAGCCCGGCCTCGGGAAGCACGGCTGGCTCCGCGAGGAGCGCGAGCAGAGCGAGGAGGCCGAGTAGATGGCGTCGAATCGCCTGGCCTGTCACGATTGCCACCGCATCGTCGAGCCGGACGAGGAGATGTGTCCGTACTGCTCGTCGACGAGCCTCACGGAGGACTGGGCGGGGTACGTGGTCATCACGCACCCCGAGGAGTCCGAAATCGCGGAGAAGATGGAGGTCTCGGAGCCGGGCGAGTACGCGCTGAAGGTCCGGTAGCGTGGCTCGCGCGGCCGCGACGCTCCCACCGGACGCCCGCGGGGCGTTCAAGGAGCCTCTGGGCCCCGTCTACGAGGACGCCCAGCGACTGCTGGCGGACGCCGGCGACCCCATCATCGCGGTCGGCGACGTCGTCACCTACCACTTAGTCGCGGCGGGAGCGCCGCCGAAAGTCGCGGTCGTCGACGGGAAGACCGAACGCGAGGCGGTCACCGCGGAGGTCGCGGGCGGCCGACCCGACGCCGACCGCACCGTCGAGGTCGCCAGCGACCCGGGGACCATCTCGGAGGAACTCCTCGAAGCGCTCGTCGAGGCAATCCACGCCGAGGGTTCGACCTTGTTGTCCGTGGACGGCGAGGAGGACCTCGCGACGCTGCCGGCCGTCGTCGCCGCCCCCATCGGTGCGAGCGTCGTCTACGGGCAGCCCGGCGAGGGGATGGTGCTGGCGAACGTGACGAGCGCGCTCGAAGAGCAGGCCCACGAACTCTGCGAACTCCTGGAGACGACCGAGGCGTTCTGGGCGCTGCTGGAGTGAGTCCGAACGCGCTCGCGGCCGCAATCAGCCCTTCGAAATGCTTTTACTGATTTCGCGTTCATATAGGAACAACTGACCATGGAAATCGAGATTCTGGAGCAGGAGGACAACCCCCTGCTTCACCGGACTGAGGTCAAATTCGAGATAGAACACGAGGACGCCACGCCGTCGCGGCTCTCCGTGCGGGACAGCCTCGCGGCGAAACTCGACAAGGACTCCGAGGAGGTCGTCGTTCACGAACTCGACACGAAGTTCGGGATGCGCAAGACCGTCGGCCGCGCGAAGACTTACGACTCCCCGGAGGACGCCGCGGAAGTCGAACACGAGCACATGCTCGACCGCAACAAAATCGGTGCCGAGGAGGAAGCCGAGGCGGAGGAGGCCGAATAGATGCCCCGGAGCGACTACTACAACGACGACGGCACGACGGACAAGGAGATGTGCCCGCGCTGCGGTGACACCTTCCTAGCGGACCACGGCGACCGGCAGTACTGCGGGAAGTGCGGCTACACCGAGTGGGACTGACCCGGTAGATGCGGGTTCTCGGAATCGAGGGCACTGCGTGGTGTGCGAGCGCGGCGCTGTACGATTCCGAGACTGATTCTGTCGTCATCAAATCCGACGCGTACGCGCCAGAGAGCGGCGGCATCCACCCGCGCGAGGCCGCCGAGCACATGCGGTCGGCGATTCCTGCGGTCGTCGAAACGATCCTCGACGAGAGCGACGGCCAGATAGACGCAGTCTCGTTCTCGCGTGGCCCCGGCCTCGGCCCGTGCCTGCGCATCGTCGGCTCCGCGGCGCGCGCGCTCGCCCAGACCTTAGACGTCCCTCTCGTGGGCGTCAACCACATGGTCGCGCACCTCGAAATCGGCCGCCACCGCTCCGGGTTCGACGCGCCTGTCTGCCTGAACGCCAGCGGCGCGAACGCCCACGTGCTCGCATATCGGAACGGCCGCTATCGCGTGCTCGGAGAGACGATGGACACGGGCGTCGGGAACGCCCTCGACAAGTTCACGCGCCACGTCGGCTGGTCGCACCCCGGCGGCCCGAAGGTCGAAGCCCACGCGAAGGACGGCGAGTACACGGACCTGCCGTACGTCGTCAAGGGGATGGACTTCTCCTTCTCGGGCATTATGAGCGCCGCCAAGCAGGAGTATGACAGCGGTACGCCCGTCGAGGACGTCTGCCGCGGCCTCGAGGAGACAGTATTCGCGATGCTCGCGGAGGTCGCCGAGCGCGCGCTCTCGCTGACCGGCCGCGACGAACTCGTCTTGGGGGGTGGCGTCGCGCAGAACGACCGGCTGCGCGGGATGCTCGAAGCGATGTGCGAGCAGCGCAGCGCGGACTTTTTCGCGCCCGAACCGCGCTTCCTCCGGGACAACGCGGGGATGATTGCGGTGCTCGGCGAGAAGATGGCGCGCGCCGGCGACACCCTCGAAATTGAGGATTCGGCCATCGACTCGAACTTCCGACCCGACGAGGTGCCGGTGACGTGGCGCGAGCCCGAGCCGCCCGCGCGCCCCGACAGCGATGTCCTCCAGGGCGCCGAGGCCACCGTCACGTTCAAGAACGACCACGTGACGAAGGCGCGCCTCCCGAAAGCGTACCGCCACCCCTCCCTGGACTCGCGCCTGCGCCGCGACCGTACCGTCCTCGAAGCCCGCCTCACGAGCGAAGCGCGCCGCCACGGCGTCCCCACGCCCCTGGTCTGGGACGTCGACGTACCCGAGTCAACGCTCACGCTCCAGCACGTCGGCGATACCGACCTCCGGGACGCACTCACCGAGTCCCGCGTCCGGGACGTGGGCCGCCACCTCGCGACGATTCACGACGCCGGGTTCGTGCATGGGGACCCGACGACGCGAAATGTTCGAGTGGCAGACGGCGACGACCGCACGTTCCTCATCGACTTCGGGCTCGGCTACAACACGGACGACGTGGAGGACTACGCGATGGACTGCCACGTCTTCGAGCAGAGCCTCGCGGGCACCGCCGATGACCCCGAGCCGCTGACGGCGGCGTTCGAGGCCGCGTACCGGGAGGCGGGCGACGAGTCGGTCCTCGACCAACTGCGCGCCATCGAGGGGCGCGGGCGCTACCAGTAGTCCCCAAACTGATTTGGGGGCTGGCGCCGAACCAACGAGCATGGTCGAGAAACCGTCCAGCGGCGAACTGTTCGGCGTCCCCTACAACTTCGAGCGCCCGAAGCTCAGCCGGATGCTGCAGTCGTACTGGCAGCCCGGCGAAGGGATGCTCGTGGAGAAGCCGTTCGGCATCGGCTACACGCTGAACCTCGCGAATTGGCGGTCGTGGGTCGTGCTGGCGGTCGCTGGCGTGCTGCTCTGGCAGCAACAGCAGAGCGAGGGCGACGACGAGGAGGGCGCCGTCGAGGAAGCCGTGGAAGTCGTCGTCGACGACTAACCGACGCATCCAACTCGGTGCGCGCCGATGCTTCGGTATGCGCACGCTCCGGTTCGTGACGACGAACCCCGGGAAGGTCCGGGAGGCCGAACAGTACCTCGCCGACGTCTACGACGTCGCTCAGCACGACTACGACTACACCGAGATTCAGAGCGACGAGCTCGCCGATATCGCGGCCCGCGGCGCGGAGGACGCCTACGAGTCGCAGGACGCCGACGTTCCCATCATCGTCGACGACGCTGGGCTCTTCGTTCGCGCGCTCGACGGGTTCCCGGGCCCGTACTCTTCGTACGTCGAGGACACGCTCGGTATCGAGCGGGTCTGGGACCTCGCCGAAGACCTAGAGGACCGCCGTGGCGCGTTCCGCTGTACGGTCGCGTACACGGACGGTGACGTGACCGAAACGTTCTCCGGGGCCGTGCAGGGCACCATCGTCGCGCCGCGCGGCGAAGGCGGGTTCGGCTATGACCCGATTTTCGAGCATGACGGCGAGACGTTCGCGGAGATGGACACCGAGCGGAAGAACGCGCTCAGCCACCGCGGTCGCGCGCTCGCGAAACTCGCCGACTGGCTCGCAGAACGGCAGCACTGAGTTATTCGCGGGGGTCGCGGTCCGGACCGGGGTAGTCGCCGCCGACGACCGTCGGATACAGTTTCTCCGGGCCGAACAGCCGCGCGAACGCGTCCGGGGCCTTCACGCTGACGTCCACGCGCCCCTTCAGTTCCATGCCGGTGCGCGCCGAGCGCAGCGTCTCGTCGTACGTGAGGACGTGTGCAGCGTCGCCGGCGTGCGCGGCACCGAGCGCGGGCTGGTCGCCCTCTGGGTGGCTCACGAGCGTCGCCTCGGCCTCGATGCGCTCGCGCCAGTCGGCGGCGAGGGCGGGGTCGCCGAGCGCCGCAATCACGGCTTCGGCGTCGTCAAGCAACGGCTCGCTGGCGACGAGGTCGACCCACGAGTGCGAGCGCACGTGGTCGAGGGCGGCACGCGCGTCGCCGTCCACGAAGAGGTCGGAAGCGAGCACGTCCGCGTCCGCGGCGACCCGTGCGGGACTCACGTCACTCATCGTCCTCCCGGCGTTCGGCCAGCGCCGCGCGCACGTCGGCCACGTCGGCATCGTGGTAGGCGGCGCGGTCGAAGAGGTCTCGCCACGTGGTCATTCTGTCGCCGCCATCAGCCCGCGGACCTCACTCTGGTACTCGCTGGGGGTGAGCTCGAGGTCGACGTCGACGGTCACCGAGATGGCCTCGGAGAGCTCCTTCTCGGTCGTCGTCGTGAAGTTCTCACCGGGGTACGCGCCGCCCGCGACGACCATGTAGTCGCCCTCGTTCCACACCGCGAGGTCGCCCGCGACCTCGATGGAACCCGCGTCGATGGTGAACGTCTCCCCACTGGCTTCGTACTCCATCGTGCCGACCGGGAACTCGCCGCGGAACGTGCTGATGCCGGGGCTGGCTCCCGAATCCGTCTGGAACTCCGTCTCGCCGGTCTTCGTGACGTTCTCTAGGCCGTTGTCCCGCATCCGCTGCTCGAATTGGGACTTGGCGGCGGACTCGACCTCCGAGAGCACCTCCGAGCGGCCGACGCCGCCCGGGAGGTTGTTGAGGTCCGGGGAGAAGTTGATGTGCGAGGCCGAGTAGATGGCCAGCGTGCCGTCGATTTGGCCGAGGGTCTTCTCTCGGACGGCGGCGGCGAGCGCCTCGTCCTCGTAGGCCACGGTCGTGGACTTCGCGGTGACCGTCACGGGGCCGTAGCTCTGCTCGAAGACGGTCTGCTCGCTCTCGTCGGTCTTCGTCCACCCGCCTTCGGAGAGCTGGTCCTCCGAGACGTTCGGCGGCGCGACGGAGCCGACTGCACTCGAACAGCCCGCGAGCGCGCCGAGTCCGACCACGCCGGCGGCACCGAGGAATCTGCGTCGGTTCATGCCACAACATCGGTCGCTCCCCGCTAAAGGGTCTTCCGACGCCCGCAACCCCGAGCTACGGCAACGCTTCGTCGACGAGCGCCGCGAGTTCCGCCGCGGCGTCGTCGTCGACGGGTCGGTGGGGCGACCGGACGATACCCGCGGGCCGGTCTCGGGAGCGCATCGCGGCCTTCAGCCCGGGGACGCCGTACTCCGCGGTGACCGCGTGGTCGAGGTCGAGGATGCGGCGGTTCACGTCGCGCGCCGCCTCGTCCTTGCCGGCGGTGTGGAGTTCCGCGATTTCGTCGGCGCGCTCGGGGACGACGTTCGATACCGCGAGGATGCCGCCGTCAGCGCCCGCGTCGAGTGCGGCCGCGAACACGCCGCCACTCCCCACGAAGAGCTCGAAGTCGGCGTCGGCGGTGTACTCGCGAGTACGCTGGAACGCCGCGAGGTCGCCCGCAGAGTCTTTCATGCCCGCAATATTCGGGTGGGTCGCCAGCGATTCGACGGTCCGCGGGTCGAGGCGCACGTCCGTGTACGCGGGGACGCTGTAGAGGTACACCGGGAGCGGCGACTGCTCGGCGACCTCCCGGTAGTACGCCGCGAAGTCCGCCTGGTCGTGGTCGTAGTAGAACGGCGTCACGACGAGCGCGCCGTCCGCGCCCGCGTCGGCCGCTCGTACGGTCGCGTCCAGCGTCTCCCGAAGCCCGGGACTCCCCGTGCCAGCGAGCACGGGCACGTCGGCTGGTACGGCCTCGACGACGGTCTCCACGACCGCCGCGCGCTCGCCGGCGGTGAGCAGTTCGGCCTCGCTGTTCGACCCGCAGGGCACGAGGAAGTCCGCACCCTCGTCGGTCACCCACGCCGCGAGGTCCGCCAGCGCGTCGTGGTCGACGCTACCGGTTCCGTCGAAGGGCGTCACCAGTGGCACACCGAGTCCGTTCATGTGTGACCCGACGGAGCCCTGCCCCGTAGCCTTTCGTGCCGCGTCGCGTCTGACGAATCTTTATTACGCACGAGGGGGACCCATCATCTGGACGCGCGTTCGACTCTCCCCCACTCTCCCCCCGCGCGTCCGGCACTCCCCACTCCCGCTTTCGGACACCGAGTGAGAAGACGTTATAATCGACTCGTTCCTACCGTCCCGGCGACTGTGACCGAGACACTGCTCGCCGTCGGCGTGCTCATCGCGTGTTTCGTCGCGTACAACATCGGCGGCGCGACGACCGGCCCGGCGTTCGGGCCCGCAGTCGGTGCCGGCGCCATCACGAAGGTGACCGCCGCCGCGCTCATGTCGGTGTGTTTCTTCGTGGGCGCGTGGACGCTCGGCCGCCGCGTCGTGGACACGCTCGGCGAGGGCCTTCTCGCGGACCCCGGCGTGTTCACGCTCCCGGTCAGCATCACCGTCCTGTTCTTCGTCGGCGGGGCGCTCCTCGTCGGCAACCTCTCGGGCGCGCCCGCGTCGACGTCGATGACCGCGGTCGGCGCTATCGTCGGGCTCGGGCTCGCGTCCGACAGCGTGAATTGGGCGGTGGTCGGCGAAATCGCGAGCTGGTGGCTCGTCTCCCCCGCAATCGGCTTCTGGGTGTCGGTAATGGTGGGGCGGTACTTCTACCCGCGCATCGACAACGTGTTCGCCATCGACCAGAGCGACGGCCCGCTGCTCGCTCTCGAGCGCGACGGCGCGGTCCCGCGGCCCGTGCTCGGCCCGAACACGACCCGCCGCGAGTTCGTCGGGACGGTCGTCGTCGTCGCCATCGGCTGCCTGATGGCGTTCAGTTCGGGGACGAGTAACGTCGCCAACGCCATCGCACCGCTCGTTGGCAGCGGCGAACTCGGGATGAACGTCGGCATCCTCGTCGGCTCGGCGGCCGTCGCGGTCGGCGCGTTCACCATCGCGCGCCGCACGATGGAGACGCTCGGCAACGACATCACCGACCTCCCGCTGACCGCGGCCATCGTCGTCGCCGTCATCAGCTCCACCATCGTGGTCGCACTGTCGGCTGCCGGCATCCCAGCGAGTTTCGTCGTCATCGCCACCATGTCTATCGTCGGCCTCGGCTGGGGGCAGGCGACCCGGACGTTCGCAATCGTGGACGCCGTCCGCGGCCAGGCCACCCCCCGGATGTCCGTCGGCGCGCTCGCGACCGACGAGGACGCGCCGACCGTCGGCGACCCGGAGCTCGACGGCGAGGACACGACCCGCGACATCGGCGAGCCCTCCCCCGAGGACCTCCCCGAGAGCTCCGAATTGTTCGACCCGTCGACGACCGTCCGCGTCGTCGCGATGCAGAACCTCGTCCCCGTCGTCGCCACGGTCGGGTCGTTCCTCGCGTTCGAGCTGGTCTTCTTCGGCTGACGACGCCTCAACCGGGCACAGGGCCTTTGTACGCGCCGGACCGAACCTACAGGTGATGCCACCGCTCAGTGGACGACAGACGCAGTTCTACATCGACGTCGTCTACGGTGTCGCGTTCAGCCTGGGCTTCGGCTACCTGCTCGTCTTCGGGATGGACGCCCGCGTCGCCGCGCTCCAGGGCGGGCTCGTGCTCGGCTACTTCCTGCGCGTCTGGGAGAACATGAGCATCTACGAGCAGATTCTCGAAGAGCAGGTCGCACAGGCCGCGGAGACGAAGGTCGCCGCGGAGGTCGACGACCAGGTGTCGGGTGCCGTGGCCGACGAAGTGGAGACGCACGTCGAAGACCACGTCGAGGAACACGTCGACGACCGCGTCCAGGAGCGCGTCGAGGAGGAGGTCGACGACACCGTACAGCGACGTGTCGAAGAAGAGGTCGAGGAACACATCGAGGACGCCGACCCGCGTCAGTCCGACGTGGTCGGCGACCCCTCCGCCTAAGTTCTACCCCGCCCAGCCACCGGGGACGTCGTTGGCGACGCGGTCGCGCCACGCGTCGAAGTCCGCGTCACACTCGGGGTTCTCCTCGACGTGCAGCATGAATCCCTTCCCCGGCGAGGCGACGTACTCCCCGCAGAACGGGCACTCGTGGGGGTCAGTTTCGTGGGCGTCTGATTCGTGTGCGTCGGTGCTGGGGTTCTTCGTTGCCATGTCCGGGCCTCGGCAGCGAAGAAATATAACGCTGTTCCGTATACAGATTATTTTGGTATAATGTGGTTATATGCCAATTAGGATAGGGGGCGTGGTTCCGCGAAACTGTCGACGAGCCAAACGCCTTTGGGGGTTTCTGCGCAACGATGCGACGATGACACCACCGACGAAGACGCTCCCGAGTGGCGACGAACTCCCCGCAATCGGCGTCGGCACGTGGGACATCGGCGGCGACATCGTCCGCGACGCCGTGCGAGCCGGCCTCGACACCGGCTACGCCCACGTCGACACCGCCGAAGGCTACGGCAACGAAGCCGAAATCGGGGACGTACTCGCGGAGTACGACCGTGACGACGTCTTCCTCACCTCGAAAGTCCTCGCGAAACACCTCGACTACGAGTCCGTCATCGAGTCCTGCGAGGCGACGCTGGACCGCCTCGGCACCGACTACCTCGACCTCTACCTCGTCCACTGGCCCAACCCCGCTATCTCGCTGCGTGAGACCATGGACGCCATGGCGACGCTCCACGAGCAGGGCAAAATCCGGAACGTCGGCGTCTCGAATTTCAGCGCCTACCAGCTCAGCTGCGCCCACCACGTCAGCGACGTCCCCATCGCCGTCAACCAAATCGAGTACCACCCCTGGAACACCCAGGACGACGTCGTCGACTACTGCCGGGAGACTGACACCGTCGTCGAAGCCGCCGCACCGCTCGCACGCACCGAGGTATTCGCCGACGACACGATTCAGGCAGTCGCGGAGAAGTACGAGCGCTCGCCCGCGGAGGTCGTGCTCCGGTGGGCCGTCGAGAACGACGTCGTCCCGCTCCCCAAGTCCTCGACGCCCGAGCACGTCCGCGCGAACCTCGACGTCTTCGACTGGGAACTCGACGACGAAGACCACGCGCGCATCGACGACATCGACCACCACCAGCCCGTCTACGACTTCCCCGCGCGGGACTGGACCGGCGACACGTACGGCATCTCCGAGTAGCCACAGCGCTACTCGATTAAGGTCGAGAGGAAAGAGCCTAGGCCGGAATTTGAATCCGGGGTCTCGTCCTTACCAAGGACGCGCTTTACCGCTAAGCTACCCAGGCACGCATTCGTTAGAAGGCACGGGGACTTCTTTAGGCGTTTCGATTCAGCGGTCCGCAGTCGACGTCGGGCTGACCCGTTCGTCCCCCTGCCGGCTGCCGACTCTTGCCATCACGTCCTCGATTTCCTCGGGGAGCGCGTCGCCCGCGCCCGGCAGCGGGACGGCCGCGTTGTCCGCGAGGCCGACGACGTACTGGCGGAGCGCGACCGGCGTCTCGCCGCCCGCCGCGGTGCCGCCTGCGATGGCCGCGAGTTCGAAGACGTTCGACTCCAGCGAGCGCGACGCCGACGTCCGGCCCTCCTGTTCGTCGGTCTGCTGGCGGCCGAACTCGCGGACCGTCTGGACCGCGTGCCCGGCGGCCTCGGTGCGCGCGAGCAGTCGGAAGCCCCGCGCGACGAGCACGTCCGCCGCGAGCACGTCGAGGTCGTCGCTGGGGTCCTGTTCGTCGGTGTCCGCCCACGGCTCCTCGGCGACGAGGTCGCGCGTCGTGCGCAGTCCCTCGTAGATGAGCTGGACGCCCGCCGCGCGCCGCGTCACCGCGTCGTCGTCGACTGAGCCGTCGACGACGCGGGCGCTCAGCACCGTGAGTACGCCCGGGAGCATCGAGGACGACGCGACGTGGTCGTCGATGACCACCCGGAGGCCGTCGGGTTCGATGTCCGCGACGGCGTCCCGGGCGGCAGTCCGCGCCTGCTCGGCCTCCTCCATCGACCGAAGGTAGCGGCGGGAACGGCAAAGACCTTTGGAAACCACCGCCACGGTCCGGTATGCTTCGCGTGGAAGACGACGAGGCCGTCCGCGTGGTGACCCTCGACCGGCCGGCCGCCCGGAACGCGCTCACGTCGCAAGCCCTCGACGACCTCCGTGAAGCCGTGAGAGACGCCACTCAGCCGGTCGTCTACGTCCACGGCGCTGGGGACGTGTTCTGCGCGGGTGCCGACCTCGACACCGTCCGGGGCCTCGACGGCCCTCGCGGTGAGGCGTTCGCACGCCGTGGCCAGCGCACGATGAACGCCATCGAGGACGCGGACAGCGTCGTCGTCGCGGGCGTAGACGGCGCGGCACGCGGTGGCGGCGTCGAACTCGCGCTCGCCTGCGACATCCGCGTCTGCACGCCGAACGCGACGTTCGCCGAACCCGGCGTCTCACTCGGCGTGTTCGGCGCGTGGGGCGGTACCCGCCGCCTCCCCGCAGCCGTCGGGTCCACGCACGCTGCAGACCTCTCGCTGTCCGGTCGCAGTATCGACGCCGAAACTGCCCGTGAAATCGGCCTCGTCTCCAGAATCGCCGAGGAGCCCCGTGCGGTCGCGGACGAAATCGCGGCCAACGACCCGGCTGCTCTCGGTGAACTCGCAGGCTTGCTCGCTTCGGAGGACGACCGCGACGACTCCGACCGAGCCGAGACCGACGCGTTCGCGCGCCTCCTGGCCGACGAGCCGTTCGAGACCTAGGGCGTCGGCGGCACCGCGCGCTTGTGCTTGCTGCGCTCGTAGAGCCCGCGCACCGTCTCCACGACGCCGTCCGGAATTTCGAGGTGGTCAGCCGTCGCGCTCGCCGGGACGTTCCCGTCGACGTGGAGCGCGAGCACCGCGTCGATAGTGTCGTAGTCCACGCCGAGTTCCTCCTCGTCCGTCTGGTCGGCCCACAACTCCGCGGTCGGCGTCTTCGTCACGAGGTCCTCCTCGACGCCGAGGTCGCGCGCGAGTTGGCGAACCTGCATCTTGTAGAGGTTCCCGATTGGGTGGCAGTCGACCGCGCCGTCGCCGTACTTCGTGAAGTAGCCCGCCAGCGCCTCCGTGCGATTGCCGGTGCCGAGCACGACGGCGTTCTCGTGGTTCGCGACGAGGTAGTTGAGCACGGCACGCGTCCGCGCTCGGGCGTTCCCGACGGCGAGCTGGTCGCCCTCCGCGGGCGGATAGAGGTCCGTCAGCAGGTCGACGACGGGGTCGATTCCCACGACGTCGTACTCGATGTCGAGGTCCTCGGCGACGCGCTCGGCGTCGCTCATGTTCTGCTCGCTGGACACCTCGCCCGGCATCACGAGCCCGTGAACCGCGTCGGTCCCGAGTTCGTCCACGGCGAGGTGCGCGACCGTCGTCGAGTCGATACCGCCCGACAGCCCGAGCACGCAGCGGTCCGCACCCGCGGCCTCCAGCGTCTCCCGAAGGAACGACTGGATGCGGTCGCGGCGCGCGGCCAACTCCGACTCGGAGAAGCGCAAGTCCAGTGGCGCAATCGTGTCTGGCGCAGTCATCGTCTCGTCGTTCGGCGGCGGCCGACTAAAACCCACTCCACCCCCTGGATTCGTGAACACGCGTCCACTCCCCGAAACGCTACGTTCAAGTGGGGCGGTCAGTTACTCGCAGACGCCGCGCGCGCCGTTGGTCAAGTGGTATGACTCGGGCTTCCCAAGCCCGCGACCCGGGTTCAATTCCCGGACGGCGCACTCCTCTCATACTCGAACCGGCCAGCGACGACTCTGTTCTGTCCGTTCGTGCGCTCGAAAAATATTGAGTGGCGGCCGTTGTTCGGCCGTCAGCAGTTTTGAGGCGGAGCCTGCGGCCTCAAGGAGGGAGGGGTTCCGACTGGTCGGAAGCGCGAGGCGAGTAGGCCGGAGAGGAAGACGTCACTTTACAACACAAATTCGGGACTGTAGCTGTCCGAGTCCCGAATTATTAAGTACCGATAGGCTAGCATCTGAATTATGGAGGTCAGGCGTACCGCGCCGGTCAAACTCGTCGTTCCTGACGAGTATCGCGACGACCTCCACGAAACCGCCGAGCAATCCCTCTACTGCGCGAACGAGGCCAGTGACTACTGCTGGGACAACACCCACTACGAAGACTGCGTCACCTCGAACGTGACAGCGAGAGACGCGCTGTACGACCGGCTCCGCGAGGAGACTGAGCTGACGGCAAACCTCGTCCAGGAAGCCATCCGGCGTGCCGTCCACGCCGTCGATAGCGGTGTTGACCGCTGGAAAAACGGCAAGCGGACGAACAAACCAGAGTTTACCTCCTGGAGTATGGTCTACGACAAGCGCAGTGCGACGTTCTACCGGAACAAAATCTCACTCTCCACGGTGAACGGACGCATCGAGTGTGATTTCGAGCTGCCAGCGGATAGTCCGACGCCGTACGAAGAGTACGTCTTGTCTGAGGAGTACGAGTTTCGGACGAGTACACTCCAGTACGACCAAGCGACCAACGATTTTTATTTCCACGTCAAAACGCGGAAGGTAGACGAAGATGGGGAGGCTGTTGAGATCGAGGGTTCGGACGATACCGGGCACGAAACCGTCCTCGGGATCGATCTCGGTGTGAACAGTCTCGCCGTCGCTAGCACAGGGACGTTCTGGAGTGGTGACGAGTACGACCACTGGATCCACGAGTTCGAGAACCGTCGGGCGGAAATGCAACAGCGTGGCACACAAGCCGCTCATAATGCCTTGCTTCGGCTTGGAAAGCGAGAGCGAGCGTGGCGCAAACAGTATACTCCACACGGTCGCCAACGAGCTTGTTGCCGAAGCGATTGACCACGATTGCGATGTGATCGTGTTCGGGGAGTTGACGGATATTCGAGAGCGACTGCCTCACGCTGACTGGCATCACATTTGGGCATTCCGCCGTCTCGTCGAATACGTCGAATACAAAGCGCCAGACCGAGGGGTGGCTGTTGAGCAGGTCGAACCAGATTACACCAGTCAGCGGTGTTCTCGGACTGATTGTGGGTTTACTCACGAAGAGAACCGGGACGGCGAGCAGTTCCAGTGTCTGAAGTGTGGGTACGAAATCAACGCGGATTACAACGGCGCGAAAAACGTCGCGTTACGGTATATGCGGAAGCGCCAGCACAGCCTGCGTTCCTCGCCCACGTCGGGGGGCGCAGACGCACCAGTAGACGTGCGTATACATGGTGGGATGTTGAACGGTGACGGCTATCGGCCAACCGCCGACAGCTGATCACCGGGAGTCCACATCAAAGCCCCACCCTCAACGAACTGAGGCGTGTAGCGCCGAGGGAGTAGGGTGGGGTAGTTTACGCGTAGTGTTCGTCGAGGTACTGGACGATGTCGTCGCTCTCGTAGAGCGCTTCTTCGCGGGCGGTGTCGACGAGGTATGGAATTTGGTCTTCGCCGCCGTTTTGGAGT
Source organism: Halobacterium sp. KA-4 (assembly GCF_021028995.1). Taxonomy (GTDB): domain Archaea; phylum Halobacteriota; class Halobacteria; order Halobacteriales; family Halobacteriaceae; genus Halobacterium. The sequence goes on along the minus strand of NZ_JAJJZG010000002.1, from coordinate 77,791 downwards.
TCTTCGTAGGTCTGTTCGTTCGTGACGTCGCCGCCCGCGCCGCCCGGGAGCCGGGGGTTGTGGGTGACGTAGGAGACGCCGAGCTCGGAGAGTTTCTCGCGGACTTTCGCGCAGTGCGGGCAGCCTTCGGACTGGTACAGTTCCAGCATGTGTGGGGTTTGGCGGGCCTCCCACGTAAACGTCAGCGAACCGGCGGGTACAACTCCCGCTGAATCCACTCGCGGAGGCGCTCATGGCCGGCATCGTCGTAGCGGAGCGCGCGCCGCCACCACGGCCCCTTCCCGGAGTCGCTGGACCACTCGGTGACCGCGCGGTTGGCGTCGACGCCGCGCGCGCCGCTCAGCGGGACGGCGTGCTCGTAGAGCCGTGAGTCGTCGGTCCCCGCGAGTAGCACGGCGGCGTCGAATGGGTCGCGTTTCAGGTGCGCGTTCCCCGCGAACGCCGCGCGTTCGCGCTCGGGCAGGTCCTCGAACGCTTCGCCCGTCAGGGGGTCGCGGGCGAGCACGAAGTCGCCGATGACGTAGGTCCCCCAGTCGTCGGCCATCCACGCCGCTGGGTCCGCTGGCGCGTCGAGCGTCGCGTAGAAGTAGACGCGGTCGCCGGCGTCAAGGTCAAGCAGCGGGCGGGCCTTCAAGTCGTGCGGGTCGCCGTAGGTGTAGCGCTCGCAGCACGGGTACCCCGCGAACGACGGGTCGAGGTGCACGGGCGTCTCGCGGAGGTCGTCGGAAATCTCGATTGGGAGGTCGAGGTCCGCGTACGTCGGGGCGCGCTCGCTGGTCGGCTCGCTCTCGGGAATCGGAACGTAGACGAACGAGCCGTCCGCGCGCAGCGGCCCGCGGAACCCCGGCTGGTTCGTGTTCGCCGCGACGTTGATTGCGACCGCCCGCGTCACGGGTGCAGTTGCGCGACGCACTCGCGGCAGAAGCGGTAGCTCGCGTCGTTCTCGGTCCCACACGCCGGACACAGTAGGCTAGAGGCGTCGTCCGACGAGGACTGCCCGCTCCCCGAGCGAGCGCCGTCGCCGACGCCCGACTCACCCGGTGTCCCGGCGTCCTCACTCTGGAGGCGTCGCCACACGGCGAACTGCAGCGCCGCCACGACCAGCACCGCGAGCACGAACAACCCCCATTCCATGTGTTGGCGTAACACGGCGAGCCTATTCAGCCCTTCGCCCGTTCCGACAGCGAGAATTCAGGCGTCCGGCGGGTTCAGGTCGCGCTGGAACTCGTCGAACGAATCGAGGTCGTCGGGGAGGTCGTAGTCGATGCGGCGTTCTGCTTGGCGGTTCTCGCCCGCTTCGTCGACCGGCTCGGCTTCGGACTCCCAGCCGGGCTTGATTTTGATGCTCTTGGCGGGCATCCCGACCGCGATGTGGTGGTTGGGAACGTCGTTCTGGACGACCGCACGCGACCCCACGATGGCGTTCTTGCCGACGCGGACGCCGGCGCGGACGAGCGCGCCCTGTGTGACGCGGGCGTCGTCGTCGACGATGGTGTGGTAGTTCTCGACGACGGTCTGGTCGACGACGTCGTGGTCGTGGGTGTAGACGTGGACGCCGTCGCTGATGCTCGCGCGGTCGCCGATGGTGAGTTCGCCGCGGTCGTCGAGGTGGACGTCGTCGTGGACGACGACGTTGTCGCCCATCTCGATGTTGTGCCCGTACGTCATCGAGATGCCCTTGAACAGCCGCACGCCGTCGCCGACGCTCTCGAAGAGGTGGCCGGCGAGCATCCGGCGGAACCGCAGCGCGAAGGCCACGTTGTCCGCCAGCGGCGTGTTGTCGAACTGCCGCCACAGCCACTGCACGGGCTTCGAGCGCGCGAACGCGTCCTCGTCCTTCTCGGCGTAGTACTCGGATTCGAGCGTGGCGTTGCGCGGGTCGAAGTTCGCCAGCCGCGCGGCCTCGGTCGGCGAGACGTGTTCGTCGTTCTGCCAGCTCTCGTAGGCGTCGCGGGCGCCGTGGAGGTCCACGAGCGTCTCCGTGACGGCGTCCGCGAGTTCGTCGGGCCCGCTCGCGGCCGCGAGTCGGTCGTCCACCTCCGAGACGAACCCGCGGAGGGTCGCCTCCGCGTCGTCCGGGAGGGAGACGTGGCGCTTGGTCATACCCCTACCTCGGCCGCGGGCACTGATATTGGTTTCCGTCCCGACGGCAAGCCCCGGAATCGGCACGGAACCTGCTCGCGGGCCGGTATCGACGCCGACTCCGCCCGCTGGGAACCGCACCCGCTAAGTGGGCGTCTCCCCAACTGGCGCGTATGCAACATCGCGAAGTCGGGAACTCCGGGGTCGAGGTCAGCGAAGTCGGGTTCGGCGCGTGGGTCGTCGGCACCGACTGGTGGGGCGACCGCGACGAGGACGACGCCCTCGAGATGGTTGAGTACGCGCTCGACCAGGGTATCACGTACTTCGACACGGGCGACGTCTACGGCCATGGCCGCAGCGAGGAGCTCCTCGGGGAAGTGCTGGCCGAGCACGGCGACGAGATGACCGTCGCGACGAAGGTCGGCTACGACTTCTACAACAACCCCCAGGCGGGCCACGGCGAACTCCCGAAGGAGATGAGCGTCGACTACCTCCGCGACGCCGTCGAGAAGTCCATGGACCGCCTCGGCGTCGACCACGTCGACGTGCTCCAGCTCCACAACCCGGACGTCGCCGAACTCACGCCTGACGTCATCGAACTGCTGGACGAACTCCGTGAAGACGGCCGCGCGGACGCCATCGGCGTCGCGCTCGGTCCCTCCATCGGCTGGCTCGCGGAGGGCGAGAAGGCAATCGAGGAGGCGTTCGACTCCGTGCAGTACGTCGGGAACATGCTCGAACAGGACGTCCACAACCACTTCGTGGAGTACGTCCGCGAGCAGGACGCCGCCACCTCCCTGATTCCGCGCGTTCCGCACTCCTCGGGCCTCCTGAACGAGCAGGTCACTCCGGAGACAGAACTCGGCGAGGGTGACCACCGTGGCTTCCGCCCGGAGGAGTGGTACGAGACGGGCTGGGAGAAGGTCGACGCGCTCCGCTTCCTCGAACGGAACGGCGAGCGCACGATGGGCCAGGCCGCCATCCAGTGGCTCCTGAGTTTCGACGAGGTCGCGACCGTCACGCCGACGTTCCGCTCGAAGGCCGACATCGACGAGTGGGTCGCTGCGCCCGACACGCCCGCTATCAGCGAAGAGGAGCGCGACCGCGTCGCGGACCTCTACGAGGACAACTTCGGCGTCGACCGCTTCGACGGCATGAGTCACGAGGACTACCGCACGAGCGTCGACGGCGAGGACCTGCAGGAAGCCGGGCTCATCGGCTCCGCTGACTAAGAGCGAGCAGTCCCACTGCGGAGAAGCATACGCGAACGGAGTGCGGGGTTTTCCCGTCAACGCTTCGCGTTGACGACGTCACGCTCGCTGATGCTCGCGTGACCACCGCGCGCCTCCGGCGCGCGGCCTTTTTATCTGACTTTTTCGAGGAGTGGTTCCCGCAGCGAGCGTGAGGTCGACCGTAGGGAGACCTCGGACTGCTCGAACGGCGACCGGAGGGAGCCGTGAGAGCGAAGCGAGCGAGGAAACCCCGCGCAGTAAAAAGGTACTAGGCCAGGAACACGTGCCGCGGCCGGTCCGCGAGCACGTCGCGGCCCCAGTCGACGGTGTCGGCGAAGTCGTCCGAGCGGAAGAACGCCATGGCGTCCTCCTTGGAGGCCCACTGGCTGGCGATGAACATGTCGTTCTCGTCTTCGACGTTCACCATGAGGTCGGTCTCGAAGTGGCCCTCCATCTCTTCGAGCACGTCGGCGACGGTGTCGAACTTCTCGACGAAGTCGTCGGTGTGCTCGGGCTTGGTCTCGTAGAACATCCCCATCGTGCCGAAGCCGGACTCCTCGCCGGCGCGGGAGACGACGTCGGGGAGTTCGGAGAGGAAACCGGCGGCGGTGTCGGCGGCGCTGGCGGTGTCCCAGATGGAGACGACCGCGGCGCGGTCGGTCGTGCGGCCGTCGTAGACGGCGGTCTTGACGTGCGTGTCGTAGTGGTCGAAGTTGCTCCGGAGCCCCTCGACTTCCTCGAACAGTTCGTCGGTGTCCGCTTCGGAGTAGAGGACTGTCGCGTAGACGTCCTCGCCGTGGGGCTGGCCGGCGTAGATGTCGAGGTCTTCGAGTTCGCCGCGGATGCCCTCGCTCTCCTCTTCTTCGTCGCTGTGGTCGTGGTGGCCGTCGCCGTGCTCGTGGCCGTCTTCGCCGTGCGCGTGCTCGCTCCCGCCGTGGGCGTGCGCGTGGCCTTCGTCCTCGGGCGTCGGGACTTCCTCGCCGTCCATGTACGCCGCGAGGTCTTCGGGCGGGAAGCGGCGGCCGACGTAGAAGTCGCCGAACTCGCCGTACTTCGAGGACGCGGGGTCGAAGCGCATCTCGTAGACGATGTCCTTGACGTCCGTGAGGTCGTCCGCGAACAGGGTGACGCCCCACTCCCAGTCGTCGAGACCGACGGAGGACGCGATGACCTGACTGATTTTGCCCGCGTACTGCTTGCCCACTTCACCGTGGCCCGCCATGAGCTCCGCGCGCTCCTCCATCGGGAGGTCGTACCAGTTCTGCTCGGGCTGGCGGCGCTTGCTCATCGGATAGAAGGAGACGTACGTGTCCTCGGGAATCTCGGGCGTGAGCTTTCCTTCCATGTAGTTCCGGAGGCCCGCGTCGACGCTCTCGGGGTCCTCGAAGTACTCGGGGCTCGTGTACCCCGAAATCTCCGTGACAGAGACGTACGAGTACGACTGCTCCGTGTACTCCGCGAACGCCGTCCCCTCGAATCGGCGCTCGATGCGGTCGAGTTCGTCCAGCGTCTCCCGGAAGTGGACGAACAGGAGGTCGGCCTTGTGGCCGGTAATCGAGAACACCGCGGAGTCGCCCGCCTCGGCGTCGGCGAGCGCCTCGCGATGCTGCAGGAACGACTCGGCTTCGGCCAGTGCGCTCTCGCGGTCACGCTCGGGCGCGTCCCGCCACGCGTCCCAGTCCACGGTACGGAAGTCGTGGAGTGTGAACCAGCCCTCCTCCGTCTGCGGCGCGTCTACCATACTCGGGTGTTCGGTTTCGCCGTAGAAGGGTTTTCCTAACCAGTCCTGTCAGCAGCCGTTGCTCCCGCTGTCTCGTGGAGAACCGACCAGCCAGCAGACGGGTGGGACTGAGCGAACACTGCGCGTTCGCGAGGGTCGGAAGACGAACGCAGTGAGTCTTCCGGGACTGAAAGGGGCGGCTGGGTCGACGAGCGAGCCGACGCAAGCACCGCAGCGCAGCGAGGAGCGCAGCGAGGCGCAGCCGTCGAGCCAGCCGGGGCTTTCGAGGACACGTTGCCGGTATTTCTCTCGCGTTCAGAAACGTTGAATACGCCAGATAGCCGCGACCGAAACGTTTTCCCGCCGAACAGCGAAACGTGCGCTCGAATGCGCAAGAGCGGTCCGCCGAAAGGGCTCGTCTCGTATCTCGTGTTGGAACTGCTCGAGGAACAACCACGGTACGGGTACGAGATTCTCAAGGAAATCACGGACCTCAGCGGCGGCCACTGGGAGCCCTCCTACGGCTCCGTCTACCCGATTCTGTACAAATTCGAGGAGGAGGGGTACGCCGAGCGCATCGAGGTCGAGGACGAGCCCGACCGCAAGTACTTCGAAATCACGGAGGCGGGCCGCGAGAAGCTCGCGGAGAAGCGCGAAGAGGTCGGCCAGACGGCCGACGACGTGACGGACGTCATCCTGGGGTTCTACCACGTGTTCGCGGTGTTGGCGACCGACGAGCGCTTCGCCGTGGACAACCCCGAGGAGGGCGACGGGTGGCGCTTCGACGAGGCGTTCTCGGCGTGGATTGCCGAGCAGCTCATCCGCCACCACGAGTACTACTTCGACGAGTTCGAGCGCGTCGAGGACACGCCCGAGGAGTTTGCCGAGCGGATGGGCTTCGAGGAGTAGCCGCCAGTCCTGTTCTAGCTCAGTAGCTGCGGCCCGAAGAACATGATGACGAGGCTCGCGAGCATCGTCAGCCCGATGCTCGTGGTGATGGCCCGGGTGACCGTCTGCCGGTCGCTAATCGGGAGTCTCGCCGTGAGCGCTTCCGCGACCGTCCGCAGCAGGTGACCGCCGTCCAGCGGGAACGCGGGGATGCAGTTGAAGAACGCGAGGTTGAGGTTTATCCACCCGGTCCACAGCAGGACGTTCGCCAGCACGAACACCACAGTATCCGGAACGGGACCGTCGACGACGTAGAAGTTCGTGTTCACGCCGGCGAACCCGGGGAAGTTGAACGCGAGCGTGGGGTCGATGAGGCTCAGCAGCGGGAGGAACAGCGCAGCCGCGATGCCCTGGAGGAAGCCGACGAGGCCGCTGGCAGCGCCGCCTAGCAGCAGGCCGAGTCCCGTGCCGTCGACGTTCCCGGAGACCAGCGTGAGGAACGCCTCCGCGGGGTAGAGCTGTGCGCCGAACCCGGACGCGGTGAGGCCGCTGACGCCGGGGGCGATGACGCCGCCGAAGTAACTGGAGCCGTCGTCCTGCTCGCCGAGCGTGACCTCGTAGGATTCTGCGGTCCCGTTCACGTACGCTTCGACGGTGACCGTCTCGCCGGGTTCGCGCGCCGAGAGCGCGTCCCGCATGTCCGCGCCGGTGGCGATGCGCTCGCCGCCCATCCGGGTCACGATGACGTCGTCCTCGGCGGGCAGGCCGTGCTCGTCTGCGGGCGCGTTCGGGACGATGGTGACGAACGCGCCGGCTGGCGCGGTGACGCTCGTCCCGTTGGCGGTCTCGAAGGTGGCGACCGTCCGGTTCTGGACGGCGGCTTCGAGGCCGGCTTGCGTGTACACCGCGGTGTCGTTCACTTCTGTGAGCACGCTCCCAGTACCAATATCGGCGAGCGGCGAGTCCGTGGCGACCCCGCTCACGAGGAGGTGGCGGTCGACGCGCACCTGCTCGCCGCCGGCCAGTGTCACCGTGACTTCGCGGCTCTCGGTGTCGGCGAGCGCCTGCTGGAACTCCGTGTTGTTCGCGACCGGCACGCCGGCGACCTCGGTGACGCGGTCGCCCGCGCCGATGCCGGCCGCGGCGGCCGCCGAGTCCTCGTGGACGTCGCCGACGAGCCCGCCGCTGGCGACGCCGACTGCGCCCGCGACCGGACCGAACAGCAGCGCGAACGTCACGACGACGACGAGGAAGTTGTTCGTCACGCCCGCCGCGAACATCCGTGCGCGAGAGCCACGGTCGGCGCGGCGCTGGCTCTCCTCGTCGGGCTGGACGAACGCGCCGATGGGGAGCACCGCCAGCAACACCGCGCCCATTGAGTCCACGTCGATGTCCTCGACGTAGCACATCAGGCCGTGGCCGAATTCGTGGACGACCATGCCGATGAAGAGGCCGGCGACGATTTCGGGGGCGACCGACAGCGGCATGAAGTCGCTGACGCCGGGGATGACCAGCGCGTTCCGCGGCTGGTTCACCGCCGAGGGCGCGGGCGGGTTCGCGAGCGTGCCCATGGCCGACGTGATTAGCATGAACAGCGTGCCGGCGGCGACGACGAGCGCGACGCCGAGCCCGAAGTTCCCCCACGCGCGCCAGAACCGCTTCGGGGCCGCGGCGCGCTTCAGTAGCCGCTTCCCGCGCTTCGTGTGGAGGGTGAGAATCGGTCCGGTCGCGGAGACGAACGACGGCAGTAGGTTGCGGGCCTTCGCCCACGACACGCCGGCCCAGTACGCGAGCAGGGCGACGCCGAGGACCGTCCAGATATCCATTACGGGGAAATCAGGGGTCGCGCGGCAAAAGCCGTTGGGTATCCGAAGGGGTCAGCGCCGCCGGCGGAGCCGCCCGAGCACGAACTGGCGGTCGAGTTTCGCGAGGAAGGGACCCAGCTTCGGGCCCTGGTCCTCGTCGAAGAACAGCCGGTAGCCCGCCGAGAAGAACGCGCCGATGTCGACGTCGTGGCGCTTGGCGGCCTCGTATATTTCGCCCTGGAGCGCGTCGCCGTCGGGGTCCTCGGCTTCGAGGAAGTCCGCGACCTCGTCGAGGGCGGCTTCGGTGGCGTCGTCGAAGTCGTGGTCGGGCATCTTCGTGCGCTTGAGGTCGTAGTTGAACTCGTTGTCCGTGCGTCGGGCCCACTCGCGGGCGCGTTCGACGCGTTCGAGTGCGGCTTCGATTGCCCAGTCCGGGGCGTCGTCGGGGATGTGGCCCTCGCGGCGCGCGATTTCCTCGCGGAGCGCGGGGTCGTCGGTCATCCCGAGCACGGCCGCGAACGTGTACGGGATGCGGATGCGCTCCTCGCGGGGTTCGTCCACAATCAGGGGGTAGACGCGCTCGGCGTGCTCGCGTTCGTCCTCGTCGGCGTCGATTTCGCCGAAGTAGACGGCTTCCATGCGGTCGAACTCGTCGACGAGCTGGTCGAGGCGTTCGACGGAGAAGTCCCGGGCGCGCTGGGGGTCCTTGCTGAAGAAGAACCGAATCACTTCGCGCTCCAGCAGCCGGAGCACGTCCTGCACGAGGACGACGTGGCCCTCCGAGGAGGAGAACGGCTCGCCGTCGAGCGTGAACCACTCGTACACCATCGGAACGGGCGGCTCGTCGCCGAGCACGTTGCGCGCGACGTCCGTCCCGGACGGCCACGAGCCCTCGGCGTGGTCCTTGCCGAACGGCTCGAAGTCCACGCCCAGGACCTGCCACTGCGCGGGCCACTCGAAGCGCCATGGGAGCTTCCCGTCGCGCAGGCTCGCGGTGCCCTCGTGCCCACAGCCCTCGATGGTGCGGTCGCCGGCTTCGACGTCGCTGCACTCGTACTCGACGACGCTCTCGTCGAGGTCGATGCCGGTGATGGCGTCGGTCTCGGTGACGTGCCCGCAGTTCTCGCAGATGGGGCGGAACGGCACGTAGTCGGCATCGACTTTCTCCTGGTACTCGCCGAGCACCTCGCGGGCCGTCTCCCGGTTCTCGAGGAGGAATTCCGTGACGGCTTCGAGGTCGCCGTCCTCGTACAGTTCGGTGTTCGACACCATCGCCACGTCGATGCCCAGCAGTTCCGCGGACTCCTCGATGAGATTCGAGAAGTGCGCGCCGTACGAATCACAGCAGCCGAACGGGTCCGGAATCGCGGTGTACGGCGCGCCGAGGTTCTGCCCGAGCGCGCCCGCGTTCACGTCCCCGAGGTCGACGAGGTCGCCGTCGAGGTCCGCGAGCTTGCGCGGGAGCTTCCGGAGCGGGTCGCGGTCGTCGCTTGTGAAAATCTGGCGGACGTCGTAGCCGCGCTCGCGGAGCACTTCTGCGACGAAGTAGCCGCGGACGATTTCGTTCATGTTCCCGAGGTGCGGGACGCCCGACGGCGAGATGCCGCCCTTGATGACGATTGGCTCCTCGGGGTCGCGGTCGAGGACGCGGTCGGCGGCGGTGTCCGCCCAGAAGCCGCGTTCGTCGCCGAGAATGTAGGGGTCGTCTTCGGGGTGCATCGTTACCGCTCGTTGTCCGCCCAGTACGTCATCTGGTCGGTGGTGCCCTCGGGGATGATGTCCGTCCCGTCGTGCTCGCCGTACAGCACGGCGTCCACGATGCGGGAGGGGTCGGTGCCGTCGAGGACGATGGTGCGCACGCCCGAGCGCTCGATGAGTTTCGCGGCGAGCAGGTCGACGGGCGCCGACGACCCGGCGCTCATCTCGATGTCCGCGATGATGTCCACGAGTTCGCCCGCGGTCATCTCGTCGAAGCGCTCGGCGTCGGCCTCCTCGTTGGGGTCCGCGCTGAACACGCCGGGGACGCTGGTCGCGTACAGCAGCAGGTCGGCGTCCGTGTACTCCGCGAGCGCCGCGCTGACGGCGTCCGTGGTCTGCCCGGCGACCACGCCGCCCATCACAGCGACGTCGCCGCGGCGAATCGCCTCGCCGGCCTTCTCGTAGTCCTCGGCGGGGCTCGGCGCCGCCATGCCGTCGAGGGCCGCGATGAGCAGACGGGCGTTCAGGCGCGTGACGTCGACGCCGATGTCGTCGAGCTCGATCTCGTTCGCGCCGAGCTCCCGCGCCGTCGTAATGTACTCCCGCGCGACACCCCCGCCACCGACGACGGCTCCGATTTCGCAGCCGGCGTCGGCGAGTTCTTCGATGGCGGCGGCGTGCTCCTCGACCCGGTCGTGGGCGAGGTCGGGCGCGAGGACGCTTCCGCCGATAGAAACAACGACACGCATACTACACCGTGATAGCCCTGTTGCGTCCTTAAGAGTTGTCAACTCCCGAGCAGCGGCTGCGAACGCGACGAACAGTTATCCGGTCGCCGCTCGTCGTCCCGGTATGGTTGCGGTCACCGACCCGGCTGTCCTCCTGACTCTCGCGTGGCTTCTCGTGCTGTTCGGGGTGGCGTGGCGGTACCAGTTCGGCTCGCTGCCGCCGACCCGCGCGCTCGTGCTGACGTCCGCCGCGCTCCTCTGGCTGGCGTACTCACTGCTCCAGATTGGCGACCTGCTCTCGTCGCCCTACGTCGACGTGCTCGACGTGGTCGCAATCGTCCTCCTCGTCGCCGGCCTGTCGGTGGGCTGGCGGTGGTGGCGGGCGCGGTAGCTGGCGACACCTACAAGCCGCGAGCACCCCCACGTGCGAGTATGCAACTACACGGCATCGTCGGGGGCGACGCCGACGGCGTCGCGGACCGCCTCGCCGACCGGCTCGCCGAGCGCGGCCGCGTCGGTATCGTTCGCGCCGGCGACCCCGACACTCCAAATCGAACCACGTACACCGTCGGCGACGGCTGGACGGGCGCCGGGGGCGACCGCTCGGTCGACGACGTGCTCGACGACCTCGCGCGAGACCACGACTACGCGCTCCTGGTGGGCTTCCCGGACGCGCGCGTCCCCCAGATTGCCGTCGGCGACGCCGCCGTCGAGGACCCTGCGCTTCGGGTGGACGCCGAGAATCCGGACCTCGACGCCGCCGTCGAAGCCGTCGAAGCCGCCGAGCCGTTCGAGACGTTGGCCTCGCTGGTGGCAGACCTCAAGCGCTCGCCGCGTGCGGACTACTCGGGCGCTATCGCGACGTTCACGGGCCGTGTCCGCGCGCTCGAAGACGAGGACGACGAGTGGACGGAGTCGCTGACCTTCGAGAAGTACGACGCCGTCGCCGCCGAGCGCACCGCGGCCATCCGCGAGGAACTGGAAGCCCGCGACGGCGTCCTCGACGTCCGCCTCCACCACCGCATCGGCCGTATCGAAGCCGGCGAGGACATCGTCTTCGTCGCGGTGCTCGCCGGCCACCGCGGCGAGGCCTTCGACGCGGTTGAGGACGGCATCGACCGGCTCAAGGCGGAGGTCCCGATTTTCAAGAAGGAGGTCACCGTCGAGGACGAGTTCTGGAAGCACGAGCAGTAGGCCGCGGCCGCCACTTTCTCGCGCGCCGACGATTTCACCGCCGATACTGCCGCCCAACCGCGGTTCTGCGGCGGATTTCGACCGCCGTGCGTCCGACATTAGTAACGACAAGAGAGACAGGAAATAATCTCTCTTCAGCCACTATAAAATGTCTAAACGATTCTCGAACGGTCGTAAATTGTTCGTCGAATTCGGTTTACGGCTGAAATCGCTCGAATCTGCCCGAACGTTCACCCCTTTATAACCTCCCGTAGCCAGTAGGCTGAATCGAAGATGAGCGCAACCCAATCCCCCTCCGCCGACGCCGACGAACCGCAGGACAAGGAGACGCGGCTCAAGGCGTACCTCCGCGAGAAGGCCGCCGACGGCGAGGTGTACTTCAAGAGCAAGTTCATCGCCGACGACGTCGACCTCTCCCCGAAGGAAATCGGCGCGCTCATGGTGAAACTCTCGAAGTCCGCGACCGACCTCGAAGTCGAGAAGTGGTCGTACACGAGCGCCACCACCTGGCGCGTCCAGTCCGCATAACCCCCGCTCGCGCTCGCATCGTCCGCCCTGAACAACAGCAACCTCCCCCTTCGCGTCCCGTTTTTCACACCCGGTAGCCGCGCGTGCCGGCGACTAAGTGCTTAAACCGCTGGAACGGTAAGCACCGGTGATGTCGGCACAGCCGCCCGACGGCGCTCCGAGCCCGGATTCGTTCGCGTCGGTCTTCGACGTCTACGAGGTGCGCCGCGAGGACGGTCGCGTGCTCTACTTCGGCGACCCCGCGACCGACCGCGAAACCCTCATGGAGACCGTCTGGCCGGCGTTCCGCCAACACGGCTACGAGGTCCGTCTCGCGCGCCGCACGGGCGAACTCGTCCTCGTCGCGGAACCCCACGACGCCGCCGGCGACGACGGCGGTGTCCCGTGGACGAACGTCGCGCTGTTCGTCGCGACGCTGGCGTCGACGCTGTTCGTCGGGGCCAACTGGTACTACGTCGACGCGTTCTCGCCCGCGGTCGTGCAGGCGCTCCCGTTCATGTTCTCGGTCGTCGGCGTGCTCGCCGTCCACGAGTTCGGTCACTACGCGATGAGCCGCTACCACGACGTCGACGCCTCCCTCCCGTACTTCATCCCGTTCCCGTCGCTGTTCGGGACGATGGGCGCGGTCATCCGCATGCGCGGCCGGATACCCTCCCGGAAGGCCCTCTTCGACATCGGCGCTGCCGGCCCGCTCGCCGGGCTCGTCGCCGCCGTTGTCGTCTCCGCTATCGGGCTCTCGCTGCCGCCCGTGACGGTGCCACCCGAACTCGTCAACTCCGCGGACGCCGTCGAAGTCCAGTTCGCGTACCCGCCGCTCTTGCAGGCCATCGCTGCTGTCCTCGGCGAACCGCTCTCCTACAGCGACCCCGCGAAGTCCATCAACCCGGTCGTGATGGGCGGGTGGATCGGGATGTTCGTCACGTTCCTGAACCTCATCCCGGTCGGCCAACTCGACGGCGGCCACGTCCTCCGGTCGCTGGTCGGCGAGCACGCCGACCGCGTCGCCCCCCTCGTCCCGACGGCGCTGTTCGCGCTCGCGGGCTACCAGTGGCTCGTCGCGGACGCCGGCGACACCGCCGGCATCTGGGTCGTCTGGGGCATCATCGCGACGGTCATCACGTTCGCGGGCGGCGTCGACCCCGTGGACGACTCGTCGCTGGACCCGCGCCGGGTCGCCGTCGGCGTGCTCACGTTCGTCCTCGGGGCGCTCTGCTTCATGCCTGTCCCCATCCAAATTGTCGGTTAGTGCGTCCAGCCGCGGTCCGCCAGCGGCTCGCCGTCCAGCGTCACGCCCGACGCCGTGACCTCGCCGACGACCGAAATTGGGACGTCTGCCGTGTCACGTACCGCTTCGACCGCGTTATTAGGCAGGGTCGCCACGAGTTCGAAGTCCTCGCCGTACGTCACGGCCGTGTCGAGCGGGTCCTCGACGGCACTGTGGAGTTCGTCGGCCACCGGGACGCTGTCGCCATCCACGGCGAACCCGCAGTCGCTGGCTTCCGCGAGTTGGTGGAGCGAGCGCGCGAGGCCGTCGCTGGAGTCCATCATCGCGGTCGCGTGTCCGGCGAGCGCGCGGCCCGCTCGGACGCGCGGCTCGAACCGGAACAGTTCGTTCGCCCGCTCGACATTCCCGGAGTTGAAGTGGTGCATGGCTGCTGCGGTCCGGCCCAGCGTCCCCGTCACGACGAGCGCGTCGCCCGGGCTTGCGCCGTCCCGGAGGACGGGGTCGTCCGTGCGTCCGATGGCGGCTGTCGCCACCGTGAACTCGTCGTGACCGTCGAGGTCGCCGCCGACGTACTCCGCGTCGACTGCCTCGCAGACGTCCAGCGCGCCCTCGACGTACGCGTGCAGTTCGTCCTCGTCGAAGTCGGGCGCGCCGTAGACGCCGACCGCTGCCGTCGCGTCTGCGCCCATCGCGGCGACGTCCGACAGCGACGCGCCCACGGACCGCCAGCCCGCTGTGTACCGGGTCGTGCCGTCCGGGAAGTCGGTCGTCTCGTGGAGCATGTCGATGGTGAACACCGTCTCGTCGACGACCGCGGCGTCGTCGCCGGCACCCGCGACGAGCCCACCGACGACGTCGAGGGCCGCCCGTTCGTTCATGTCCTCGGGTTCGCAGTCGCGGCCTAAAACGCCCCGGATGCGTGCGCGCCCGCTCTCGCGGTCGGCGGCTGGAAGGCCCCGACGACGCCGCACGAGTCCCTAACGATGGCTTTAAACGAATCCGACGTGAATTCCGCGTAATGGCAACCCTCTACGACGCTCCCGCTGACGAGCTCGTCGACGAGCTCGCGAGCGAGCTCGAAGACCGACTCGACGAACCGGACTGGGCGCAGTTCGCGAAGACCGGCGTTGGCCGCGAACTCCCCCCTGAACAGGAAGACTTCTGGGCGCGCCGCGCCGCCAGCATCCTCCGCAAGGTCGCGATGGAAGGCCCCATCGGCGTCAAGCGTCTCGCGACGGCCTACGGCGACACCACCGACGGCTCCAACCGATACGGTGTCTCCCCGCCGGACAGCACGTCCAGCTCCCGGAACATCGTCCGCACCGCGCTCCAGCAGCTCGAAGACGAGGACCTCGTCGAGCAGCAGCACAACCGTGGTCGCGTCGTCACCGCCGAGGGTCGTAGCCTCCTCGACGAGACGGCCGGCGACGTCATCGAAGCGCTCGACCGTCCCGAGCTCGAACGCTACGCGTAACGCTACCGCCGCTTTTCCGCCGTTTTCGCCCGCATAGCCGCGGCGCTACCACCCCGTTGCGTCAGAATTATCCGGATTCACCGACTACTGTCGCGTATGAGTGGGAGCACGGACGACGACCGACTCGAAGAACTGCGCCAGCAGAAGAAAGAACAGCTCAAGCAGCAGAAACAGCAGCAGGGCGGCGGTGACGCCGGCGCGGCCCAGCAGGCCCAGCGCGAGCAGGCCGAACAGCAGAAGCAGGCGCTACTCAAACAGCACCTCACCGACGGCGCGCGCAAGCGCCTCAACACCATCAAGATGAGCAAGCCGGAGTTCGCCGAGAAGGCCGAACAGCAGATTCTCGCGCTCGCCCAGTCAGGCCGCCTCCAGGACCAAATCGACGAGGAGCAGATGAAAGACCTGCTCCGCGAACTCAAGCCCGACTCCCAGAGCTTCAACATCAACCGCCGGTAGGCGATGCGGCTGGGCTTGCTTTACAGCGGCGGGAAGGACTCCACGCTGGCGGCGCTGCTCGTCGAGCGGTTCTACGACGTCACGCTCGTCACCGCGCACTTCGGCGTGACTGACGAGCACGAGCACGCCGAGCGGGCGGCCGACGCCGCCGGCTTCGAGTTCCGCGCGCTGGAACTCGACCGCGAGGTCGCCGAGGGGGCCGTCGAGCGCATGCGCGAGGACGGCTACCCACGCAACGGCATTCAGCACGTCCACGAGGAAGCGCTGGAAGCCGTCGCTGCCCTCGACTTCGACGCCGTCGCCGACGGCACGCGCCGCGACGACCGCGTCCCAACGGTCTCGCGGGCGCAAGCTCAGAGTCTCGAAGACCGCCACGACGTCGACTACCTCTCGCCGCTGGCGGGCTTCGGCCGCGGTGCCGTCGACCGCCTCGTGGACGCCGAACTCGACGTCGAGGTCGGCCCCAGCGAGGAGATTCCGCGCGCCGACTACGAGGCCGAGTTGCGCGCGATTCTGCGTGCGGAACACGGCGAGGACGCCATTCGCGAAGTGTTCCCCGACCACGACCAGACGTACGTCCACGGCCTCCGCGAGTAGTCCCCCCGTTCCGCAATCGAACCACTCTTCTCTCGGCGCGGATTCCGTTCGCGTGAATGGAGTCCGGGTTAGTCTACGCGCTCGCCGCCGCGGGCCTGTGGGGCGTGTATCTCTTCGTGCTGAAACGCTACTTCGTGGGCGTGCACGGTGCCGTCCTCACGGTGTTCGTCAACGCCGCGGCCATCGCGTGGTACCTTCCGTTCGCCGTCGCGACCGGTGGCAACGGGCTGCCGGCGTTCCCGCCGATGGACGCGTGGTCGATTGCGGTGTTCGCCGGCACCGTTGTGTTCGGCGCGCTCGCGTTCGTCGTCTCCGTGCAGGCGCTGGCGGTCGGCGACGTCTCCTACGTCGCGCCGATCGCGAAAATCGTCCCCGTGTTCGTCGTGCCCATCGAGGTGCTCGTGCTCGGCGCGTACCTCGAACCGACCGCGGTCGCCGGTATCGTCGTCGCCACCACCGCGGTCTACCTCGCCAACTACGAGGGCGGGGACGTCCTCGAACCGTTCCGCCGCGCCGTCCACTCTCGGGCCGCCCAACTCGCGCTTGTTTCGGCGGCGCTGTTCGCCGTCAGCGACGTCGGCCGCCGGGTCGTCCTCGACGGGTTCACGTTCCCGACGCGGCTCTGGGTGCCGGTGTACCTCGGGAGCGTCGCCGTCGTGGTCGTGCCGCTCGCACTCCGCCGCTGGCCGGCGACTGGTATCCGGCCGTTCCTCGGGAAGTTCGCGGTGACTGGGGCCGGGGTCGCGGTCGCCGAGCACGTGACCGCGCTTGCGTTCGCCAGCGTGCCCGCGAGCATCGCGTCCACGCTCGTCAACGGGCAGGCCATCGTCGCCGTCCTGCTCGGCTGCGTGCTGTTGGGTGAACCCGGCTTGCGCCGGCGGCTCGGCGCTGCCGTGCTCGCCGTGGTCGGCGTCGGCCTGATTGCGGTGTAGCGTCCCAGCGAACGAAAGCTTTCAAGCGCGGCACGGGCGAACTCCGGGGTATGTACAACCGACTCAAGGGATTCCGCGACTTCTACCCCGAGGAGATGGGGCCGCGCCGCGAGGCGATGGACGCCGTCGAGGACGCGGCGCGCCGGTACGGCTTCCGGGAGATCGGGACGCCCGCGCTGGAGTCGACGCAGATGTACGTTGACAAGTCCGGCGAGGGCATCGTCGACGAACTCTACTCGTTCACCGACCAGGGCGGCCGCGACGTCGCGCTCACGCCCGAGCTGACGCCGACGGTCGCGCGCATGGTCGTCGCGAAACAGCAGGAGCTCTCGAAGCCCATCAAGTGGTACTCGACGCGTGCGTTCTGGCGCTACGAGGAGCCCCAGCAGGGCCGTTTCCGCGAGTTCTACCAGACGAACGTCGACATCTTCGGCTCCAGCGACCCGCGCGCGGACGCCGAAGTGCTGGCGGTCGCCGCCGACGGCCTGACGAGCCTCGGGCTGACGGGCGAGGACTTCGAGTTCCGCGTCTCCCACCGCGACATCCTCGGCGGCCTGCTGAACGCCTTCGACGCCGACGTCGACACCGAGGACGCCATCCGTGTCGTGGACAAGCGCGAGAAAATCGAGCGTGCGGAGTACCTCGACGGCCTCGCCGACGCCGGCCTCTCCTACGACCAGGCCGAACAGTTCGACGACCTGCTCGCGGGCGACGACCTCGACGCACTCGTCGACTTCGCCGGCACGGAGCGCGTCGAGGACGCCGTCCAGAACCTCCAGGCAGTCCTCGACGCCGCCGAGAACCTCGGCGTGCGCGAGTACTGCGACATCTCGCTGACCACGGCTCGGGGCCTCGACTACTATACCGGCGTCGTCTTCGAGTGCTTCGACGCCACCGGCGACATCGGGCGCTCCGTGTTCGGCGGCGGCCGCTACGACGACCTCATCGAGTCGTTCGGCGGCCAGCCCATGCCCGCGGTCGGCGTCGCACCCGGCCACGCGCCCCTGAACCTCCTGCTGGAGCGTGCTGGCGTCCGCTCCGAGGGCAGCCTCGCGACGGACTACTACGTCCTCCAGGTCGGCAACACGGAGGAAGAGGCGGCGCGCGTCGCCAGCGACCTCCGCGCCCGCGGCCACGTCGTCGAGAGCGACGTCGCCGACCGGAGCTTCGGCGCGCAGATGAACTACGCCGACAGCATCGGCGCCGAGACCGTCGTCATCGTCGGCGAGCAGGACCTCGCGAACGGCGAGGTCACCGTCAAGGACATGGAGAGCGGCGACCAGACCACCGCACCCTTCGAGGACTTCCCCGGCGACCGGGACGAACCCCGGTACGAGGACTTCGCCTGACGGATGCCCCGTCGCGCGTTCCGCGTCGCCTACGACGGCCGCCCCTACTACGGGTTCCAGCGTCAGCCCGACGTCACGACCGTTGAGGGCGAACTGTTCGGCGCGCTCCGACGTCTGGACGTCTTCGAGGGCGCGAAACCACCGGCGTACGCGGCTGCCGGCCGCACGGACGCCGGCGTGTCGGCGCGCGCGCAGACCATCGCCTTCGACGCGCCCACGTGGCTGACGCCGTCCGGGCTGAACAGCGAACTCTCCGGGCCGCTCCGCGCGTGGGCGACTGCTAATGTGCCCCCGGACTTCCACGCGACCCACGACGCGAACTGGCGCGAATATCGGTACTTCTGGCTCGCTGGAGATGCTGACGACCAGCGCGCGCGCCGCGCACTCGACCGGCTGCTCGGCGAGCACGACTTCCACAACCTCACGACCGACGACGCGAACACCGTCCGCGAGTTTTCGGGTAGCATCGAGCGTGAAGGCGACTTTTTGGTGGTGACGCTGCGCGCGAGCGGATTTTGTCGTGAGCTCGTGCGTCGCGTCGTCGCGCTCGTGCAGGCAGTCACGGGCGGCGACGACTTCGACCGCATCGACCGGCTGCTCGCCGCCGAGCCAATCGAGGGGCCGGAGGGCGTGCCGCCCGCGCCGGCGGGACCGCTCGTGCTCCACGACGTCGACTACGACGTCGATTTCGCTGCGGAGCCGCCCGCTGCGGCCGCGACGCGGGCGATGTTCGCGGACCTACGCGAGGAACGCCGTGCGAGAGCACGCGTCGCCGGGCACGTCGCGGACTCGTTGTGAGTTAATTTCGCGGTCGAGCGCCGGCAATCGCCCCGTCGTTCATCAACGTTTAACCGGCCTGCACCGAACGAACACGCCATGAGCAGCGTTCCCGAACGCAGCGAGCTATCCGAGAAACACACGTGGGACTTGGAGAGCATCTACGCGACCGACGACGACTGGGAAGCAGCCTACGAGGACGTCGCGTCGCGGCTCGACGACCTCGAAGCCTACGAGGGACGGCTCACCGAGTCCGGCGAGACCCTCCTTGAAGCCCTCCAGCTCCGCGACGAAATCCACCGCGAAGCCGAGAAGGTGTCGGCGTACGCCCGCATGCGCTCCGACGAGGACACTCGCGACCAGCACTACCAGGCGCTCCGGGCGCGGGCGTCCAGCCTGATGGCGGACGTCTCCAGTGCGAGTTCGTTCTTCGGCCCGGAGCTCCAGGACTGCACGCGCGAGCAGCTCCAGGAACTCGTCGAAGAAGAGCCCGAATTGGCCACCTACGAGCACTACTTCGACGACGTCCTCCGCATGAAGCCGCACACGCGCTCCGCGGAGGTCGAGGAACTGCTCAGCGACCTCGGCGAGGTGCTCGGCGCGCCGAGTGACGCGTACAACATGCTGACGGACGCGGACCTCGAATTCCCGACCGTCGAGGACCCCGAGGGCGAGGCCGTCGAAATCTCGCAGGCGAACTTCACGAAGCTCCTGAAGAACCCCGACCGGGAGTTCCGCCAGACCGTCCACGAGTCCTTCTTCGAGACCATCGGCGACGTCCGAAACACCATCGGTGCGACGATGAAGAACCAGGTGAAGAAGGACGTCAAGCTTGCCGAGGCGCGCAACTACGACACCGCCCGCGAGGCCGCCCTCGACGGCGCGAACATCCCCACGGAGGTGTACGACAACCTCGTGGAGACCGTCGACGACAACCTCGACAAGCTCCACCGCCACGTCGACCTCAAGCGCGAGGCGCTCGACGTCGACGAGGTCCAGATGTGGGACCTCTACATGCCCATCGTGGACTCCGAGAGCCCCGAAGTCCCCTACGAGGAGGCCAAAAAACACGTCGTGGAGGCGGTCGCGCCGCTCGGCGAGGACTACCAGAACCGGGTCGCCGACGGGTTGGAGTCCCGCTGGGTGGACGTCTACGAGAACCGCGGGAAGCGCTCGGGCGCGTACTCCGGGGGGACCTACGACACGCAGCCGTTCATCCTGATGAACTACCAGGACGATATCTCCTCGATGTTCACGCTCGCCCACGAGCTCGGGCACAGCCTCCACAGCCAGTACACCAGCGAACAGCAGCCCTACGTCTACTCGGACTACGAAATCTTCGTGGCGGAGGTCGCCTCCACGGTCAACGAGGCGCTGCTCGTCAACCACCTGCTGGACACCGTCGAGGACGACCACTTCCGCAAGCACATCCTCAACGAGTACCTCGAGCGGTTCCGCTCGACGCTGTACCGGCAGACGCTGTTCGCGGACGTCGAACACCGCCTGCACTCGCTGGCCGAGGAGGGCGAGGCGCTGACGCCGGACCGCGTCGACGAGGTGTACGGCGAGCGCAAGGAGGCCTACTACGCGAACGCCGCCGTCGACGACCACATCCGCCGCGAGTGGATGCGCATCCCGCACTTCTACTACAACTTCTACGTCTTCCAGTACTCCACGGGTATCTCGGCGGCCGTCGCGCTCGTTCAGGACATCCTCGACGAGGGCCAGCCTGCTGCCGACCGCTACCTGGACTTCCTGCAGCGGGGCTCCAGCGAGTACCCGCTGGAACTGCTGCGCGCTGCGGGCGTGGACATGTCCACGAGCGAGCCAATCGAGCGCGCGCTCGACGTCTACGACGAACGTCTCGAACAGGCCGAGGAACTCGTCTGAGGGCGCCACGGACGGTCAGTTCTTTCCGACCGTGTCAGACGCCCGAACGCCGGTAGGCGTTCCGCCTACCCAAAGGAACTTCTACGCGCGGCCCCTACAACCGACAACGAATGTCGCGTAGTCCTTCACTACCTGACCGGCCGACGCTCGACGTCGACCCCGAGTCGTCGCCGGACGAACACCTCGACGCGCTCCAAGACCACTACGGAGAGATTCTCGACGTCCACGAGCAGCTGCAGTCCCAACTGGAGGACGTCGAGTCGCGTCGCGAAGAGCTCCGCGAGGAGGTCGACCGCCTCCAGCGGGAGAACGAGACGCTCAAGACCGCGTCGCTGTACCTCGCAACCGTCGAGGACCTGCCCGAGGACGACAGCGCCGTCATCAAGCAGCACGGCAACAACCAGGAAGTCCTCACCGAACTGTCCCCGCGGCTCGCCGACGAACTCGAAGTGGGCGACCGCGTCGCCATCAACGACTCGTTCAGCGTGCAGCGCGTCCTCGACGACGAGACGGATGCCCGCGCGCAGGCGATGGAAGTCGACGAGTCTCCGACTGTCGAGTACGACGACATCGGCGGCCTCGACGAGCAGCTCCGGGAGGTCCGGGAGGCCGTCGAGGACCCGCTCGTCAACCCCGAGAAGTTCGAGAAGGTCGGCGTCGAGCCGCCGAGCGGCGTGCTCCTGCACGGGCCGCCGGGCACCGGGAAGACGATGCTCGCGAAGGCCGTCGCGAACCAGACGGACGCGACGTTCATCAAGATGGCCGGTAGCGAACTCGTCCGGAAATTCATCGGTGAGGGCTCGCGGCTCGTCCGCGACCTCTTCGAACTCGCCGACCAGAAGGAGCCCGCCATCATCTTCATCGACGAGATCGACGCCGTCGCCGCCAAGCGCACGGACTCGAAGACCAGCGGTGACGCCGAGGTCCAGCGGACTATGATGCAGCTACTCTCGGAGATGGACGGCTTCGACGAACGCGGCGACGTCCGCATCATCGCCGCTACCAACCGCTTCGACATGCTCGACTCCGCGATTCTCCGCCCCGGCCGCTTCGACCGCCTCATCGAGGTGCCGAACCCGACCGAGGAAGCCCGCGAGCGCATCCTCGAAATCCACGCGGGCGACATGAACGTCGCCGACGACGTGGCGTTCGCAGACCTCGCGCGGGAGACCGAGGGCTTCTCCGGCGCACAGCTCGCGAGCCTCGCCACGGAAGCGGGGATGTTCGCGATTCGGGACGACCGCGACGAGGTCCGCCGCGAGGACTTCGACGCGGCCTACGAGAAACTCGTCGCCGAGGGCGAGGACGAAGCCGGCCCGAGCTACCCGAGCTACATTCGGTAGTACTTCTCTGCCGTTCCGGATTGGAACGCTCTTGTATCGCGCGCTCTGACGCATTCGTATGACTATTAGCGTCGTCTGGGGGACGGGTACCGCGCCCACGGAGATGGCGGCTTACGACGCCGCGCTCGCGGACGCGGGCGTCCACAACTACAACCTCGTCACGGTGTCGTCGGTGATTCCCGCGGACGCCGACGTCGAGGCTGTGGGGACTGCGCCGGACCTCGGCCCCGCCGGGAACCGCTTGACGGTCGTGGAAGCACACGCCAACGCCGCGGGGCCGCGCCACGTCAGCGCCGCGCTCGCGTGGGCGAAAAGCGACGAGGGCCCGGGCTTGTTCTACGAGGTCGCGGGCGAGACGGACGCCGCGGCCGTCGAGGCGCGCGTGCGCACCGGCATCGAGGCGGGCATGGACCTCCGTGACTGGTCGTTCGACGACGCGACGGTGCGCGCGACCAGCACCGAAGCCGACGCCGGCGAGTACGCGGCGGCGGTCGTAGTCGCGGCGTACGGTGACAGCGAACCAATTCTTTGAGCGGCCGGACTGTGTGAATACCACCCAAACTAAAAGGCCTTTACGTGGGGGTGCCCTACTAACAGCGAATGCACGGGAACACGCCGTACAGTGGTGCCGAGCCGTCGGAACCCGAACCCGACCTCACGGGGACGCAGCGGCGCGCGCTCCAGGACAGCATTTCCCAGATTACCGCTCGCACGCGGGACTTCCTGCCCGACGAGTACGTCGTCGGCTCCGAGATTAGCTCGGGTTCGAACGGCATCCAGGTCACCGTCGCCGTCCGACCGCCCGCCGGCAACCCCGTCAGCGCCGGGTTCACTCCGGAGTTCGACGGTGTCGCCGACGACGACTTGATTCCGGACGACGACCGCGAGGAGGTCGCGCGCGGCCTCGCCGCCAGCGCAGCCCTCCAGGTGAAGCACGCGCTCGGCGACGACGTTCCGCAGACCGCACGCTAGTTCTCCGGCGGGACGAAAAATAACGCGTACGCCGTCATCGGCACCGCACCAGCCGCGCCGAACGCCGCGCGCTCGACGTGCGACGCCGAGACGGCTGCCCCGAAGACGAACGCGACGGCGAACGCCAGCGGTATCCCAGCGAGCACGACGTCGTACCGGGACCACGAACGGACCAACGGCTGGTCGGAGTCAGTTGCCACAGTCTACGAGGACTGCTGGCCGAGGTGTTTGTATTGTGGCTACCCGCTAACCTATCACGCACCGAATAGTCGTAGCGCTACTTCCCCCAGAAGGGGTCGCGTTTCCGCTGGATTTCGAGGTACGCCTTCAGCGCTTCGCGCTCGTCGGCGGGGATTTCGTCGGAGAGTTCCTGTTCGAGCACTTTCGCGTGTTTCTCGGGGAGGTCGACCCAGAGTTCGTCGCCCTCCTCGATGTCGCGGCCGACCGTGGGGCCGTCGATGGAGACGCTGACGCGGTTGCCCGCGCGCGCCTCGTCGACGTCCTCGCCCTGGTCCTGGATGCCCTTCACGACGCCGACGCGATGGAGTTCGTTGCCCTCCATGTAGCCGACGGGCGTGTTCCGCTTGAGCGTCCCCGAGACCACTTCGACGCCGACGACCGCGGGGTCGTTCTGCCGGAACACGTGGTCCTGGAGGATGCGGAAGCGCGCGGGCCGGACGATGTTCTCGAAGATGGCTTCCTGCTGGGCGCGCTCGCGCTCCTCGACGAACTCCTCGTAGTTCTCGACGAGCTGGTAGATGACGTCGCTGTCGAAGATGCGGACGTCCTCGTTCTCGGCCTTCTGCTCGGCGTCGCTGAGCACGTCCACGTTGAACCCGAGGATGGTGCGGTGTTTGTCGTCGTCGGCGGTGGTCGCCATCGCGATGTCGCGGGGCGCGATGTCGCCGACTTCCGCGGCCATCACGGGAATCTCGGCTTCCTCCATGGCGTTCGCGAGCGCTTCGAGGCTGCCGAGCGTGTCAGCTTTCACGACGACGCCCTCCTCGGCGGTCTCGACGGCGACCTCCGCGAGTTCCGCTTCGACTTCCTCGACGACGTCCTCGACGTCGCGGTTGCCGACCACGCGGACCGGCGCGCCCGCCATCGCTTCGTCGAGGTCCGGTGCGGCAATCTTCAGGCCGGCCGCCGCCTGCATTGACTCCACGTCGTCGAAGCGCTTCTCCGTGCGAATCTCCGCGAGTTCGCGCGGCTTCAGGAGCGCGCGCACCTCGGTGACGATGGTGTCGTTGGTGCCGCCGACGACGATTTGGTCGCCCTGCCGGATTGTGCCGTCGTAGAGAATCACGTCTAGCGTCGTCCCGAACCCGCGCTCGTCCTTGACTTCGAGGACGGTACCCGCACCCGGGCCGTCGATGTTCACCTCCATCTCGGCCTTCATGTACCGCTGTGCGAGCCCCATCAGCACGGTGAGAAGGTCCGGGACGCCCTCGCCGGTCTCCGCGGAGACCGGGATGACGCCGATGTTCGACTGGAAGTCCTGGACGCGCCAGTAGAGGTCCGAGGAGAACCCCGCGCCCGAGAGTTCGCCGATGAGCTCGTACAGCGCTTCGTCGAGTTGGCTTCGCACGCGGTCGGACTGGTTCTCGTAGGTCTGCTGGACGGGGGCGTCCTCCGTGGGGTTCCAGCCCGGGATGGTGTCGATTTTGTTCGCGGCGACGACGAACGGCGTCCCCGTGTCCTTGAGGATGCGGATGGCTTCCTCCGTCTGGGGCTGGAAGCCGTCGTTGACGTCCACCACGAGGATGGCGATGTCCGCGAGCGCGCCGCCCCGCGAGCGCAGCGTCGAGAACGAGTGGTGGCCGGGCGTGTCGATGAACAGCAGCCCGGGGAGGTCGAACTCCGTGGGGTCCACGAGGCTACCGGCGACCTCGCTGACGACGTCCAGCGGTACGGCGGTCGCGCCGATGTGCTGGGTGATGGCGCCGGCTTCGCCCTCGATGACGGCGGAGCCGCGGATTTTGTCGAGCAAGCTAGTCTTCCCGTGGTCGACGTGGCCGAGGACCGCGACGATGGGCGTCCGCAGCTCCCCGTGGTCTTCGGTGGTGTCTGCGTCGGACATAGTAGAATCCTCCGAGAGAACGGTTGTTGACCGAACAGAGCGGGCGGCGGCGTATAATTCCATCGTCACGAGCCGCCGGCCTCGTGCGTCGCGCGTCCGACGACCCCGCGGGGTTTATATGAATCCCAGCCGAGACTCCCGGGTATGGCCGACATCCTCGCCGAGAACCTCTCCGGGAAAGCCGTGATGGGGTCGGACGGTACGGAACTGGGTATGCTGTACAACATCACGATGGACCTCAAGAGCGGGAAACTAGAGGACCTCCTCGTGGAGCCGCTCGAAGATTCGAACGTGACCGTCAACTTCCCGACCGACGGCGAGGGCCACTACCGGGTCCCCGTCGGGCGCGTGCAGGCGGTCAAAGACTACATCGTCGTCCAGCGATAGTGAAGGTCTTAGACGCCTCCGCGTTCATCCACGACTATAAGCCCGATGGTGAGACGGCGTCGATTCCCGCCGTCCGGGACGAACTGGAGGACGCTGCGGCGTACCGCTACGACGCGATGGCGGGCGGCGGCATGCAGGTACAGGTACCGGACGACGCCGCACTCGCGGCGGCCCGCGAAGCCGCACGCGCGACCGGCGACCTCGACGTGCTCTCCGAGACGGACCTGCGGCTGCTCGCGGCGGCGTACGAACTCGACGGCACGGTCGTCACCGACGACTACGCGGTGCAGAACGCCGCCGACGAATTGGGCGTCGGCGTCGACGTCATCGAGCAGGTGGGCATCAGCGAGCGCCGGAACTGGAACTTCCAGTGTCAGGGCTGTGGCCGCGAGTTCGACGAGTCGAAGGAGCGCTGCCCGGTCTGTGGTAGCGACCTCGCGCGCAAGCGCCCCCGTTAGTCGACCTCTTCGAGCCCGTTCTCGATGAGTTGGCGCAGCACTTCCTGCTCGGAGAGCCCGTACTCCCGCGCCAACTCCTCGACGTCCGCAGCGAGAGAGTCCCCACAGACGACGGAGTACTTCCGGGGCATATCGTTTGGTTTGGTAGCACGGCCCGTAATACTTAGTCAGCCCCGCGTCAGACGACGCTGCCCTATCCCGCGAACGCGACGTACGCCATCGCGAACTGGACGGCGTCGTACGTGCCGTGGACGACGACCGGCGCGAACAGGTCGTCCGTGCGCTCGTACGTCGCGCCGAGCACCAGCGAGACCACGAACAGTCGACCGAGCGTCACCAGCACCGCGCCGGGCGTCGCGCCAGCGTACGCGAGGATGTGCGCGCCGGTGAACACGAGACAGCCGACGACGACCGCGCCGCGCCGCGAGAACGCGCCGTAGAGGTACTTCTGGACGCCGTTGCGCGCGAGCAGTTCCTCGCCGGGGCCGACCGCGAGATAGGAGAGGACGACCAGCGGCGGCAGAATCTCGGGGTGGTCGCGCGCGGTCTCGACGAGCGTGTGGGTGGTCTGCGGGAGGTCGAAGAAGACCACGAGCCCGACGAGCGCGTAGTGGACCGCGAAGATGGCGACTACGCCGACGGCCGCGACTTTCAGGTCGCTGCGCGACGGCCGGCTGACGTCGATGCTCCCGTCGTACCACGCCACGAACGCGACGCCCGCGAGTCCGTACCCGACGCTCGCGACGGCGACGTTGACGGGTAGCCTGACCAAGGGGCCGTCGGGGACGAGTCCGATAGCGACGCTCGCGAGCAGCGACCCGAACACGAGCGCGGCCAGCGAGACGACCGCACCGACGACGAGGTGTTTCTCGCGAGCGCGGACCGCGTCGGCGTCCAGCCCCGCGTTCGCCGCGACTGCCGCGCCGACCGTTCCGAGTCCAGCGAGCAGCGCGAGCGGCGGGCCACGCGGCAATCCACCCGTCGCGGCGTTGACGCCGAACGCTGCGGCGACCACGAGTCCCCCGCCCGCGAGGCCGGCGACGAGGTCGAGCCGCGGGACGTCGACGCCGTGCCGGCGCGCGCCGAACGCGGCGGCGGCGAGCAGCGCGAACCCGGTGGCGGCGCGCGCGGCGAGCGTGGCGTCGGCCGGCCAGCCGAGGAACGTGGCAGCGAGCCCGCCGCCCGCGACGACGAAGCCAACGGTCTGTGCGTACCGGTCGTTCACGCTGCCGAATCCGGCCTGCTCGGACAAAGGCGTGCCGTTGTCCTACTCGACGACGAGTTCGGTCTTCTCCGGGAGCCCGCGCTCGCCGCTGAGCAGGCCGCGAGCGGCGTCTTTCCCCCACTCGACGGCGGGCTGGGTGAACGTCTCCACTTCGTACAGTTCGCCCGCGAGGATGCAGGCGGCTTCGACGTCGTAGAGCAGGCGACCCAGCGAGCGCTCGTCGATTCGCGGAATTTCGATGCGGACGTTCGGGACGCCCGATTCGGCGAGGCTCGCTTCCGTGGCCTCGAACTCCGCGTCCAGCAGTTCGCCGAGGCTGCCACCGGCGAGGTAGTCCAGCCCCTCCAGTTCGGTTTCCGGAATCTCGCGGTCGTCGCGCTCGCGTGCTCGGACGAGCGTCACGAGTTTGTCCCGGGGGCCAGCGCGGTAGAGCTGGAGCTGGCTGTGCTGGTCGGTCGCGCCGAGCGCTCGCGCCGGCGTCTGCCCGAGGCCGTCCTTCCCCAGACTCTCCGCCCACAACTGCGCGAACCACTCCGCGAACGTCTCCAGCGACTCGGCGTACGGCATCATCGCGTTGATACCCGCGCCACGGACGTCGAGCGCGTACGCTGTCGCGCCGTACGCGTACGCCGGGCAGTCGAACAGCGACCCAGTGAGCGCCGCGCGGCCCTCGCGCGCACCATCGAGAATCGCTTCGACGTCGTGGCCGGCGAGCGCGGCAGCCGGTAGCCCGACTGTCGAGAGCGCGGAGAATCGCCCGGGGACGCCCTCGGGCGCGTCGAGCGCGGGCAGGTCGTGCTCGTCGGCGAGGTCCCGGAGGTTCCCCTCGGAGCCGGTCGTGACGAACGTGCGCTCGGTCCAGTCGACGCCCGCGTCCGCCATCGCGTCGCGCACGACGAGGAAGTTCGAGAGCGTCTCCGCGGTCGTCCCCGACCGCGAGACGACGTGGACGACAGTCTGCGACAGGTCGATATCCTCCAGAAGTGCGGTGACGTGCTCGGGGTCGACGTTGTCGAGGAAGTACGCGTCCAGGTCGCCGTCAAGTGCGTCTACGAGCGTCGCCGCGCCGAGCGCGCTCCCGCCGATGCCGACGTTCAGCAGGAAGTCGCTGTCCGCGAACGGCTCGACCGCCTGTTCTATCGCGGCCGGGTCCGCGGTCTTCGGGAGGTTCAGCGCCGCGTACCCGAACTTGTCGCCGGTCATCCCCGCGACGATGCGCTCGTGTGCGTCCCTGACGCGGTCGTCCAGTCGTTCGAGTGCGTCCTCGGGGACGCCCGGCGTCGCCTCCACCGCGAGGGCGTTGCCCACGTCTACGTGCATGTGGGGTACCGGGACGGCGGCGTGCTTAAGCGCTGGCCTCTCGCTGCCCGACCACCCGGTAGCAGGCGGGGAACCGGAAGACGAGCGGAGCGAGTCTTCCGGGACTGAAAGGGGCGGCGCGCTCGCTATCCGAGACGACGTAAGCACTACAGCGAACAAAGTGAGCGAAGCGCGCAACGAGTCGCAGGCAGCGAGCGCGCCGGGGCTTTCTGGTTCTCGGACTACGTCCACGGTTCGATTTCCGAACTGTGTGCATCGACTACAGCGAGTCGCCGTACTTTTGCTCCGGTAGCGCCGAGTCTCGAGTAATGGGACGGTTCGACAGTTACTCCGGGCTGCTGACGGCGTACCCGTACGCGTTCCGGCAGTCCGACTCGCTCTTGTTCCGGAGTTACGTGGTCGTCAGCACCGTCGTCGCGGCGATGGTGGTCGCGCTCGCGGTGGGTGGGCTGCTCGTGCTCATCGGGAACACGACGGGCGCTGGCGGCGGGTCGCTGACGCTCTCGCGGACGTTCTACGTCGTCGTCGGCCTCTTCGTGTTCGTCCCCATCGTCGCGCCGGTGTTGTTCGTGGCGAACCGGCACCGCCGCGAGCGCCAGGTCGCTGACCGCTACGACGCCGCGCTCGGCGCTGCCGGCTACGTCTTCGTCGTCTCGGTCTACCTCGCGCTCGTGGCGTCGATGCCCGCGAAGTTCGGGACGGGCAGCGAGACGATTACGCGCCCGGAACCCTCGGGCGTCTTCGCGCCCGTCGTGGAACTCCTCTACGCGATTCCGTCCGTGGCGTCGCCGCTGCTCGTGCTGGCGGGCGCGCTCGTCGTCTACGGCGTCCACCGGCGCTTCGCGTCGAAACACGGAAACGGCGAGACGGCCTAGGCCCGTCGATGACAGACGAGAAGACCGCGACGTTCCTCGTCACCAGCGCGGAGGACGGCTCCGCGGTGCTCTCGGACGTGACGGACGCGCAGGTCCACACGCTCTCGGAGAACCCGGGGCTGGCGGAGGGCGACGTGCTGGAAGCGACGGTCGCGCCGGACCCGCCGATGAACGTGACGTACAGCGTCGTCGAGGTCGCCGAGCGCAAGCAGATTCCCGTCGAAGCCAGCGACGAGACGCCGACGCCCAAGTCCAAGGAAATCGCCGAAGGGCTGGACGCCGGTGACTTGGAGACCGTCGAGCGCGCGGGCATCGGCGAAGTCCACGTGCTCGGCGTGCCCGAGGACGGCATCGAGCAGACTGTCGAGGACGTACTCGCAGACGAACAGACGGTCGAACGCGCCGCTCGTATCGGTATCAACCGCGTCGAAGTCCGCTCCGGCGAGGACTTCGTCAGCGTCCGTTACCTCCCCTAGTTCTCCGGACTCGCTTCGCTCTGGACGTCCCAGCCGGCGTCGACGCCGGCGGCCTCGCGTTCGACGAACGCCAGTTCTGCGGTTTCGTCGAGGCTCGCGTCGCCGGCGACGTGTTCGACGCGGAGCGGGATGTCCGGGCTGGTGCCACAGCACCCGACGTCGACGAACACGTCCCACGTGTCCCCCTCCCGAGCGTGGTCGTTCGAGCGCTTGAGGTACGCCCGCATGTGGTCGGTCGTCAACTGGTCGCGCTCCCAGTCGCTGACGTCCGCCGGGTACGAGACGGTGACCGTGGTCGCCATATGTTTGTGTATGCGTAGCACTGCCTTACGCTCACCGCCGAATTCTGTTCTTCTGTAGGCG
The DNA here is from genome assembly GCF_021028995.1 of Halobacterium sp. KA-4. Lineage (GTDB taxonomy): Archaea > Halobacteriota > Halobacteria > Halobacteriales > Halobacteriaceae > Halobacterium. The sequence continues at coordinate 47,717 of NZ_JAJJZG010000002.1, read as the reverse complement.
ACATCTTCAAGCCTCCCGCCCGCCTAGAGAGCACATCTATGATGGCGACGACACACGCGCTCGTGGGGCTGGCGGTCGCCGCGCTCGTCTCACTCGTCGTGCCCGAGTTCGGGGTCGCTGTAGCCGCTGCCGGCCTCGCCGGCGGCGTCTTCCCCGACCTCGACCTCTACGCCGGCCACCGCCGCACGCTCCACTTCCCGGTCTACTACAGCGTCGCTGCGGCCGTCGCAGGCGTCGTCGCGCTCGTCTCGCCGACGGCGTGGACCGTCGCCGCGGCCGTCTTCCTCGCCGCCGCCGCGCTCCACGCCGCCAGCGACGCGCTCGGCGGCGGCCTCGAACTCGAACCGTGGAAGGGGACCAGCGAACGCGCCGTCTACAGCCACTTCCACGGCCGGTGGCTCCCGCCGCGCCGGCTCGTCCGCTACGACGGGTCCCCCGAGGACCTCGCCGTCGCGGCCGTCTTCGGCGTGCCCGCGTCGCTGGCGTTCGGCCCGAGCGTCCAGCAGGTCGTCGCCGGCGCGCTCGTCTTCTCGGCCGGCTACGTCGTCGTCCGCAAGCGCCTCCCCGCTATCGCGACGTGGCTGTTCGCGCAGGTGCCCGACGGCGTCCGCCGCCACGTCCCCGAGCGGTTCGCGCCGTAGTCCTGCTGGCTAGGTATAAGAAGCCTTAACCTCGCTCGCTCCCGACCGGCAGTCATGCCCAGTTTCGAGGTCCCTGAGGTCGACCTCAGTCAGTACTCCATGCGGCAGCTCGTCGCCCCGCCGCTGGCGCTGCTGGTAATCGCGCTCACAGTCGTGGGCGCGTCGTTCGCCCTCACGGGATGGCCGGCCGACCCCGGCATCGAGTTCACCGGCGGAACGGAGCTCGTGGTCGAATCGGACGCACCCCAATCGGAGATTACGGCTGCGTTCGAGCAGGACCACGAGTCCATCCGGTCAATCGGCACGAGCAGCTCCCAGTACCTCATCACGTTCCAGTCCGACGACACGCAAGCACTCTCCCAGCAGGCCAGGGACGCCGGCTTCGAGGTCGTCCAGTCACAGGGCATCGCGCCCTCGTTCGGTAGCTCCACCCAGCAGCTCGCGCTCCTCGGGCTCGCTATCGCCTTCCTCGGCATGAGCGCCGTCGTCTTCCTCCTCTTCCGCACGTTCGTTCCCTCCATCGCGATCGTGCTGTCGGCGTTCAGCGACATTATCGTCCCCATCGCGCTGATGAACGTCTTCGGCATCGAGCTCTCGCTGGGGACCGTCGCCGCGCTGTTGATGCTCATCGGTTACAGTGTCGACTCCGACATCCTCCTGAACAACCACGTCCTCCGGCGCTCCGGGGGGTTCTGGGAGAGCGTCCACCGCGCGATGCGCACCGGTGTCACGATGACCGTGACCTCCATCGTCACGATGATCGTGATGACCATCGTCTCCTACATCTTCGGCATCCAGCTGCTCACGGACATCGGGCTGGTGCTCGTCTTCGGGCTGACGACTGACCTCGTGAACACCTACATGATGAACGTCACACTGCTTCGCTGGTACAAATTCGAGGGGGTGGCGCGATGAGCTGGCTCCGCGAGAACTGGCGGGTCGCGTTCCTCGTCGTCCTGTTGCTCGGCTCGTCGGTCGCGCTGTTCGCGCCGGGCATCGGCGCGTCCGCCAGCGGGGACGAGGAGGCCGCGTCACGGCCGACGAACCTCCAGTACGGTCTCGAACTCTCCGGCGGCGTGCGGCTGCGCGCGACCGCGGTCGGCGTCACCGCGTCGGGCGTCGACGTCCCGACCAACGAGAGCGCACGCGAAGCCCTTGAAGCCGACGTGGCCAACGCGCTCTCGCTCGAACCCGGGAGCGTGACCGCGCGCGACCGGCGGGCCGCCGACAGCCCCGACGTCGTGGAAGTGTACGCGGCCAACACGACCGAGGAGGTCAAGGCCGCCCTCGACTCGCTGGGGTACGGCTATGACTCGGTCTCCAGCGGCGTCACGGCCGCGACGCGGAGCGAAATCGTCGACACCATCTCCACGAAAATCGACGCGACGGGCTTCTCCGGGGCCTCGGTCTACTCCACGCGGACGCAGGCCGGCGGGAACTACATCGTCGTCGAAGTCCCCGGACAGAACGCCTCCGAGGTGCGCTCGCTCATCCAGGGACGCGGTGAGGTCGAGATGTGGGCGTACTACCCACAGAACGGCAACCAGACGAACGCCACGGTGCTCTCGCACGCCCAACTCCAGCGCAGCGACGTCAGCACCGCGCAAGTCATCGACGGCCGGCCGTCGGTCCCCGTCTCGCTGACCCAAGACGCCGCCGAGGAGTTCGCAGCGGACATGCGCCAGTACGGCTTCACGTCCAGCCAGGGCACCAGTAACTGCCAGTTCCCGGACGGCGGCTACTGCCTGCTCACCGTCCTCGACGGCGAAGTCGTCTACGACGCCGGCGTCCGCGCGAACCTCGCCCAGAGCTTCGAGAACGGCGACTTCGTGCAGGACCCACGGTTCGTCATCACGGCCAACTCCATGGAGGAAGCCCGCGAACTGCGCGTGAACCTCCAGGCAGGCGCGCTCCCGACGCAACTCGAATTCCAGGACTCCTACTACGTCTCCCCGAGCTTCGCCGAGCGGTACAAGCCGCTGTCCTTGGTGACTGGCATCGCCGCCGCCATCGCGATGGCGCTGGTCGTGTTCGCCCGGTACGGCGACCCCCGGGTCGCGATACCGATGGTGTTCACGGCGCTGGCGGAAGTCGTCATCCTGCTCGGGTTCGCCGCCGTGAGCGGGCTGGCGCTCGACCTCTCGCACATCGCCGGGTTCATCGCCGTCATCGGGACCGGGGTCGACGACCTCGTCATCATCGCCGACGAGGTGATGACCAAGGAAATCGGCTCCCAGCGCGTGTTCAAGAGCCGATTCCGCAAGGCGCTGTGGGTCATCGGGGCCGCCGCGGTCACGACCATCATCGCGATGAGTCCGCTGGCGGTGCTCAGCCTCGGCGACCTCCGCGGGTTCGCCATCATCACCATCCTCGGCGTGCTCATCGGCGTGCTCGTCACGCGCCCGGCGTACGGGGACATCCTCCGCCGGCTCCTCACCGGCGAGCACTGACGCCGCCGTCTTTTTCGTCGGCCGCCGCGAGCACCACGCTTAACCTGCCTACGGACGCATACCGACTATGCACACAGATACGTGGCGCGCCGCCGCCAGCGCCACCATCAGCCTCACGGGGCTCGTCGTCGTCGCCGTGATGGCGCGACACGTCCTCGACACGCAGCCGCCGACTTCGGGCTGGCTGCTCGCCGGGTTCGGCGCGCTCGTCGGCCTCGCGCTCGTCGCCGCCGGCTACGTCGTCTATCGCGCGGGCTTCACGCTCCGGCAGACGCTCGGCATCGCCGGCTGGAACGCGCTCGGCGTCGTCGTCATCGGTGCCGCGCTCGCGTTGCTGTACGCCTACCAGTCCGCGGTCGCGTCGCTGCCCGCCGCGCCCATCTTCTCTGGCACGGTCGTCGTCGCCGTCAGCGCCGTCGCGCACGTCCTCATCGGCGTCAACGACGCGCGCCGCATCCGCGCCCGCGAACTCGCCCGCGAACGCGAGAAACTCGATGTGCTCTCGCGGCTCGTCCGCCACAACCTCCGCACGGAAGCCCAGCGGCTGTACAGTTACGCGACGCGCGTCCGAATGGCTGACGACGAGTCGAGCGACGACCTCGCCGACGACGTCCACGGCTCCGGCGAACGCCTTGCGGAACTCCACGAACACATCACGACCATCCGCGACCTCGTCGAGAACCCGCCTGAACCCCGTCCCTACGACGTGGGCAGCGCCGTCGCCGACGTCGTCACCGACCTCCGCGAGGACTACCCGGACGCGACCATCGAGGTGAACGCTGCCGACGCGACGGCCGTAGCCGGGGACTACCTCGCGGACGCGATTCGCGAACTCGTCGAGAACGCCATCCAGCACAACGACAGCGACGAGCCGTGGGTCGGCGTCGAAGTCACCGAGACGGACGGTCGCGTCGAAGTCGTCGTCCGCGACGACGGCCCCGAGATTCCCGATGTCGAGCGGGAGACCGTGACCGGCGAGCGCGAAATCACGCAGCTCAGCCACGGCAGCGGCGTCGGCCTCTGGCTCGTGCGCTGGATTCTCGACGCCTACGACGGCGACCTCTCGTTCGGCGACCGCGAGAACGGCAACGAGGTCGTGCTCTCGTTCCCCGCCGCCTAGAAGTCGGTGAGTTTGGCTTCGGTCGCGCCCTTCGCGTCCAGCCCGAACTCCGACAATTCCACGAACTCCATGTCGTTGTCGCGGAGCGCGCGCCGCACGCGCTCGGAGGCGGACGGCGCGACCAACATCCCGCGGACGTTCTCGTTCGATTCGGAGTACAGTTCGACGTAGCGCTTGAGCTGGTCGAAGTGGTTGAGCGTCGCCTGAATCCGCTTGACCTCGACGACTACGGGCGTGCCCTCACTGTCGACGGCGTAGAAGTCCACGAACCCGTACTTCGTCTCGCGCTCGTGTTCGACGATGCGCAGGCCGTCTTCGAGGCTCTCGGGGTTGTTCTGGATGTACTCGTGCATCTCCGCTTCCGTGCCGGACTCCTCGTAGGTCGCGCCGTCCTCGGCCTCGAAGCGCGTGACGCCATACGCTTCCAGGATGCGGGCTTCCACGCGCTCGCTGGGGTTGCTGCGGCGCGCGAGCAGGACGGCGTCGCCGTCGCTCTCCCGGGCTTCGACGGTGCCGCCGCCCGGCATCCAGTTGACGGGCTTGTGGCCGGTCGGCTGGTGGACGAGGAAGGTTCCGTCGGGCTTCGCGACGAGCAGCCGGTCGCCCTCGCCGAGATAGCCACTGGTGCGGCCCTCGTACTCGACCTCGCAGCGGGCCTGTACGGTCAACACCGCGCCGTCCCGGACCGCCGCCTTCGCCGCGTCGACGACCTCCCCGGGGGTGGGCGCGTCCAATCGCTGTACGACCATCGTCTCCACTCGGTTGCCGCGCCGACCGATAAAACTGTGGATTACTCTCGGTAGCCTGGCGGCGTCAGCGCTCCAGAGTGGGCTTTAAGCCGATAGAGCGAAAGGACGAGATATGTCCGACTTCGGCGTCCTCTCTATCGTCCCCCCGTTGCTCGCCATCGCACTCGCCATCATTACGCGGAAGGCGGTGCTGTCTCTGTTCCTCGGGGTGTGGTCCGGCGCCGTCATCTTCACCGGCGGCGTCGGCCTCGCACAGACCTTCGACTGGATTGCGCGCTCCATCTCACAGGTGTCTGCGGACGGCGAGGGCTCCATCTTCCACGCCCAAATCATCATCTTCACGCTGCTGTTGGGGTCGGCGGTCGCGATGATTTGGCGCCTCGGCGGCTCCCACGCCGTCCGCGACTGGGCGCTCGAACACATCGACAGCAAGCGCACCGCGGGCGTCGTCGCGTGGCTCTTGGGTCTCTTGCTGTTCTTCGACGACTACGCGAACTCCGCGGTCGTCGGCTCCACGATGAAAGACGTCTCCGACTTCCTCGGCGTCTCCCGCGAGAAACTCTCCTACATCGTCGACTCCACGGCCGCGCCCGTCGCCACCCTCACCATCTCCTCGTGGGTGGCGTTCCAGCTCTCGATGATAGAGACGGGCTACCAGACGGCGGGCGTCGCGGCCGCCGACCGCCCCGACGCCTTCGCGGTGTTCCTGCAGTCGATTCCGTTCAACATGTACGCGATTCTCGCCATCGCGATGGTCGCCATCGTCGTGCTCTCCTGCCGGGACTACGGCGAGATGCTCGGCGCCGAACACCGCGCCTCCACGACGGGCAAAGTCACCCGCGACGACGCCCGCCCGATGCAGGACGTCGAAGCCACGCTCGGCGAACCCAAGACGGAGAACCCGAAACTGCTCTCGTTCTTCGCGCCCATCGCGGTGCTCATCGCTGTCACCGTCGGCTCCGCGCTGTACACGGGGTACGCGCCCGGCGCCAGTCTATACGACATGGTCGTGGACGCCGACTACGCGCTCGCGCTCATCTTCGGGTCGTTCGCGATGGTCGTCTCCACGTACGTGCTCGGGTTCGCGTACGGCGTGCTCTCGCTGGGGGAGAGTGTCGACACCACCATCGACGGGTTCGGCATCATGCTCACCGCGGTGACGATTCTCGTGCTCGCGTGGTCCATCGGGAACGTCGTCGAAGCGCTCGGCACCGGCACGTACGTCGCGAACGCCGTCGAACAGTTCCTCACGCCCGAACTGCTGCCCGTAATCGTGTTGTTCACCGCCGCCTTCGTCGCGTTCTCCACGGGGAGTTCGTGGGGGACGATGAGCATCGTCACGCCCATCGCGGTGCCGGTCGCGTGGAACCTCGCGGGCAGCCACACGATGGTCGCGGCCGCCGTCGGCGTCGTCTTCTCGGGCGCCATCTTCGGCGACCACGCCTCGCCCATCTCCGACACCACGGTGCTGTCGGCGACGTTCACGGGCGCGGACCTCATCGACCACGTGCGTACGCAACTGTACTACGCAGTTACTGTCGTGGCTGTCTCCGCGCTCCTGCTCGTCGTCTGGGGGTACACCAGAATCACGCCGTGGCTGCTGCTCCCCGTCGGCGTCGGCCTGCTGGTCGCGCTCGTCTACGGCCTCTCGGAACTCGACGCCAACCGCCGCGGCATCGACCCCAAGCAGAGCGACGTCCCGACGCCCGAGAGCGACTAGAACTCGTCGAGTCCGGACTGCTCGGCAGCAGCGAGCGCGTCCCGGCTGGTCTGCCAGGACTCCCGCGCACAATCCGGCAGCGCGTCGTGTTCGCGGACGTACTCCCGCAAAAAGTCCCGCGTCGTCGGGTCGCTCGGGTAGCCCGAGCCCACGTCGCCGTACTCCGCACTCAGTTCTTCGACGTGGCTGTCGCGGGCGACTTTCGCGACGATGCTCGCTGCCGCCACGAGCGCGTACTCGTCGTCCGCGCCGTGCTCGGCGGTCACGTCCACGTCGGCCGTGACGCCCTCGGCGACCCGCCGGCCGAACCGCGCCTCGTCCACGTCCCCTGCGTCCACGTAGCCTGCGAGTCCATCCGCCGCAACCGCGTCGAGCGCGCTTGCCTGCGCGTCTACGGTGAGCGTGTTCATGTCCGTCTCGGGGCCGTCGATGCGCTCGACGGGAACCTCGGCGACGCCGACCTCGCAGCGCTCGCGGATTCGCTCGTCTAGGTCCTCGCGTCGCGCGGGCGAGAGCCGCTTCGAGTCTGCGACCTCATCCGGGAGGTCCTTGGAGGAGCCGACGACTGCCGCCGCGAACATCGACCCCAGAACGGGACCTTTGCCGGCCTCGTCCACGCCGAACCGCTCGCTCATTCCACGAAGAACTCCTCGTCCTCGAACTCGTCGCGCTCGCCCTCGACGGTGACCACGTCCAGCGCCGTCACCGTCGCCTCCACGCCGAGCACGCCCGCGAGACTCGGCTCCGTGCGGCCCTCGTCGCTGGAGACGAGTTCCTTGATGTAGAGGCCACCCTCGCCCTCCACTTCGACGACGGCGTGCGTGTCGTCCGTGAGTTCGCCCTCGATGTCGTACACTTCGCGCTCGCGGACCTTCTCCGCACGCCGGTGTTTCACGCGCTGGGGCGTCTCCTGCTGGATGGTCGCGCCGTCCAGTTCGAGGAGTGCGGCGTCGAACTCCTCTTCCGTGACCGGTTCGCCGAACTCCACCTGCGCGCGGTAGCGCTTGCGGGCGTCCAGTTCCTTCACGCGAGCCACCATCTCGTAGGACGCCAGCCGAATCCCCTCGACTTCGACCTTCTCGTCGGCGTACTCGTTGATGGCGTCCTCCAGTTCTTCGGGGTCCGGGTGGCGCTCCTGTGGTTCGTCCACCTCGACGACGAACGGCCGCCCCGTCCCCAGCATCAGCGCGTCGATGTCCTCGCGGCCCGCGCCGTGGAACGACGCCGACTCGCCGTCCATCGCGTCGATGACGGGCGGCGCGGTCAACTGCTCGACGCTCTCCGGGTAGAGGAAGCCCGTCCCCTCGCAGTGCGGACACGGCGAGTCCACGAGCGTCCCCGTCCCGTTACAGTCGCTGCACGGCCACTTCGTCTGCGGAATCCCGCGCTCGAGTTTGCGGTACCGGCCGTAGACGAACGCCGAATTCACCGTCACGTCCACCGTCTCGTGCTCGACGTCCAGTATCGCGAGCACGTCCGGGCGCTCGAAGTCCACGTCCGCGCCCGTCTCCTGGCCGACGCGCTTGCCGACCTCGCGGTTGCACTCGGACTTGAACAGTTCGCCAGCGTCCTCCTCTAAGTCCGCGATGTCCCGCAGCATCGTCTCGTTCTCCTCCACGAGCGGCGGCGCTCGCGTCCCCACCTGGTACGTGTCGAAGTTCTGCTCGGAGAGCGCGTTCACGACGAGGTCTGCGAATTCGTCGAAGCGCCCCGACGTGCCCTCACACACCCAGCACTCGGAGGGCTCGACGTCCTCGTACGGCTCGTCGTCCTCCAGCGCGATGGTCGTCCGGAGCGCCCGCCCGCGCTCGGCGTTCGTCAACCCGAAACTCCGCCCCGCGAAACACCGACCCACGCACGCGTCGCAAATCGGGTCCTCCGCCAGCACCCGTCGCGCGTCCTCCAAGACTGTCATGGGTGTTGTGTCGGGGGCCGCTGGTACGTACTCTTCGGTCCTCGAGTGTCGACTTCTCGCAGCCGCTAGTGTCCACTCTGTTTCCCAGAAAGCCCTCGCGCCGCTCGACTCGGGGGACTCGCTGTGCGCGCTCGCTGGGCTCGCGTGCTTGCTTCGTCCGCCGTCGTCGACCGCCGCTCGCCCTTTCGATCCGCCAGGAGACGACTGTTCAATCGGCTGTTCCGTGGTCGGTCGATAGGGGTAAATCGCGGGGCTGCGATGGGTCGGTATGCGCCAGTTCGTCGTTCTCGGCCACCACGCGCCGACCGACCCCGACTTCTCGTTGGACGACCTCGCGGGCGGTGCGGGGCGTCTGGACGTGCTCTGCCGGTGCGTCAACGCCGCGCTGTTCCTCTCGCACGACCTCCGTCGAGACATTCAGGTGCACCTCGTGCTCGCTGACGAGGTGACCGTCCGCATCGACGGCAGTGAGTTGCGGTACATGAATCCCGACGAGCGCAACATCGCCGGCCTGCTCAAGCAAGCGCTGGAGGCGAAAGACCGCGCCATCGGCCACCGCGAGGCCGAGTCGACGCCCGGCATCCACGTCTCCAAGCGCGGGTTCCGGACGGTGCTGGACGACCTCGACGGCACCGTCGTGGAACTCCACGAGGACGGCGACGCGCTCGCGGACGTCGAACCCCCCGAGGACCCGATTTTCGTGCTCTCGGACCACGAGGACTTCACCGAGGAGGAAGCCGTCTTCCTCGCGGACCGCAGCGACCAGCGCGTGCGCGTCGGGCCCGAGATTCTACACGCCGACCACACGATTACGGTCGCACACAACTACCTCGACACCGACGGCTTCACGGAGTACTGATGCGCGTCAGTGTGATTGGCGCGAGCGCGCCACCGGACGAAGCCGTCGAGAACGCCCACGAAGTCGGCCGGCTACTCGCAGAACGCGGACACATCGTCGTCTGCGGCGGGCTCGGTGGCGTGATGCGCGCAGCCTGCCGCGGCGCGAGCGAAGCCGACGGTCACACAATCGGCATCCTCCCGGGCGAGGACCGAGAGGCCGCCAACGAGTACGTCGAGACCGCTATCGCGACCAGCATGGGGCACGCGCGGAACGCGCTCGTCGTCGTGAACGGCGACGCAGTCATCGCGGTCGACGGCGCGGGCGGCACGCTCTCGGAAGTCGGCTTCAGTTCAATCTACGACCGGCCGATTGCGGGGCTCGGCGCGCCCGACGCACCACACGTCGAGGATGTCGAGACGCCAGCGGACGCCGTGGACTACGTGGAAGCGCGCGTCGACTGACGGCCGCACGGCTGGCGGAGCGAGCGCGAAAGAAAGAATCGCAGAGCAGTAGGCGGCTTATCGAAGTTGCGAGGCTAAAACCCTGCTTTCAGGGCGGGGAGGATGTCAATCGAGGTCGAAGCGGTCGAGCTTCATGACCTTGCTCCAGGCGTCGACGAAGTCCTCGACGAACTTCTCGTCGGCGTCGTTGGCGCCGTAGACGTCGGCGATGGCGCGGAGGCGGGCGTTCGACCCGAAGATGAGGTCGAAGCGAGTGGCCTCCCACTTGACGTCGCCGCTCTCGCGGTCGCGGACCTCGAAGACCTCTTCGTCCTCGTCGACGGCCTCCCACTCGTAGCTCATGTCGAGCAGGTTCGCGAAGAAGTCGTTCGTGAGCGTGCCCGGTTCGTCCGTGAAGACGCCGCGGTCGGAGTCGCCGTACGTCGCGCCGAGCGCGCGCATGCCGCCGACCAGCACCGTCATCTCGGAGGCCGACAGGTCCAGCAGGTCGGCCTTGTCGATCATTCGGTCCTCGGGGCGGTCGTCGTACCCGCCGCCGAGGTAGTTCCGGAAGGCGTCGGCCTTCGGTTCGAGCACTTCGAAGGATTCGACGTCGGTCTGCTCCTGCGTGGCGTCGGTGCGGCCCGGCTCGAATGGCACTTCCACGTCGTAGCCGGCGTCGGCGGCCGCCTGCTCGACGGCCGCGTTCCCGCCGAGCACGATGAGGTCGGCGAGCGAGACGCGGACGTCGTCCGAGCGCGAACTGTTGAAGTCCTCCTGGACGTCTTCGAGGGTCTTTAGGACGGTCTCCAGTTCGTCGGGTTCGTTGACCTCCCAGCTACGCTGGGGTTCCAGGCGGACGCGTGCACCGTTGGCACCGCCGCGCTTGTCGCTGTCGCGGTACGTCGACGCCGACGCCCACGCGGTCTTCACGAGCTGCTGGCGCGAGAGGTCCGAGTCCAGTAGTTCCTCCTTGAGCTCGGCGACCTCCTCGTCGCCGACGAAGTCGTAGTCGGCGTCCGGGAGCGGGTCCTGCCAGACGAACGTCTCCTCGGGGACTTCGGGGCCGACGAGGCGCTCCGGCGGGCCCATGTCGCGGTGAATGAGCTTGTACCACGCCTTCGCGAACGCCGCCTGGAACTCGTCGGGGTTCTCCTGGAAGCGCTCCAGAATCTCCCGGTAGTCGTCGTCGTGCTTGAGGGCGACGTCTGTCGTCAGCATCATCGGCTCCTCGGTGTCCTCGGGGTCGTGCGGGGCCGGCGCGTCCTCGACGTCTTCGCCGACCGGCCGCCACTGCCACGCACCGCCGGGACCTTTGACCGAGGTCCAGTCGTGGTTCAGGAGGTTGTCGATGTAGCCCATGTCCCACTGGGTCGGCGCGGAGTTCCAGGGACCCTCGATGCCGCTGGTAATCGTGTCCGGGCCCTTGCCCTCACCGAGGTCGTTGTCCCAGCCGAGCCCCTGCAGGTCGATCGGCGCGTCCTCGGGTTCAGCGTCGACGTGCTCTTCGGGGTCGTCGGCGCCGTGGACTTTCCCGAACGTGTGGCCGCCGGCGATGAGCGCGACCGTCTCCTCGTCGTCCATCGCCATCCGGCTGAACTCCTCGCGGATGTTCGCCGCGGAGCCCTCGACGTCCGGTTCGCCGTACGGCCCCTCGGGGTTCACGTAGATGAGGCCCATCACGGTGTTCGCGAGCGGGTCTTTGAGGTTGCCCACCTCACCGTCCTCGAAGCGCTCGGGGGACGTGGTCTCCCACTCGGTCTCGGGGCCCCAGTCGACGGCGTGGTTGGGCTTGAATTCGTCGTCGCGGCCGCCCGCGAAGCCGAACGTCTCGAAGCCCATCGTCTCCAGGGCGACGTTCCCGGCGAGAATGATTAGGTCGCCCCACGAGAGCTTGCGGCCGTGCTTCTCCTTGACAGGCTGGAGTAGACGGCGGGCCTTGTCGAGGTTGACGTTGTCCGGGAAACTGCTCTCCGGTGGGAGGCGCTGGAGGCCGCCGGACGCGCCGGCGCGGCCGTCGATGGTCCGGTACGTCCCGGCGCTGTGCCACGCCATCCGGATGAACAGCGGGCCGTAGGTGCCATAGTCCGCGGGCCACCAGTCCTTCGAGTCCATCATGACCTTCCGGATGTCGTTTTTCAGCTGCTCGTAGTCGATGTCCTCGAACGCGTCCGCGTAGTCGAAGTCCTCCTCAAGCGGACCGACGTTGCGGAGGTTGTCGTCGAGCACGTCGACGTCCAGCAGGTTTGGCCACCAGTCGTCGACGCCTTTCGGTTCCCAGTGTTCCCCGCTTCCCCCGTCGGGTCGCAGGTCGTCCGTATCGCGCTCGGGTTTGTCGTTGCTCATGAAGTACTACCTACGCATGACCAGACGTGCCTCCCGGTTAACGATGACGTTGGCAATTACCAACTGTGCAGTGAGTTAGCACGTCGAATTCGCCGGCGGGAGTGTCACTCCCACCTGCTCGATTCCTGCGATTCGGAAGCGTTAAACCGACGACGAGATAACGTAAAAACGCGGGCCGGTGGGGTAGCTTGGTATCCTTCGGCCTTCGGGTGGCCGTAACCACGATTCAAATTCGTGCCGGCCCACTTCTCCCGCATTCTTCGACACGTAAAGACATCTTAATCGCGTAAGAATCCGACTTACTTGACTACCTACTGGATGATCTTGTTGCTGGCGTCCGTTCCTGAGAGAAATGTCTGGTATAGCCATGATCGAGGATCATAACGGGACCCCATATTCCTCAATCCGCGCAGTTTCGCGACTTTTGTCGATGCGGTATTGGATTTGGAGAGGATAGCTGATCTGCAAAGGTCGAATATACTTAATCTGCCATACCACACGTTAGGAGCGTATCCGCTACTCAAACCAAGAATCCACTCGATAAAATAGCGTAGGGAAGGTATCCCGTTTAGGCTTCGTTGACTGTAACTTCTTCTTGCGTCACAACTGTCCGGGAGCCATCCCTACCAACCGCCGCTACGGTAACTTCGTGGTTGCCGTCCGTGGTAGCGTCGTCAGTTAGAGTGGCCGTACTTCCGATAACTTGGAGTTCAACGTATTGGCCATTCCTATTCCTCCCCTCCAAGTGGCGCTACGCTCACTAGCTCCGAGATCCGTGTTAGCGACTGCTTAACGGTGTTTTATCGGCAGTTTTGGGGACGAATCGAGTCAGTGTGGGCCGCTCGGACCTGCTGGGTACTCCAGTGACGACACGTAAAACGGCTTGACAAATCATGCGTGAATGATTCGCGGACCGACGTAGTAAGGCGACCAGATGGTATGCACGAACTGCGGAGATGGGGGAGATGTCAAGGGGTACACAGTCCGGTTCACGCAGGGTAGCACCGAGCCGACGGAGATGGAGCTCGTGCTCTGTGCGACATGCGCCGAGGAGTTCCGCACCGAGCCCGGCGTCGAACTGCAGTAGGTCGTCCACGACCCAGATTCCACAGGTTCATATCCCGGGCGCGCCGTTTCTCAGTCGATTAATGTGAGCGGGGAGCTCGCTACAGCGAACGTATCGAACGCCGACCAGCAGCTGCGCATTGTGGTAGTCTGCGGGCTGCCGGGCGCGGGGAAGACGACCGTCGCCGAACACGCGGCGGAGCTGCTCGACGCGGAACTGTTGCGGACCGACGTCGTCCGTACGGACCTGTTCTCGGACCCCGAGTACACGGACGCCGAGATGCGCGCCGTATACGACGAACTGTTCGAGCGCGCGGCTGAAATCGTCCACGGTGGCGACAGTGTCGTGCTTGACGGGACCTTCCAGCACCGCGAGCACCGGGAGAGCGTCCAGAACACCGCGGACGACCTCGACATGCCGGCGACGCTCGTGAAAGTCGAGTGCGAGGAGACCGTCGTCGAAGAGCGCATCCGCCAGCGCTCGGACGACGAGAGCGACGCGGACTTCTCCATCCACCAGCAGTACCGCGAGTCCTTCGACAGTATCGAACGCGAGCACGCCGTCGTGGACAACTCCAACGGGCTGGCATCGACCCGCGAGCAGGTCGACGTGCTGTTCTGAACGCGCTGGGGCGACCGGTCGCGGCAGCCTTTTTTCCGCGTAGCGCGAACCAACATTCGTGACTGAGGAGGATTCGCCAGTCGACTCGTTGGCGTGGGAGACGAACAGCCGTCGCGTGGCCTACGAGTGCCCAGGATTCGAAATCGCCCACGAGGAGGTCCGGCTGCCGGACGGCACGGAGACGGACTTCGACTACCTCGTCGACGACCCCGCAGTCGTCTTGTTGGCGTTCACGCCCGACGGCGACGTCGTGCTCATCGAGGAGTGGCGGCAAGCCGTCGGCCGCGTGAACCGTGGGCTGCCCGCGGGCGGCGTCGAGAGCGAGGACACCGACCTCGCGGCGGCCGCGCACCGCGAACTCACGGAGGAAACCGGCTACGAGGCCGAGTCCGTCGAGAAGTTCGGGGAGTTCGAGCCGACCAACGGCGTCGCGGACGCCGTCCACCACTACTTCGTCGCGGAGGGCTGCCGGCCGACCGGCGAGCAGGACCTTGACTTCAACGAGTCTATCCGCGTGACGCCGACTCCCTACGACGACCTACTCGAAGACGTCCGAGAAGGGAAGATTCGGGACGGTCGCACTGCGCTCGGCGTGCTAAATTACGAACTCGCGTAGGCTGGCCGCTGTCTTTATCGCGGCTGGCCGCGACGCTCCGGTATGGGCGTTATCGTCTACGAGGACCCCGAGGGTGGGGTTACGGACTGGCAGACCAGTGATTCGAATCTCGGGTTCAACGACGACACCGGCCACTGGCTCGTGACCAGCGAGGACGGCCGCACCGTCCGCCGCATCCCCCGCGAGCGCGTGTTCTACGTCGAGACCAGCGAGTAGCACAAAGAAACCCTTACGCGCCGCCGCTGGCTACCCACGAGTAATGAGAGAGGTCTTCGAGGTGACCGCGCAGGACGGTGCGGCCCGCATCGGCGAGTTGGAGGTCCCGCGAGCGGGTGTGACCGTGGAGACGCCGACGCTGATGCCGGTCGTCAACCCGAACCTGATAACTGTGGAGCCGTCGCGGTTCCCGGACTTCGGCGCGGAGATGCTCATCACGAACTCCTACATCATCAACAACGACCCGGACCTCCACGAGCGCGCGCTGGACGAAGGCCTCCACGAGATGCTGGACTTCGACGGCGCAATCATGACGGACTCGGGGAGTTTCCAGCTCGCCGAGTACGGCGAAATCGACACGACCACCGAGGAGATTCTGCAGTTCCAGCACGACGTCGGCAGCGACATCGGGACGCCGGTCGACATCCCGACGCCGCCGGACGCCAGCCGCGAGCAGGTCGAGGAGGAACTCGCGACCACGCAGGAGCGCCTCGAACTCGCCGAGACCGTCGACGTCGGCGACATGCTCGTGAACGCACCCGTGCAGGGCGCGACGTACACCGACCTCCGCGAGGAGGCCGCCCGCCACGCCTACGGCACGGACCTCGACCTGTTCCCCGTGGGCGCGGTCGTGCCGATGATGAACCAGTACCGCTACGACGACGTCGCGGAGACCGTCCTCGCGGCGAAGCGCGGACTCGGCCGAGACGCGCCCGTCCACCTCTTCGGTGCGGGCCACCCGATGATGTTCGCGCTCGCCGCAGCCCTGGGCTGCGACCTGCTGGACTCGGCGGCGTACGCCATCTACGCTCGCGACGACCGCTACCTCACCGTCCACGGCACCGAACACCTCGACAGCCTCCACTACTTCCCCTGCGAGTGCCCGGTCTGCACCGAGCACACGCCCGACGAGGTCGAGCGCATGGGCGACGCCGCCCGCGAGGAATTGCTCGCCGAACACAACCTCCACGTCTCCTTCGGCGAACTCCGCCGCGTCAAGCAAGCCATCAAATCCGGGAACCTGATGGAACTCGTGGAAGCCCGCGCGCACGCCCACCCTCGCACCCTCGACGGGTTCCGCGCGCTCCTCGACCACAGCGAGCAACTCGAAGAGACGGACCCCGCGAGCAAGGACGCGTTCTTCTACACGTCCGCCGACAGCGCGCGCCGCCCGGAAGTCGTGCGCCACCACCGCCGCCTCGAACGCCTCTCTCCGGAGGGCGACGTGCTCCTCACGGAAGGCTCGGGGAACGACCGCTTCGACGACTGGTGGAACGTCCTCCCGCCGTTCGGCCCCTACCCGCGCTCGCTGTCCACGACGTACCCACTGACCGCCGAAACCCCCGACCGGATGGACCGCGCGGGCTACGAGGCCGCCGCCGACGGCGTCGCCGCGCTCGCCGGAGCGAACCCCGAGACGGAGTTCACGCTCGCGCACCGCGGCTGGCCGGACACCGCGCTCGACCGCGTGCCCGGCGACGTCGACACCGTAGACATCGCCGCGGACGACGAGTAGGGATTCTGCCGCCGTCGTAGTTTTATACCAGTCCGGGTGGAAGGGCGACAGTATGAATTCGCCGTCGGAGGCACCGGAGCCGACGGACCACGCTGGGGCACAGAGCGATGGGGGCGAACGACGCGACATAGCGACGCCACCATCAGACTGGTCCCGTCGATACCGACTCGCGTGGGTCGCGGCGGGCCTCCTCCTGGTCGTCTCGTTCGCGTGGATACGCTACTCCGTCGGCGGTCCGCGAACGTCGCAAGTGTTCCAGGATGTCGTCGTCGCCGCGGGCGCTGTCGCGGCCGCACTCGCCGTCACCTACCTCGTCCGGCAACTGACAGGGCAGACGCGGCGCGGCTGGCAGTTCCTCGCAGTCGGCTTCTGGCTCGAGGCGCTCGGCGAAGTCACGTGGCTGGCCTACAGCGTGCTCGCCGCCGACGTCCCGTTCCCCGGCCTCGCCGACGTCTTCTACCTGCCGGGATACGTCTTCCTCGCGGCCGGCTTCGTCGTGCTCGCCGTCGACCCCCGGGACACCCGACCGCGCGTCCGCTTCACGCTCGACGGCCTCGTCATCGCCACTGCGCTCCTCACGCTCGGCTGGCACTTCAGCCTCGAACCGCTCATCGCGGCGAGCCCGCTCACCGCGCTCGCAACCTGGCTCAGCGTCGCCTACCCGGTTCTCGACATCGTCGTCGCGTCCATCGGCCTCGTCGTCGCGATGAACGCCCGCGGTCGCCGGCGGCTGTCGCTGCTCCTCGTTGCCGGCGGCGTGTTCGCGTGGGCGGTCGGGGACGTCGCGTTCGTCGCGCTCGAATTCGGGGACGGCTACGCCGCCGACGAACTCGGGCTGTTCTGGCTGCTCGGCGACCTCGCAGTCATGCTCGGCGCGCTCCACCCCGACGCCAGCGCGCCGCCGACGGTGTGTGATGCGCGCCACTTCAAATTCCACGAGCTCGCCGTCCCGTACGTCCCGTTCCTCGCCACGATGGGCGTCGTCTCCTACCTCGGGTTCACGAATTCGCTGGACCGCGGTGACGTCCTGTTCGGCGCGCTCGTCGTCGTGTTCGTCGTCGCCCGCCAGATGTACATCTCCCGGGATGCTGCCCGCCTCGGCGACGAACTCGACGCCAGCGAGCGCTCGCTCGCGCGGCGCAACGAGGAACTCCTGCTCGTGAACCGCATTGTCCGCCACGACATCCGCAACGACATGGCCGTCGCGAACGGCTGGGCTGGCGAACTCCGCGAACACGTCGACGAGGCGGGCGAGCCGATGCTGGAGCGCGTGCTCCGCACCACCCAGCACACCATCGACCTCACGGAGACGCTCCGGGACTTCGTGGAGGCGCTCGAACCCGGGACGGAGGCCGACCTGGAGCCGACGTCGCTCTCGGAGCACCTGCGGGAGACCATCGAGAGTTGTCGCGAGACGTACCCGCACGCCGCGTTCGAGGTCGGCGAAATTCCCGACGTGCGCGTCGAGGCGAACGCGCTCCTCGGCACCGTCTTCCGGAACCTCCTGAACAACGCCGTCCAGCACAACGACACCGACGAACCCCGCGTCGACGTGTCGGCCCAGACCACCGACGGCTCGGTTCGCGTCCGCATCGCCGACAACGGCCCGGGGCTCCCCGAGGAACGCAGGGAGGCCGTCTTCGGCCGCGCCGAACGGGGGCTGAACAGCGCTGGGAGCGGCGTCGGGCTCTACCTCGTGGACACACTCGTCCGCCAGTACGGCGGGGACGTCTGGGTCGAGGACGCGGAGCCGCAGGGTACCGTGTTCGTAGTGGAGTTGAATCGCGTGGACTGACTTGCGGGGGCCGGGCGAAAGGCAAGGCAATTGGGCGCGCGGCCCCGAACTGTCTGTATGACCGAGTACTTCGAAGTGCACGCGCGCGACGCCGCGGCGCGCGTGGGCGAACTCCGGCTCGCCGAGTCGGTGACGACGCCGACGCTCGCGGACGACGTCGTCGAGGACGCGGGCAGCGAGTGGGTCCAGCGACAGGACACGCCCGAGGGCGACGAGTCCGTTCTGACCGTGCTGCCGTACCGCGGCTTCCCATCCGGCACGGCCGAGGAAGTCCAGGAGTCGTTCGCACCGGACTACCCGGACGTCGAGTTCCCGAGCGCGGGCGTCGTCTCCCCGCAGACCGCCGACGACTACGGCGCGGACGCGTACGTGCTCTCGGGCGCGCCCGGAACTGTCGGGCACGGCGCGGCGTTCCGGGAGGCCGTCGTCGACACGCGCGAGGCGATTCCGGACGACACCGCGCTCTACCTCTCCGGAGTGGCGACGCCGCGGAACGTCGCCGTGCTCGTGTACGCTGGCGTCGACCTCGTGGACGCCGACCGCGCCGTCGTTCGCGGAACGCAGGGCCGCTACCTCACCACCGAGGGTGCCTACGACCTCGAAGAACTGGACGAACTGCCGTGCTCGTGCCCCGCGTGCCAGCAGCCAGTGTCGGAGTTCGACCGCGAGGACTGCGTCGACCACAATGTCAACGCGCTGAAGGCCGAATTGGGCCGCGTCCGCCGCCGGATTCGCGACGGCCGCCTGCGCGACTACGTCGAGGGCCAGGCACGTCACGAGGCGTGGGTCACCGCGGCGTTCCGCGAGTTCGACCAGCAGTACGGCTACCTGGAGGAGCGCACGCCCGTCATGCGGGACTCGCTGCTGCTCTCGGCGACCGAGGACACGCTCCGACGCGTCGAGATTCAGCGCTTCGCCGAGCGCGTCACCACGCGCTACCAGAAGCGCCTCGACGGCCATCCCCTCTTGTTGGTGCCATGTTCGGCGAAGAAGCCGTACAGCGAGAGCCAGAGCCACCGGCAGTTCCAGGACGCCGCCAACTACCGCGCGCACATGGTCTCGATGACGTCGCCCATCGGCGTCGTCCCCCAGGAATTGGAGTTGACCTACCCCGCCCAGCACTACGACAGCGTGGTGACGGGGCGGTGGAGCGAGGAGGAGAAGGACTTCGTCGCGCGCGTCCTGAAGCAGTACATCGACCGCACGGACTACCCGCGGGTCATCGCGCACGTCCCCGAGGAGGGCTACCGCGACATCTGCGAGCGCGTCGCCAGCCAGGTCGACGTCCCCTTCGAATTCACGGTCGAGGACCACCCGACGACCGACGAGAGCCTCGGCGAGTTGAACGCGGCGCTCGCGGGCGAACCCAAAATTTGGGTGGAGGAGCGCGAGAAGGCCACGCTGCGCGCGGTCGCAGACTACTTCATCGCAGACGGCGCGGGCGACGAATTGTTCGACGACCTCACCGTGCAGGGTCGGTATCCGAAGCTGCAGGCGCTGGACGGCGACGGCGAGCAGTTGGCGGCGCTGGTCCCCCAGTACGGGACGCTGTCGTTCACGCTCGCCGGCGCGCGCAAGTGGGTCGACAGCGACGCGCCGACCAAGCGCGTGGAAATCGACGCGTTCGTCCCCGAGGGCAGTGTGCTCGCGCCGGGCGTCGTCGACGCCGACGACGACATCCGGGTCGGCGACGAGGTCGTCGTCGAGGGTCCAGAGGCGTTCGCCATCGGGCGCGCAGCGATGCCCGGCCCCGCGATGGCCGACGCGACGCGCGGGATGGCGGTCGACGTGCGGCACAGCGAGCGGACGTAGCGACGCGGGCGAAAGAGATACGCCCGTGGTGTGTGAACCTTTGACTATGCGGGTGCGCGACGTGATGTCCACGGACGTACTTTCGGCGGCAGCCGACGAGAGCGTCCGCGACGCCGTCGGCCGGATGCTCGACCGGGAGACCGGGAGCGTCGTCGTGGAGAAGGACAGCAACCCGGCGGGCATTCTCACGAAAGTGGACGTGATGGAGGCCGGCCACGAGCACGACCGGCCGCTCAGCGAGATTCCCGTCTACGCTGCGGCCAGCCGCCCCCTGATTACCGTCGAGCCGTCGGCGACCGTGAGCGCTGCGGCCGCGCGCATGTTCGACTACGGCATCCACCACCTCCCGGCCGCGGACGGCCTCGAACTCGTCGGCATCGTCACCGCCACGGACCTCCTCGAAGCGCAGGACGACCTGCTCGTGGAAGCCCGCGGGACCGACGAGCGTCGCGACGAGTGGGAGGACTAGTCGTCGGCGGGCGGCGCGTCTACGGGACTATCGGGGTTCGCCGCGCTCGCCTCGTCGGGCATTCCGAACTGGTGGTCCCCCGTGACTTCGACGCTGCCGCGGCGGACCGTCGCGTCGCCGGCGAGGTGGACGCGCACGGCCTCCACGAGCGCGTCGGCTTCGAGGGGCTGGCCGCGGTCTTTGACGTCCTGGACAGTCGCCGTCGGCGGCACGTCGAACGCGCGCTGGGTGAGAATCGGGCCCTGGTCGAGGTCCGTGGTGACGTAGTGGGCGGTGACGCCCGCGACGCGGACACCTTCCTCGACGGCCTGGCGGTAGGCCTGCGCGCCGGGGAACGCGGGCAGCAGGCTCGGGTGGATGTTGATGATGCGGCCGGCGTACCGGAAGACGACGTCCGGGCTGAGGATGCGCATGTACCGCGCGAGTACGACGAGGTCGACGTCGTACTCGTCGAGCAGGTCGAGCAGGCGCTCCTCGTCGGGGGTGCCGGTGCCGTCGCCGACGTCGTAGAACGGGACGTCGTGCTCGCGTGCGACGGATTCGAGGTCGGGATGGTTCCCGATGACGACGCGAATCTCGGCGTCGAAGTCGGCGTCGAGGAGTGCGCGCAGGCAGTGGTCTTCCTTGGTGACGAGGACGGCGACGCCTTCGTCGCGTTCGTCGGGGAAGCGCACGCGGACGTCGACGCCGAGCTGGTCGCCGATGTCGGCGAGGCGCTCGCGGAACGCCGCGCGCGTCGTCGCGTCGCCCGCGAGGTCGGCGGGCTCGACTTCGTCCTCGGCCTCCCAGCGGTCGTCGGCGTCGTCGATGGGGCTGGTGTCGGCGAGCAGCGTCATGCGGAAGACGCCGTCGCGGACGGTCTGCTCGATGTCCTCGATGTTGACCCCGTGTTCGAACAGCAGTCCAGTGACTTCGGCGACGATTCCCGTGCGGTCGGCTCCGACGACCGTGATTTCGGTCAGGTCGTTCGTCGTCGCTGCTGTCTCTGGACTGCCGTTCGGCTTCGGCATACACCCACCCAGGGCGTCGTCGGACATAAGCGGCGTCCTTCGCGCAGGAATCGGCGCAGTCGACAGTACGCACGTTCGTGTATCTTCGCACACTTCCAAAAGAGTCTTTGACCACGAACGCACATATCAGCGCGATGACCGCCTACACCGCGACGGTGACGGTCCGACTCAAGCACGGGGTCCTCGACCCGGAGGCCGAGACCACCCAGAAAGCCCTCGAACGCCTCGGCTTCGAGCTCGGGGACCTGCGGTCGGCGGACCGCTTCGAAATCGACCTCGACGCGGCCGACAGCGACGAAGCGGCCGAACGCGCGGGCGAGATGGCCGACCGCCTGCTCGCGAACCCCACAATCCACGACTACGACGTAACCGTCGAAGCAGCAGAATGACTTCCGAAAGACAGTCCTGCTCGCTACGCTGTGCGGGCTGTGACTTTCGGCGTCCCGCTCGCCACCAGGGGTGGCTCGCGTGACGGTTTCCGTTATCCGCTTCGGCGGCTCGAACTGCGACCGGGACGCCGTCCGCGCGCTCTCCCAGCTCGACGTCGACGCCGAAATCGTCTGGCACGAGGACGACCTCCCCGCCGACACCACGGGTGTCGTCCTCCCCGGCGGCTTCTCGTACGGCGACTACCTCCGCGCCGGCGCGATGGCCGCGCACTCGCCGATTATGGACGAGGTACGCGACCTCGCCG
Organism: Halobacterium sp. KA-4; assembly: GCF_021028995.1. Lineage (GTDB taxonomy): Archaea > Halobacteriota > Halobacteria > Halobacteriales > Halobacteriaceae > Halobacterium. The sequence continues at coordinate 25,680 of NZ_JAJJZG010000002.1, read as the reverse complement.
ACGACGGCGTGCCCGTCCTCGGCGTCTGCAACGGCGCGCAAATCGGCTGCGAGTCGAAACTCACGCCGGGCACGTTCACGACGAACGCGAGCGCGCGCTTCCAGTGCGAGCACGTCAACGTCCGCGTGGAGAACGCCGACACGCCGTTCACGGCCGCCTACGACGAGGGCGACGTGCTCACGCTCCCCATCGCACACGGCGAGGGGCGCTTCGAAATCGACGACGAGCGCTACGACGACCTCGTCAGCGAGAACCGGGTGCTCTTCCGCTACTGCGACGAGCACGGCGACGTCACCGACGCCGCGAACCCGAACGGCTCCACGGGCGCGGTCGCAGGTGTCCTTGGCGAGCGCGAATCTATCGCGGTGTTGATGCCCCATCCCGAGCGCGCGACGCTCTCCGAACTCGGACTCACGGACGGACAGGGCGTCCTCGACGCGTTCGCGTAAACCGGCTGTAGCGGTTCGACGGCCTCTTTAGTCGGCGTTCCTCGTGAAACAGCCTTCAGTCCGCGTACGTGCCGAGAGAATACCGACCACAATTTATCTGTGGTGGTGACGTCGTTCATTCCATCATGGGATCGCTCGAGGACATCGCGGTTGCGAATTTGCAGTTTCGCCTCGTCCTGTTGCCGGCCGTGATCGTCTTCGGTTTCTGCCTGTTCGTCGGTGGTCGGTGGTTCGGTGAATCGGGATTAGTCGTCGGCGTCGCCACTGGGCTCGTGCTGGCCACTCTCGTCGCGTACGCAGTCGCGAAACGCCTCTCGTAGTCTCGTCGAGCGATAGGCCCGTGACCCCGCTAGTCGATTTGACCACTGGACCTCAGCAGTTCGCAGAGAAGCAGCCGCGCGACGACCGGAAACGGCTATTCGGCGAGCGGGAGGTTGTAGCTCGTCTCGCGCTCGACGACCGCGTCCCACGTCGCCTCACAGTCGCAGGACACTTCCGAGAACACGGAGGGGTCCTGCCGGAGGTCGAAGTCCTTGATGGCTTCCTGCACGAGGTCGTCGCACTCGCCGCAGTTGTGCGGCCCGCGGTCGCTGCCGTGGCCCACGGGGTCGGAGACGACGATGGCGTCCGCGTCCGCCGTCGATTCCAGTACCTCGGCGACCGACCAGAGCCACGGCGGCCGGTAGCCGCCGCGGAAGTGCAGCTGGTCGACCATCGTGTACCGCTGGACGTTCGTCGGATTCATCGAGACTGTGTGGCAGCCCTCGACTTCCGCGCACTCGCGCACGGACTTCTTCATGTCCCCGACGGCCTCGGACTCGGAGAGGAACGGCGGTTTCATCAGCAGGTACGCCTTCACGCCGGCGTCCACCTCTCGGGCCTCCGCGCAGGCCGCCTCGAAGTCGCTGAAGTCGAAGTACTTGTTCACGCAGTCGTGGCGCACGCGGTCCGTCGCAGTCTCCAGACCGACGGCGACGTCCGTCTCCAAGCCGACTTCGGTGAAGTCCTCGATTTTCGTCTGGTCGACGAAGTCCGGGAGGCTCTCCACGACGATGCGCTCGCGGTCCGCGAACGTCTCCGCGATGGCCTGCCGCGTCTCGGCGGGGACCTCGCGCTCGTCAAGGAACGACCCGCTCGTGTAGATTTTTATCAGGCCGCTCTCCTCGTCGGCTTCCTCCTGCTCGTGTTCGAGGCAGGCATCGACCTGCGTCATCAGGTCCTCGTGGGCGACCGTCCCGCCCTCCACGGACTCGGCGACGTACCCGCACATCGTACAGCCGCCGGCGCGCGCCCACCGGCACCCGCCGGTGTTGAGGATGATGGTGAGGCTCTGGTAGACGCCGTCGGGCGTGTTGTCCTCGTCCAGCCAGACGCGCGTCGGTTCGTCGGGCGCGTAGTCTTTCGCGCCCTTCTCGTCGCGCAGCTCCCGCATCACCTTGTTGTGGGCGTCCATTCCACGCCCCTGCTCGTAGACCTCCGCGCTCGGCTCGCTCATGGCTAGTTGGTGTCGTCGCGGGCGTAAAGCGGCTTCGTCTGGTCGTTCGCCCGCTCGTCGAGAACGGACGGCTTCACCGACGAATCGCTAGGTTCCGAGAATCAGAGACCGAGACGACGACACCACGACACCAGCCGCGCGACCGCTGCCGCGCGCTGTTCCTCGTCGTCTTCGTCGTCATCGGGCGTCGAGACGCCGATTTGCGAACTCCGGCCGACAGTCGCGTCGATGACCGTGGCGTGCTTCAGCATGTCCGTACCTCGCGGTTCCGCGTTGATGTACTTCGTGGTAGCGGCGGGTGTCGAAACAGGGTCAGTTCGTCCGAGCCCACCAGCCGACCGTGCCGGCGGTCGCACCCAGGAGATTCGTGACGGCGTCGAGGAGGCTCGCGGTCCGCCCGACCGTCGGCTGGACGACCTCGACGCCGATACCCAGCAGCCCCGCGGCGAGCACGATAGAAACGAGTGTCCGCCCCGTCTCGGCTCGCTGCGCGCCAGCCAGGGAGAGCGCGATGACCGCGTAGCCGGCGGCGTGGAGGAGTTTGTCCACGCCCGCGGGCAGCCCGCCGGCTGTCGAGCCGGGCGCGAGCGACCCCACGAGCACGGCGGCTACCGAGAGCGCCGCGAGAGTTCGCCAGCGTCGCGGCGTCACTCCTCGAACGCGGCGAGCGCGTCGGCCAGCGGCGGCGCGTCGAACCACTCGTGGCCCGTGTAGCGGTTCGCGCCCGCGGCGTACATGTCCGCGGTCGCCTGCACGAGGTCCGCGGGGAGCGGGTCGGGGGACTCCTTGCAGAGTTCGCGCCAGTCCGCGATGCCGCGCTCGTCCGCTTCTGCTTTGGCCGTGCTGACGGCGTCGACCCAGACGGGGTCGGTTCGCTTGTAGTACTGGCGGACGACCTCCTTCGAGACTTCCCGGCCCTCGTACGCGAAGCGGTTCTCGTCGAACGTCCCCGCGACGTCCGCGACCTGCACCTCGCCGTCCACGTAGAGGCACTCGATTTTGCCGTCCTCGTGCGTGAACCCGGCTTCCTCGGCGCGCTCGGTGACGACCTCGTTCACGCGGCGCGCGAGTCCCTCTAGTTCCTCGATGCTCGCGCGGCCCGCGATGGCGTCGGCTTCCTCGCGGGAGAGGTAGCGGTCCTGCTCCTCGTACTTCGTGGAGAACTCCACGACCGGTTCCGGGAGGTCGACTGGCTCCTCGGGCCACTCGTCGTAGTCGAGGTCGAACTCCGCGGGGTCGCGGCGCTTGCGGAGGCTCGACCCGACGGGCACGCTGTTCCGGAAGACGACTTCGAGGGGGACGAGGTAGTTGCCGTCCGCGGCGGCGTGGTACGCGCCGTAGTCGTACCCACCGTGGATGGCTGCGTCGTCAATTCCCTCGGCGTCGTGACCCTCGAAGGGGAGGTCCGGGACCTGCGTGAGCGCGATTGCCATCTCCGTCGGCGGTTCGTCGGCGTCCGCCAGCGGGACCGTCTCGCCGTCGCTGTCCCGTACGCCGCGGTAGTGCGTGGGAACGCCCTCGGTTTCGAGGAGTTCGAAGTTGAACGCGCCCATCGTGGCGAGGCTCGTGCCCTTCCCCGGAATCAGGTCGGGCATCTCCCCCCAGTCGAACACCGAGTAGCGGTCGCTGAAGTCGAAGACGCCCCGGCCCAGCGCGTCCCGGGTCGCCGCCTCCTCGACGCGGAGGGTTTTGACGCTCGTCATAGCTGTACGCGCGGCGGCGACCACCATGAATCTTTCACTCTCGTGCCCACAACCCCAGTACTTCGCGTGGAGATATTCACTTCCGTGCATCCATTCGAAGGGGTGGCCGCTGTGGCAGGCTTTTTGGCGGTGGCCGCGGTGGATTCGAACATGTCCGACGCCGCCAGCGAGTTCGACTTCGACGTGGTCCCCGAGACCGACCAGTCGTTCGAGAACGCGCTGGCGAACGCCCGCGACGGCCGCCGGCTCTCCATCGCGGACGGTATCGAACTCATCACCACCGGCACCGACCACGAGGGAATCGACCCGCAACGGAAGGAACTCGTCCTCGAAGCTGCCGACCGCCGCCGCGCCGAGGTCGTCGGCGACGAGGTGACGTTCGTCACGAACGTCAACAACAACGTCACCACGGCCTGCAACACGGGCTGTCTGTTCTGCAACTTCAAGGACACCGCGCACAACTTCGAGGTCGACGAACCCGACGACCATGCCGGCTTCACGAAGACACCCGAGGAGTCCCACGATGTCGTGGCTGACGCCGTCGAACGCGGCGTCTACGAAGTCACCTCAGTCTCGGGCCTCCACCCGGCGTTCGGCCTGAACGACGACCACCGCGACGCCCTCGACCCCGAGAATCCGGAGCACAACTACAAGCCGCCCGAGCGCTATACCACGGACCCGCACACGTACGTCGAGCAAATCGCGGCGATGAGCGGCTCCGGCGCGCACGTCCACTCGATGACGCCCGAGGAAGCCCACCACGCCCAGCGCGGCGTCGAGTGGGGCTACCGCCACGTCTATAGTGAACTCGCCGACGCCGGCCTCGACACCGTGCCGGGGACGGCCGCCGAAATCCTCGTCGACGAAGTCCGGGACGTCATCTGCCCCGGGAAGATCGACACCGGCGAGTGGGTCGCCGCGATGGAAGCCGCCGCCGACGTCGGCCTCCCGATGACCTCAACGATGATGTACGGCCACGTCGAAAACGAGGCCCACCGCGTCCGCCACCTCGACGTGATTCGGGACCTCCAGGACCGCACCGGCAACATCACCGAGTTCGTCCCGCTTTCGTTCATCCACCAGGAGACGCCGCTGTACGACCGCGGCGTCGTCGAGACCGGCGCCAGCGACGCCGAGGACGAACTCCTCGTCGCCGTCGCGCGCCTCTATCTGGACAACATAGAACACATCCAGTCGTCGTGGGTGAAGTTCGGGAACGCGAAGGGACTGAAACTCCTGAACTGCGGCGCCGACGACTTCATGGGCACCATCCTCAGCGAGGAGATTACGAAGCGGGCGGGCGGCCAGCACGGCGAGTTCCGCTCGGTCGCCGACTACGCCGACATGATTTCGGCCATTGGCCGCACACCCGTCGAGCGCTCCACGGATTACACCGAGCGCCGCGTTCTCGACACCGATGCCGACACGCTCGGCCCGCAGCTTGGCCCGCAGGCGGATGGCACGCCGCTCGTTCCCGACCGCGACACCGACGGCTCGCGCGGCACCGCGAGCGCAGACGACTGATGGGAGGGAGCCAGCCGTGATGGCGACGACTCACGCCGCGATGGGCGTGCTGCTCGCGACGCCGCTGTTCTGGGTCGCGCCCTACTTCGCCGTGCCCGCCGCGCTCGCCGCGATGGCCGGCGGCGTCTTCCCCGACCTCGACTTAGGCGTGCTCGAACACCGGAAGACGCTGCACTACCCCGAGCACTACTGGCCGCTGGCCGCCGCGGCGTTCGGCATCGCCGTCGGTGCGCCGTCGGCACTCACGGTTGCCGTTGCGTTCTTCCTGCTGTCGGCGGCCGTCCACTCCGTCACCGACGCGTTCGGCGGCGGACTCGGCGCGCGCCCGTGGGCGAACGACGACCAGCGCGGCGTCTACTCGCACACCCGCCGCCGGTGGATTCGGCCGCGGCGCTGGATTCGCTACGACGGCGCGCCCGAGGACCTGCTCGCCGTCGTCGTCCTCTCGATTCCGGCGCTCGCGCTGTACGACGGGCTCGTGCGCCGACTCATGGTCGCGATGCTCGCGGTGTCGGTCGTCTACACGCTCGCCCGCAAGCGACTGCCCGACCTGCTGGACTAGTCGACACTCCCGGTCTCCTCGGGTTTCGTCGTGAGCACCTGCGCCGTCCGCGACCCCGCGCGGTAGACGGTGACGCCGACGCAGCCCAGGTCGATGGCGCGCCGGTACGCGTCCGCGACGTCCCCGCGGGTGGCGTCGTGGGCGACGTTGATGGTCTTCGAGACCGCGCCGTCCACGTGCGCCTGGAACGCCGCCTGCACCCGCACGTGGGCGTCCATCGGGAGTTCGCGCGCGGTCGGGAACAATTCCAGAATCTCGTCGGGGACCGACAGCGACTGCGCGCCCTCGAACTCCCCCTCTTGTAGGAGGCGCTTGGCTTCTTCTTCGACGGCGTCGACGTCGACGTCGTTGGCCTCCAGCACGCGCAGGAAGTAGTCGTCGAACTCCACGAGTGGCTCGGCGCCCTGCACGTCCCGGCCGACGTTCTTGAAGTAGACGACCTCGTAGATGGGCTCGCAGCCCCCGGAGGTGTTCGCGATCATCGACGTCGTGCCCGTCGGCGCGACGCTCGTCACGCCGTGGTTGCGAATCGGGTAGCCGTCCGCCCACTCCGCGGGGTCCTCGCCCGTGTGCTGGCGGAACCACTCGGGATACGCCGTCGGATTCGCGTACTTCGACTCGCTCCACTTCGGGAACTTCCCGCGCTCGGCGGCGAGTTTGCGGCTCGTCTCCGTCGCGACGTGGTCGATGCGCGCCATCACCTGGTCGGCGATTTCGACGCTCGCGTCGCTGCCGTAGCGCACGCCCAACTGGACGAGCAGTTCCGCGAACCCCATCACGCCCAGCCCGACTTTCCGCATCTCTGAGACCGTCTCCTCGATTTCGGGCAGCGGGAAGTCGCTCTCCGTCACCACGTCGTCCAGAAAGCGCGTCCCCCAGCGCGTCACGCGGTCCAATCGCGCCGTGTCGAGTGCCTCACCGAGGAACGCGTCCACCTGGGCTTCGAGGTCGCCGTCGTGCTCGAACTCGCTCCAAAGCGGCGCGTCGTCGGCCGCCATCAGCGAGAAGTTCACGTGCCCGAGGTTGCACGCCTCGAAGTCCTCGAGGGGCTGCTCGCCACAGGGATTCGTCGCCTCGATGCGATGTTCGGGGTGCTCCTCGACGTCGAAGGAGTGCTCGCGGTTCGCGCGGTCGACCGCGAACACGCCCGGTTCCCCGTTCCGCCACGCGCCGTCGACGAGTAGCCGCCAGACGAATTCGGCCGGGAGCGTCATCGGTTCGCCGACCTCCACGAGGTCGCCGCGGAACTCGTCGACGCTGTCCCCGTAGTCCCGCCAGAAGTTCCCGGGGACGGCTCGCGGGTCGGCGTCCGCGTGGCTCGCGTTGTAGAACTGCGCGGTCGCCTCCGTCACCTCGTGGACCTCGCCAGTCCGTGGGTTCGTGAGTTTGTACGCCTCGCCCGCGTCCAGTGCGTCGAGGAAGTCGTCGGTGACCGCCACGGAGACATTGAAGTTCTCCAGTTCGCCCTCCTCGCGTTTCGCCACGCAGAACCGCCCGACGTCCGGGTGGTCGACGCGCAGCACGCCCATCTGTGCGCCTCTGCGCTTGCCGCCCGCCTTCACCGTCTCGCACATCTGGTCGTAGACGCGCATGAACGACACCGGCCCGGACGCCACGCCGCCCGTCTCCGCGACGACGTCGCCGCGCGGCCGCAGGTCCGAGAACGCGTACCCGACGCCGCCGCCGGACTGGAACACGCGGGCCGCCCGCCGTACCGTCTCGAAGATGTCGTCCAGGTCGTCCTCCGGCGACATCACGAAGCACGCCGACAACTGGCCCAGCGGCCCGCCCGCGTTCATCAGCGTCGGCGAGTTCGGCACGAACTCCAGGCCAGTCATCAACTCGTAGAACCGGTCGCTCCACAGCTCTTGGTCGGCCTCGGGTTCCGCGACGGCGTCGGCGACGCGCTCGAATAGCTCTGCGGGCGTCTCGACGACCTCGCCGGTCTCGTCGCGGAGCAGGTACCGCGCCGGTAGAATGTGCTCGACAGCGTTGTCCGTGAGTCGCTCTTCGACCGTGTCGCCGCGCACGCGCTTCCGGGGGAGCGTGACGTCCTCGGGCATGAGACTAACCGCGTTACCCGAATTTCGACGCCCGCGCGGTTAGTGTTGGGGGCCGTGCGCGTCCAGCGGTTCGCCCGAACGCACCGCCTGATACCGCTCGCCGGATTCGATGGCGCGCCCGATGCGCTCGCTCACCCACTCGTTCTCGTGCCCGTCCTCGGGGAGGAAGCGCTCGTAGACCGGGAGGCGCTCGCGGAGCGGGACACCACCGTGGTCTGCGATATCTTCCAGTTCCCGGAGCGCCGGCCACGCGTAGTCGGGGTTGATGTGGTCTTTCGTCACCGGGGAGACCCCACCCAAGTCCTCGACGCCGTAATCGAGGAGGGCGCGGGCGTCGGCGAGGTTCGGTGGCACCTGGACCGCCACGTCCTCGGGCAGCACCGCGCGCGCCATCGCCACCACGCGCCGCATCGTCTCCCGGTCGGGTGGGTCCTCCGTCCAGCGCTCGTTCGGGCTGACCGGCTGGACGATGACCTCCTGGACGTGCCCGTAGCGCTCGTGGAGCGCGCGAATCGCGAGCAGGCTGTCCGCGCGGTCGCTCCAGTCCTCGCCGACACCGACGAGGATGCCCGTCGTGAACGGCACGCCGAGGTCGCCCGCGACCTCGATGGTGTGCAGGCGCTGGCCAGGGTTCTTCGCGCGCGGGCCGCCGTGAGCCTGCACGTCCGCCGTCGTCTCCAGCATCACGCCCATCGACGCGTTCACGTCCGCGACGTGGGCCATCTGCTCGCGCGTCTGGTCGCCCGGATTCGCGTGCGGCAACAGTCCCTCTTCTAGGGCGATTTCGCAGGCGCGCCGGAGGTAGTCGTGGATGGAGTCGAACCCCCACTCCGTGAGTTGGTCGTGGACGGCGGTGTAGCGGTCGTCGGGGTCGTCCCCGAACGTGAACAGCGCCTCCGTGCAGCCCGCTGCCGCGCCATTCCGACACGTCTTCCGGACGGCCTCGGGGCTCATCAGTTCCGCTTCGCCGGGAGGGTCGTAGTAGGTGCAGTACGTGCACGTGTACCGGCATGCGGTCGTCAGCGGCACGAAGACGTTTCGCGCGAACGTCAACTCCTCGGCGGCTTCGACGTCCCCGGGGCGGACCGCGAGCGCGGCCTCCCGGTCGGCGTCCCGAATCTCGACGTCGACGCCGTACTCGTCAGTACCGGGAATCGAACTCACGGCTGCATCTCCTCCTCGACGTCTGGCTCTCGGCTGCGGTACGCGTCGAGGTTCCGCGCGACGAACGTCGCGTACCCCGCCAACGACGCCCCCGACACTACGACGAGTTCCGCGAGACTGCTCGCGTCCGCAGAGAGGAGGAATTGGCTGCCAGCGTAGCCGACGACGCCGCCGACCACCGCCGCCAGCAGCGCGTCCGCAGCGAGACCGGCGGCGGACCGCTCGCGGAGCGCGGCTGTCCGGCCGTAGCTCCCCAGCGGCGTGTACGCGTCCGCGAGCGCGAGCACCGGTGGCAGCACCGCGCCGACGGCCGTCGGCGACGCCGCCCACGACGGCACGCCGAATTCGGCCAACGCCGCCAGAACGCCCTGGAACAGCGCCGCCGCCAGCACTGCCAGCCCGAGCAGCGCCGCGACCGCCCGCGCGAGTTGCAACGGCTGCATACCCGTGCGGTCGGCTGGCCGTCGTTTAGGCGTTTGGTTCCCCAGCCCCGTTCAGTCCCGGACGACCTCGGGCGTGCCGTCCACGACGGCGACCCGGAAGCCAGCGTCGCGGAGCCAGCCGGCGGCCCCACGATTGCCGTGAACGAGTACGTCGAGCAGGTCGGCTGGCTCGTCGACGTCGACGGCGAGCCGGAACGAGTCAACCGTTTCGACGGACGCCCCCACCGCGTCGGCGGCGGCGAGGTGGTCGAGAAACGAGGTGCCGTGGTAGTCGACGCTGAATTCGCGGTGGCGGACGACGAGCGCGTTCGTCCCGCCGCCACGTCCGGGTGCGACGACGACGTCGGCGTCGGCGTCGTACAGCCGCTGGATGGCCGCGGGCGTCGCGAGCGCGAGGTCAGCCATCACGACCACAGCCGGGAGTTCCGCGAGTGCGTCGTTCACCGCGACCGAGAGTGGCCGGTCGTCGACAGTCACGGGCGCGTCCACGTCGGCCTCGAGTGGAGCGGTCGCCAGCACGGTCGGCGTGCCGCCCGCTCGACGAACCGCGTCGAGGACGTCGGACAGCATCGCCGTAGCGAACGCTCGGCGTTCGTCGTCCGAAAGAAGCGAAGCGAGACGCGTGTTCGGGTTCGTCGGGTCGAACGGGACGAGGGTTCGCATCCCTCAGCCGAGTTTGTCGTAACTGTCGCGCTGCTGGAGGTACCAGTAGACCCCCCCAGCCAGCAACAGCAGGACGACCAGCGCCGCCCCAATCATGATGATGAGGTCGGTGCGCTCGGCGGAGGACGCCGCGCTGTTCGCGGCGGACTCGGCCTGCTCGGCGTTGCTGACGGCCTGCTCGAAGTTGCCACCGTTGTAGAACTCGATGGCGTCCTGGAGGTCGCTCTTTGCGCCGCCGACGCTCGCGCCAGCGTTCTCGGCCTGCTGGATGGCGGCCTCGGCGTCACTAATGGCGGTGCGTGCTTCCTGGCTCGCGGTCGTGTACGGCCGTGTGCTGTACGTCTCCAGCGTGTTGCTGGCACCGCCGGGCTGGGCCTGGACGAATTCGGCGTACGTAATCGTCTGTGCGGGGTCGTAGCTCCACGACCACGCGTTCGACGACGGCACCGTGCCGACGATGGTGACTTCGGCGCGCACCGCGCCGCTGGACGCCGCGAAGTCGTAGCTCACCGACTGCCCTGTGATCGTCGCCTCATCGATCTGGTTGCCCGCGTTGTCGAACGTGACAATCTGCCACGTGACGTCGGTCAGGTCCGTCTCCGCCTGGAGCGTCCACTCCTCGTAGCTCTCGAAGGGGTCGGCGACGGTGAACGTCGTCTCCTGTTGTGCGCCAGCCTGCACGCTACCCGGCGCGTCGCCGCTAATCGAGACGGCGGCTGCTGGGACCGCGGCGACCGCGAGGAGGACGACGAGAGCGACCGCTAGCTTAGAACAGCGGTTCAAGTTCATCGTCGTCGTCTTCGACCAATTCCTCCAAGTTCTCTTCGCTTTCCTCGCGGATGTCGTCGATGTTGTCCTGGGCTTCGATGGCGACTTCCTGCAGCTCCTTGATGCGCGGGACGTTGTTCACGCCCGACAGCAGGACGACTGACGCGACCTGCTGGGAGTTCGGCACGGGGTAATCGCCGCCGCGGACTTCCATCGAGCCGGTCTGCTCTTCGAGCCACTTGCGGCCGCGCTCGATGCCTTTCCGGTTGAGGTACTTCGGCGGGCCGGCGGTGACCAGCAGCGCGCGCTCGGTGCCCTCGATTTCACACGGGAGCGTGAGTCGGCCGAGCGCCGCCTTCCGGACGAGGCTCGTGATGCGGTTCGTCGTCGAGGCGGAGTCCTCGACGGCGTTGTCGTCGCTGCCGGTGAACCGCGACAGCAGGCCGCTGCCGGAGTCGTCGTTGTCGACGCCCTCGGAGGCGTACCCGACTGTGGAGACGCCGCCGCCGGCGAGCGTGTTGATGATTTCGCTGGAGTCGACGACGCTCTCGGCGACGTCGCCGCCCTGCTCGACTTCGCCGGCGCCGAAGAGGATGCCGAAGCGGGTGACGATTTCCTCGTTGATTTCGTCGTAGCCGCCCTGCATCGACTCGCCGGACTTGCGCCACGCGTCGTTGTCGAACACGAGGAGGTTGTCCACCTCGCGGACGAACGTCTGGAACGACCGCGCGGCGTTCAGCGTGTAGATGCCGCCCTCGTCGCTGCCGGGCAGCACGCCGAGTCCGTAGACGGGTTCGGTGTAGATGCGCTTGAGGTGTTTGGCGATGACCGGGGAGCCGCCGGAGCCCGTTCCGCCGCCAAGCCCGGAGATGACGAGGAACGCGTCGACCTCGTGGACCGGGATAGAGTCGATTGCACCCTGCACCTCGTCGATGTCCTCCTCGGCGATTTCCGCGCCGAGTTCGTTGTCGGCACCGACGCCGTGTCCCTTCACGCGGGACTGTCCGATGAGGACGCGATTCTCCTGTGGAACGTGCTCCAAGCCCATGAGGTCGGCTTTAGCGGTGTTGACGGCAATCGCGGCACGCACGATGTTGGAATCGTGCCGCTTGTCGTACTCGAGGAACTTGTCGAGTATTTTACCGCCCGCCTGGCCGAACCCGATCATTGCCAGTTTCATACGGAACCCTTTGCACAATTAGAGTAGAAACGAGGGTATAAGCCTTTTGCAGACACGTGTCCGACGGTTCAGCGGCGAAACTGGTTTTCGCCAGACGGGGCGCAGTCTGGGACTCTCCGCTGGGGACGCTCCGGGCCGGACCCCTCGGGATGTTTAAGTTTGACGGCTACCCTCTACGCGCTGACGTGTTCCGCGCCGGCCTCCAGGAACTCGGCCAGCGTCGTCAACTCGGATTCGTCCACGCCGAACGCGTCGACGTCGTTGTCCTCGACCGTGTTGTCGAACTTCAGCGACCGGTACTGGTCGGTGCCGAACGGGACGAACGGCAACGGGTCCGCCAGCCGCATCCCGATGCCGGCCAGCGGCATCGGTACCGGGAGAATCCGGACTGACTTCCCCTCCGAGCGGTAGACCAGCCGCGTCACGTCGCCGAGCGTCAACACCTCAGGGCCGCCGATTTCGTACGTCTCTCCCCAATGGGACTCGTCCTCGATTGCGTCCGCGAGCATCCCCACGAGGTCGCCGACCCAGATGGGCTGGAACCGTGTCTTGCCGCCACCCGGCAGCCCCGTGACGTACGGCGTCGTCAACTGCTTCGTGAACGAGACGAACTCCCCTTCCTCGCCGAACACGACCGACGGCCGCACGATGGTGTACTCGAGGTCGGAACTCCGCACGACCTCCTCGGCGCGGCCCTTCGAGCGGATGTACGCCGTCGACCCGTCCGGGTCCGCACCCAGCGCGGACAACTGGAGCACGTACTCCACGCCGGCCTCCTCGGCGGCCTCGACGACGTTCTCGGTGCCGCCGAGGTGCACCTCGAAGTGGCGGTCGTCGCCTCCGCTGGGCTTGAACAGCGGCGACAGCGCCACCAGGTTCACGACCGCGTCGTGGCCCTCGACGGCCGACCGGATGGAGTCGTAGGCGGTCACGTCGCCGACCACCGTCTCCACGGAGTCGGGCAGGGCCGCCTCCTCCGGGTGCCGCGAGAGCGCGGTCACCTCGTGGCCTCGCTCGTCGAGTTCCCGGCACAGATGCGTCCCGATGAATCCCGTTCCGCCAGTGACCAGCACGTCCATATCCCCGAAGACGGCCGGCAACTCCCTAAAACTATGCCCGCACCAGGGGGTAATATATCGGCGGGAACGGCCGGATTCAGGACGCCGCTCAACTGGAACCCGAAGCCGTTAGTACGTCCGTCGTCGTTTTTCGGGCATGCTCGTCACGCTGGAGGGCATCGACGGCAGCGGCAAGACCACGGTCTGGGAGGCCCTGCGGGACGCCCGCGGCGACGGCTACACGTTCACCCGCGAGCCCACCGACTCGTGGTACGGCGACGCCGTCCGGCGGTCCATCGGCGAGGACGACGCCGACCCGGTCGCCGAACTGTTCCTCTACACCGCCGACCACGCCGACCACCTCTCGCGGGTAATCGAGCCCGCGCTCGACCGCGGCGACGTCGTGATTTCGGACCGGTACTCGGACTCCCGGTACGCCTACCAGGGCGTCGCCCTCGACGGCGTCGTCGACCGTCCGATGGAGTACGTCCGCGGCATCCACCAGCCGTGGACGCGCCCGCCCGACCTCACGCTGTTCTTCGACGTGGACCCCGAGACCGGCGCTGCGCGCGCCGGCGCGACGAACAAATTCGAACAGGTGGAGTTCCTCAGTCGCGTCCGCAAGAACTACGAACAACTGGCCGAGTACGAGCCCGAGCGGTTCGTCCGCATCGACGCGACCCAGTCCCCCGAGGAAGTGCTGGCGGACGCCGAGGACGTCCTCGACCGCGTGCTCGGCGACGAGTAGCGATGCCCAGCGACGACCGCGGCGACGGGGGCGACCACATCGGCCGTGCCGACGACAGCGAGCGCGACGACGGCGGCCTCTCCCTGAAACTGCCGCCGATTCGCCTGCCGTCGCTGTTCCCCGAGAACTTCCACATCCTGTGGCCCGCACCCGGCGAGGGGCCGCGGCGTCACGTCTCGAAACGCGCTGTCCTCGTAGCAGTCCTCCTCTTCGATGTCGTGGACGCCGTGCTCGCGCTCGCAGTCGACAGCGGTGCCGTCGTCGGTGTCCGAGTCGTCGGCGGCGCGCTCGTCGCCGCGACGACGTTCGGCACGCTGGGCGTGGCCTACGTCTGGGAGGCAGTCGCGGCGCTGGCAGGGTTCGGCGAACTCACCGTCGCCCCGACGCTGACCGCGCTGTTCGTCGTTCGCTCACTCCGGTGAGTCCTCGAACTCCTCGGGGGCGGGAATCCAGAACAGGTCGATAGACCACCCGAGGAAGAACGGGAACGCCCACGTCACGACGATGAGCTGGCCGGGGTCCTCGAACGCGCCCGCACCGAGCCCGAGCACGCCGAGCGCGAGTGTCGTAACGAAGTAGACGAGCGGAATCAGGACGGCGGTGTACAGCACCGACCCCCAGCGCGTCGCGAGGGTGATGCGGAAGTAGCGCGCGCCGACGGCGGCAATCGCGGTGTGCACGAGCACGATGATGCCGACGCCGGCGGCGGTGACGACCGAGACCATACCCTTGGCTTGGTGCTCGGGCCGTTTTTCGCTATCGGTAAGTGACTGTGCGGTAACGGACTCGTATGCACCGTGCTATCGGGGAACGGGACCTCGCCGACACGGCCGTCGACGAGGCGACCGCACGCGACCTCTTTCGAGACGTGGTTCTCGCGCGGGAGTTCGACGAGCGCGCGCTCTCCCTCCAGCGCCGCGGCTGGATGCCGGGCTACCCGCCGTTCCGCGGGCAGGAGAGCTCGCAGGTCGGGGCCGCGCACGCGATGGCCGACGGCGACTGGCTGTTCCCGACGTACCGCTCGAACGCGATGCAGTTGGCCCGCGGCGTCCCCGCCAGCGACATCCTCCTCTTCCGACGTGGGTACGCGGAGTTCCACTCCGACCACGACGTCAACAACTTCCCGCAGGCGGTCCCCATCGCGAGCCAGCTCCCCCACGCGGTCGGCGCCGGGATGGCGATGAACTACACCGGCGACGCGGACGCGGTCGTCGCGTACTTCGGGGA
Organism: Halobacterium sp. KA-4; assembly: GCF_021028995.1. GTDB lineage: Archaea > Halobacteriota > Halobacteria > Halobacteriales > Halobacteriaceae > Halobacterium. Next base: position 10,633 of record NZ_JAJJZG010000002.1, on the reverse strand, counting down.
CGGCGCGACCAGCGAGGGCGACTTCCACGAGGCGATGAATTTTGCGGGCGTCTTCGACGCGCCCGTCGTCTTCCTCTGCGAGAACAACAACTGGGCCATCTCCCTGCCCCGTGAGAAGCAGACCGCTAGCGACTCCATCGCGGTGAAGGCCGAAGCCTACGGCTTCGAGGGCGTGCAGGTTGACGGCAACGACCCCGTCGCCGTCTACGAGACCGTCGGCGACGCGCTCGACGACGCCCGCGAAGGCGACCCCGTGCTCGTCGAGAGCCTCACGTACCGGCAGGGCGCGCACACCACCAGCGACGACCCCGAGCGCTACCGCTCCGAGGAGGCGGACTTGCCGGAGTGGCGGACCGCGGACCCGCTGGAGCGCTACGAGACGTACCTCCGCGAGCAGGGCGTCGTCGACGACGAGTTCGTGGAGTCCTGCTGGGACGATGCGGAAGCCGAACTCGACGCCGCCATCGACGCCGCCGAAGCAGTCGGCGAACCGGACGTCGACGAGGTCTTCGACTACGCATACGCCGAGCGCACGCCCCGCGTCGACGACCAGAAGGCGTGGCTGGAGTCGTATCTCGAAGAACACGACCCGCAGGAACAGGAGTTCTAGGCGGCGGACAGCGAGATGTAGGTTTTCGTCTCGGTGACGCCCGCGACCGTGCCGATGCGGTTCGACACCGTGCCGAGGACGTCCTGCATCTCGTTGCCCTCGACCTCCGCGATGACGTCGTACTTGCCCGCGACCACGTGGGACGCGACGACGCCGTCGAGGTCGGCGACGCGGTCGCGGGCGTCGGCGGCCGTCCCTGCCCCGGTTTTCACCATGATGAACGCGTGAACCATACGTCCCGTTCGGTGGGCGACACTAAAAGTATTGGTGCGTGGTAACGCAGCACAAACCTATTTGGCGCTCGCTCGCGTTACGACGCGTATGCACATCCTCATCGTCGGTGCCGGGCGCGTCGGCCTCCGAACCGCCCGAATCACGCACAACGAGGGCCACGAGGTCACGGTCGTCGAGAACGACTACGACAAAGCCGAGCGCGCGCAAAACGAGGGATTCGCCGTCGTCGAGGGCGACGGCTCCGACGAGGACACCCTCGAACGCGCCGGCGTCGACGAAGTGGACGCCCTCGGCGCACTCACCGGCGACCTCAACACCAACTTCGTCGCCTGCATGGTCGGCAAACACCACGGCTGCCGCACCGTCATGCGCATCGACGAGGACTACCGCGAGAACATCTACCGCAAGTACGCCGAGGAAGTCGACGAAATCGTCTACCCCGAACGCCTCGGCGCAATCGGCGCGAAGAACGCGCTCCTCGGCGGCAACGTCACCGCCATCGCCGACCTCGCCGAGAATCTCCAAATCGTGCAGTTCGCCGTCACCGAAGACGCCCCCATGCACGGCTACACGCTCAGCGAACTCGAACTCCCCTCCCGCGCCCGCCTGCTCGCGTTCGGGAAGAAAGACGGCGCGCTCGGCCTCCCACTGCCCGACGACACGCTCGAAGTCGGCGACCGCATCGCCGTTCTCGCCGAATTCGACGCGCTTGACGACGTCCGCCAGATACTCGTCGGGGAAGCCACCGCCGCCACGGAGGTGGCGTAGATGGTCACCGCCTACGTCCTCGTCAAAGCCAACACCGGCGAAGCCGACCGCCTCCTGGACGCTATCGCCGCCATCGACGGCGTGGTCGACGCCCACATCGTCGCCGGCGACGTCGACGTCATCGCCAAACTCGACGTCGATTCCCCCACCGACGTCAAGGACATCGCCGCCGACGAGATTCAGCACACGGACGGCGTCGAAGACACGGAGACGTACATCTCGATGTAATCGCACTTTTTGCTGCGCTCGCGCGAATGCTCGTTTTCGGTGGTCGCTCCGCGCGAAACCGCCACACGCCGGGTTCAGGTTCAAAACCTCTTTGTCCGCGCCGCTCCCAGCACGGATATGTTAGTCACTATCTCCGGCCCGCCGGGGAGCGGGAAGAGCACGGTGGCGTCCGCGCTCGCCGACCACCTTGACTACGACCACATCTCCGGTGGCGACATCTTCCGCGAGCTCGCCGACGACCGCGGGCTCACCCTCGAAGAGTTCAACGAACTCGCCGAGGAGGACCCCCAGATAGACAAGGACCTCGACCGACAGCTCCGCGAGACCGCTCGCGAGCGCGACGACGTCGTGCTCGAATCCCGGCTCTCGGGCTGGATGGCCGGCGAGTACGCCGACATCAAGATTTGGCTCGACGCGCCGCTGAGCGTGCGCGCGCGCCGCATCGCCGAGCGCGAGGAGAAGACGCCGGCGACGGCACGCGCCGAGACCGAGAAGCGCGAAGACTCCGAAAGCGCGCGGTACGCCGACTACTACGGCATCGACTTCGACGACCTCACCATCTACGACCTCTCGGTGAACACCGCGCGGTGGGGGCCCGACGCCGTCACGGACATCGTCCTGTACGCCGTGGACAACTACGAGCCGTCCAACGACGAGGGGCCCGCGCCAATCGAGAACGTCGACTACGAGTTCTGACGATGCTGCGAGACGCCCCTGCGGACCGCGACCCGGACGACGTCTTCGACTTCGGCGTCGTCAACCTCGACAAACCGCCGGGGCCGTCGGCCCACCAGGTGTCGGCGTGGATTCGGGACATGGTCGGCGTCGAGAAGGCCGCGCACGCGGGCACGCTCGACCCGAAGGTCACGGGCTGCCTGCCCGTCCTGACGGGTGCGGCGACCCGGCTCGCGCCCGCGCTGCTCGAAGGCCCCAAGGAGTACGTCGCCGTGCTGGAACTGCACGCCGAGCCGCCCGCGAACCTCCACAGCGTCGTCGAGGAGTTCGAGGGCCCGACCTACCAGAAGCCGCCGCGGAAGTCCGCGGTCGCGCGCCGCCTGCGCGTCCGCGAGATTCACGACCTCGACGTGCTCGAAGTGAAAGAGCGGCAGGCGCTGTTGCGCATCCGCTGTGAGTCCGGGACGTACATACGGAAGCTCTGCCACGACCTCGGACGTGCGCTCGGCACCGGCGCGCACATGGGCGACCTCCGCCGCACCGCCACCACGCCGTTCGACGACACCACGCTGTCGACGCTACACGACCTCGCGGACGCGCTCGCGTGGCTGCGCGACGAGGACGACACCAGCCCGCCGAGCGGCGACCCCGAAGCCGCGCTCCGGGACGTGCTCGTGCCCGCCGAACGCGCGCTCGAACACATCCCGTCGGTGACCATCGCGCCCTCCGCCGCCGAACAGGTCGCCGAAGGCGCGCCGGTCTACGCCCCCGGCGTCATCAGCGCAGAGGACGCCGAGCGGAACCAGCTCGTCGCGTGCTACACGCCCAACGGCGCTGCGGTCTGCCTCGGTCGCTTCGTCGGCGACCCCGACGCCGACGCCGGCACCGTGGTCGAACTCGAACGCGTACTCGTGTAACGCGATTCCGAAACGAAGGCCTTAATGCCGGACGCCGCCTCGGTCGATACGTGGGACCGTGGGGTAGCGGTATCCTCGGCGGATGGGGTCCGTCGGACCTGAGTTCGAATCTCGGCGGTCCCACTTCACTATAGCCCGGAATACACTTCCGGGCCTACTGCTCAACCTTCTAGTAGCGGCTGCTCCACGTTCGGCTTCGTTTCTCGATTTCCATACATACTCTCATGGGGTTGCGCGTTGAGAGAATCGCGTTCCCGAATCTGTACACAACTGTGAACCCGGTACGCCGCGACGAGGTACACGACTCCCTGCTACTGTAGATTCTCGTGGTGCTCTCGAATTCCTGCTACCCTAACTGTTTAGGCCCAGTTGGAATGCACGACGCGACAGTATTCGTGTGGTACCGACGATGGCGAGCGAGGCACCACACAGCACCGGTCGGACGGAGTCGTGCGAGAGCTGTCGCAAGAAGACGCCACACAGCGTCACGATAGACCTCCGCGTGGAGAGCACGCCGGAGGCGGACGCGGCGTTCGCTCGCCAGCCGTACCGGGTGTCGGCGTGCCGCGAGTGCGGAACGGAGTCCGTCCGGGCGATGAACGAGGGCTGAGCGACCGCTCGCTGGGCGTGTGAGCGGGTTCTGGTGGAAGATTCAGCGTGCTGACTCGTAGCACGCGGTATGATATAACCTGGCGTGGTAGCGCGGAGTATGCCCGTGACGTTCCGGGTGGTGTTGCGCTCGACGGAGACCCAGCCGTCCCAGCAGACCCAGGAGAGCGTGCTGCCGGCGATGTCCCAGAAATTCGGGCAGCGGGTCTCGATCAGCGCGGCCGACCTCGCGCCCGACGACCGGCTGGGCGCGGCGACCATCGGCACGGTCGACACCGACGCGCCGGCGGCGCTCCGGGACGTCTACGAGTACGTGGAACCGCACCGACTCGTAAAGGTCGGTGCGATTCGGACGAACGACGATAGCCGCGTCGCCGTGCGGAAGGCCCACGAGGTCGACCGGGAGGCCGTCGAGCGCCACGAGCGCGCGACCGTGCTCGGGGAGGTGCACGGCGACCTCCTCGTGCGCGTTCGTCGCGGCGACGAGTGAGTGCTCACGAGCCGGTGGCTACGCGAGTGTCAGACTGTCCCGTGACGAGCGCGCCGCTATTCGGCGTGGGTCACAAAAATCGGAAAGTGTAGTTCTACGAAGGAACGCCGGGATTACAGCCGGGTGAGGTTCGTCGCGCGTGGGCCCTTGTCGGCCTGCTCGATGTCGAACTCGACTTCCTGTCCTTCTTCGAGGTCCGGGCCGCCGACGTCCTCCATGTGGAAGAAAACGTCCTCGTCCGCGTCCTCAGATTCGATGAAACCGTAACCGCCCGTGTCGTTGAAGAAATCAACCGTACCGGTTGCCATTGCAACTACAGGTAAGCGGGATGCACGGATAACCTTTCCGAGACCGGTTGTGGCACGGGTGGCAGTGACACGGACCTACTCCCAGTCCAGCCAGCTGAACCACGAACCGACGGAGGGCTGCGGGAGAGAACGTGAAAGACGTCGAACACGGGAGGATTTAAGCGTGGCCTACGTGAGCACCACCGATGAGAATCTCGACCGGCGTCGCCGGGCTCGACAGCCTCCTCGACGGCGGGCTCCCGGCGCGCCGCCTGTACACGCTGAGTGGGCCGCCCGGCAGCGGGAAGACCACGCTCGCCGCCCAGTACGTCACGGAGGGCGTGAAGAACGGCGAGGAAGTGCTGTACGTGACGATGCACGAGACGCGCAACGAGCTCGTCGACGACATGGCGAACTACGACTTCGGCTTCTCGCGCGCCGCCAACGCGGAGAACTTCGAGTTCTTGAACCTCACGCGGGAGCGCTCGCGGCGCTCGCTCACCCAGTACGGCCGCGAGTCCGGGCTCTCCTCGCGGCTCGCGTCGATGATTCGCCAGGAGGACTACGACCGCGTGGTCGTCGACTCTACGATGCTTTTGGCGCACTTCGCCGACGACGCCGACGCGGAGGTCACGCACTTCGCGACTGGCCTCAAGCAGACCGACGCCACCGTCCTGCTCGTTTCGGAGATGACCGACCCGACGGCGTACGCCGAGGAGCACTACCTCGCCCACGGCGTCATCTTCCTCCATAACTTCCTGGAGGGCGGCGGGATGACCCGGGGCGTCCAGCTCGTGAAGATGCGCGGCACGAACATCGACTGCGACATCCGGGACGTCTCCTTCACGGGCGGGGGGCTGCAGGTCGACCCCGGCCGGAAAGTCCGCCCCGAGTGATGTACGACGAATCCTTCTCCCGCGACTGGGACGGCGAGGAACTGGACCGCGAGGAAGCCGTCTGGCGGGCGTACGCGTTGGGCGTCGCCGCGGCGCTGGGTGACCGGAACCCACAGGAGTACCGCCAGCTCGTCGCCGCGGCGGGCCGGTCGCTCGTGGAGATGGCCTACGACGAGGGGAAGAGTTCGGCAGCGGACCTCGACAGCAAACTCGCCTCGGGGGAGAGCGACCTCGACACCTCGGACTTCCCGTCCCGTGAGCGCGCGGTCTGGTCGAAACTAATCACGTACAAGGGGGAGGAGGGAGGCGAAATCGACGCGAGCGGCGAGGGTGGCGACCGCATGGACCTCCCGGAGCTCCTGAAGCGAATCGACATCGACACGCTCCCCAGAAAAGACCTCGACCGGCTGCGACTCCCGGAGTTTCTCTCGCGGAAGTAGTTACTCGCGCTTCGCCGCGGGGTTGGTGACGGCGCCGTGAGCGGCGGAGCCGAACTGGGCGCCGTACTTCCGGAGCACGCCGGTGTCGTAGCGCGGCTCGGGTTCCGCCCAGTCCTCGCTCCGGGACGCCATCTCGTCGTCGTCGACCGCCACGGAGAGTTCGCGGTTCGGCACGTCGACGGTTACCTCGTCGCCATCCTCTACCAGCGCGATTGGACCACCAGACGCGGCTTCGGGCGCGACGTGGCCGACCATCGGGCCGCGGGTCGCGCCGGAGAAGCGGCCGTCGGTGAGCAGCGCGACGTCGTCCTCGTGGCCCTGGCCGACGACCGCAGCGGTGACGCCGAGCATCTCGCGCATCCCGGGTCCGCCGCGCGGTCCCTCGTTGCGAATGACGATGACGTCGCCGGACTCGATGTGACCTTCCTGCACGTACGCCATCGCGTCCTCCTCGGACTCGAAGACGCGCGCGGGACCGGTGTGCTGGGTCTCGTCCTTCCCGGTGACCTTGAGGACCGCGCCGTCGGGCGCGAGGTTCCCCGTGAGCACCGTGATTGCGCCCGTCTCGTGGAAGGGGTCGTCGACGGGCTTGAGGAAGTCGACGTCCTCCTCGACGCTGCCGTTGACGCCGAGATGGTCGAGTTCCTCTTCGATGGTGCGTCCGGTGACCGTCTTCGCGTCGCCGTGGATGAGGCCCGCGTCGAGCAGGCGCGCGAGGATGACGGGGACGCCGCCGACCTCGTGGAGGTCGTTCATCACGCGCGAGCCGCCGGGCTGGAGGTTCGCGACCTTGGGCGTGCGGTCGCTGATGGTGTTGAAGTCCTCGATGTCGAGGTCGACGCCCGCCTCCGCGGCGAGCGCGAGCAGGTGGAGGACGGCGTTCGTGGAGCCGCCGAGCGCGACCTGAATCGCGATGGCGTTCTCGAAGCTCTCCCGCGTGAGGATGTCCGAGGGACGGCGGTCCTCGCGGACGCACTCCGCGGCGAGTTCGCCGGCGCGCTCGGCGACGTCGTAGCGCTCGTCGCTCTCCGCGGGCGGACTGGCCGAGCCCAGCGGCGCGAGGCCGAGCGCCTCGGAGATGGAGGCCATCGTGTTCGCGGTGAACATCCCGCCGCAGGCACCCGCACCGGGGCAGGCGTGGCGCTCCATCTCCTCCAGTTCGTCCTCGCTCATGTCGCCGGAGGCGACCGCGCCGACGCCCTCGAAGACGTTCTGGACGGTAATCTCGCGGCCGTCGTGCTCGCCGGGCATGATGGAGCCGCCGTAGAGGAACACCGACGGGAGGTCGGTGCGAATTGCGGCCATCATCATCCCGGGGAGGTTCTTGTCGCAGCCCGCGACGGTCACGAGGGCGTCCATGCGCTCGCCGAACGCCACGAGTTCGACGGAGTCCGCGATGACTTCGCGGGAGATGAGCGACGCGCGCATCCCCTCGGTCCCCATCGAGATGGCGTCCGAGATGGTGATGGTGCCGAACTCGATGGGCATGCCGTCGCCGCCCTCGACGCCCTCGACGGCCGAATCCGCGACGTCGTCGAGGTGGACGTTACACGGCGTGATGTCGGCGGCGGGGTTTGCGACGCCGACCATCGGCGAGGAGAAGTCTGCGTCGTCGTAGCCCATCGCGCGGAACATCGCGCGGTGGGGCGCGCGCTCGACGCCTTCGGTGACGTCGGCGCTCGGGAGGTCCTTGTCCTTCTGCTTGCTCATGTAAGGTGGTTACGCGCGCAGCGGTTAAAGCACGCCGACTGAACAGATGTTGCCGGTGACTCGAGATGAGGCGATGATGTTCGCCCGAATCGGGTACCGGGAAGGTTTGCCAGCGGCAGAACCACCAACACCGCCGGTGACGAATCCGGTAGTATGCCCACCCGGGTCGAGAGCGGCGGCCGACTCCACTTCGGCTTCCTGAACCTCTCGCTGTCCCACGACCAGCTGTACGGCAGCCTCGGCGTCGCGCTCGACCAGCCACGGGTGGTCGTCCAAGCCGAGCGCGCGGACGAGATTCGATGCGACCACGAGCGAGCGCGCGAGCACGCCGAGCGCGCATGCGAGGTGCTGGACGTACCGGGCGTCGACCTCACCGTTCGGGAGGAACTACCGCCGCACGTGGGGCTCGGCTCCGGGACGCAGCTCGCGCTGGCGGTGCTCGAAGCGGTCGCGCGAGCAAACGGCCGCGAGGTAGACGTGCGCAACCTCGCGCCCGAACTGGGACGAGGCGGCCGGAGCGGCGTGGGCGTCGCGACGTTCGAGAGCGGCGAGTTTGTCCTCGACGCCGGCCACCCGACCGGGCTGTTCACGACGGAAGCGCCGGCGCGCGGGAAGTGGACGGTCCCGGCGGTCGCGGCACACCACCGGGTTCCCGACGACTGGCGGTTCCTGCTCGTGCTGCCCGACGCGACACCCGGGAAGGACGGCAGCGAGGAGGACGCGAGCATGCGCTCGGCCGTTGAAGCCGCGGACCCCAGGCTCGCGGACCGTATTTCGGGCGTCGTGACGCGGCGCGTGCTCCCGGCGCTGGCAAGCGAGGATGTCGCGGCGTTCGGCGCAGCGGTCGCGGAGGTCGGGCGGCTGAACGGCGCGTGGTACGCCGACGAGCAAGGCGGCGTCTACCGCCCGCCTGTCGGCTGCATCGTAGACGCGCTCGACGGGAGCCCCGCGGTGTCGGGTGCTGGACAATCGTCGTGGGGGCCGGCCGTGTACGGCGTCACCGACGAGAGTCGTGCCGAGGACGCCCTCGTTGCGGGCCGCGACGCGCTGGACGCGGCTGGCGTCGACGGCGACGTGCGCGTGGTCGCGCCCCGTAACGAGGGCGCGCGGGTCACGGAGACGGGGCAGGGAAAAGCGTAAACGCCGCCCGCGCGACTCGGGCGTATGGCGACGATTCCGTTCGGGATATCGCGGCTGGACGGCCGCATCGGGGGTGGCGCACCCGAGGGGAGTGTCGTGTTGCTGTCGGGAGAAGCGGGCGCTGGCGCTCGCGAGTTCGTCTACACGAGCGCCGTCCTCAACGGCCTGCAGGCCGCCGACCCGGAGCTCTTCGAGTTACACTACGGCGACCTCCATGGTTCGGCGGTGCCGCCGGAGGATATCCACTACGTCTCGTTCACGGCTGATGAGGCCGAACTCCGCCGGGAGATTTCGTTCACGATGGACGAGGAAATCGTCGACGCGGGCCTCGACGCGGTGACCTTCGAGGACTTCTCGCCGGAGTACTTCCAGTTGAGCCCCGTCCCCCGGGAGTGGTACGCGGGCGAACACCGCTCGATCCTGGACCTCGGGCAGTCCGACAGCGACCGGCGGGACGTTCTCGAAGCATTCGCGGACTACCTCGACGAACACGCCAGCGGCAGCCTCGTGGTCGTGGACTCGCTGACCGACCTCATCGGCGCACGTGAACAGGAGATGGCGTTCAGCGACGTCGTGATGACGCTGAAGGGACTGCGGAAGGCCGCTCGCGGCTGGGACGGCTTGCTCTTGTTGCACTTGACGCGGGACGCGGTCACCGAGGAGGAGTTCGGGAGCCTGATGACCTCCGTGGACGGCACCGTGCAGTTCCGGTGGGAGAGCGGCGGAAACGAGCGTGTGCGCACGATGTTCGTCCGAGAGTTCCGTGGCGTGCTCGGGCGCTTGGAGGAAGAAGACATCGTCCAGTTCGAGACCGAGATTCACGACGCGGGCTTCGACGTCACGGACGTCCGGAAGATCCGGTAGCGCGGGCCAACGATTAAGAGAGCAGAGTGCCAATTCCGGGTGAATGGCCGACGGCACGTCGGACGCAGTCGAGACGACGCTGGAGGGTCCCGTCGCGTCGTGGCTGTCGGAGCGCGCCGACGACCTCGGCGTGCCCACCGAGGAGTTTCTCGAACGGGTTCTGGCGGCGTATCGCGAAGCCGACGAGCAGACTGATGTCGTCACCAGCGACGACCTCGATGACCGCTTGCGCGCCGTTGAGGACGACCTGCGCGCGGATATCGAGACCGTGGACAGCGAGTTTGACGAGAAGATTCAGGATGTCCGCGAGCGCGTCATCCAGGTTAAGCGCGACGCCGACGCGAAAGCGCCGAAGGACCACGACCATCCGGAACTCTCCTCGATAGCCGAGGAGGCGGTGAACGCCGCCCGCGACGCGCAAGCCGAGGTCGCGGAGGTTTCGGAGGCAGCGCGACGGCTCCGCGAGCGCGTGGACGCGGGCTTCGACAACTTCGAGGAGGTGTTGACGTACCTCCGCGACGAGACCCAGGACCTCGACCGGAAGACGGCGACGCTGGCGACGGCGGTCGTGTCGATGCGGGACTCGGTGGCGTCGCTGGCGGCCGCGGAGGCGCGCCGCGAGCGCGCCGAGCGCCTCAAACGGGAGGCCAACGTCGCGGGCGTCCGCGAAGCCGAGTGCGAGGAGTGCGGCGAAGACGTGACGGTCGCACTGTTGGCCGCTCCGGAGTGTCCGTTCTGCGCGGCGACCTTCGAGGAAGTGGAAGC
>NZ_JAJJZG010000029.1 GCF_021028995.1 Halobacterium sp. KA-4 | reverse complement strand
TGAGCCGACGCATAATCCGAGATGAGGAGTCCTTGTCGTGCACAGACTGGACTTCCTCATTCCTTCCGAAAGGTGCCTCGATAAGCCGCCGCTATCACGCGGTTTCTCGCTTAACTAAAGACGGATGCCCATCGGGCTTGTACCGGAACCACGAAGAGTGCGTGTGGCAGATCGTGTTAGCGCGCGGACCTAGTCCAACTGAGAGGTGACTTGAAATAGATTTGTCAAGATTTGATTCTTCGAGGATCGCCTCGACGAACGCAACGTGGCGGGTTGAATAGAGTGGAACTGTATCCCGTCGTGGCATTGTAACTATTCAATACGTAGAGTCATATTATGTTTAGGGGTAAGACATAGACAAATTCCTGTCAATTCTCATGACTGATTCGGTCTGAGACCTCCGATAACAGGTGTTTGAGGTGTCGGGTATATCGAAAAGTCTATGTTCGTTGGCGAAATGTAGAACAACCCGGACACCTTGCGAAATGAAAAATGTAGCTATTAGCTCCGTTATCCTGCTCGTCTTGCGGTAACCATTTCGCAGACGGGGGAGTTCCACGACAGAGTTCGGTTAGGCTATTCATCCAAACGAGGGGAAGAGGATGTTTCTCGACTCATCTCCGTACAAAATATCCGTTCAGCAATTACGCCCGGACCGGTCGACAGATGGACCAGCCTGTTGACGCACGCTGACTCTCTCAAGACTCCACCGTCAGAGATGTTGTTTGTTCTACGAGGATGAGGGGATGTCTGCTCTCTGCAGCCGGGTAATCGTCGACGTCTCCGTTGCTGACACCCGTCTTTACTTGACGTATCCTCGTTCTTCTACCCTGATGGCTTCTTCCTCGTTGACTTGTCTGACCGTTGCTTCGTGGACTCGAGTGCAGTCACTGCCAGGGCACCCTGTCACTGGATCTACTCTCATTTCGTCTTCCTCGTCGTCGTAGATCCACGCAACAGTTCTATGGCAGTCTGGGCATTTGTATTCAATCTGAAGGGGCATCGGTTGTGGTGTTTCTGAAGACGGTTGTGTGGTTATCTTCTACGCTGTAGTCGGCTGGTCGCCTCTGCGTTGGTTGTTGTGCGTGATTTTGTGAACTGGCCTCGGTTGTGTTTCTGAGTATTCTGGAGAGCGGGCTTAAATTTGTGCAGTATGCACATGCATAGTCGGTTGGTTATCTCGGGTGGTGTTATGCGTATGACTGGGTACTTTGCACACGGATTTCGCACAAGCATCATACGCAAGCTGATGGACGAACGTGATCTGCGGCCAGCAGACAACGCTATCCTGGATGTCTTGAGCCAGGGGCGTGCGACCAAAGGCCTCCTCGTTGATGAGACCGGTTACTCCCGTAACACCGTCTACAATCGGCTTGAAGTCCTCCAAGCCGCCGGCCATGTCCGACTCGTCCACGAACCTACTCGGTTATTCGAGCTCGCCTCAGACCCGCGAGACAGCAACTAGCCACGCCGGCTTGCCAGTCACCCGACCCCTCCAAGAAAACCCAGTCCCCAGCTAGCCGGCCTCCATAGCAGCTGGCCCGACGACGCAACTGTGGATTAAACAGCGTGGAACCCGTCCTCTGACACCCGTACTGTAGCCTGTCCGTGGACCTCTGGCTGTTGTTAGGTTCGTTTCTCTCGGATGCCGTTGCGGTCACGCATGACCGTCTCACAGCTGGGGCAGGCGCGTGGGCTCGTCACGTCGTCCGGGGTGAACACGCGAGCATAGGTGTCGGTGACGTGACTGCCACAGTTCTGGCATTCCGGCATACTGGTGTCCACTCGACGCCTCCGGTATAGCCTTTCTGTGGCGCCCCCTCCGTATCGTTGCCTCCGCCCTCAACTGAGCGACGGTAGTCAGCGCTCGCTCCTGGATATCAACGTATTTAGTGTGGTCAACAGGACTGTCACCTATGGCGACGTGTATCGAATGCGGTGCTGATCTCCCGCCTGATACTGAAGTTGTCTGTGACCATTTGCAGACCGAACACGGATACTTCACCGAGGGTGGCAGCGACGCCAGCGAGTAGTCTCTTTCCCAGATTCGGGATTCAGGTATTGGCACGGGCACAGCTGGCTGTTACACCGTTGCTTCGGCCCGGAACGCTCTTCCTCTGATTACCGGCTTTAGCTGGTGATTGAGCGGGGTGAGCGGTCTGCTGGAATTACCCGACAATTATGTGGACGCGTGTTCCTGAGTGCGATTGTGGGGCGTTAGCCCTACTGTCACACGCCACGTCCACCGTGGGATAGCCGTCAGCGGTGACGGCTCCCGACGCCCATCTCGAATACTCCAGAGATGCCCTCGACGAATCCCCGCCTTGGTGACTGTCCCCGGTGTGGGGCCTCGATTCACGACCGGCATATTCTGGTTGCGTACGGACCGGATGACAGGCCACGGTACTGGGCAGACTGCCCCGGCTGTGGGGACGTCGTTGCCCCGAAGGGGTAACATGCTTCGACGGCTTACTCGCAGATTCTGTCCCGAAGAGTCCGAGCCCGAGTCCGAGCCGTCTCTGGTTGAATGCAAGCGCTGTGGGACAACCTTGGAGTCGAGGGAGATCGAGCAGTGTCCTGCGTGTGGGAGTCCCGATATTGCGAGCTATTTCTTCTAGACTGACCGAGTCAGTGGTAGTCTCTTTCGACGCGTGTGACTAATTTCTCACAGACGGGTATAGCTGGCAGACGGGGCTATGTGCAGCGCGGTCTCGGCAGCGGCCAGTTCAGATTGTGGTTAGGGTCTCTTCGATGATGACCGAGCTGGTTGGCGTGTGAACGATACGGACAGTTATCCTGTCGCCAGTGGTGAGGTCACACTCGCTGCTGGCCAGACGGAATGTCGACGTTTCTCCTGGCTCCCAAGTGCCACCAGCTTCTCCAATCGGTCCGCCGACAGAATTATACGAGTTATCAAATACGTCCTCACCACGGACATACTGGCTTTCTGGGGTTGGATCCCCACCACCAGCGGGGAGATTCACCAGCCGGCCCGTTTTCTCGCAGGCATCTTGGGCGTCAACAACGATTTCGAGATTTGATACGGTCAGCGTATCCCCGGCAATATGGGTGATGCGGATGATTCCACCATCGTTCCCGTCCTGTGTGACGATTTCACCGCTTGACTCACCGACAACTGGGGCAGGCTTGTCGATACTATCAGCAAACCCAAAGACAAACACCGAGATTGTTGCAGCCAGAATCACCACGACTGCGACCATCAGAATAGTCGCGATGACTGGTGACACAGCCCGTGACGACGACGATGTACCCACTGTACTAGTTTGATAAAAACCCGTTCACTAAGTTTCTTTGTAGGGAGAATCCGGTCGACTTAACACGACCCAGGGCTTGCGCTATTCTATGGAGTCATGGCCGGAGATGAACGATCGATCGATGGACCTACGCGTCTTTCGAGAGGCGGTCGAAAGTACCGGCCACGCCATCTACTGGACCGACACGACCGGTCGAATTGAGTACGTCAACCCAGCATTTGAAGAGCAAACGGGCTACGCTGCCGAGGAGGCAATCGGGAGCAACGCGCACATCCTCCAATCTGGCGTCCACGACACCCAGTTTTACGATCGCCTCTGGGAGACGATTCTCAACGGCGACGTTTGGGAGGGGCAGATCATCAACGAGCGCAAAAATGGTGAGCGGTACGTCGTCAAGCAAACCATCTCCCCGGTCACTGGCGACAGTGGGGAGATTGTTCGGTTTGTTGCTGTCAACGAGGACATTACCGACCTCCGGGAGTCCCAAGAGTCCCTCGAGCAGGAACGCAACCGGTTCGTCAGCCTTCTTAATGCTGTGCCTGTTCCGCTCGTCATCACTGCCTTCGATGACGACGCGCTTACTGTAGAGCAAGCTAACCGAGCGTTCAGGGACACATTTGGCTTCACTGACAGCCAACTCAGTGAGGGGTCGCTTGACGAGCTCATCGTTGATGAGGGCACATCAGCACAGGCACAGAAGATAAACGAGCAGGTGCAATGCGGCGAGCGCATCCGCAGGGAAGTGATACGGCACACTGCTGACGGTACCGAACGAACGTTTCTCCTCACGGCAACGCCATTCGGGAGCGAGCCACACGAAGAATCGCTTGCAACATACCTCGACATCACGGACCGGAAACAAGCCGAAGAAGCACTCAAGCAACGAACCGAAGAGCTGGAAGACTTTGCGAATGTCGTCAGTCACGACCTCCGCAACCCGCTTAATGTCGCCAGCGGACATCTCGATCTCCTCGATTCAGCTGTCGAAAGCGCCCATATCGACGCGGTTCGGAATGCTCACGAGCGGATGCAGGAACTCATCGAGAATATCCTCATGCTTGCTCGCCACGGGAAGACGATCGATGACACCGAATCGGTCGCGCTTGACGACTGTGTTAGCGAGAGTTGGGCGACGGTCGAAACTGCGGACGCCACACTCAATGTTGAGACGACAAAACCGATTGTTGCGGATGAAAGCCGGCTCCGCCAGGTGTTTACGAACCTTATTCGGAACGCCATCGAACACGGCGGCGAGGACGTCACAATTAGTGTCGGTGATCTTGATGAGGGATTCTACGTTGCGGACGATGGGGCGGGGATTCCGGAGGCTGAGCGAGAGCAAGTGTTCGAAGCAAGCCACACAAGTACTGAGACCGGGACCGGCCTTGGACTAGCTATCGTCCGAGAAGTCGTTGAAGCGCACGGCTGGGAGATTACAGTTACTGAGAGCAGGACTGGTGGTGCGCGCTTCGAAATTGAGGGCGTTAAAGGCAGTAATAAGAAGTGAGCTGTGGGACGTTCCGGTGGTGAGATGCGCAGGTCAAAAGCCCCGGGACGCCTCTGTTTAGTTGGCGAAATAGTTGGGATACTGTTGGGAACTGGTGTACAGTCGTAGGAGAGAATAGCGGTCACTGCGGAAATATAAGCGGACTCACTTCAAACGAGGGGTAGGGAGTCCCCACTCTGGAACCGTTCGATGCGATGTAGATACTGCAGCGTTGGGAAATACTTCACATGGCTTCGATGTCACCCTAGTAGTGAACTCATGGGTGATTCGAACGACGAGAACCCGTATCTGGTAGTACCAGGCACCGACGAATACGACGTGCTCAGCTTTCTCGTCCAGAATCCTGGAGCGCAATTCACGCCGCCGGAGATTGCCGCGGACACAGAACTTAGTGAAGTAGCCGCAGCAGACGCCCTGACCACCCTCTCCGAAGACGACCTCGTTCAACAGTCTCAGGACGCCTATTACATTCCGGTAGACCGCGGAGACGAATTTCGTCGTCGACTTGAGTCGGTTGACGCCGCCGCCCAGCTACATGATGGCGCACCCGACGACGATGCCTATGCTGTCGAAGACTGGGAGGCGCAGGGAGACTCCTTGTAAGTAGGCACCGGCCCGTTGGTGGGTGGCGATCTAACACGTGCAGGGCGGTGGTTGCTTGCGGGCCTGCGGTGGGCCAGAGACGGACTCGATTGTCGACTGCCGGCGCTGTGGGACGACCGCGGCGTCTGCGGATGTCGACCGCTACTGTCAACGACCCCACCCTACTTCGCTCACCCTGAGGGGTTCGCTCGTGGAGGGTGGGGCTTGTCCATGAACTCGGCCTCTGACCCTTCCGGGTGGGCGGTAAATCCGCCACTCGGCGTCACCGTTCCAGACTTCAGGGCAAGCTGACTATTGCCCGTCCGCCGAGACGACTGTTGGCCCCGACGGACGTACCGCAGACCGATGTTCTTCGCCGCGTTATAATCCGCGTTCGCTTCCGACTCGCACTTTACGCACCGGAAGTCGTTTCGATTCGGCCGATTCTCGTCTGCCGTGAAGCCACACTCGGCGCACCGTTTCGACGTGTACGCCGACCCGACTTGCTTCACCGAGATACCTTCCGCTTCGGCTTTGTATTCTACCTGCTCGTACAGGGTTCGGAACGCCCACTTGTGCCCCCACGACGCACCTGTTCGGTCGCGGATGTGGGTTAAATCCTCGAACGCAATCACGTCGCACTCATATCGGAGAGCTTCCGCAACAATAGTGTTCGACGCACGGTGTAGCACGTCGCGGACGTACCGAAGTTCACGGCCACTCGACTGGACGAGTGTTCGGTGGGCGCTTCGCGTGCCAGTCTGTTCGAGTCCAGCACGTACCTTCTCGAACTCGCGGAGGTTGTGGGTGAATTCCCGCCCGCTGAGGAAGGTGGCGGTGCTGGTGACGGCGAGATTTTCGATACCGAGGTCAACCCCGAGAACCGTTCCGTCCTCGGCGGTGTTGCGCTCGGTATCGGTCTTGTGGCGGCGGAAGCCGATGTGCAAGACGTAGTCGCCGTCACGGGCGGTGAGTGTGCTTTCGGTGACGCTCCACTCCTCAGAGTCGAGGTACTGCCGTTGGTAGCCATCGTCGGCCTCGGGGAGGGCAAGCGGACACCGAACGCGACTCTCTGTGGTAGAGAGCGACACCGTATCATCATCGAATAGCGTCATCGTGCGCGTATCATACGTCACGGTTGGCGCGGTGAAGGTGGGCTTGCTGGCTTTCTTGCCGTTTGAGCGGCGTTCGAGACAGCCGGTGATGGCTTGGGCGGCTTGATGCGTGGCGAGAATCGCGTGCTGACTCCCGAGGTCGGTTTCCTCGCGCACAGAATCGTAAGCAAGGGGTTGGACGTCGCTTTTAGCGTTGCATTTGCCCCACGCCATATCGGTGGCGAGTTGGCAACCCCGCTTCCACTCGGAGATGGTGTCCTCAAGGAGGTTGCGTTGCTCGTCCGTGACCTCAAGACGAGTGATTGCCGTCCGACGCACGTAGTCGTCTGCCACACGTTCAATGTGATTTCGTGGCTACTTATAAATTCGTGAGGTTGCCCAGCTAACCGAACGCGCTCCTCCCCTCCCTACTCACTCGCTTCGTTCGCTCCTTGAGGAAGGGGACTCCGCGCTACCGCTTCAGTTGAACGTGGGAGTTCCGACATCGCGACGTATTTCCTCTAATCTGAGTGGCCCGGCACGCAGACCCGGCTCGACGCGTGTCAACACGCTTGCGCACACCGTGGAGCGTGGTATGCGGGGTTATTCGAGGAGGCCAAGGTCGGTGAGTCGGTCGTGGACGGCCTCGAGTGCCTGGTGGGCGTGGTCCGGGTTTCTTCCACCCGTGGTGACGAGTTTGCCGCTGCCGAACAAGAGGACCACCACATCGGGGTCCTCAAGGCGATAGACGAGGCCGGGGAACTGTTCAGGTTCGTACTCGACGGCTTCGAGGCCGAGCCCGATTGCAATCGCATTCAGGTTCAGGGATTGGTCGAAGCTGGCGCTGAAGACGATATTCTGGACATCAACCGCCGGGTCAGGAGCGATGTCGATGCCTAGCTCTCGGAGGTCCTCGACGACGATACTGAGTGCCTTATGGACAGCGTCGACGGTTGTGGCGCCAGTGCAGACAGCTTTGCCAGAGTCGAAGATGAGCGTGGTTGCAGTGGGGTCGTCGAGCCGATAGATGACACCGGGGAACTCCTCAGGGTCGTACTCTGCGCCGGGGAGATCAGCGGCGAGTTGCTCAAGGGCGAGCTCGGCGCCGAGGGTAGTGGAGGCGACGACATTCTCAACCTGGATGGTGTCGGTAAATGTACTCATCCAGTCGATTCGTCACAGCGGCTGGGTAAAAACTGATGTGGCGAATCGGGTCGTGGATGGCTGGACAACTGGAGGGCGTAAGCGGGCGGCTGTCGCAGACAATCCTGGTACAAACGTGAGTACGTATCGACCGCGTGTGTTGGAGACGAGCGGATTATTCGAATTCGATAGGTCCAGATCCAGAAACGACCGGTAAGTAGGAGTGCGAACCTAACAGGGGGACAGAAAGTCGCCGCTGAGACGTTCGGTGGTCTCTGGTGTTACGCGATGCTGATCATGTGAACCGCCGTCCGCGTTTGTCTGGTATGATTTGTTCGACCTCGCTTCAGTCCACGTTTCGGTGTGCCAGTAGGGATGAACGACGCCGATGCGAGCCCCCCTCTGCGGTTCGGTCAATAACAGTTGTACTCTTTCGGACTGTCGTTGCAGTCGTACTCCAGTCGTCAAGCGATTCGCACTAGAGAGGCGGCGCTCAAGATAGGTTTCTTCTGCGTGGAGCGCCCGTTTTCCCGTCGCGTCAGACAGCACGCTCGGTGCGATGGTCTGGTCGCCGCCCGTTCCTGGGGCTGTCGAGGACGTTGCGTCCGAATTCGAACTCGCTAAACACCCAGAAGGTAGCGCTTCCGCGCCCCCTCTGGGGCAAGCGGTTTGAGGTCGCTTATGCCGACCCGCCTGTGTCGCCGTAGCAGTCGCGGAGATCAGGTGGTTCGTCAAGAAGTTCGCGGGCGGCAGCCGCACTCACCGTAATTCCGTTCTCGTCGCGCGTAACGGATTCGCCGGTAACAGTCCGCAGCAGCACAGCCAGGTCTTCGAGATAGGACTTTGGTCGCTTCTCTTGGAGTGTGAGCGTGTCCTTGTTCTCATAGGTGGTGGCGCGATTCTTGACGTAGACACGGGCGAAGGCCCCACGGTTGCCGGCATCGGGGCTGTGGACGAACGATGGGAGCGCGGTCGGTCCATCCGCAGATTTCTCGCCGGTTGGGACGCCCATTGCGTGGAGAATACGAGCGAGCACAGACCCGCCTTCGGTAGGGCGGGCTTCGGTGGCGCGGTTGCTGTCGTCGTCGTGGACGATCTGGTAGTCAAGTCCAGCCGTGGCAGCAATCGCGGCGAACGCATCCTCGCGGCCTGCATCAAGGACAAACGAGATGCGTGCCCCCTGTTCGCGGAGTAGTGAGAGACTGCCGCCGGAAAGTACCCATGCAGCTAATTGGACTATCGCGCGCTCTCGCTCAGGTGCTGGGTCGGTATTCGAGAGCCAACGGTTGGATTCAGCGGTCTGAATGCCACGCACAGCGTCGGGGCGTGAACCGTTGGTCCAGGGGCGCACGCGGCCTCGTGGAAGGTCAAGCCGGGAGGCGAGTGCGTGGCTCCCTAAGTCGGAATGTTCGTCTGCGAGTTCGAGGTACTCCTGATAATCG
The DNA here is from genome assembly GCF_021028995.1 of Halobacterium sp. KA-4. Classification (GTDB taxonomy): domain Archaea; phylum Halobacteriota; class Halobacteria; order Halobacteriales; family Halobacteriaceae; genus Halobacterium. Next base: position 15,864 of record NZ_JAJJZG010000029.1, on the reverse strand, counting down.
GTGACTGCCTCGTAGGGGTCGTCGTAGCTGGGTGTATCGTAGGCGCGAGCGAGGGCTTTCGGAGTGGGGAGTGGCGTAGCAGACATACTACTTCGAGAGACATGTTTACTTGACATCCGCCCACGGCTAACACCGTCGGCGTTCGCGTTACAACTGTGTACTCGGCAAGTGGACTTAAGTATGCGCACCTATAAGCGGTGTTAAGCACGAATTACCGGTCGGAAACGAGGGGGTGGGCCCTCATCGTAAGTTAGGTGAGCGCACCTCGTAATTCCGTCGGTTGCGTGCGTCAAATCAATCATGAAGAAAATTAGCTTCGACATTCCCGATGTCGATATGGACGAACGTGGGGTGTCGCCGGTCATCGGCGTCATACTCATGGTCGCTATCACAGTCATTCTAGCCGCCGTTATCGCGAGCTTCGTGCTCGGCTTCGGCGGCAGCGTCAGTTCGAACGCACAGGCTGGCGTTTCCGTAGACAATTCAACCGGAACACCGAGTGTTACGATAGTTTCAATGGGGGAAAACACGGACCGCGTCGAATGTGTTTCCTCAGATGGTAGTAATGATGGAGAGTCGGCTAATCAGGTCGGCGCGTCGTTTAATTGTGACTCTGGTGGGAACGTTGTTGCCGTCGGCAACGGTAGTACGAGCAACGCGACGATTCGAACCAACATCTAAGCGCTTTGCGGCCTCTCTCGGTTTGTTTTATTGAACGTGGACGTGGGAGCGATAGCAGCCAACCGAGAGTGCGACTGCTTGTCTCTCGCGGTCCATGGGTGAACTAGAGGCGGAAGAAGGCCGACGCGCAGTTATGGCAACTTCAGGCGTGTTCAGTGTCTACACCAAGGAGCTATCGGCCTGCGAAACCTGATCGTTGCCCTGGCGTTCAGCGTCGCGGCGGTCGTCCCCTGAACATGAGTTTGCCATCCTGATCGTGGCTGTCGTGCTGGTGGCGAGTTAGGCGACAAACCGCGCTGGCGACAGCTGGGACGTCCTCAACGATATCGAGTCCGCTGCCGTGGGTGGTGGGCTGGTCGTCCTGGCCAGAATGGTCTAAATCCCTGCGATGCAGAATTCTCATGTTAGGAGACGTGCTATCAGGACGGGATCGCCCCTGCTGGGCGTGCTGATCGATATACGAGCTCGCACCGAGATTCACGTGTATGTGGCTGGCGCTCGCAACAGGGTTACGAGTGTTTCTGCGAGGAGTCGGGGTAGTGAACCCGGGCAACCAGAGAATTGGAGCCTAATTCTATTGATTCAATGTTTCAGTCACTTGAATCGACGCTAAATTGATGTTTGAACTCAGCTCCACCAAATTGAGTTTGTTATCGTTGGTAGACGGTGTAGCGGAGCGATTGTGATTTCCCCCATAGCTAAAGTCGTGATTTCCGTGCTGGTTCTATATGGGCCTGCGTGGATTGGGGTTCGTCTGTGAGGAATATACCAAGGACTACCGTGTACGGCGGTTCTGGAAACTTGGCCTCGCAGCCACATTCGTTCATATAGTGGTTGATCCGTTGATAACGTATGTATCGGTTGTCATTTTTGAGGTCGGCGTTGAAGCGAATCCCTGGTTAGCCACGTACCTCTATACTGGCGATTGGGCGTTCCTGACTATTCATCTGCCACTCGCACTTTTTGTTGGGGCTGTATTCGTCGGTTTCACGTGGCTATTCTCGATTAGCTCTGACCAGGAGACCAAGCAATTATACCTTCTCTCGCTTCTGGCGTGGAGTGGAATCCTCCTCTGGGGGCTCCTCCTCGTTGGCAACAATCTCGTAGTATTACTTACAGGCCTTTAGCCGGTTGTTCCGTATGTTTGGTCTGCAACTGAACCGACCCCTCTGTTGAGTAGTAGATCGTTGAATGCCGCTATTCGCAGAACAGAATCGGCCGTACTCGCACGAACTGTCTGAACACTACTCTTCTTCTTCTTCTTCTTCTTCTTCTTCTTCTTCCTCTTCTTCCTCTTCTTCTTCCTCTTCTTCTTCCTCTTCTTCTTCCTCTTCTTCCTCTTCTTCTTCCTCTTCTTCCTCTTCTTCTTCCTCTTCTTCCTCTTCTTCTTCCTCTTCTTCCTCGTCGTCGCATTCGTCTTCACCGGCACAGATTGTTACACTATTGCTGCTGTCTGCACCGTCATTCCCCTTCTCGTCTTGGGCCTCGCTCACACTGACTGTATATTTACGATCCTCAATGTCAGTTACTGACCCCTCGTAGACGAATACATCGTTGTTAATTGATTCTGACCACGATTTGAGTGTGTAAATCTCGTCGCCAATAATGTAGACAGCCAACTCAGCAAGTTGCTCTGAGGACTCGACAGCAACGGTGACGCTAGGGCCGTCGTCAGTCTCTGTTCCGGTCGCTGATAAGTCGATGGTCGGTGGCGTATCGTCTACAGACTCTACAAGGGCGATATCAACGCGTCGTGTGGTCGTTGTAGCACCATCGGACGCGGTCACTTCTATTGTGACCGTTCGAGTGGTGTCAACTGCATCGGCGATTAGCTTTACTTCGTTACTTGTCGGCGGAGATACCGACGCGTACGCGCTCCCGTTAACGACCCGCCACTTGAAGGTCACCGGCTCGCCCTCCGGATCAGAGCTAGACGCAGTCATCACCACCGATTCTGGCGTCTTAATGCTGTCCGGCACAGACACAGACAACGACGGAGCTGCATCACCTGATTTACCACCACTAGCCAAAACCACGCGTTTCTCGCCCTCAAACAGCTGTTGATCGGTAGGCTCGTGGACAACGATGACCGTCACAGTGTCACCTCGGCCAACGGAAACATTGAGCGGCTGCCGGAACGTCATTCCTGCCTCAAATCTTCCATTTCCGGCGTCGGATTCTGGCCTGATGCGACTTGTCTCGTTGTTAGCAATCACGACGACCGAAAGATCAGTGTAAGAGACGCTCTCACCGCCGACATTTTTCATCATCAGGGCGTCTGCATTATCGGTTACGCGTCCATCTAACTCAAGAGACGGTGTGGTCTCGCCGGTAACGCTGTCGAGAACGAATACGCTAGTGGTCGCAGTTGCCGCTACGAAAACCGCCACGAGCAGTACCACCCCGAGTTGCGTTGACTGGCCGCGTCCCCTGCTCACATCACCGTGTTGCCAGGCAGAGCCTAAAAACCCCTGTTCCCGGATTTCACGCCTGAGAATAACCAGGCCGCGGGTTTTTTCACTATAGCATACCCTCCCACGTGTATGGAGTGGCGTGGCGACAATCGTGGGCAGTCGGTGCAGGTCGGCGCCATCCTTCTATTCGCTACGCTCATCATAGCGTTGTCAATGTATCAAGTAACGGTTGTCCCAGAAGAGAACAGCCGCATTGAATTCGACGCCTATCAGGAGGCAAGCGCGGACATCGTGGAGCTACGGAATAGTGTGCTCTCCACTGCCGCTGGGGACGGAGTACGTGGTGTAACAGTGAAGACTGGCGCGCAGTATCCACCACGTATTTTTCTTGTAAACAGCCTCCAGCCAAGAGGCTCAGTCGAGACCACCAACCCCGGGACCATCACACTCAGAAATGTAAATGGTTCGGTGAGCGAGTACCAGGGCGTTGGTGAGTACACCCAGGAAGAGGACAGTGTCCTCAATTACTCGACGAAACTACTGCGGTTCGAACCAGATTACAATTACCAGTCTATCCCTGACATTTATGTGACAAGCGGGTTCGTCTACCGCGACTACGATCGTCCGATACCGCGCGCGTCCCAAACGCTGATTCAGGGGAATACGATTACTATCACGACGATTGCTGGGAACCTTGATGAGAGCGGCTACCGGACGGCGCTCACGACGGTTCCGGTGAGCGCGCATGTGAATACAGTGACTGTGACGAGCAATTCGTCTGGTCCGGTCAAACTAACGGTACCGACGCGGCTGAATGCGGCTGATTGGAACAATACTGTACTTGAGGGGAGCAAGACATACGTTGAGGATGTCGTGCCAGGGCCGCGGCCCGACACCGTGACTGTTGAACTTAATGCCAGCCAAAACTACGAACTGAAAGTCGCGCAGGTGGAAGCTAAAGGAGCAAACGACGACGACGAAGTGGATGATTCGAAGGGACGCTACCTTGTCCAGCAGACCGCTGAGTACGCGACGTTGAATGTTGATAACCGTGTGAAGTTGGTGACGGAATCCCGAGATATCTTCAACAACCCTCGATCAAACTCGCCGGTGACCTTTGACACGGACGCGGCGAACCTCACGCTGGAATCGACGTCAGGATCCTTGTCGGGTACAGAGTTAACCGTGCGGTCGAACGAGGAGGGACGTGCTGCGGTCTGGGCCGAGGCGACGGGTAAGGTGAGCAACGCCACCGTAATAGCGACGCTCGGAACCGACACGGGTGGAACGCCTGCTGAGCGAGTGACGTTCACGGTCTCGGAGCCGCAAGCCGGTGGCGGCGGTGGCACTGGAGGCGGTGGCGGTGGGAACGGTGGCGGACAGACATTCATAACGTACGTCTCTGCGTTCAACGACGGCGACGGGAATACAGAAGCCAACGAGGATAGCTCAATTCCTACACAGCAAGGTCCGTTTGGAAATATCAACAACTTTGACAAGATGACCGCCGAAGATGGAACCACAGCGAGGATAGAGACGACGTACGTCAACCCCGGACTGGAACAGACGATCGATACCGGGACGAGAGTCGCAACCATCGATACTGGTTCGACGTACGCTCTGGAGTTCGCGTACTTCTTTGAGAACGGAAACGCTGGACAGGTCAACGTCGCCATCCTCGACGACAGTGGAACCGTCCTGCAGTCAGCTTCACTCGACCAAAGTCAAACTCGGAGCAGTACTAATGGTTCGCCCCCTGGAACGGCCATCCAATTGAACACTCAAGCCTCGAATTACATTGACAACAACGGAGAAATCTACGTGGAGTTCAGAACGCCAGGTAGTGAGAAGGATTACACCCAGTTCCTCGTTGATTACCTCCGGATACAGACAAATTGATTTCGACGGCACTGTCTAGTTCTGCACTCCCTCGACCAGCGTCTTCCGTCGAGAGCTTGTTGCGGTCGCTGGCGATTGTAGTGATGCATGAGTTGCTCAAGCCACTCACGGACGCTTACCCGACTGCACACCCACAAAGTATGAAATCGATCAACCTGCATTTTGAGCGTGTAAAACCATTTTCGATGAGGTTTCGGTCGGTATAGTCCACGCGACCGTTAAACCCTACTCAAACAATGGCAGTCCGATAGCTGAATTGATCGACAAGAAATTCAGCCTCGGAGAAATCGTGTTTCTCGCGGAGTCCAGCCAGGAACGAAGCCGCCAGATCAGTGCCATGCGATCCAAACAACGCCACGTCGAGTATCAACTTGGTAGTGTTCAGATAAGCTGATTCCATGCGAAGCTGAACGATCTGAGCCAGTCGTCGGCGGTTTTTGGTTCGGCGTTGCTGAAACAGTTTGAGAAACAGAGAGTACGTCGTTTTATCTCCCTGAAGACACGTTCGACAGCGTTCCGATTTCCATGTTTCTCGTATCTGAAATCGAAGCCGTGGCGGTGACACGCGTCTTGTAATGAGTGCGAGCCATCGACGAGAAACACGGCGTCGGAGACGTCGTGTTTCTCGGAGAGTTCAGTGAGAAACGAATGAGCGAGAACCTTCGTAGTTGTCGGTTCAAGCTTTGTGTGGAGTACTTCGTTTGTTTCAGGATCGACAGCGGCGTACAGCCAGTACTGCTCGTTGTTGAGTCGGATCACGGTCTCGTCAATCGCGATGTGATCCGGAGACCGACCAGAGTCGGGCTGTAGATCGGCCTTGTGAACCCAATTATGAACGGTGGATCGTGCGCGCTCGACACCGAATATCTCAAGAATAGAGACAGTATTCGAAAGCGAGAGTCCAGCAAGGTGGAGCTGAATACTGAGCTTCATCAGCAGCTGCGGTGTCGCTTCTCGTTCAACAAACCCTAAGTCGATCTGGTCTAAACAACCGTTGAGGCGGTCGTTTTCGGGCATAGACACTCAGAAAACGCTCCGCCTCACCTTTCAATCCTTATCTGAACACCGCCATCAACTTTGTCTCGACATCTATTGCAGCGGCTCTTGTGAATCGTTGGACAGCGCCGGCTTCGACCGCCAGAACTAGTGGAATGAAGCGGGAAACCGCCGATGATCCATGTCGAAGATTTTGGCTTTGGTGAATCGTCATACGGCATCGGATTTGGCTGTAGAATATGGGGTGTGTTCCTACTATGAATGAGTCCCCAGACACAGATTCTCCCGACGCTGGTGGCTTGAAACTCCGCTCATTTGCCTCACGCGATCTGCTCGGAACCGTTCTAAGTATCGCGGGGGCATACGGTTCACTGGTGTTTCCTGGTCGCCTATCGATGGTATTGGCGGGCGTGAACGGGATTGGTGCGGTTCTGGTTTTCACCTCAGACGCGACGAGCTCGACAAATGCAGCAGGCTATTTTTTCGCACTTGGATCGTGGTCGCTGATGGCGTTGAGTGGGCTGACAACCCGCGTCGCAATTCCAACATTGCTCACCGCATTCTGGTTTGGATTCAGGGCGGAGCGAAAAATCTGGGCGGAACGAATCAACTCTTGAAAACCCGAGTTTGCCTCTGTCAAATAAGCACACCTGCTTACCGGCTGTTCCACAGTTCGGGGTGTGGAACGAATCGAAGCCGCTTGGTGACTATATTCTCCCTGTCTCGGACGGCTTGATTGATTGCGATAGGGATTGTCGACTTGTCGTACAAGTCGGAAACGAAACACCGGTATCTACCCCTATAACGCCTCGATCAGGGCGCTCCCCACACCACTAAGTGCAAGGTTATTATAGAAGTCTGCATGAGACTGGAGGCGACCGCAAAGGAAGACGAGTACAAGGTCTGGATGACCGACGCCGAACTTGACGAACTGCGGCGGGCCGCAGCAAGCCATCGCGACGACCTCGTCATCCAACTGGGCGGCTACGTCGGCCTTCGCGCCTTTGAGGTGCCCCAGATTTACCCTAAGCACGTCAAGCGTACCGAGGACGGCGACCACTACCGTCTCCGCGTTCCTGAGGGGAAAGACACCACTGGGAACGGCGGAAAGCCGCGTGATGCCTACCTGCCACCTGACGTCGAGGGCGACATCCACCGCTACACGAACGCCGAGGGCATTGACCGCCACGAGTCACTCATCGATCTCTCCGAGCGCGGCGTCCGGGACGTCGTCAAGCGCACCGCCGAGCGTGCTGCTGAGGAGACCGGCGACGACGATTTCCAGTATGTGTCCAGCCACGATCTCCGGCGGCGGTTCGCCCAGCGGCTTCTCGTCGACGAACAGGTCAACCCGCGGGTCGTGATGCAGGTTGGGGGTTGGGATTCGTTCCAGGCGATCGAGCCCTACCTGAACGCTCCCACGCCCGAGGTCGTGAATGAAGCCTTCGAGGAGGCTGGCCTCGCATGACTGACGATGATGTCGATCCTGAGAACCCGCGACCCGACGGCCATTATCCGCGGTTCGCGGACAACGAATGGCACTACATCCCCGATGAGTTGGCGCAGACGATTTCGCTCGGGCCAGCTGGCGACGGTGAGGAGGGGCAGGACTGGGTGTTGACGTACACCCCCGAGCGAGAGAACGAGGAGGACCGGGAGAAGATACTGGTGCGGCTGACGCCGCGGGCGCTTCACGAGCTCTACATCGAGACGAAAGGCCTCTCGACTGACCAGCGAATGCACGGCCATAGTGCTGAGTGCGATCTCTGCGGCGAGAAAGTCGATCTCGACGAGGCGATCCCCAACCAACGTGGGAAACCCTGCCACAACCGCTGCTGGGCCGAGTATACGGGCGCACCAGACTGGTTCAGCGACTACGTGTAATGTGAGACCGGAAACCGTCGGAAGATGGTGATGAGGAACCGGGTTTGTGGTTCGCGAAGGTAGGGTTGAGAGCGGGAAAACCCGTCTCTAGAACTGGCTTATGGTGCCGCGGCGGCCGTGTCGCCAGCTTCGGGATCGAACGGGAGGTTGATGACGAGTTCGTCGAACCAGACGACCGGGCGCTTCCGCTGGCCATCTTCCTCGAAGAAGATAATGCCCAGCTGGGCAAGCCGACTGAGCTCCTCGTGGACGTTTTTCACGTCCCGGTCAACGACCCGTGCGGTTTCGTTGATGCTGGCTGGTTCTTCTTGCCGGATGGCCTCGATGAGCTCGAGAACGCGCGGAGTCAGCGTGTCCATCAAATCGTCGTAGCTGGTGAACGAGAGCGTCGGTGTCGAGTCCATCGCGTCGCCCTGTTTGAGCGCCGCGATGCTGTCGGTGACGTCGTCGTGGAACTCACTGGATGGAGTTACGGTCACGACGAGGGTTGATTCGGCGCGAAGCTGTTCGCGCTCCATCGGGTGCAGCGGCGGGGTGGAGTCAGTCATGGGTATCACCGTGGTGTGACGGCCTCACGTGAGCTCGAATTCGGATTTCGGGATTTCGCTCCAGAATTGCTCCCAGAGTTCGACCATCCCGGGGAACTCGATGATGTCTGGGTTAGGGTCTGGTGCGATGTGCCGTTCGTGTCCTTTGGTGTCTTCGTGTGAGTTGTCGTACCGGCGAATCGTCCCATCGTCAAGCGTGTGGGGCGGGTTTGGTTCCGTGGCGCCGTAGTGGAGTTTGTAGGCCCACCCGGACGGGTACGCGTCGCGGTTGGTCCGCATGCAGAACACGCGGACGACGGTCCCGTCTGGGTACTTCCGCGCTTCGTTCACGCCGTCCAGGTCGTCGCCGGTCGGTGAGGCCATCCTCACCTATTGGTTCATCAGCCAATGCAATAAGCGTATTGGTGAACAGACCAATGCTGGGGAAAGGCTGCCTCCGTCGCTTTCCATGCCTTCCTGGGTATAAACCACAAATTGCTATACGGAATCTGGTGGGGCGCATCGGCACAGTATCGGAAAGTAGAACGCTACCAATCGCTTGGTTTCCACCTCTATCGGCTCGAATCCATCCTCTCGTCTCTGTTCGGCACTTTTCATACTTGATCTGACGCCTGTATTCGGGACAATATGAGGGAGTCGCGTCTATGACAAAGATATGGGATTTTCAGCAAGCGAGTCACTGTCGACCACATTTCCAACACTACCCCTTTCCGACCCGGAAGAGAACGAACAGCCATGCCCAGCGATTCCGACTCGAACGGTGTCCGCGTCTGGCTCGTCGAGCGGACGTACTCCGACGACGAGCAGAATCTCATCATCCTCACCTATGCAACCCCAGACGGTGAACGATACTTCCGGAAAGAACGGGCGCTCACTTCCTTCACCGACGTCCGCGACACGACGGCCGCCGTCGACGCCGACCCGGACAATCTCGGCTCGGTCAATGACGCCGATCTGCAGGAGCAGTACGCCGCCGAGGCCCAGCGAATGCGGGAGGAACACGACCCCGACGACGTGATCTGACTCCAGTCGACACGATGGCAGCACCGAGCCCACGTGTTATATCCAGCCGCCCTCTACGCGTGGGTATGCGCGAACTCGTCTTCGCCCTCGAATACGAGCCGGGGTGTAACAGGGTGGCGGACGCCCTCGCTGACCACCCCGACGCCCGCGTCCGCTCGCTCTCGCTGCACGCCACTGCGGAGCAGCTCTGGCGAGTCGACCACGCGACCGGCATTCCGGACGCACTCGACGCCATCGAGGACGCCTTTCTCACCAGCGACTACTACGCCGACTGTCTGGCTACCGAGGACTGCGGCGCCACACAGACCACTCGCGTCCTCGACCGCACGGACGACACGCTCGTCCTGTACTCCGACTGGGAGCGCACCCCCTCCTGCGCGTCCGTCCCCCACATCGCCCGCGACCATCTCGGCAAGAGCGTGTTGTTCGAGACCCGTCACGAGGGCCGCCACTACACGTGGCGACTCATCCACTCCGGAGAGGGCGACGTGGCCGCGTTCTTCGACGCCCTCGAAGTCGCCGTCGGGGACTGCGCCCGGATGGAGATGCTCCGAACCGCGGACACGACTGCGTCGGTGGGGGGAAGCGACGAGACGCAAAGTGGTCTGTCGCCGGAGCAGGAGGCCGCACTCCGGGCAGCCGTCGAACACGGGTACTACGAGTCCCCACGCGAAGTCGACGTCGGCGAACTGGCCGAGCATCTCGACGTGCCGCGGTCGACGCTCACCTACCGACTCCGCCGGGCGGAGGAACACTTGGCGAAGCAGCACGTCGCCGACGAACGGTTGCCCGAAGATCCCCCGGCAACACGCTGAACCTCGATTTGGAATATTCCAACAAAGGCTTATCGAACTGACGCCCCTACTGTGAGGTGATGACAGAGAATCCGGACGCAGCGGGGGAGACGAGCGGGGGCGGGCAGCGACGGGAGCTGACCGCCCGCCTCGTCGTCCCCGAGATGGACTGTCCGTCCTGCGCCCAGAAAGTCGACAAGAGCCTCCAGCGCGTCGACGGCGTCGTTGACGCCACGCTCCAGCCGACCACCGGTACGGCCAACGTCACGTACGACTCAGACCGCATCAGCGAGGCCGATGTGGTCGACGCAATCGAAGGCGCCGGCTACGAGGTCGTCAGAGAGTCGGATTCCGACCACGATGAGTCAGAGGATGCGGCCGGTGGCGCCGACATCGCGCCACCGTCGGAGGTCTGGACGAGTCCTCGCGCGAAGAAGACGTGGCTCGGCGCGGCGTTCGTCACGCTCGGCCTCCTCTTCGAGTTCCTCCTCACCGGGCAGAACGTCACGGTGGCGAGCGTCCTCGAGTACCCGCTCCACATCGCCGACGTCCTGTTCCTCGGCGCTGTCGCCGCCAGCGGCATCCCCGTCGTCCGCAGCGGGTACTACTCCGCGAAGAACCGAAGCCTCGACATCGACCTGCTGATGGGGACGGCGATCATCGCGGCGACCGGTATCGGCTACTTCGTCGAGGCGGCGACGCTGGCCGTCCTGTTCAGCATCGCCGAGCTGCTCGAGGATTACGCGATGGACAGGGCGCGGGACTCCCTGCGCGAGCTGATGGAACTCTCGCCCGACGAGGCCACCGTCGTGCGCGACGGCGAGGAAGTCACGGTGCCCGCCGACGAAGTGGAGGTGGGTGAGACCGTGGTCGTTCGCCCCGGTGACAAGATTCCGTTGGACGGCACGGTCGTCGAGGGCGAGAGCGCGGTCGACCAGTCGCCGATTACCGGCGAGAGCGTCCCCGTCGACAAGACCGCCGGCGACGAGGTGTACGCGGGCGCGATCAACGAGGAGGGCTACCTCGAAGTCGAAGTCACGTCGACGGCGGGCGACTCGACGCTCTCGCGCATCATCGAGATGGTGCAGGGCGCACAGGCGAAGAAGACCGACACCGAGCAGTTCGTCGACCGCTTCTCGGGCTACTACACGCCGGTCGTGGTCGTGTTGGCAATCCTGACCGCCGCCATTCCACCGTTGGTCATCGCCGACCCCGTCTCGGTGGACGTGGCCGGGTACGGGTTCACCTTCGCCGGCGACTGGCAGACGTGGTTCATCCGCGGACTCACCCTGCTGGTGATTGCCTGCCCGTGCGCGTTCGTCATCTCGACGCCCGTCTCCGTGGTGTCGGGGATCACCAGCGCCGCGAAGAACGGCGTGCTGATCAAGGGCGGCAACTACCTCGAAGCGATGGGCGAAGTCGATGCCGTCGCGCTCGACAAGACGGGGACGCTCACGAAGGGCGAACTCGCCGTCACCGACGTCGTCCCGGTCGGCGACACCACTGAGGACGATCTGCTCCGTCGCGCCGCCGGGCTGGAGCGGCGCAGTGAGCATCCCATCGCCGCAGCGATTCTCGCCCGTGCCGACGAGGCGGGCGTGGGCAACCTGCCCGACCCGACTGGCTTCGAGAGCCTCACCGGGAAGGGCATCCGCGGGGAGATCGACGGCGAGACGTACTACGCGGGCAAGCCCGCACTCTTCGAGGAGTTGGGCTTCGACCTCGCTCGGGCACGCCGCGAGACGGACGGCGGCGTCGTGGCGGAAGAGGCGGCCGAGTCCGACGACGGGGCGTTCGCCGAGGACGCGCTCGCCGCGCTGGAGCGGGAGGGCAAGACGGTCGTTATCGTCGGAACGGAGTCGGAGTTGCTGGGTGCCATCGCCATCGCCGACGAGGTGCGCCCGGCCTCGAAGCGGGCCGTCCAGCGCCTGCAGGAGCTTGGTGTCGAGCGCGTCGTGATGCTGACGGGCGACAACGAGGGCACCGCCCGCGCCATCGCCGAGCAGGTCGGCGTCGACGAGTACCGCGCCGAACTCTTGCCGGAGGAGAAGGTCGACGCCGTCGAGGAGTTGCAGGCGGAGTACGGCGAGGTGGCGATGGTCGGCGATGGCATCAACGACGCGCCCGCGCTCGCCACCGCGGAGGTCGGTATTGCGATGGGAGCCGCCGGCACCGACACCGCGCTCGAGACCGCCGACATCGCGCTGATGGGCGACGACGTCGGGAAGCTGCCGTACCTCTACGAACTGTCGCACACGGCCAACGGCGTCATCCGGCAGAACATCTGGACGAGCCTCGGCGTGAAGGCGCTGCTTGCCGTCGGCGTGCCGATTGGGCTCGTCAGCGTCGCCGTCGCTGTCGTCGTCGGCGACATGGGGATGAGTCTCGGCGTCACCGGGAACGCGATGCGGCTGTCACGGATCGAGCCCGACCGGTTCTCCGACACCTGACGGCCTCCTTCACTCTCCAAGTCTGCTGTACTCCCGGAGCTGTTCCCGGAGGCCGTCTTCCTCGACTGGAGGATCGAACTCTCCCTCGTTCTCTCGTGCCCACTCCGTCAGCTCCCCGACGTCTTCGTCGAAGTGCCGGCGTAACGCTTTGATCGTGCGGTACCGCTCCGTGAGACCTGTGTGGTCGAGGTAGAGGCGGAGCTTTGCGCCCGCCTCGGTCAGGCGGTATGCGTGGGAGGTGCCGCGCCCCTCGATTTCTCGGCGCTCGTACAGTCCGAGTTCCTCGCCCTCCCGCAGGCGGGTCGAGACCGTCGACCGGCTGACCGTCGATTCCTCCACTAACCGTGTGAACTGGCTCCCGTTTGGTTCGATTTCACAGAGCAGTTCGACCGCGCCCTTGGCCTCGAGGTAGGCCGACAGGGGTGCGTCCGAGCCGTCTTCACCACTCATGGCACCAATAGTACAGTACATACTATACTAATACTTGGGGATTGTGCCGCCGCTGAACGGTGCAGAGCGGATAGAATACCGACACGCGTTTACGCGTCCCTCCACTTCACAGGCATCAGTCACCGACGGGGTCTGCTTCCCGGAAACACGGAAACGACACGCCCTCAGTTTAGTACAAATCATACCATTGATCGGCAAAATGATGCTCGCGAACGCGGCGGACGCGGCGACAGCCGACCCGAGGAGACACCGAGTCGTCACCGTCTCGAACCCTCCATAGATGCCGCTGGACGACTCCCTCCGAGACGCCGTGAACGACGTGCGGCTGCAGGCGGAGGAACTCTTCCCCGAACACGGCAATCTCACGTACGTCATCGGAAAGATCGTCCTCCCGACCCACCTCCTCGCGGACGGACACGACCACCAGACCAACACCCCCTTCGACTTCGAGGGGATGCTCAAACTGGCCATCTACAGGCGCGTGACCGGGATGAGTCAGGAGGCCATCTCCGACCAGCTCGAAAGCTGGCCCTACCTCCAGCAGCGGTTCGGCTTGGACGGTGCCCCGTCGCAGGAGACCATCTCCTACACGAAGCGACACCGGTTCGAGGATCTGGACACGCGCCATTTCCTGCGGGCGGTCGCCGACGAGTTTGCCGAGTTGACCGAGGAACACGACTCCACGTACAGCCCCGACCAGCCGCCAGACAGCGATCCGTCACCGGAGGAGGTCGCGGCGAGCGGCGAGCCGATTCACCACTACGTGGATCGGCACGCCAAGCACGTCATCACCGGGGCGCAAAACGAGGTCTGGCCGGTGCTTGACACCGGCCGCGCCGACAACACCAAGCACGCCGACAGGCGGGTGTGGGAACACCAGACCGCGATGAGCCTCTCGAAACGCGCGGGGACGCACAGCGTGTTCCGGACGTTCAACAAGTTCCGCCGGGACGCACTCCACCACGACACCCACCTGTACGCAGTCCAGATGCTCGGCCTCCCCGACGATCACGACTACGACCTCTCCGAGTACCCCGGAGCCCGCCTCCCCACGCCCGACTGGCGAGACGTCGCCTCCTCTGTCACGAACCAGTTCAACGCCGCCGTCGACAGGCAGATGGCCAACATCGCGCCGACCGCGCTGTTCACAGAGCCGGTGGTGGCCGCCCTCGACACGACCCACGACCCGTTCAACGTCTCCCCGTGGAAGGACGAAGAGGACATCGAGCCGGAGGACGACCGGATCGCGGTCGGCAGAGACACGGGAAGGACGAAGGTGCCAAAGGACGACTACCCCGAGATGGTGAACGGCGGCGAGGACAGCCACACCTACCAGTACGAGTACGCGACGCTCACGGTCGTCGGTCGGAACGCACCCATCGTGCTGGCGGTCGAACCCGTCCGTCACGACTCGACGTGGGAAGGGGAGGAGGGGGAGACCGTCAGCTGGGCCGAAGTGGTCGACCGCTTGCTCACACAGGCGCGGAAGCACGTCGACATCCAGCTCGTGATGGCCGACCGGGCGTTCGACGGACACGCCGTCGGCCACGTCATCGACCAGTACCACGGCGTGAACTACCTGATTCCCAAAAAGAAGAACGCGACCGTCGGGGGCGAGAACGTCGCCGACAAGTTGGGCGACGTGAAGGAAGACATGACGCTGCGGAGTCGCGTCGAACGGGACGCGTCCCTGTACCTGACCTCGGACACCCCGTACGTGGACGTGGCGGACGACCCGACCGTGGGCGAGGACGGCTACAGCCACGACGCGAGCTTTCTGTACGTGCCGGCGGAGGACAAGGACTGGGCCGTGGACGAGGACAACGAGTACGCCGTGTTCGTGACGAACGCGGACGACGTGTCGCCGATGGAGGCCATCGGGCTCTCTGACGAGTACTCCAAGCGGTGGGACATCGAAATCGAGTACAAGATGGTCAAGCCGCTGCTGCCGTCGATCCGGTCGACGGACTACCGGATGCGGTTCTTCACGTTCGCGTACAGCCTGCTGCTGTACAATCTGTGGCGGATGGTGGATCACTCGCTGAAGACGTTGGTGTCGGAGGTGTACGACGAGTACGGCCGAGGGCCGCACGAGGAGCGGTTGGATCCGTTGCTGACGCTGGCCGACCTCCACATGACCGTGGTGGCGTTGATGCTGTTGCCGGACGGGGTCGACCCGCCGTTCTGACGGGGGCAACTTTCTAGTAATTATTCTGATCGATTAGCGACTCGTAGCTCTGCCACACTCCGTTTTCGCCGGTATTTATCGGAAAGAGTATGTTTTCGTCGGTGGTGGCCGGAGCAAGTCCCGACTGACCTCCCAAATACCGATTCACCCCCGATAATCGGTTGATTCGGTTGGTAGCTACCCCTACTTTCCGAAACTATGGCATCGGTGAATGTCGGGATATACCTGAATTTCTGTCGCTGTGGGGTGCGTATTCGAATGCGTATACGTAGGCGGATACGCGTACGTATCCGTGCTTGTTCTGGGTGCGACAGTGCCAGTTCGATGGCCGTGGTAAACTGATTGGACTTGGCCACCGGGAGAATCGGATAATCAAATGCGCTACTGGATACGTATTCGTATACGAAAACGGTACGTGTTTAGCCCCAGTGAATTTCGGCACTGTCTCATAGCAGGCGACCAATCGGGGAGATATGCACCCTCAGCGAGGGCTAGTTGAACCTCTTCAGGGATGGTCTCCGAGCGGAGACCATCCCG
>NZ_JAJJZG010000028.1 GCF_021028995.1 Halobacterium sp. KA-4 | reverse complement strand
TTGGATGAGACGTACAACCGCCGTACTGGAGTCGAACGAACCAACGAATCAGTGAAGGACTGCGGCCTCGGGCGAACGCACGCCCGAGGCCGCGTCCACGCACGGGCGCAGGTGTTTGTTGCCCTGTACCTTCGCCTCATCGTCGCTATTACCAACTACGAACGTGGAGACAATCCGGGAAGTACGATCATCACGGTGTGAGAAGAGTTCTATGACACCCTCATAACTGGGTCAAGAAGCCTTCTCAACCGCCTCCTCGCTACGAGGTTGTCCTCAAAACTGTTCGCGTAAGCGTTGACGATAAACTCCATCGACTTTGCAGTGAGGACTGTTCGAAGGCGGACTTCTCGATGAAGTTGATTGAACCCATCGCGTGTATTGCCCGACCTGTTCCTCTTTTATAACCTTCCCCCGGAAAATTGGTAATAGAAACACAGTCTGGTGTCTACGGCGGGTTACGACCTGCATTAAGTGGCTCATACGAGTCCGTGTGGTAGGCGACCCGCCAGAGCTTGAGGACCGCGCGAGTGACCAATTCTTCGGGAGACTGTGTGATACAGGACGCTTCGACCTCGTCTGGATCAGAACTCGCATCGGGCGGTGGATGATAGTGTTCTAATCCGGAGACGTGGATGTAATCTCCTGCGTGTGGGTGCTTTCCCCAGCGCAGATTCACTTCTTCCGTGTCCGTATAGTGGAACTTGTAATCATCTCGTGTCGTCCACTGGATGTCGATTCGGGCCTCCTCGGCCCCACACAGCCCGTCGTCAAGCATGACTTCGAGGACGGATGGATTAAGAAAGTCGTCGAGTTCAGCTGTCGCAAGTGGTTCCATCTCCTCGACGACGTCGCGAATCGTCAGCAGTGCCGGACG
The DNA here is from genome assembly GCF_021028995.1 of Halobacterium sp. KA-4. Lineage (GTDB taxonomy): Archaea > Halobacteriota > Halobacteria > Halobacteriales > Halobacteriaceae > Halobacterium. The sequence goes on along the minus strand of NZ_JAJJZG010000028.1, from coordinate 25,778 downwards.
GTCCGTCGCCCCGCGGAGCGTATGGGGTTCCGCTCGGTCAGGAGCATCCTGCATCGCTCAGGCAGGGATGCTGTCGTCAGTCGAGCGCTGGTCAGTGTCGACGAACTGCTCGGCGTTGCCGATCGAGAGGGCAGCGTTCGCGAACGCGAGATTCCGGCGGAGCGTCTTCCACTCACGAATCGTCTCCGGGTCGATTTCGTCCTGTGGGGACCCGCCCTCGGTGAGAGCCTGATTCGTCTGGTTGACCGCTAATTCTTCGGGCGAGTCAACACCGAATTCAGACCGATACTCGGTGAGCTGTTCGCGCATCTCCTGGATGCGGGTGACGAGTTCGTCGGTCGAGACGTGCTCGAGGATGTCGGCAGCCTGTTCGACGACGAGCGATTCGGGTGAGCGGCGATAGAGCGTGCCGCCCTGTTCGCCGGGGGTCGTCTCGACAAATCCTTCGTCTGCGAGTGTGTTCAGGTGCTTGCGCGCGGTCTTTGGAGCGGTCCGTGCATCGTCAGCCACCGCATCAGCTGAAATGGGACTGTACGTATGCGCGACGACGTGTCGAATGCGCTCATAGGGCGTCGTTTCGGCCTCCCATTCCTCACCGACCGCCTCGTTGACGTCCCCAAACTCCTCCGGCGGGTTTCCGTCGCTCATGGGGAAACGCATGGGATGAAGGAACATAGTCCTTTGGTACATTTCTATATTACTTCTACTGGAGAGTACATCGACTGAATCCAACGATATGAATTCCGGAAACCGTTCAGAGAGAGTGGAGAACGGACAAACGGCCATAAAACACCAGTAGAGGGGGTCTTGAGGCCATACGTTGAAACCCGGAAACGACACGCCATCGCTTATCGACGACTCGAACGTCATAGAGACGTAGATGCCGTTCAGCATCGACTTCCTGGATGACGGCCGCGTCCTGGAGTGGGAGATAACCACCGACGGCGCCGTCGCGACCGAGCGCGATGACTACACTCCGCGCTTCTACGTCGCCGCTCGCGACCCAGCGCCTGACCTCGATCTCACGACGCTCCAGTCGGTGTACGACCAGCACCCGGACGTCGTCGCGACCGAGATGGTTACGCGACGCCCCGGCTTTCGACGAGACGAGGAACCAGTCCTCGCCGTCGACGTCGCCCACATCGACCGCGTCACTCCACTCGCCCGGCAAGCGCGCCAGCTGTCAGCCCATCCAATCGGGGATTTCGCCTGTTTCAACGTGGACTTCTCGCGAGAGTTCCGGTACTGTCTGGAGACCGGCGCCGATCCGACGCCGGCGAGCGAGCTGTCGACGCTCCAGCTTAGCGTCCCGGTGACCGAAACGAGCAACGACGTCTATGGGGAGCTGTCCGTCGCCGGCGACACCGTCACCGGCTCGCCGACGGATCTCCTGACCGCCGTCCAGAGGGCGCTCGACGCGCACGATCCGGACGTCCTGGTCTGTTCGACGAGCGAGATCGTCCCGACCCTGTACGAGATGGCGACGGACGCCGGCATCGACGACTTCTCGCTGAGTCGGTGGCCGGACGTCGACTACCAGCAGCTCGCGAGCCGGTCGACGTACTCGAGCTACGGCCGCGTCGGCCACTCGCCGGCACGGTACAACGTGCCCGGCCGGGCGGTCATCTTCCCCCGCGCAGAACCCTACTGTTCACAGCAAAAAAGAAGCGCGTTTGCTTGACTACCTACCATTATTGGTGGTAAACTGCTCCCCCCACATTCGTATTAATACTTTTAATGGTGGCGCTGTTTGTGAGGTACATGAAGGTCCGCCGCACCGTCCCGGTCAAACTCGACGTGACCGACGAACAGGCGGACCTGCTCCACGAGACGATTGACGAGTTCCTGTGGGCAGCCAATTACGTCGTGGACGCTGCGTGGGACGGCGAGTGGGCTGAAACCCGCAAGTCCGTTCTCCACGAGGAAACCTACGACGAGGTACGCGAACAGACACGACTCCACAGCAACCACGTCCAATCGGCTCGTGACCGTGCTGTCGATGCACTTGACAGCGTGGTCGCAAAGTGGTCGAAGGGCGAATACGCCTCGTTGCCGACGTTCACAACGCCGTTTTGCGAATACAACCAGCGCAACGCCACGTTCCACGACGACTACGCTTCGCTGTCCACGGTTAATGGCCGCGTCACCGTCGAGTACGTCTTGCCCGACAAGACCCGTGACACGCCCCACTCGAAGTACCTGCGTTCTGAAGAGTGGGAGACGACCGGCGCGACACTCCACTACCGTCGTGGCGATTTCTACCTCCACGTCCGAACAAAGGCGGACGTGGACGACCCCGAACCAGCCGAGAACGGAACGGTTCTCGGTGTAGATCTCGGGGTCGAGAACATCGCCGTCACCTCGACTGGTGCGTTCTGGTCTGCCGACGAACTCAATCACTGGCGAACGGAGTACGTTCAGCGCCGCAAGTCGCTGCAGGAGTGTGGTTCGCGGTGGGCCCACGAGAACGTCCAAGCGGTCGGACGCAAGGAGACAGGACGCTTCAAGCAATATCTCCACCGCGTAGCGAACGAACTGCTTGAACAGGCTATAGAGAACGGCTGTACGGTGATTGCCTTCGAGAACCTGACGGACATCCGTGACCGGATACCGAACGCGCGGAAGTTCCACGAATGGGCGTTCCGGCGACTGTACGAGTACGTCTCATACAAAGCCGAAGAACGCGGTATCCACGTCGATCAGGTGAATCCGAAGAACACGAGTCGGCGGTGTTCGTCGTGCGGGTTCACCCACAAGGGCAACCGACCATCGCAGGAGACCTTTTGCTGTCAATCCTGTGGGTATGAGAACCACGCCGACTACAACGCAGCCAAAAACATCGGCTATCGACTCCTTCGCAACCAAACTGGCGGCGAAGGAGGCGCACCCGTAGGCGTGCGCTTGAACAGCGGGATGTTGAACGCGAACGGTGTCAAATCCGTACCGGATTCGGTTAGAGCGGGAGTCCACGCTGAAAGCCCACGGCGTTAGCCGTTGGTTGACTTACCCGGTGTGACTGCCACAGCGACCGCGACGACGTCCCCGGCCTCGGGTACTCGATCTGCGACGACCGGGGCTACCTCGTCGACGTGCTACAGCCGATCATCGACGCGCGCGACGAGATCAAGGCGGCCATCCGTCGCGAGAAGGAACGGGACGACCCCGACGAGGACCGGCTGGCGGAACTCGAGGGGCGGTCCGGAGCGCTAAAGTGGATCCTCGTCGCCTGCTTCGGCTATCAGGGGTTCAGCAACGCGAAGTTCGGCCGCATCGAGTGCCACGAAGCAATTAACGCGTTCGCTCGCGATATCCTACTGACGGCGAAACAGCAGCTCGAAACTGGCGGCTGGCGCGTCGTCCACGGCATCGTCGACTCCATCTGGGTGACGCCGGACCCCGACGTCGACGACGATGACCGCGAAGACCTCCAGACGCTCGCAACGGAGATCACGGAACGTGTCGAGATTCGGCTCGAACACGAAGCTCACTACGACTGGGTGGCGTTCGTCCCGCAGCGCAAGAGCGACACCGGCGCGTTGACGAAGTACTTCGGGAAGGTCGCCGGCGACGACGACTTCAAGATCAGAGGTATCGAAGCCCGGCAGCGCTCGACCCCGCCGTTCATCGAGGATGTCCAGCGGGACTGTCTCGACCGGCTCGATGCCACGCGGTCACCGGACGCGGTGCTCGGACGGCTCGAACGAGCAATCGACGAACTGCAGGCGGGCAACGTAGCAGTAGAGCGGCTCGCCGAGCGGAACCGTGTCTCCAAACCCCTGGAAGGCTACTCACAGAATACCCAGAACGTGGCCGCCTTGAAGCGAGCCCGCGAGCAGGACCTGGCAGTCCACCCGGGCCAGGATATCGAGTACGTGGTCGTCGACGACGAGAAATCCTCGCGAGATCGTGTCGCCCTCGCCCACGAGGAAATCGAGACCTACGACGCCTCGTACTACGAAACGCAGCTGGTCAGAGCCGTCGAGAGCGTGCTTTCACCGCTCGGATGGGACCGAACGGAGATCCAGCGGGAACTTGCTGAGACTCGAAACACGAGTTTGTCCGCGTTCATCGAATTCGAGGAAGATTAACCAACACTATTGAGAAGTCGAGAGGATGTTGGTTAACGCGGGTAAGCGTGACTGAGATTTCGTATCCAGAAGTGGCATAACCAGGGCAGTGAGGTGTAGAAAACAACAGTATCCAGGGGTGCTCGAAGGAAAATTCCACTGGACTCGGATAGGGTTCAAGTTAGCAGCAGGTTCACCAACTCAAATCTAGGCCGGGAGTTCAGTCAAGTAACGCTTCAGGGATAGATCGAAGACGGACGTACATCGTACGTACAGGTGCAGCGCGAAAGAATAATAATTATACAGTTCAAGAACTCGATAAGGAATATGCACGACCTTACAGGATTTCAGCGAGATCTCCTCTACGTTGTTGCTGGATTAGATGAACCACACGGCCTCGCAGTCAAAGATGAACTCGAGGAGTACTACGAGTCCGAGATCCACCACGGCCGACTCTACCCGAATCTCGACACACTCGTCGACAAAGGCCTCGTCGACAAGGGGGAGCTTGACCAGCGAACAAACTTTTACACAGTGACGCGGCGTGGCGAGCGAGAAATTGCAGCCCGCCGTGAGTGGGAGAATCAGTACGTCGACCCAGAGGAGTAGACGATAGCAAGCCAAGTTCTGAGAGGAGTTATCGCTGCTTAACCAACCAAAACTACCTCACGGCACCGTCTCTACTGCGGGATTGTTTTAACCAACAGAGCTTCGATGATGCCGACGTTGTTGGTTAAGTTTGGGTGGTTCAGTACGAATCGCCGGTATACAGATGGAGACCCCTCTATCGATGTGTTCCTCGCGGGAGTCCAAGCAGAAAGGGTGAGGCACTGAGAGAATGCTAGGAATGGTCCGGCTCGAGGAAATAGACCAAGAATAGACAGACACCCCTCTATCGATGTGTTCAGTTCAGGGTGGTACGAGCGAAAAACCGAGCGAGAAGAGGATATTGGCGGATGTCAGATCCCTTTGGATTGGTTCAGCTGGTTCACGAGACGATACATGGCGGAATCAACGACACGAGACAGCCAAGAATTGTGTGCAGCAGAAAACGACAGATAACAGCGGTTGCAGAACACTTCGAACACTTCGATAGAGGTGTGTGTGTGTGTGTTTGTTCTAGAAAGCTAGAAGAGAAGAAGAGAAGAACAACCACTTTCTGGAGTCTCAATATTCCTGATTCAGTTCTTCTCTCTATGGAATCCCGGGAAATCGGCGTATATGGAACGTCTCGCCCTTGGTCCCAAATCGGCCGAATCGCTTCGAGTCGCCCCCACGCCGGATCACTCGAACACATCGATAGAGGGGTGTGTCTCTTCAGCAACTCCTCGAGGGGCTCGCCGACGGACGCTCTTGGAACACTTCGTTAGGCGCGTTTGGAAATAACCGTCGTAACGAGCTATACTGGCGCTATATCCGGGAATAAACACCTTAATACCCGAATCACACTTCGATAGGGGTGGGGAACATTTTTACTCTTGCTCTGTATGGGCTCGTACATGGGTATCGACGACTCCGATGGCTCCCCTCCTGATCCGGAGTCCCTAGACGACTCTACACAGATGGATCTCTCTACGGAGTCTTCTGCTTCCGAAGACGCTTCCGACACGGCCACCGACGAGGATAGCGAAAGCCCTTCTCAGTCGATCGAGGATATGCTGCTGGAATTCGACGAGCAAGACGGGCTCATCCGCGACCGCTCCCTCCTCGATCCCAACTACGTCGTTGAGGAGGATCGTATCGTCGGTCGTGACGAACAGCTCCAGGAGGTCACCAAGATGCTTCGCGTCGCCCTTGGCGACAACCGCCCACCAAACCTCTTCCTCTACGGGCCCTCCGGCACGGGCAAATCCCTCATCACCAAAGCCGTCTGCAAGAACATTAGTCGTATCTGCGACTCTCGAGACATCCAATTCGGGACTGTCGAAGTCAACTGTCAGGACCTCGACACCCTCGGCGTTGCTGTCTACGAACTTGCCCAACAGGCCGCCGACGAGGCTGGTGTTGACGTCGAGGTACCGAAGCACGGCGTCGCAACCAAGGAGAAATGGGACGAACTCTACCGAATCATCAACGAGAACTTCGACTCCGTCGTCTTCGTGCTCGACGAACTCGACATGCTCGTCGGCCGTCGCGACAAACAGGACCCCGCGTTCTCACGGCTGCTCTACCAGCTCTCGCGGGCCGGCGCTAGCGACGACCTCACCGCCTACATCTCCGTCGTCGCAATTTCGAACGACACGAAGATGATGGAAGCCGTTGGCAGTCGCGCGTTGAGCTCGTTCACGCCCGAAGACGTCCACTTCGACGACTACGACGCCAACCAACTGCAATCGATTCTCCGCCGGCGTCAGGACGCATTCCATGATGGCGTCGTCAAGGAAGAAGTCATCCCGCTGGCGGCTGCATTCGCCGCCCAGACACACGGGGACGCGCGGAAAGCCATCGACTTGATGCGCGTAGCTGGCGAGCTCGCCGAGCGTGAAGGTGACCAAAAAATCCGCGAGAAGCACGTCCGGATGGCCCAGGATAAGGTCGAGAAAAATCGGGTCCTTGAGGTCGTTCGTGGCATTAGCACGCAGAAGAAACTCTGCCTGTACGCGACTGCTTCCGTCGCAGCCCAGACTGACGGCGGGACCGCACGGAGCACGACTGGCTACAAAGTCTATCAGTACCTGACGGAATCAATTGACGCCGACCAATATCATCAGGAGACGTACGTGAACAAGATGAAGGAGCTGACGACGTACTCGCTGGTGGACTTCGAGCGACGGAGTCACGGCCCCAGCTCGGGGATGTTCCTCGAGTTCCAGTTCGGCGAGCGGCCGGAAACGATTTTGGAGACGCTTCGCGAGGACTCTCGCATCGAGATGGTTTCCACGGACGAGGTCAAATCGGTCGTCAAAGCTCAGGTCCGCAACGAGGCCTAACGAGCTTCTGAATCAGAGTTGTTGAATCTGTCTTGGAATCGTTTTCTTCCTGCTCATCTGTACAGAGTAGCTAGGATTGACTGAAGTTCTGCAGACACCCCTTTATCGATGTGTACTGGTTTGCCCTAACGTGCCACGCATGCAGCGGTTAACAAGCGGATGCATCCGAACAAGCAAGGTCCCTTGAATATCCGCGTACCTCACACCGTTATCGAAGTGTAATGTCGGGATAAGAGCGGTCTACCTATCGAGAACGCGGCTATGTGTGGCTAGCGGTTATGAATTCATTTGACTGCATTTGTCGTTTTTGGCCGAAATATTGTGAATTGATTGTCAATACGTCTGTTCTCGAAGACACACCTCTATCGAAGTGTTCTTGCACCACCACACACCTCTATCGATATGTTCGGTGCGGGCGAGGAACGACCTTCCTCCCCGGCGACAACTGACGGCGAGTCCCACATCAAAGCCACCGAAAGGCATCGCCTTTCGAGGTCTCAACGGAGCAACGCTCCGTCGGTGGCCCCTCCCTCAACGAGCGAGATCACTAGACCGAACGAAGTAGGGTAGGGTCGGTTACAGGGTACCAACACACTCGACGAGTTCGTCTTCAGTAGTCCACCGGCATAACCGACCGCCATCGTCCAGCATCTCGAAAATAGCCGTCTGCATACCGCTATACGGATTCTCACTCGTCACTCCGGTCTCAACGTCCTCTAGGTTGAGCGTTTCGTATTCGCGCTTGAATACGTGCGTTTTCGCGAAATATTCCTCAAGGGCCGTGAAGTAGCCCTGTTCGACCAGAAACCCTCCCTGAGCGTGTTCGGCGACACCGACGATCGTATCCGTATAATCGGCGAGCAGTCGGAACTTGAGATAGGTGTTCGTCCATTCGCTTCGGATGTCGACCATCAAAAATGCATACGCGCCGGGCCGTCGATTGAGGCGATCTTTCACGAGCTGGAGACGGCGAATCTCGGGTTGACCATAGCTGCCGAGGACAAAGTACGAATTCTCAGCCGAGAAGATCGGCGTCAGCTCCGCAACACTCTGTTTCAGCGCTTCGTACTCCTTCGGCGTGAGTGAGGTCTCGTGAAGATACTCGTCGGCCTTCGCAGCGAGTTCGTCAACAGTGACTGGTTCCTCACTCATCTACCCGAACGTACGCAGATAGGGTGCTTTAATGTGGCGACCTCATCATAGACCGATTCGCCTATACCTGATTCGTATTTGGGCGAAACGCTTTTGACCGGCCCACCCGAACAACGAAGTAATGAGTACCTCCGATCAGCTACCAAGCGAGCTCGAGTCCGTTCGGGAGCGACTCAACGTTGTCACCCAGGAGACGCGATTCGCGCTCCTCCAGGACATTCTTGGGCATCCGTCGGAACTACCGACGCTAAAGGAACTCGACTATGTCAACCCGAGCAAGAGCCGGACGACGATTCGCCAGCACCTCCAGCAGCTCGTCGACGCCGGCGTCATCGAGGAAGTGCTTCTGCCCGAGGACCGTCGGAAAAATGACCGCCCGTACAAGTTCTATGGGATCAGCGAGAGTGGTCGGCAGTTCCTTGAGGAACACAAGCTCCTTCGGGCACAAGATACGCTTCGAGAGATATACGACCGCGTAGAGAAGACCGAGGACATCAAACGGTACGAGACTGCCCCTCGACCCGAGCGCTGACAGCGCTAACTTTCATATCGTAGCTGGGGGCTTTCCGAACGGCTGATCTCACGATTGAGACGCAGCTCTGTCTAGTCGTCCGGATTGACCGGGCCTTTATATTTTGACTTCACCCGATCGCCGTCTCGCCACTGCCAGTAGTAGTAGCGATTGTCGTTGATTTCCTTGATCGTAATCGTTGCTTTGGCAGGGACGCCGTCCGGGAGATCGTCTGGTTGCTCTTCGACTTCCTCTTGATCTGCCGACTCCTCGAGACGGGCCTCTCGTTCCTTGTGCTCGGCGAGCGCTTCAGCGTACGTGGCAACGTCTCGGAGCTGCTCCGGGTCCGACTCGTTGAGCGTGTTGACGATCTCCGTCGGAAGGTTCGCCGGTGGGGTCGGGGGTTCGTCGGACATCGGCTACTCTCGTGTTAACCAACATGGGCCGGCAATTCATAGTATTGTTGGTTAAGATGGTCGCAGTACGTCTCCCTGCCCTGATAGTGCTATTCGAGAGAAAATCGATACCACCGAAGTCTCCCTCGCCGAGGTAGAATTGACCCTAATCTCCTCCAGCCGTAACAGTCTGTACTGAACGAGCGCTTCACACCTAGCTCTGGAATTATGCTTTCGTAGCGAACTACTATGGCATCGTCTGGCGAAACTACACCTACGCACCCATGTATGACCGGATTCTTCTTCCAGTCGACGACAGCGAATCCGTTGCCGAGGTTCACCGGCACGCTGCCGAGCTCGCCCGTCAGACTGGCGCTACCGTGCAGGTGTTGTTCGTTGCGGATACGAGTCGCGACAGCGTCAGTGTCATCGGTGGGGATGTCGTTGACGCCCTCGAACAGGAAGGCGAGTCAATTGTCGAGGATGCCGCGGGCACGCTCGCGTCACTGGACGTCGAGTACGGGACTGATGTCGTTCAGGGGAGTCCGGCCGAAACCATCGTTGAGTACGCTGACCAGTACGACTACGACCTGATCGTGTTGCCGACACACGCGCGCAGCGGGCTGTCCCGGTCCCTTCTGGGTAGCGTCACGGAGAAAGTTGTACGGTTGTCCAACGTGCCTGTTCTCACCGCTCGAATACGACCGGACGACCGGCTCGTATTCCCCTACGAGAATATCCTTGTGCCGACGGACGGTAGCGACACCGCGTTGCACGCTGCCGAGCACGCACTGGAGCTCGCAGCCACTGTTGACGCGACCGTTCACATCCTCTCAGTCGTCAACGACATTTCACTCGGGCCTGACGTTCGGTCCGTGTTGTCGACGGAAAAGCTCGAGCAGCCTGCACACGATGCCGTCGCGGCCGTCGCCGCGGCCGCCGAACGCTACGATGTGCCCGCGGTTCACACACATGCCGAACACGGCGCGCCGACAGATGCCATCAGAGCGGCTATCGACGACCACGCCATCGATGCGATCGTCATGGGCACGACTGGCCGCCGCGGCGTCAAGCGAATCCTCCTCGGGAGTGTCGCCGAGCAAACCGTCCGCACAGCACCAGTCCCCGTACTCACCGTCGCCAACCCCGAATAACTGCTCTACCGGTCGTTTGTGTGCCTATGAGAGAGTCCTCGGCAAGCCTTGGTGACGACCAGCCGATTCGGACGTCCACTTATCGAGCTTCCGCTCGATGATACTGGCCAGGTCGTGGGTTGCGTAGGTCGCGTCCTGAGAGGACTCGTGGACCTCCAGCTTGACCGGCTCCTGAGGTTGATCGCCTGCGTGAGGATTTCTCGGGTCTTGTTCTATAGCGCTTGGGGCGTGAGTTCGGTATCGAACGGCTCTATTGAATCCGCAGAGGGCGACGGGATTCACTGTTTAACGGCTTGTTCGACGTTGTAGACTGCGGCGGCGAGCACGATCTCACGGAACTGGCGGTACCAAGCCCGCGCTCGGACGGCGGAGCCGTACGAGCGCTTGATCACCGAGTTCACGGTTTCACACGCCGATCGCTGGTTGTAGAGATCATCGTCGATCCGCGCGTTGTGCGCGTGATCGTACGGCGCGAAGACGCGGTGCTTGATCAGCGGTCGGATGCCTTCTGCGCGAAGTACCTCGCGGAAGCTCATGTCGTCGTAGCCCTTGTCGGCGGCAAGGCTCCGCAGGTCGCCTGCGTTCCGCAGGGCGACCTGCGGGCCGACATTCGTCCCGTTTGGCCACTTCGCACTACAATGAACGTCGATAACCGCGCCCTGCGCGGTATCGACGAGAAACGTGGCTTGGACGGTCTGTACCTCACGGTTACACCGCTTGAGGTAGTGGTTCGACGCCTGTCGGCGGTCGAAGTAGGTGGCGTCGATGGCGGCGTGGCCGGATTGATCGAGCAGATCTGACGAGAGTCGGAGCAGCTCTCGCCAGATACGCATTGGAGCCCGATCGAACGATTTGCACAGCGCAGATGGGCCGGGGAACTCGCCGCGCTCGAGAACGAGCGCGGCTCGTACCCGCTCCATCTCCTCGGCCCAATCGAGGACTTCTTGGAGCGTGGCTTCCATGTGAAGCCGGAGAAAGTGCAGGACAGCGTGCTTCCAGCCAGCAACGCCATTGCCGGCTGGATGGCTGATCTGCATCAGCGCCGCATCAGTAAGTTTTCGTGCTATCGAGACAGCTTGTTTAACGAAGCGGAAGAGTACCTTTTGCACAACTGTACTCTCCCGCTTCACTTCCAACGTTCTGACGACTCGTCCCTACGCCGTCCGTGGATTCAATAGAGCCGTATCGAACTCTTCGCGTGACTACTAGTCGAGATCTTTTGAAGGATGTTCGCTGTGTCGAGAGGTTAGGCATTCTCGTGGTCTGCTGTCGTCGAGCCGTTCCCGAACACGTATTGGAGAGCGAAGCCGACGAGAAGTGCCGCGACGGTGAGTGTCGCGGCGAACGGATGATCAACTGACAGACCAACGGCAAGGAGGGCCAGAAACCCAAATGCAACAGCCGCAGTCAGAAGGCCGCCGGGAGCACGAAAAGTTGCGGTTACGTCGTCTCGATATATTCGGAAGCCGACGAATGATGCGATATTGATTGCGTATGGAAGGACGGTTCCAACGAGTGCGGCAAGGACGAGCCCGCCGACGACTTCTTTCCCGACGACAACCGCGGCTGCGCCGATGGCAACGCCACATAGAGCGACATACGGCGCATTCGTCCGGTCGCTCGTCGCGGCGAACACACTCGGGAACAAGCCGCGCTCAGCTAGTGCCTGAAGCACTCGAGCGGAACTCGTCATTCCGACTAACATCGTCGTGAAGATGGCGACAAGCGCGGCGACGGGGAGGACATAGTTTGCGAGCAGGGGAAGCCCTGCGTCGACGACGATTGCGGAGAGCGGTGCGACCATGACGAGATTCCCGCGCTGAAACGCGCTCGGTGCGACTGTGACGTGTAGCGCAACGACCACCGCAGTATAGCAGAGTGTTGTGAGGAGTAGACTGCCGAGGATCGCCCGCGGGATCGTCCATTCGGGTCGCTTTACCTCGCCGGCGGCCGCCGGGACAACAGTCCACGCTCCATACCCAGTAATGGCAATCCCGATTGCGGCGAGGAACTGTGTTCCTGTCCCGGTGAAAAACGGTGTCGCGTTTGTTGGTTCACCATTTGCGATCCCAACCGCTGCGACGACTCCAAGAACGGTGAGGATGAATGTGGTGAGGATGAGGTTCGTACGTTTTGTCACGTCAATTCCGGCGAGGGTGACACTGAGGCTTGCCCCAATCGCGAGTAACCCGAAAAGAACCGTATAGGAGCGAACGCCGGTCAGTGGCGGAATCGCTCCCAAATAGTTCGCGACATACCACGCTGAGACGGCGACGCCGAAGGTCCAGCCCAGTGCGTAAGATGCCCCCTCTAGGTAGGAGAAAAACCGTCGTACAAATCGGTTCGAACCCAGCGTTTGCGCTGGGTAGACTGCTGGGCCACCGGATTGGGGGAAGGCAGTCGCCAGCTCAGTATAACAGAGCGCGATGCTCGCCATGCCGACACCAGCAACGAGCCAGCCAAGGATTGCTGCTGGCCCAATCCACTGGCCAGTGAATGCCGGGAAAAAGAACACCGCAGATCCGATCATCCCGCCAACGCTCAACAATAGGAGATCACGGAGCCCGACCGTCCGTGGGGGTTCGCTTGAGCCAGCTTCTTGAGGCACAGTTCTGCTTTATCGACGTGTCACTACCACTTTTCGTTCCGGATTCCCCAACTGGTGTGAATTCCAAATTTCAGATTATCTGTCGGAACGTGTCTTCAGCGAATTAAACTATTGAGACAATTCAACTGTAACTCATTTCTGATACGAATTTCCACCAACTGCCGGAACATGGCTAGAACTACCGCAGCCATCGAAAATCACTCACCCTGAACAGTTCCTGCGGAGCCATCATCGGTTTCAGGGATCGGCCAGAATGACGCCTGAATTGTCGTGAGTGGCGAGAACATCGGGTACTTGGGGTAGTAACGCGTATGGACCCGTATGGCGGATGAGACGGGTTCGACGGTGCACTGTGAGTTTGAGCAGCCGTGTAATCTCCTCGCTGTGCTTGATGATCTTGGAATTGAGTATCTCGATGTGGACGCGGAACGGACGATTGCGATCTATCAGTCCGCGATTCTTATGCTCGCTGTCTCTGACGGTGATTTCGAAGCTGTATCGAGCCTTGATATTGAACTCCGGGAGCCTCCTGTCCACGAAACAATCGCTGGCCCGGGTGAATTACTCGATACATTCCTTGAGGAAGTCACTACGACGAGTGCTATCACGCGGTGAACTCAGATAGATCTCGAAGTCGCCACGGCTGCGCGCTTGGGTTCCTTTACGAGACCCGCAAAATTCACTCCGCCGGCGAACGCAGCCATCTTTATACGGGGAGCAGGCGCAATACCACGGCCTTCAGGCCGTGGATACACGCCGTCACTCAGTGCCACGTTCCACCGACAAATTGCAGAGCCGAGTCTCCAATCCATACGTTGAAATGCCAAGAACCGCTATACGTCGGTAAGGTCAGGTCGGAACGGAGCGGATTCCGAACGACCGTCGGAGGCGGCCTGTCCGCCCACGTAACGAGGCAGTATACGAAAGACAGGCGGTGACCGCCGCATTCTAGAAGAGTGTGGTCGCGTGCCGCCTGTTTCAGCAACCTCACGATACCTCCAAGTCTGTTGACGCTAACTCAGAGTTCGCCGGGCAAAAACAACCACGAACGCTGACGACGCCGAGGATAGGAGTACCAGCCGTTTGGCACGGCTAACCAGCCACCGACCACGACGACTGGGTTAGATGCGAACTCCCGTAAAGTGGCGGCGTCCCTGGTTGCAAACCTGAAACTCCCACCGCTCGGGATTCCTCCGGCTATAGTGATTAACGAAACTTCTGGGTGAACTGGGATGAGGACTCAGTCGAAGAAAGCCTCTCCACCTTATCTCTGGCACGTGGAGTACCCAAAACTTCTGTGAACTACTAAAGCCGGAGGAGGATGTCAATGGTTGGACGAGCAGCGTATTTCCTTCGTCTGAGGTGACCGGGCCGTTATACTGGGAGTGGACCCCCTCCCCGTCCCGCCACTGCCAGTAGTTGTCGCGACCGTCGTTGATCATCGCTTTCGACGGGATGTCATCCGGGGGATCGTCCGGTCGCTCTTCGACCTCGTCTTGATCTGCCGACTCCTCGAGACGGGCCTCTCGTTCCTTGTGCTCGGCGAGCGCTTCAGCGTACGTTGCAACGTCTTGGAGCTGCTCCGGGTCCGACTCGTTGAGCGTGTTGACGATCTCCGTTGGAAGGTTCGCCGGTGGGGTTGGGGGTTCGTCGGACATCGGCTACTCTCGTCTTAACCAACAAAACACACTAATGCATAGTTTTGTTGGTTAAGACGATGGAGACGGTTCTCGTGCCTGCTGACTGTAACATTACTCGAAACTTCTTTATATAGTAGTTTCGTACTATGTTACACCGTGCTCCGGCGCATCGAACTCGAGGTCCTCGCCACGGTCGACCGCGGCGACACGATCTCCGAGCTCGCGACGAAGCTCGACCACAGCGAGAGCTACCTCTCCCGTGCCGTCGCCGACCTCGTCGAAAAGGGACTCGTCTACACGGAACGCGACGGCCGCCGAAAACGAGTCATCCCGTCAGACGCTCGTGCCGTCGAGCTCTACCAGGACCTCGTCCGCCAGCACTCCCACATCGACTTCCCCGAGCTGCTGACCGGGAAGACACTTGAGGTGCTGTACTACCTCGACCAGCCGCGAACCGTCTCCGAGATCGCCGACCGGAGCGACAACTACCGCAACACGGTCAACCGCGTCCTCAAGCGGTTTCGCGACCGTGGGCTCGTCGGGACGGCCGACGGCCACTACGAGTTCAACGCCGACTTCGACCGCCTCCACGAGTTCGCCCGGGAACTCGCACACCATCTGCATCGCCACCGCCTCGAAGCCGTCGCCCCGAAGGGGACGATTCTCTGGGAGGACTACGACGAATTCCTCACCCAGACCGAGACGGAGATCGAGGCAGAGGGGTTCCACGAAACCGGCCTCGCTCGGTTCGCGGGCTTCGACCTCCAGTTCCTGCTCACCGGCCACCGCTACTACTTCTACTCCGAGGATCTCGACGCAGTCTCGCCGGCGGAGCTCTGCTGTCACACGCTGCTGATCGACGACGGCAGCCGTCACCGCTCGTACTGTCTCCTCCTGCTCAGCCACGTCGACGTCGACGAGGCGGACCTCCGAGAGCAGGCGGCGAAGTATGGCCTCGAAGACGAAATCGACGCCTTGCTGCGCTACCTGGAGACGCACGGCGAGGTCGACGACGACCGGCTCCCGGAGTGGGACGAGTTCCAGGAGCTGGCGGCTGACTACGAGGTGCCACTACCACAATGAGACCAACATTCGGACGTGAGTACATCGAGAACGAATTTCAGCGGATCGGGGACGGGCTATCTGAACCGCTCACGGTCTACCTGATCGGTGGTGGCGCGATGTCGCTGCGCGACCTCAAAGGGGCGACGAAAGATATCGACCTGGTCGTCCCGGATGGCGACGCGTACGGTCAGCTGTGGGCCGTCCTGATGGACCTCGGGTATGCGGAGGTCCAGTCGCTGGATCCAGATTACCGGGCGCTTGGCGCGACGAGCTGCGTCGAGAACGACGACGGGTGTCGTCTCGACATCTTCAACCAGCAGGTCGCGAACAAGCTCGTGCTCACCGACGGGATGCAAGAGCGCAGCGAGCCGTTCCTCGACACGGATCGACTGACGGTCCGGCTGGTCAGCAACGAGGATATCTTCCTGTTCAAGGCGATCGCAGGCCGTGACGACGACATCGAGGATATGAATATGCTCGTGCAGGCCGGTCTCGATTACGACGTCGTCCAGGCTGAACTCGAAGCTCAGATCGAACGCCTGGGTGACGATCAGTTCGCCACGTTCGCGAACAAGGCCCTGGTCGAACTCGAGGAGCGGTACGGGGTGACCACGCCGATCGAGGGCCGCGTCCAAGAGCTCACGAACAGGTACTACCGGGGGCTCGAAGTCCTCCAGGAACTCGATGAACCGATGACGGTCGACGAACTGGCCGTCGAATTAGATCTGGATGCCGCTGACGTTGGCGAACGGATCGAGTATCTCCAGAAGTTCGACCGAGTACGTCAAAATGGCAATACAGTAAGACCAGTAGAGTAGATGAAAATAGCATCCTGAATCTGTTGAAAGCTGCGGAAGTGTCTATATGGACCAGTGTTACTTCCTTAAGACAGATCGTCTACAATCAACCGATCAACAGGGAAACGTGTATCAGGGATCCACAATATCTCCTGAGTATGCCGTGTTCTGATTGCGGGTCTTTGCTCTGCCTATCTAAAACTGATACAAATTCGTTATTTTGTCCGGAGTGTACGGGTTACCGTGTTGAATCTCAACCCGTTCTTGATGCGAAAATCAACTGGTATCTAAAAGATTTTTTAACTGAACAACGGATCGATCGTCTGCTTACTGAATACTCGAAACAGAGCTTAACATACAAACGAGCCTGTCATAGAAGAGTTCACATGGTTCGCTAAATCAACTTAGACGAATTGAGACCGTTGTACACTTAGTGCACGCCGTTTTAAGCTTGTTTTAGCTATGGCGAAAGAGAAGTTCGGCGTCGCTGTTGACGAGGAAATCGTGCGAGAAGTGGATGAATTGGTCGCTGAGTGTGACGATCTCGGAGCCAGCCGCTCCGAGATCGTCGAGGCCATCCTCACAGCGTTCGTTCAATCCGAGACGAATCACGTAGAACAGGTGCGAGAAATCATTATTCGGAAACGAAAGGGCACTCTCTGACCGATTTTAAGATCCGTGCACCAAGTGCACGAGCTTCTAAGATAATATCTTCCTATAATAGTAAACAAAATAATCATTATGTGTGAATAGTTCTATGACACGCTCGTCCAGCTACAGCTAAGATGGAAGGCGGCCGTCTGGACGGGGAACGCGCCCCCGTTTGATCTCATGATCGACGCGACGCAGGTGCTTGCAGCCGCCCTCGGGTGAGCGCTGCTGCCAGTCGGGACAGGTACACGATTCGTCGATGACGTCGACTTCGTACCTGTTGCCTGACGCGGACTGCACCTCGTAGCGGCCACCTTTCGAGAGGAGTGAGACGTCCATCGCTTCGGCGACGGCACGCCTCGTGCGGGGCTCGAGTTCGTCCCGCGACTGTGCGTTCTTGTTGACGACCAGTCGGTCGCGAACGTCGCCTGTTCGGCCACCGTCGGGAGCGACGGCTTCCGCAGGGCCACTGAGCCGCTCGTGGAGCACTTCCTCCTCCGGATGGCCTTCCGGCCACAGGTAGTGGACCTCGCGGCGCTCGAGATGGTCGTAGAAGCCGCACGCCGCTGCGCTCTCGGTCCAGACGCGCCAGGCCACGAGCGCGGCCATCACGTCAACGATGTCGCGCGGAACCGTCTGGTGGTCGTCCGGGAAGAACACCCGGAAGCGGGTACACGCCTCCTGCGGCGGGACGGTCTCCCACCAGTCTTCGCTGGAGCCCCAGCTGTCGTACATCGCCTCGTCACTCCCGCAGCCGACGGTCATGCCGTCGATCGGTGTCCAGTCTGCTGGGAGGTGGTCCGACTTGCCTTCGAGCACCCGGAGGACGGCGTATCGGAGGTACTCGTGGGCTTGGTTGTCTGTCGTTCGAGCGACCTGGTCGTGCTGCTCGGCAACGTGCTCGGCTTCCACGAGGACTGTCGTAAGATAGGGTTCAGTCATCACCGACGGAGGTCAGAACGCGCCTCCGCCCCTCTGGGGGCGCTGAAAAACCGCTCTTATGTAGAATTACGGAAATCCCCGATAACGAGACAATCAACGATTGACTCGGTGGGTTCGCCAGTCAGAGTGAGTGACCGAACGATGCCGAAGGTGTGAGCGGCCTGTTCCAAGCCCTGCTTGGACAGGCCGCGGAACTTCCGCAGCCACGGCTGGATGAGTGAAAACAGGCACTCAGCTTGGTTAATATGGAGGCCCTCTGGCGATACGTACCGCTCCTTGTGGACGACCGTTCGGTGATCACGCTCCATTTCTCGGTAGGCTTGGAGTCCGTCGGTCCAGACCTCTCCCAGTGGCTGGGAGAGGTCTTCAACCTCTTGGATTACTGGTTCAAGATCGCCGCTGTAGTCGATGCCGAGTTGGCACGAATCACGCGAAGCGAGTCGCGGCACGCCGCGACGAGCGTCAACTGATCACCGTGACGCCCTCGCCAGCGTGAGCGGCCTGTCTGTGACGAGCCGCCGCGCGAACGACTGTTCCGCGGCGGCTCTTGTCCTTTGTACCCCGAACAGACCTTCCCAGACTCGTCGACTTGCGTCGGTCCATCGATGGCCTGGTCGAGGAGGCTCCAGACGACGGGGAAGCCGCGCTGAACCGCGGCTTCCACCTCTCGAATCGCCGTGTGAACGGTTTTGTAGGTTCGACCGAGCAACGGTGCGATCTGGTTGATACTGAGTAACGTATCGGCGTTCCGTAGGTAAAAAACCGGCTTAAAATTACAGTCACGGCACCAGATACGGTCGATTTCTTCCCACGTGACGATGCTCTGATGACCGCACTGTGGACAGGACGTATTCTCCCAGAACTCCTTGAGTCGCCGCTCGATGCCCGCATCGAGCGGCTCAGTATCGATCTCAACGACGCCCAGCTCAATCAGCTCTCGAAACATCGCTCCGAACGCCGGCTGAGCAGAAGACAAACTCCTAGATTATGGCTGGTTCAGTGTAACTACAGGGTCTTTCCGCAGCTCTACACAAGAGCGGACATTCTTAACCAACACACCAACCCAATAAGCCCGGATAGTTGGTTAACTTAAGGTTCGATCGACGAGCTTGCTGCTGGAAAACAGCCGAACATCGACCGGAGTAGCACGCAGAAAACTTATTCCCGGCCTCGAAGGAGTCGTACTCGTGACAGAACCCACGTCATCCGCTGGTTGCCCTAGTGGACCAGCGAAGCCCTCCACCTCTCCGAACCAGCATGCCGGCTGAGCAGTCTCGCCGCGCGTGTGTCCGAAACACTCTCACACGCTGGTTTCGCGTCGATTCGCGCACGCTCGCAGCGTTCCGCATCGCGCTCGGCGCGCTCTTACTCGCGGATCTCGCGTTACGAATGCGCCACCTCCGCACGTTCTACACTGGTGCTGGCGTGCTTCCACCGAGCACGCTTGCAACCGCGTTCCCAACGCTGTCCCGTCTGTCGCTCCACGCCGCTTCCGGGTCCGCATGGCTACAGGGCGTGTTGTTCGCAG
This sequence comes from Halobacterium sp. KA-4, assembly GCF_021028995.1. GTDB lineage: Archaea > Halobacteriota > Halobacteria > Halobacteriales > Halobacteriaceae > Halobacterium. The sequence continues at coordinate 6,338 of NZ_JAJJZG010000028.1, read as the reverse complement.
CTGCCGTAGTCGCCGCGCTTGCCCTCCTAGTCGGCTATCGAACGCGTGCCGCAGCAGTCGTCTCATGGCTACTGCTCGTATCACTACACGCGCGCAATCCTGTCATACTGGGTGCGGCGGACTCGATTCTTCGCCGTCTCCTCCTCTGGGGGGTGTTCCTGCCGCTCGGCGCGCAGTGGTCCGCGGACGCGCATCGGACGACCTCCGACTCACCCGAACAGGTCGCAAGCATCACGACGGCCGCGCTCTTGCTACAAGTCGTCGCAGTATATGTCGTGAATGGCGTACTCAAGTTCCGCGGCGACACGTGGCTGGCTGGCGACGCCATTCGATACGTGTTCCAGACCGAGGCGTACGCGCTCCCGCTGGCGGACGCGCTCGCCAGCCACCCTGGGCTGCTCACGGTCCTTTCGCACGGGTGGCTCGTGCTGCTCGTCGCGTCACCCCTACTCGTAGTGTTCACGGGCCGGGCACGCGTCCTGCTCGTCGCCACGTTCGCCGCTGCACACGTGGGAATGGCTGCATCGATGCGCCTGGGCCTGTTCCCGTTCGTCTCGCTGGTGGCGCTGGTCCCCTTCCTCCCGGGATGCGTCTGGGACCGTATTCCAGCACACGGCTGGACACCGACGGCAGCCTTCGACAGAGCGCTTCCGAGGCTTCCACGCCCTCGCATTCCGTCCAACATCGCCGCGACAGCACGCACCACTGGCACGGTCGTCGTCACGTGCCTCCTCGTCGTGCTGGTGGCATGGAACGCAGCCGCGCTTGGCTACGTTGACGCTCCGGAGTCAGGCACCGTCAGCCCACAGGAACACCGTTGGGACATGTTCGCACCGGAGCCACGCCATGCGACGGTCGCGTACGACGCGACCGGTGAACTGGCATCAGGAAGTCGTATCGATATTGCTGACGGTGGGCTCGACGGCGTTCGCTGGCGAACATATCTGTTCAGCCTCGAGCAATCCGAGAGCGAATTACAGGCGGCGTTCGGAGCGTACCTCTGCGATCAGGGTCGTGAGGTGAACGCGACCTTGCAGACGGTGAATGTGACCTACAAGAAGCGAATCGTCGAACTCAACGCGCCGGGCGTGACCACGACCACGCAGTACACAGTGGGGTGTGACGCGACCACGGAGGCCAACGGTCAGTAGGACGGCTAGCGTGGGATGGATACACACGGGCCGCCCCGCTGGCGAATATGACTGACCGAGACTGCATCCGGGAGCTGGACGACGCCACTGTGAGCAAGATTACGGCGGGCGCGGTCGTCAAGCGGCCCGCGCACCGAACTTCCAGTACATCGGATAAGCCTCCGAGAATTTGTGTCGGGTACAGCAATATCGGACGGGGGGCCAGCTCTTTGGATAGACGGGGCCGTCAGCAGAAACGGAGCTGCGTGGGAGCGACGTCACCCAGGGTTCAAGGTTAGTTAGCCAACAATTAGCCTCAAACTACCAAGTTGTTGGAGCGCTGGGCAGAGTTCCGCCGGGCACTGCGGCGTCGCGACCAGCCGCGATTTGACCGGCTGTTCGAGTACGCGCTCTTGGCGGCATTCGAGAACGTCGAAGAGGTGGCAGAACTGATGCGAGAGGACGGGTACGGTGAATTCGATTTGGACCGCCGTCTTTCACTTTCACCCCGCACACCGCTGGGGTTTTATACGCTGAACAGGCGCAATACCACGGCCTTCAGGCCGTGGATACGCGCCGTCACTTGTGCTAACAGCCCGCCGTTCAAACGCTTTCCCCGAGTTTCCCACAGTGACGTTTAAGTGATAGGCCGGCCTACTGAGGAGTAGGAATCGGTCGGGACGGAGCGGATTCCGAACCGTCCTTCGGAGGTGGCCTGTCCACCCACGTAACGAGGTCGTTCGAAAATCACTGATTTTCGTGATCACGAGAGACGTCGTCTCTCGGACGACAGTATCCGAAAGGGCAGTCGGTGAACACACATGCTAGAAGCGTGTGCCCGTGCCGACTGCTCAAAGCAAACCAGACGATACCCCCAAGTCCGTTGATGCTTGCCGGCGTCCCCGTGGCAAAAACAACACAGGGACGCCGTACACGGTTGAGGATAGGGGTACCGGCGGCTTGGCACCGCCAGCAGTCCACCAGCCCGATACCGTGGGACTACCCGTGCCCGAAAGGGCTGGTAGTCCGGTGATTGGACTGCACACCTGAAACTCCCACCGCTCGGGATTCCTCCGCGTTTACGCGGAGGAGGATGTCAACCGGCGTCCTCCAAGCTGTCGTATACTCGATGCGAGACTTCGAAGTCGGCGGACGATACCGAAGCCGGTCGGTCGGATTTGACGGCACACAACGTGATGGCGTAGTCGTCACTGTCGGCATCTCAGTCACGAGAAACGAGGAGGCGTTACTACTCGAGGACCTCTACCAGTCCCTCCACACCCACGGGTACGACCCCTTCCGAACGAAGAGCCGCGATCTCACACTCCCGCCAGGGGAAGTTATCGACGTCCTCAAACGCTGTAACGGAGAGATTGGAATTTACTATCACACGGACGGCGTGAATCTCGGATTCGCAGAGCCGACTCACTCCGCAATGCTCCTTCAAGATCTGGAGGCCCCGCCGAACGATACGGTAGCCATCGTCGACGGCGCCGACGGCTACGCGAAGAAGTTGTACCGGGCAGCCGACGGCATGGGACTCTCCCCGCCTCCAGTTGCCCACTGCCCGCAGTCCGAACTCTACTTCCCCCATCTACTCCTCGCTGATCTCGCCGCCGGCGTCATAGCCGACAAGTTGAACCAAAACAGGACTGCGTTCTACGGAACCACGACGTCTGACCCAATTCAGGTGTTGGACGACACGACACCCAGCTCCTACCAAGGGGACTGGAACAAGGGCTACGAGTCAGTCGCGAGGCAGTCGGGGAGGACTCCGGAGCCCCCGTTCATCCAGCGCCGAGCGGATACTGTTCGTGAACGCGTTGCCTGCTGGTTCCACGGCTACTTCGGGACGACAAACGGGCCTGCCCCGGACAGTGACAGCGTCACTCCAGTGATCAGTCGACTGCAGAATCTCGAGTGTAGAGAAGTCGCTACGTGGCTGAGCTCCGTATGAAGGAAGGCACGGGTTCCCACCTCCGCCACCGTATCTCCACGGGTCCTGTCCGGGAAAGCCTCTTTTGGTTATCTACGTACTCTCGTACGTTCAATTCTAGCTCCCGTTTGGCCCGCGTGTTACCGTCTCCGGCAGCGGCGGTGCGATGGGCTTCAAACGCCGGTGCCTACGGCGCTCCACTTGGGATATGGTATCCCGTAATTAAATAATTAACGCAGTACTGTACGGTACTCCGAATCACAGCGGCTTCCGCGGATAATCGCAGTTGAAGAAGCCCATAAGAACTGAAGCCGACACAGGTCCATCCCAGTCTCTCAGACTGCGTTTCACGGACGAGAAGGCTAACGACCCCAGGGAGTGAACTAGCGACGTAAGAGATGCCCGCGACGGACCTGGAAATTGCCCTGGAGAAAGTCGATGCAGACACCTTCGAGAAACTCGCCACGGACATCCTCAGCGAACGCGGATACGACGTCTCTCCCACGGAAGGTACCGGAGCTGACGGCGGTCGTGACGCGGACCTCCGCCGCAACGACGAAACCGGCGTCGCACACTTCACTACTCGCAACGACTGGCAGCGAAAGCTCAGGGAAGACGCCCAGAAAACAGTCGACCGCGACCTCGACCGGGACTTCGTCGTCTTCGTCGTGAATCAGTCCCCCGAGCCGCCACGTGTCGTCGACGAGGCCACCGCCCAGCTCCAGGACGAATACGGGTTCCCCGTCACGATTCTTACCCGCGGTGACCTCCGCACCCAGTTGACCACGCAGAGCCCACATCTCGCCGACGTCCATCTGGGTATCGATTCGTCGAAGCCAACAACTGAGCCGGTCGAGGAGATGAAGGAGCTGAAGGCTGACCGCCTCGATCTAATACAGGAGCGTTCGAACGCACTCCCGAACCCGCTCCCGAGTGGTCCGTGTGCAGTCCTCCATCTGTTCCCCCTCGGAATGTTTAGTACCGATTACGGGGTCCGCCCCTCCGAACTGCCGGCGCCGCCAATCTTCGAGGGAAAGCGCGCGTCGTTTCTCGGGAAAGCCGTTGGAGATGGCGTCGTCTCCGTGAACGACCGCTTTGGAAGAGAACGCCCCCAGTACGTCTACCTCTCCGAGCGAGGATATATCGAGGCCGTAACGACGCTACCGTTCAGTCATGGGTCCGTGGGTGCGTTCGCGTCGCCGGAGCCGGATACTGTCGATCCAGAGATCGACCGATATCTGATGGGGGTGCTTCCGAACTCCCTGGCGACGTTAGCAGACCTCGGTGCAGAACCGCCGGTGTATGCGTTCATCTCATTACTTGACGTCGAGGACTACGAGTTCCCGTCGTCGCTCCGCGGGAAGGGATTATAGATGACGTCGCGGCCGTTTAGCCAGCGTGTCGAGCCAAAGTACAGTATCTTAGGAACGATGGACGACACCGGCCAGGGGCTGCAACCAAGTCTGGACCGGCTCTGGCAGCGTGCAGGTCGCGAGCATGGGTCGCCACACTTCCCGAACGACACCTGAAGTTAGCCGTAGTCGCCAATACGGTTTCTTTATTCAGAGTGAGAGCTGAAACAGTCGGTAAGTACAGAGGGAACACTTATCGCCGGTTACAGCATATCGATTGTATGTCAACTATATCGGACAAATCCGAATTTTGGGATACGATGTTGCGAGGTTTTGCGATGGGTCTGGCTGTCGGTACTGGAATTGGTGTGATAGATGGGAACTTGGTAATGTGGATGGCTGTAGGTACGGTCTGCGGAATCGCTCTTGGGTTCGGATGGAACCACAGGGAACAACAGGGATACTAATTCGCTGTATCGGCTCAGGAAGATTCGGTGAATTCGCAGTCCTACTGACCGGCTGTTTCACTTCCAATCAGATGGTGAGAACCATCTCAATCTGGGGTAGCTTCGGTAAGTTCCTACGCTCGACATATAACTAAGAGATATAATAGAGATGAAAATGTTTCTAAGTGGGATTAAAACCGCCTTCTTTTGAGTGGACATCGACTGAGTGGATAACCCTCAAAATTCGATACTATTTCACTATCTTATCACTTATAAATACAATCATAGAAGTTGGTAAATACGGGATTATTGACGTAGATTTCTGTCTCTGCCTGGGTTCAAAATGTTGATCTATGACCCGCTAGCGATGCCAACTTCAAGTAGAATATAGTTGGTGAAACCGCAATCGTTACTAACAGCAAGTAGAGCTAGCTGTACACAACTGGTAACCTATACTTGGATAATATCTCCATATAACGTACCTTTTTCTGGTAAAAGTAATATTTAGAAGATTATGGCCCGCAACTAAATTATAGAATATATTCAATAACGGAGAAGCAGTGTTTCTAGTTGATGGGGTCTTTTGGAGAACGTCTTTCGTGAATTGAACCCCGATTTCATGATTGACAGCGATAGGACAAATACCATAAATCAGATATTTTAGTAAACCAGTTATAATTCTTTACTGTTTAGAAGCAGCTCTATCTATGCCGATTAAGTAATAGCAGATTTATACCTACAAGCCTCCATAACTGGTGAATTTGGCGAAATAGAACTGAAGGTGAGCGCTGGAGGAGATACCTATTCAGCCGGCAATTATTCTCCATCAGTGTCCTCATTACAATTGTAGGTGTGTAATTTCAGTTCTAGCGAACCATCCCCGATACTTATATTGAAGAAATCCGTCTCAAGAAATAATGAAGCGGCGTGCATGTCTTTTCAGTGGCCTGGGTTTGATGACGGTTCTAGGCGGCTGTTCGACAGCTCTTGGTGGCAACTCCACATCAAGCGTCCTGAAGACAACAGAGACGCAGACATCCGAATCCTCACCTTCTACCTCCTCTTGCCCAACAACCACTCCCAACTCACCTAGTTCTCAGACTCCTGCAACGAACCGGCCAACAGACACCCCAACAAAGACACCTACTACAACCGTTCAAGCATTCTATGAGGCGTTGTATGCAGGTGACGCCGACACAGCGAATGCACTTCTACATGAGGACAGCCCAATATCCGAACATACGCCTGAGGAGATCTCGAACCTCGATACCTTCCAATATCGCCTCACCAATATCCAAGAGAACCAAACACAACCCAATCGGGTAACCGTATCATTTACGTTTATTCGGCTCTGGTGAATCGCCAGAAGGCGTTCGATTTCACTGTTTCACGGATCGCTTGATGTTGTAGACCGCACACATCAGGACGATCTCACGAAATTCACGGTACCACGCTCGGGCACGCACCGCGTGGC
>NZ_JAJJZG010000027.1 GCF_021028995.1 Halobacterium sp. KA-4 | reverse complement strand
GGAGAGGTGCTCAAACAGCGCTAGCGTCTCGGTCTCCGCGACATTGAAGAACGTCTCTACCGAAGGATCATCTTGCAGGGTCGCTGAGGCCATACCATCTCAGCATTCACCCTGCTCTTTGGTGTGGGAATCGTTCTATGACACCCTCTTCTATTACTTAGTTTGAAAACAACCCAGTATATAGCTCAGGCAACAACCATGTGACCTGGTTATGGTGACCCAACCATCGGCGAGAGGTGTGGCCGACCAGGATGACAGACAGTAGCAGCGCCAGCGTGTTCAGTTCTGGATAGTAGCGAGTGAGAAGGTTGATTCCGAGCGAGAAAGTCGCAGCGAGTATCAGTAATTTCTCTCCTCTTTCTTTGAGGTATGATATAGCTCTTCGCGGTCGTTCCCTCCGAACTTTAATCTCTGGCCGCCACGATTCGTTTACAATTCCAATTTTCATATACTCTGACTAATTGACCGTAGAATAGTAGTCTCTAGGCTCAGTCACTGTAGTTACCAATCTGAGGTCTTGAGGGATATCACGAACTACAGAGCAGGCGTTTACCGTTCAATTAGCCTACTACAACCGAATATAGATTATAGGCAGTAATGGCTGTTTCCCAAACGAAGTGTGCTTACCAACCAGTTAGTTTTTGTTCCAAGAAAACGGAGTGTTAGATATGACGGACGCTGTAAGTCGTCGTCGAACGGATTATTCGAACGCTGAGATGAGCGTCGTCGGGTATTTGATCGCTACGGCATTAGGAGTTCTACTCCTGCCATTGCTTCCCATTCTAGTTCTTCTCTGGATCGGAACCAAACTAACCTGATCTGGTCCGGTGTGCCGATATCTGGGATCCCTCTGAGCAGCTGAATCGACACGGACTTCCTCCTACAGTAGCCAAATTTGTACACTGATGGATCGAGATTCGTGGGTTTCGAACGTAGGATTCGTACTTGCGGCCGTCGGCAGTGCAGCCGGGTTGGGGAACATCTGGCGGTTCCCATGGTTGACTGCTGACAACGGCGGCAGCGCTTTCCTCGTAATGTACTTGCTGCTCGTCGTCGGGATTGGCGTCCCCGGGTTGCTCGCTGAACTCGTGCTTGGCCGACGTGGCCGCCAAACGCCAATCGGTGCGCTCCGCGCGCTCATCGGCTCCCGGTGGGGCACACCACTGGGCGCATTCAACGTCATCACAACCGCCGTAATGCTGTCGTTTTACTCGGTCGTCGGCGGCTGGATCCTCAGATACACACTACTGTCACCGACCGGCGCATACTTCTCGCAGCCACAGCAGTACTTCCGCCACGCAAGCCACGGCCTCCCGGCAGTCGGTTTCCACCTACTGTTCCTCACAATCGTAGCCATAATCGTCTATTTCGGCGTGAGCCAGGGTATCGAACGCGCCTCGAAAATTATGCTCCCCGCAGTCGTCGTGTTGCTCGGTGGACTTGCTGTCTGGACAGCCACCCAACCCAACACCGCCGCCGGCTACGCGTTCTATCTCGACTTCGATGGCGACTACCTCGCCACACACTTCTTCGACGTCCTCGGACCAGCAGCCGGACAGGCATTATTCACGCTCTCGCTGGGTGCCGGCGCGATGCTCACGTACGCCTCATACCTCGACGAGGATGTTTCCCTCCCGCGTGACACCCTCGTTATTGCGGTCTCGAACACAGTCATCGGCGTCTTGGCTGGGCTCGTCGTTTTGCCGCTGTTGTTCTCCCAGGGGATCAGCCCAGGACAGGGCGGCCCTGGCGCGCTGTTCGTAGCACTCGCAACCGCGTTCAGTTCGCTGCCCGGCGGCACTCTCGTTGCAACCGTCTTCTTCTTCACCGTCCTGCTGGCAGCTGTGACAAGCGGCATTAATCTGCTTGAAACGCCCGTTGCGACCCTTGTCGACAACTATGAGATGTCCCGGCGGCTGGCAACGCTGCTCGTGACGCTGGTGATTGCGGTGACTGGCAGTGGGTTGGCGCTTGCCGGGCCGGCATTTCGATTCGTGTCCGGCCCGGTCGTCGACGTGATGCTGACAGTTGGCTTGTTCGCGTTTCTCGCGATCGTCGGCTGGGTGCTCCGCGACGACGCTGTCACGGAGTTCCAGCGCGGCGCTGGCCGCCTCAGTAAGTTCGCGACGCCATGGGTGCTGGCCGTTGGTTGGGTGCTACCCGTTGTCGTTATGTTCTCGCTGACAACCACGCTGGCCGCACTCGCAAGCGTCTCACTGGCGATCGTTACGCGGGTCGCAATCGCCGTGCTCGCGACGCTTGTTTGCCGGACCGCAGTCACCCGAACAACACACTCCCACGCTCGCCAGAGTGAACGACCCTAATTGAGGGGTCCATAACATCGGATACTTCGGTACCGTGGGTACGTTATAGCTAACGTGAGCAAGGACAGACATCTATCTTCTACAAGGAGAGAATCCCGTCGTTTACGACGGGCGTGAATCCGACAACGCCGACACAAACCTCGTTCAGCAGCAATACGGATATTTAAGTAGAATCGTATCATAGAATGACATACCCCGAGGCGGTCACACCGCCCCACACAAATGCACAATATCGGGACTCCGAGAACCAGAACGTTTGAGACACCCTCTCGAAGGGCTGTGGTGTCTCGGTCAGCGAGATAACTCCGAGTCCCGTTTGGGATAGGAGTAACGGCGGTGTGGCCCCGCCATCGGCCTGTCATGCCGACCGGTCGTCAACCAGCAAATATCCCAACTCAGCGGTGCGGTGCCGTGGGAAGCCTCGCCGTTTACGGCGAGGAGGAGGTCACCAAAGGCGGCCATTCCGCTTTTTCGTGTCGCTACCCAAACGACAGGTTGTGACCGTGTCCGACTGCCCAGAATGTGGATTCGCATTAGCACAATCGACAGGGAAGGGGGTCGTCGATGAGCAGGCGGTCCACTTCTTCGATTGTAGCGAATGTGGGCACACATGGACGGACTCAATCCTCTAACTATTCAACCGTTGTGAGGGCTGTTTCACCCCACGAAGACTGGTTACTACCGTGATCGGTGACTCGTAATCTCCCAACGACGGTCGGAAATCCCAACCCGTCAGAGCGGGGAGGATATCAAGGCTGCCAGGCGAGAAGCAGAAGCATTTCAAGCGGATGTACGGTAGCACAACGTGATCTATCGAGGGTATGTCCACTGTTCAATCAGCCGTTCCACCAGGCGACTCCCCAGCGGTCTGCCAGTACTGTGATGAGCCGTTCCCAACTGAGGACCGCCTCACTCTCCACAAGGGCCTCAACCACTGGCCAGACCTCACTGAGGCTGAACGAACCGACTTCCACGATGCGCGAGCGAACGAGCGCGACGCCCTCGGCTCGTTCCGGCTGCGAGCCCTCGCGTGTATCGTCGCAGTATACTTCGTCTTCCTGTTCCTCTATGCCATCTACGCCATCTAACGCCGAGAACACCTCTGGAGACGAATCAACAGCGAAAGCAACTCCCCGGGAAGACGCCAAGTCGAACGCGATGCCGACGTTCGGCATCCGCTTCGGCGCGCAAGTACTCGCTTGGATAGCGATCTTAACCGTTCTCGCCGATAGTGTCGCCGCTGCGAACGGGATGACCCTCTCCAAGCAACCACGTGAGGCGCTCGCTATCCCGCGATGGCTGTACTTAGCGACGGGCGGGGCGACAATTGGCGCGTCGGCACTGCTTGCGAGCTTTGTCACTGATCGCGCGTTCATCTACTCGCTCCATTCCCGGTCTGTGTCCCTTCCAAGAATGCCCGCGGTTCGGCGGTGGATTGGTGTCCTTGGCCAGACGCTGGCTGTGGTCGGGCTCTGTCTCATGGTGTTCCTCGGGTACACCGGGCCACAGCTGCCATCGGCTAGTCTCACCGTCCTCGTCACATTCGTCGGCGTTCGCGCCGGCCTCCCCGTTGTTGCGTATCTCGTCGGCAACCCATGGCCCGCTCTAAATCCCTGGCGCGCCATTACAACGATTCTCCCAACCGGTTTCTACGAGTACCCAGATTCATTCGACAGGTGGCCGGCCATCGCCGGTATCCTCACGCTCGTCTGGGTCGAGGTCATCTTCCCTGTTAGCACTGTCCCGCGTGTGCTCGCAACGGCTATTCTCGGATACTCGTTGTACACCATCGCTGGCGCTGTCGTCTTCGGCTCCGACGCCTGGTTCGAGCACGCGGACCCGATAACGGTCCTCTTCAGATTCTACGGTGCCGTTGCACCTATCCAGCTACGTGACGGGTCGGTGGAGATTATACTCCCGGGGAGCGACCTCGCGCAATCAGATGTCGTAACCGATTCCTCGGACATCGCCTTCATCATCGCGCTCATCTGGGAGCTCACGTACAGCGGTTTCATCACGACGACAGCCGGCGCACAGACCATCACAACCGTCGTTGAGTCGCCGCTAAGTGCAGTGATGGCAGCCACGCCGCTCGCTGTCCTGGCCTATACGACTCTCCTCGTTATCGGATACGTCGTCTTCCTCGCGGCGTACTGGTATGCTGGCACTATTGCTCGCCGGTTCACTGACACCTACGTTACGAGCCGCTCGATCGCCTTACGGCTGGCTCCTCCGCTTCTGGCGATCGCGGCTGGCTATCACCTCGCCCACTACGCAGGGCTGCTCGTCTCGTTGAGTCCGGCGCTGACGATGGCAGTGGTGTCGCCGCTGTCACCACCTGCGAATCCGCTCGTCCTCGCGCCACCCAACTGGTTCACTGCCCTCAGCATCGCGTTCGTGCTCGTAGGCCACTTGCTCGCGATCTGGGAGGCGCACGCGTCCGCATACGATCTCTTCCCGAGCCGGCTCGCCGCCATCCGAAGCCAGTACCCATTCGTCCTCGTGATGATAGGGTACACCATCGTCAGTCTCTGGCTGCTGTCATTACCGGGCGCAACGCCCCCGTATCTCGGGTAGGGCCCGTTGGTAGTCTTCAGACAGAGAAGTGGACCGCAGACATGTCCATGAATGCGGTTTCGTAGCCATCGTGGCGAGACAGTTGCGGCGGGGTCTCAATTTTGATCGTGACTGTATCACCGCGCTCAACGCGATCCACAGTTGTCCCGTAGTAGTACCCGAGGTCAGGATCAAGTGTACCATCAAGTCCGGTTCCCATGACAGTCTGCCCGTCGCGTTCGACAGCCATCGAGAGCGACATCCCCGGCAGGAGAACTCGATTATATGGCGTACGCGGAGAGACAACAAGATATGGGCTATCCGTCCCCGAAAATCGCTGCTCGTCAGTAACGAGAGTTACGTAGAACAAGGCGTCGTCAGCTGAGGCTTCCCCAAGTAGCCGTCCGGGGAGCTGTTCTTTCGGTGGCGCGACTGGAGCTGGCACGCCGTCCATCTGCATCAAGTCTACTGTCCCGCGGGTGCCTGCCTTCTTACTGAGCCGGCGAATCGGGAGGTCGTACGTTTCCGCCGGCTCGAAGGTGAACTGGAACTGCGCAGTCCGCATCTCCGTAAATCGACCCTTGAACGGTCTGGTCCGTGCTGCCTGAACGGGCGCAATTCGAACTGTCGCCTCATACTCACCGCTCCCCGACAGTGCCACGTTATCCCCGTAGTGGAACCCCATATTTGGGGATAGCATCGACCACAGGTTCGTCGTAGAGACGCGACCCTCCTCGTTTCGAACATCAACTGACACCGCGGTCGGGAGCACTGTCCCGGATTCGGCATCCCAGGCGCTCGCCATCAAATGCAGCGAGTCGTCCGATGAGACAACGACTTTTGTTTTGTTCGTCCCGGTCACCCTCCAGAACCGATGAGGAAACGAGTGCATCAACGCGACCCCGATACCATCGATGGTCGTCGTTTCGTACATGCCCATCCCCTCAACAATCGCAGGGTGATAGACACCATCCGGTCGGTCTTCGACGAGCGGGGGGTCGCGCCACGCGGACTGCGTCTCGAACCCGAGTCGCCGGAGACACCCGGAGACGCCGGCCACGCCAACCAGCCCACCCGCAGTTTTCAGAAACCGACGCCGGTCCATATAGAAGATAAGGACTAGCGACCGAGTAGGTGTTGCGGTTCCCAACAGGCGCAGCAAGCCCAGCGCCTCCACGTCCTCTTGGTGCCTTCACATCGTCAGCTACGGTGATCTGACCGAGGACGAGGTATCTGAGCAAGGTTCGCCACAGGGAGTGTATTGATACGTCGCACTCAACATACTCACTATCATAGGTGGGCGCAGTGAGCCAGGGCATTATTTCAATTCTCTTCGGCGATCCGTTCGCGGTGATGAACACAATCGGGCTGGTGGCGTTCGCCCTCGTCGGATCTTCGAAGGCGATTCGCGAGGAGTTCGACGTGTTCGGGATTGCTATCGTGGGGTTATCGATGGCGTTTGTCGGTGGTGCAACCCGTGACTTGCTCGTCACACGAGTGCCGTTAGTTCTTCAGTCTCCAATCGAAATCGTACTGGGGCTCCTCGGCGTCGGGTTAGCAATGGTTCTGAGCGTCGTCTTAGAGTCACCGGACACTCATCCAGTTACGCTCGTCGCAGACGCGATCGGCCTCGCTGCCTTCGCGACGACGGGTGCTATCGTCGCGACTGATGCAGGTGTCTCGGCGTTTGGTGTCGTTGCAATTGCAATGATCAACGCTGTCGGCGGCGGAGCATTCGCTGATATACTGCTTGATAGAGCGCCGTTCATCCTCTTCGAAGACTTCTACGCGAGTTGCGCCGTTCTGGGTGGCGCGGCATATTGGTTGACCGGCGTGGTCGGCGCGAGTGGCAGTACGGCTGCCGGCGCGTGTGCAGTCGTGACTGTCGGAATGCGGTTAGTCGCGGTCACGTACGATTGGCATCTCCCGACCGTACAACGATTAGAACTGCTCCGTGAATAATTGAATACTCAGGCGAGTTAGGGCCAAAGGCCGCGCGTTTCGTGGGCTTCGGCAATCCGTGAGAGCGCGACGATATACGCTGCGTCGCGCCACGTGACGTCGCGTGTCTCGAATTCTGTTTGGACATCCTGCCAGGCTGCCAGCATCTCTGTTTCCAGTTCATCGTTGACGCGTTCGAGCGACCACGCGCGGCGATTGATGTCTTGGAGCCACTCGAAGTAACTCACCGTCACACCGCCAGCGTTAGCCAGAATATCTGGAATGACCGGGATGTCTCGGTCGGCGAAGATCGCGCTCGCGGCGGTCGTCGTCGGTCCATTAGCGCCCTCGATGATGATGTCGGCAGCAACATCGTCGGCGTTGGCTTCCGTTAGGACGTTCCCGATTGCCGCTGGAATCACCACATCGACGTCCAGTTCGAGTAACTCGTCGTTGGTCACCGTTTCTGGTGCCTCGTGAGTCATCACGGCTTCTGGCTCCTCGTGATGCGAGGGAATCGAGTGTGTATCGAGGCCGTTTGCGTCGTAGATGCCGCCGTTGACGTCACTGACGGCGACGACGTTTGCACCCCAGCTGTCGAGTAGTTTCGCGGCGTTCGACCCGACGCTCCCGAAGCCCTGGACGGCAATCGAGGTTTCTTTGATGTCTTTGTCGTAATAGTCGATTGCTTCGCGGGTGATGATTGCGACGCTGCGGCCGGGTGCTGCATCACGGCCTTTGCTCCCGCCAACGATCGGCGGTTTGCCGGTGACGACGCCGGGGATTGTTTCGCCTTCCTGCATGGAGTAGGCGTCCATCAACCACGCCATTGTTTGCGGGTCTGTCCCCATGTCGGGTGCGGGGATGTCCGTGGTTGGCCCGATAACCGAGCGGATTTCGTCGGTGAATCGCCGTGTCAGCTGTTCTTTCTCGTCCTCGCTGAGGTCTTTGGGGTTGACGGCGATGCCGCCTTTCGCGCCGCCGAAGGGGATGTCCATCACGGCGCATTTCCACGTCATCCACATGCCGAGGCCGACGCATTCCTCGCGGGTGACCTCGGGGTGATAACGGAGGCCACCCTTGAACGGGCCGCGGACGCTGTCGTGTTGCGCACGATAGCCGGTATAGACCTCCACATCGCCGTTCTCGCGCTCGATTGGAACGGTGACTTCCTGGACTTTCTTGGGGTGCTTGAGTCGCTCGACAATGCTCGGATCGATATCGAGGTGGTCGGCGGCGTGCTGGAGTTGTCGACGTGCGGTCTGCAGCGCCGATTCCGGTTCACTTGGCTCTTCGGCCGTCTCGTTGTCGTCGTGCTGGGTTGGTGTTGAGGCCATTATTCGATGGGTGTGCGTCGGTTCCGCATATCCCCCGCGCAGTCGGGGCACTGCCCAGGGTTATCCTCAGCAAGCACGACGTTCCCGCACTCGAAGCATTCGTACGGTGATTCCTCGGCTGAATTCTGGTTGACGTCCCTCATGGGTAAGTGAGTGTCCCGACAGTGCTGTGCGGGATGCTCTACATACGGATACTAAGTGTATAAGGGAATATTCGATAGTTGAGCACCGAACCCCACGCCAGCCAGCGTGGTTTACTATTCAACCATTTGCGAAATCGGGGCGCGGAGGGAGCCCTATCGCGCGATTACACTGCTAGCGTCCGCTTCGAGAGTGATCAGTCCGCGTGTCGAGTGACCACCGGGGCGTGGTCGTCGATCAGCGCCGCGAAGAGTTTCCGCTGCACCGTTCGGATATGCTGGTAGAACGCCTGTGGGGAGATGTCCAGTGACTCCGCAACGGCTTCACCAGTCACCGTCCGCGGCGACTCGAAGAACCCACTGTAGTACGCCGTCTCCAAGACCTCCAGTTGCCTGTCAGTCAGGCTATCCAGCACTGACGCGTAAAACCCGTGTTCGGACGCCTGTTCGCGCGTCTGCTTCGACGTGAGCTCAACGTCCTCGAAGCGCTGAGTGACGAACTTCGTGACGTTTCTGGCCTCAACACTCCCAGGAACGTCAATAACGAATGCTGTTCCCGCCTGCGAGGCCGTCGCGCTCTGCAGGACAGCACCGTGGTCGGCCAGTTCCGTCGCAAGGAACGGCTCGGCCAACCGGAGCCGCAACACGCCTCCAGTCTCACCACCACGAATCCGCTGGACGTCCTCGATCACGCGGAGGTCAGCCGCCACGTCGACGACTGCGTCAAGCGGCGCGTCCTCGACCGTGACGAACACGTAGTTCCCATTGGCAGTCTGCTGGACACCGCCCTCATAGGTAATCGTGCAGTCGGCAGCCTGCACCAATTGCGCGAGCACAAACGACGGATCAGCAACCGTGTACTCGACGCGAGTCATCGACGTGGTGAGCAACGCGCGCTTGCGCTCACTGGCGCTAATCGCGGAGGCAATCGTCTCACCGAGCTCCGCCAGCACTGTCTGAATCGTTTCATCGAAGGCGTCCGGCGTCTCCGCGTACACTGTCAGAACGCCATACGAGAGGTCGTTGTACACGAGCGGAATACTCAGCACGGACAGTAGGTCGCGTGCAATCGCGTCCTTGCGCCACGAAGCCGCCCGGAGATCAGCCGCGACGTTCGAAACATGCGTCACCTCACCAGTCGCCGCAGTCCGACCCGCCGGTTCAACAGCCTCAGCGGCAACCGGAAACGACTGCGTATCGAGATAGCCCTGATCAGTTCCAGCCCACGCTTGGGGAGTTACGGCGTCGTTCGTGCTATCGTGGGTGCCGATCCAGGCGAACTGGAAGCGGCCATCCGCAGTGAGGCGTTCACAGACCGTGTGGTCGATTTCCTCGCGGGTCTCCGACTGCACCAGCGCCTGGTCAATCTCGCGAATCGTCTCGTTAATTTGGTTGAGTGTCGTAAGTTGGTCGTTCTGTCGCTGGAGTTCACGGTCCTGCTCGCGAAGCTGGGACTCACGGTCGACGCGGTCCAGTGCTGCCTCCGCTGTCGCCGCCAGAAGGTCCGCAAGTTCCCGCGTCACATCGTCGAAGGCACAGACATCGGTCGATCCAGCGACGAACACGCCGTGGCTCCCGAGCGGAATGTACGCGACACTCCGGAGATCAGTCGCAGGATTGGCGAGGCGGTCGGCATCGTGGACATCATCGAAAAACCGGGGTTCGTTCTCGACGAAACTGTGAGTAGTGAGATCGCGGCCGTCCGCATGCACATCTGGGAGGGGGCCGTGGGCGTCCCGCATCGACTGGGAGTACGCAGTCGGCTGGAGGTGATTGTCATCCGCGTCGAAGAGGTAGACGGCACTCGCATCGAGGTCGAGAACGTCGGGAGTATCGTCGACAACGTGGTGGGCAATTTCGTGGTGTGTTTCGGCATACAGGAAGTCCCGCGCGGTCTCCTGAAGGGTTGCGAGTGCACGCTCGCGCTGCTTGCGCTTCGTGATGTCACGACAACTGTACAGCAGCGTGCCGTCCTGAATGGAGACTTCGCGAACGTTCACCAGCAGCGTGTGTTCGCGACCGGCTTTGTCCGTGGCCGTCGTTTCGATGTTCTTCAAGACGCCGTCGTCAGCGAGATCCTCGCGGTCAAACAGGTCGTCGCCGAGCAAGTCCTCAATCGTTCCCAGGTCTCGGATTTCCTCGGCGGTGTACCCGAAGATGAAATGGACGTTCGGGCAGACATACGTGTACTCGCCGTCCTCGTCGGTCATGAGGACGGTGTCAGTCATGTTGTTGAGCGTGACGCGGTGGAGTTGCTCGGATTGGCGGAGTTCCCGTTCGAGGTCCACACGCTCAGTGATATCGACGCTATCGACGATGATTGAGACGAGGTCGCCGCGTTCATCAGTAACCGGCTGGACGGAGAGTTCCAACACTTGCTCACCAGTCACACCATTCTGAGTGATGACAGCGTGCCCGAACTCACCGCGTTTTGCTGACTCAACAAGGCGACGAATGTCAGCGCTCGTTTGGCCCTCGTCAAGCCACCATGGCAGCGTCCAGAAGGGATCGCCAACGACGTCGTCGGCGTCCACATCGATCATATCGCGAGCGGTTTGGTTGACGCGCGTGAGCGCGCCAGCAGGGTCAAGCACCCACGTTGCGGATCGAGTGTCGTGAAATGTCGCGTCGAACTGTCGTGCCCGTTCGCGCTGTGTCTTCGCCCGTTGGGCGTCCCGGAGCGCCTGCTCGGTTCGCTGCACGGCATCGGTTACAGTCTCGTCTAGTGAGTCAGTGACAGCGATGTAGTCGGTAACGCCCGCTTCAATCGCTGTACTAGCGATTGTTTCGCTGCCTTCGGCCGTCCCCAGAATAATCGGGAGTGTGGCGGTTGTCTCCCGGATGCTGCGAATGAAGTCAATCCCCGTTGTTTCGGGCAGGCGGTAGTCAGCCACGACGCAATTGATTGCCCTCTGTTGCAGCATCTCGTGGGCTGTTGCTGGCGAAACGTGATGAACAGTCGCGTCAGACTGTTCTTGGAGCGCATCAACGTAGGCCGTTAGCCACTCTGTGTCGCCAACAGCGACGATCACAGACGTATCGAGAATACTCCGTGATTTTGGGTTCATATGTGGAACACTCGGCCCCGATATCAGAACGCGATTCCATACGCGTAAGGGGTAGTATTATCAATTACTTACTGTAGATGCAAAACGCTCGTTGTTTATTGTTCAACCCTACGTCCCCCTCATCGTTGTAGATCAAAAGGCGATCGAGAGGTCCCCGACCCAGGATAGTTTGCGTTACGTCCGTGTCTCGCGGACGCCGTTCCGGTCCCGAGTCATGTCCTCGCAGTTCGGGCACACGCGAGGGTCTTCGACTGTGTCCGGCGTAAATCCGCGCACGTAGACATCCGTGACGTGGCTGCCACAGTTCTGGCACTCCGGCATACATGTAGCAGCCGCTTCCTCTTCCATAGACTTTCTGACGACGTCGAAAGGATTAGGGGAACAAATATCTATCCGCCGAAATTTAAGTATGGCATTCACCGAATACTTCATGTCAGGAACCCACGACTCAAGTCGTGGGTTTCCGCCTCGAACTTCTATGAGATCGACGTAGAAGCCACTGAACGTCTCAACAGACGAGAAAATCAAACCTACTTCCAGCGGGGCCCGTACGTGCTCGCCCATTCCCAGACAAATTCGAACGCAAGCCAACATAATGCCCACACGCTAAACACACCAGCCACGAGTAGCACGCCGGCAAACGGTACAAATACTTGGGTGAGAACAACCAGTTCGGCGTAGAGAAGACCGCAGAGAAGCCCCGTCACAGCCAAGCCAGCGAGACTACAAGTGTAGTGTTCGATAGCGCTAACTGTTTCACTCGTGTTTGGGTCTGTTCGTGGCTGTCGACGACCACTTCCACCGTGTGTTGTTACCATCCCTCACACCTTGCTGGGGACTATGTACCCCACACGGAAATTCTTACCGGACAATCATTAACGTATTTTCGAGGGCACCGATCGAGAATCGGAATAATGCCCTAATTCTTGGAGGATATCTGGAAAAACCTCCCAACTCTCGGGCAACCGCGCCGTGAGCGGCGCGAAGGATGTCATCACGTACCTTCGCGTTATCCGTCAGCCTCAATCTTTCTTCGAGGAGGGATTTCCAACGGCCACGGCGAGTCGGGGGTCACCTCTTGAAAGCTGCCATGGGCCGCTTCGTTGTTTGGAGGACGTCAAGACAGTGTTCGGGTACCTCCACCCTACAGTGGTTGACCAAGTGACTCTTCTAGCTGCCTGTGAAAATGCGCGAATGACGCGGCCCAGAGTTGTCGTATAACCCAGATGGCTCAGAATGGGAGGCGTGCTTCGAATTGTTGGACAAGGTCTTGGATCGTGTCCTGGTTACGATAGCCGACTACGGAGAGGACAACGACCACACCCACAAGGAGTAGTCCACTCGTTAGTTGGTCGTCTGCGAATTCACCGCCCGCAAAGACCGTGAGAACGTATGCTGGAAGACGACCGATACTGATGACTGCGATGAATGTCCGGAGGCGCCACGTGGTGAGCCCAGCAAGAAAACAGATTACGTCATCCGGAAGGCCAGGAATGAGGACAAACGCGAGCAGCCCTGGAAGTCCAACTCGCGACACAAACCCATCAAACCTCGTTACCACGTCCTCGTGGAGCATCTCTTCGACGAGCGCTCGGCCATATCGCTTCGCGAGACTGAACGCGACGGCACTCCCGATCAGGACGCCAGTAAGACTGTAGATGGTCCCCGGGATGGAGCCGAACAGATAGCCGGAGACTAGCGCCACAACTTGCCCGGGAATTGGCGCGACAACCACCTGGACGGCCTGAACCACGACGAAAACGAGCGGCGCGAACACACCAAACTGGCCGATCCACGTCCGAAGTGCAACGACATCAAACATGAACGGCGCATATCGACGAACAGCTACATAGAGGGCGGCCAGGCTGGCAACACCCACAACAAGGATGAAGAGCGCGCGCCGTCGGTCGTCACGCGAGGAGAAGACCCTCATATACGTTCGGCTAGCATCAGCTTCGCGTTAAAACCCGTTGTCCTGATCACAGTGAGTATTCACGAAGTTCCGAAGTGGCTCGACGTCTGCCGAATCGCTGAGTCGGTCGAGAGCATGCGTGGCCTCTCTGAAGTGTCGTGCGCCGTGCTGACGGAGTGCCGCCTCATCGAACCGTGGTGGCGCAATCGTCGGCACGGCACCGTCACTGTCTGCATTAAGGATTCGGCGGACCTGATATGCTGTACTGAATCCGCGTCCAAGCGTCGCAAAGTCCTCCTTCTGGGTGGTATCCCCGCCTGCGAGCGTGATGCCGATGACCGCGGCGCCCTCACCAATACTGCCGACCGTGTCATCAAGGAACGAGTGATCGTCGGCTGATCGGACGTACCTCGCGTCGAATGCGTCCACGAGTGACTCGGAGACAGCGATGAGCGCCTGGAGAGCGTCTTCAAGGTGGTGGTTACCGGTTTTGGCGAGGGCTGTGTAGGCCGCCGAGTTGAGGTAGTCTCCTGCCAGCAGCGCGTTCGCTGGGTCTCCAGTCAGTGAATGGGCGCGGTTGTCGGCAAGTTGGATGAGCAGCTCGGTGCGCAGTCGGCAGTACCCGCGGAGCAACTCGATAGCTGCAGATGCGGGCAGTACTGCGTCGGCGGTCGGTTTGTCCGCAATTGCATCGTGTGTGAGACAAACCAGCTGTCCGTACCACCGGTCTGGACATGCATCCATGGTTGAAACCGCTGCCAGCGGGCACTCGTCAGTTCGCTCTAACGTAGCGTCAAGATATCGGTCGATTTTGGTACGGCGTTCCGCGATTGTTGTTGCTGGTGGCATGATCCGTTAATCGTCGGTTGCCGACACGTCGACAGCAGGGTTGTCGACGTCCACGTTCGATTCGGTGAGGTCAGCAGTACGCCACGTTCCACGCTGGAACCACGCGTACGCGATAATGGCACCAGCAACGTTCGAGATAGCGAACGACAGCCAGATGCCGGTCTCGGCAAGTGGGCCGGAAGCTACCCATGCAACGGGGAACCGAATCACGCCGAGCGTCAGCACCGAAATCGCAGCGGCGGTAAGCGTCTTGCCGGCACCGCGGAAGCTCCCGGTGTACGCCCGCATGATGCCGATGAACCCGAAGGTGAGTGCGACATAGCGCAGGAACTGTGCGCCAGCCGAGACGACCTGTCCAGCGGCTGCTTGGTCTGCGCCGACGAACACTGAGACGATCGGTTCGGGGAACACGAAAACGATGACGCCGGCGACGCTAAGGATACCGAAAAGCACCTTCGCTGCGAGGGTTACGGCCTGTTCGGCGCGGTCGGGTTTGTCGGCGCCGATGTTCTGTCCAGTCATCGTCTCGACACCGCGCGCGACCGCGATGGCTGGGAGGAAAATGACCGAGAACACGCGCGTCCCGATACCGTATGCTGCGACGATCGGGTCGGAGAACGTCGCGACGATGAACAAGAGGAGATTCATCGAGAGCGCACGCCCAGTCCCCTCAATAGACGCGGGCACGCCGATACGAGCGAGGCGGCGCAGGTAGGCGAACTCCGGAACCATATCTCGCAGGTGGATTTCGACACCACGGCGTCCACGGAACATGATAGCCAGCCCGACGACGAGCGCGAGTGCTCGAGAGAAGACCGTGGCGACGGCGGCACCCTGGATCCCCATCTCGGGGAATGCCCACCAGCCGAAGATGAGGAACGGGTCGATGATGATGTTCAGAACTACTGACCCGAACATCACGAGCATCGGCGTAATCGTGTCGCCGTAGCCGCGCATTAGCGCGATGAACACGGCGAAGCCGAACATGAATGTCAGACCAAGTGCGACGACTTCCATGTAGCTTGATGCCAGTGGCAGGACGTCCGTGGATGCCCCCATCAAGGAGAGGAAGTCCCCGACGAAGAAGTAGCCGACACCACCTAACAGGATCGACGCGATCACAGCGAACGTCATCGTCTGTGAGGCGGCGAATTCGGCCTGTCGTTCCTCGCCAGCGCCGGTGTACTGGGCGACCAACACGCTGCCCGCTACGGAAATCCCCATCCCCAGCGAGATGAGCAGGAACACCATCGGGAACGCGAAACTGATAGCGGCGAGTGCGTCCGTGCTGTACTGGCCCAGCCAGAACGTGTCCGCGAGATTGTACGCCGTCTGGAAGAGGTTCGTCACGACAATCGGCATCGACAGGAAGAACAGTGGCTTCCCAATGCTACCGGCGGTCAGATCGAACTCTTCGCGGCCTTTGAATAGCGAACTGATACTACTTCGAATGCTCATGCTGGCGGTGCCTCCGCTGGGTCGTTGGCGAGCAAGTAGGTCTGGATGTAATCGGTCATCGGGACGGAGAGGTGCTCAGGGGGATGATTGACGGTGACTTGGCGTGTATGCGCGCCTTTGATTATTGTCGTGAGGAAGTCAGCTGCTGTCGACGGGTCTACTTCGTCGTTGAACTCACGGGCCTGGATACCCGCTTCAATAATCGCTTGTAATCGGTCGGAGAGATACGCGTCGAATTCAATGAGTTGTTCTTGAACGGAGTCGTCGTACGGTGCTTGTGCTTTTACCTCGAGTATCGCGGTCTGGAACGCCTGCTTTGCAGGTTCGGTTGGGTTCCACAGGAGGATGTCCAGCAGCGAGTGAAGGTGCTTGAGAGGTGTTTCGCCGCTGGCGGCGTCGATTTGAGCGGTGTACTGGTCATAGAGGTAGTCGAGGAATGCCGAAAAGAGGGCTTCTTTCGTTCCGTAGTGATAGTGAATCGTGGCTTTGCTTTTGGCTGATTCGGCAGCGATGTCTTGGATTGTGAGGTCAGCATAGCCGTGTCGGCAGAGTGCGCGGTGAGTTGCCTCCAGAATGTCAGCCATCGGGTTGTCTTCCATCTCGGTTGATACAGTACTTACTAACCAGTTAGTCAAAAGGCTTTGGAATGGTTAGGTGTACACACACCGCGGTAACAGGTAATTCAACGAGACAAATTCCCAACCCGAAAAAGGAAATCTGACGAGAAGGTCAACAGCATTATCCCGGGTACGCCGAATATACGACGTAATGGCTGATTCGCCGAACCGCACCGCCGCTGATCCAAACGAGGAGATCATGCGTGCGACATACCGAGCTCTCCAAGAGCACGGCTACGCCGACTTAACGATCAAGCGGATTGCCGAGGAATACGGTAAGTCGACAGCTGCCATCCACTACCACTACGACACGAAAGACGACTTACTCGCGGCCTTTCTAGACTACATCCTCGACCAGTTCCAAAATACTGTCCACGAAGTCGAAACTACCGATCCTGAACAGCGACTGGACCTACTGCTCGACAAACTACTCGTCGACGCACAGGATCACCTGGATCTGTTAGTGGCGATGCTGGAGATGCGGAGTCAAGCACCATACAAGGAAGCGTTCAGGGAACGCTTCCAGCAGAACGACGAGTACGTCCGCTACATGCTCAGCACCGTAATCGACCAGGGCATCCAAGATGGCGTATTCAACGATGTGGATGCCGAGCATGCCGCACGCGCGCTAATGACGATTGTCGACGGAGGCCGCACTAGGGCGGTCGTTTTCAATGAGGAAGCGTCGCTTGCAACGGCGCGACAGACCGCCGAAGAATACGTCACAGCTGTACTGGCAGTCGATCAGAGCGGAGACGGCTAGGTGTACTTGTCCGGCCGTTCCGCCGGACTCGCTGTTTCAGTGTGCGTGAGGTCTGCGGAACACCACTGACAGAAATCCAAATCAAGGCCAAGTTCCTTCCCGCAGTGAGGGCAGTGCGTGAGTTCCCTATTTTGGTTCGGAGTAAACCGAGCCATCATATTCTGTGCGTGTGCCACGAGATATGCGTCCACGACGCTCAGAGCCCCGACGACGAGGACTGGCGCGATCGACAGCAGGTTGATCGATTGCCCGCGCATGAATGCCTCAAGTGCTGCTGGATCGACGAACAGCGTCGCCGCGCCGAATAGGGCTGTGATCCACCCGAATGCGCGCCACCAGCGTCGGAGGTACGCGTGCCCTAAGCCGATTGCAAGAACGTTGAGCAGGGCGGCGAGCCACGGTCGCTTTCCGGAGAGTGACTGGCTCATGTGGTTACTAATTAGTTAGTAAGTCATAAGTCTTCTTGACCAACCTAATTTGATTGGTGACGAGATGATGTGGCGCCATCTGGAATGCCGAATTGATGACGTCCTCCGCGCCGTGAACAGCGAGGCTTCCGCAAGCGTTGGGATATTTGCCGGTTTACGGTCGTACCTGCTCTTGTGGGGCGACTTGCCCCGTTGATTTATCGAACAGGCGCACCGCTGGCTGGGCCAGACAGCCGGTACTCCTATCCCATGAGGGACTCGGTTACCGTCGCCCGCATATTCTCCGCCGCATTCAGGTCACTATTGGCGACCAACTCGCAGTTCTCACAGACGTACTCCCCACGTTCAACACGGTTTGCATCCGCTTTCATCCCGCACTCACAGCACGTTATGCGGAAGAATCCTGAGCTGACTTCTCCCGTAGAGGGTCATTCCCGTTCGAGATAGAGCGAGTACATGATGATGCCCAGGCCGATCGCCACCAGGACGCTGTTGATCAGGATTCCCATTTCCAGCGATACAGAGAGGATTTGATGGGCGATACCGGCGAGCAACGCACCGAACGTGATAATGCCGAACCCGATCCCAAGCATCCGAAGCGAGGGTACCCCCGTGCGACGATAAGCCCGATACGCGATATACGTGATCCCACTCCCTAGCAGCAAGATCACCGTTTTCACGACGACGATAGCCGTTCCCACCCACATCATAGTTCATCGCCCATCTTCGACCAGATATCCTCAAGCCGTTCGTCGGCATTCCGCGGCGGTCGTTCCACTGTCACCGAGAAGCCGTCGTCATCCATGGAGATCATCACGTCGTCGAAGTCTCGCTCGTACGTCGTGGTTCGGCCCCCGCCGGGGTTGATCGTATCCTGTTCGCGGACCAGCGAGGCGTCGCTGAGGCGGTCCAGTTTCCGATACACCGTCGATTTGGGGATGTCACATACATCCATGAGTTCGTTCGCGGTCATGGGTTCAGCTGTTTCGCGAAGAATCGCTCGACAGTCGGCGTCGTCCAGCGCATCAAGGATATCCCGCAACGATGGCGAGTCCTCGGATGACGCTGAATCGCGCACCATTATCTGAACTTGGGACGTATCTGGGATATGCTATCCGGTTGGTGTACTCGGCGACGAGACGAGCAAGCCTGCGACTCTTCTCACCGCTCGATTTCTACCTCGGACTTATCCTCGAGCAAGCCACGTCCGGCGTTGGTCAGATCATATCGTCCTCGATTGACTGGACGGATCAGCCCATGCCCATGGAGTCGCGCACATGTTTGGTCGACTGTAATCGGGTGGCATTCTGCAGTGGTGGCGATGTCCATGACATCACGAGGTGACGCAGCGACGAAGCATGCGAGAATCTCCCGGTCGGTTTCGCGACCGAGCGCACGCAGTCCGTCACGCCCTTGACTATCGGTCGCTACCTCTGCGTAGCCGGGTTGTCTTGGCTCGGTCATCACGCAGACTCCCCGTGTTCCGCGTAGACATCGAGCAATTCCTGATAGCGGTTCCGGATCGTCATCAGGCTCACGTTGGCTGCGTTACTCACTGTCTTCTGTGTCAGTTGCTCGTTTGTGAGATGGGTTGCAGCATAGAGGGCGGCCGCTGCGAGACCTGCCGGGCTCTTGCCACTGTGTGCGTTCTGTGCTTTGGCGGTGGTGAGCAGATCGCGAGCCTGACGCGTTGCCTCGTCGCTTACCTCGAGTGCGGACGCGAACTGCGGCACGTATTCTAATGGATCCGCCGGTTCAATTTCGAGGGCGAGTTCCCGGGAAACGTACCGATATGCCCGCTGAATCCGGAGCTCTTCGACGCGACTGACTTCAGCGAATGCGGCCAGCTGCCGTGGCGTTCCGTGTTGTCTGGCTGCGGCGTACAGGGCAGCTGTTGCCATGCTCTCGATTGACCGACCCGGGAGGAGGTTTTCGTCGACCGCTCGGCGGTAGATCGCCCCTGCCGTCTCTCGAACTGGGTCTGAAATATTGATAGCAGATCCCATCCGATTGATCTCGCCAAGTGCTTGTTTGAGATTCCGCTCGTGGGCGTCTTTCGTTCGGAATCGTTCGTCCCACCTCCGTAGCCGCTGCAGGCGCGCTCGTTTCCGATCTGGGACCGATTGCCCATATGCATCCGTGTCTTTCCTGCTAATTGTTGTGCTGAGCCCCTTGTCGTGCAGGAGTTCCGTGGTCGGCGCACCGACGCGACTTTTTTCGTCCCGTTCGTCGCTGTTGAATGCTCGCCACTCGGGTCCTCGGTCGATTGACTCTTCGTTGAGGACTAGCCCGCAGTCTTCGCAGGTCGTTTCCCCGTGCTCATCGTCGCGAACGATCTGGCCGTCGCACTCCGGACACGACGACTGTGACCGGGACTTGGCGGTCGAATGCTGTTCGTCAGTGTCCGCTTCCCGAATGTCGAGTGATGTGTTGGACATACGTGCTGGACCTTGAATTTCTGCTCTCGGTGCATCCGAGTGGTTCTCGCTAGCATACTGTGGGTGGCCATCCGAAGAACACGATGCGGGTTCCCAAGATCTGGGAATCCGCCAATCTGGGTTTGCGAGTGCCGAATACGTATGGAAGTAGAGCGACCGAGCGCGCTTGATTCGAGAAGAATGATTCAGGTAGATTCGATCTTGACGCGGATTCAGGAACGTGTCCGGGCTTCTCCAGCCTCATACGTCCATCTGTCGGCCATCACGTTGGTTGTCACCTTTCTCGTGATGCTCCTCGGTGCGTATACGAGCGCGATCGGGGCTGGATTGTCGTGTCCGGACTGGCCGATGTGCTACGGAACGTGGATTCCGTTTCTTCACCCCGACATCGTCGCCACTTCTTCGTACTCGCCCCTCCAGATCTTCGCCGAGTGGGCACATCGTGGACTCGCGATGATCGCTGGCTTCCTCATCGTGGGTACTGGGCTGGGAGCGTGGCTTTGCTATCGAGAGACGGTGATCGTCAAGTGGTCGGCAACGCTGGCACTGATCCTGTTGCCGATCCAGGTTCTTCTCGGCGGATTGACGGTCACGGCAAACCTCCAACCGATCGTCGTCACTAGCCACCTCGGGGTTGCTATGGTCATTTTGCTGAATCTCCTGACGGCATCCTTGACATCGTATCTACGCCAGGACACGGGTCGATACGCACAGGTGCACTAACGGTTCGTCAGCGGCCATCGCAGGATTGGGCTTCCTCTCTGATCAGGCCGATAAACAAGAGGTGCGGATTACGGAACTGATTAAGACAGGGTTGATTCCATCGGTGAGATTTCGGGGTGTTTACTGTCGTCGGAGTGTGAGATAGTCTCATGGGATCGACAGCGGACCGCCTTCCACGACCCTCGGCCAGTGGCGTCGAACGGATACTCGCGGCCCTACTAGTAGGGCTTCTCGGCCTGTACGCGGTCGGTACGATTGTGAGTGATGTTGCTCCGGTTGTCGACACTGCCGGTGTTGTCGCCGTCCATCTCGCGCTGATCGTTAGCTGTGTGTTCCCGGTTACCGTCCTGGGACATGGGATGTACAGCCGCCTCCGTCCAGATGCGACTGGACCACGGATTCTCGAGGTCGGCACGGCAACAGTTGCGCTTGCCAGTTTTTGTGCCGCGCTGTGGCTCGCGCTGGACCCGACTGCGACTCTCGATACGCCGCTGTTCGCTGCTGCAGCCGGCGCGCTCTTCATCCTTGTCGGCCTCGTGGCCAGACGACCGTAACGGATCTCCGTCACTTTCGTTAATCCAGCCTGTCCTATCCAAGAGTATTGATCGTCCAGTACAGACGAAACAATTAGCCCGTCATCAACGCGGGACGGTGCCGCTCATGATGTAGTAGTCGGAATGGGGTTCCCGGCCCCAGAGTGTCGCATCCATCAGCGGTTCATGCGTGATGTCGGAGAACCCTTCGTCGGTGAGTACGTCGCTCAGTTCGTCGGGCGGTCGGCCATCGTACATCGGGAGTTCGTCGTGCATATGCTCGTACTCGTCCCACGGTTCGTCGTGGTCCCAGTAGCCCTCAATCAGGAGAATCCGGCCACCGGGCTCAACGACACGTTGCCACTCCTGTAGTGCCGCAGTGGGACTAGGGAGCGTCCAGACGAGGTGGCGCGCAGTGACCAGGTCGACCGTATCGTCTGGCAGGGCGAGAGCCTCGGCATCCCCTCGGTGGAACGTGATCGAGTAGTCTGTCCGTCGGGCTTTCGCTCGGGCACGTTCGAGCATCTCCGGGGCGAAATCTACTCCCACGACATCATGGCCAAGCTCTGCCAATAATAACGAGATAACGCCCGTCCCACAGCCGACATCAAGTACGTCGAGAGAATTGTCGCCGGTCCACTCGCGCAATACTGTGAGCCAGTGGTCGTGTTGCTCGTCAGAGTGGATGCCGTGTTGGCTTTCCTCGTCGAACGTCGCTGCCCGGCCATTCCAGTGCTGTTGAACGAGGTCTTTGACGGTTTCTTCGTCCTGGTCTAACTGTGTCATGAATGAGCCCTCACTCCTATTAGCGACCCTTCTACTTCGACATGAATCTGAGGGACCGATAGTGACTACGCCTCACTGGCTGTATTAAGATCCCTCGTTCGGATGCATTTCCGCACGAGTAGCAGTTGTCGAAGACTGTTCGTTGCGGAGGCCCTCAACAGCGGATATCTGAGCTTTGGAGGGTCGTCGGATCGTTGCCGGTGTTGTACTGGAAGATCATGTGAGGACAGATCTCAGTTCGATCAGTTCCATCAATATCGAGTATCTTGCCCCGTGTCGTCTGCTCGTCAACAACCCCGTGGATCACCACGGAATCGTACTCCGCGTCTGGCTCTCTCTCTCTCGACGACCTCGCGCGTTTCTGGCGGCACCTCACGTGAGAGCCACTGTCCGAGTCCATCGGCCGTTTCAACGGCGACATGGAATACGTGGGCGTCCTTCGTGGCATTCTCGAGCGCTATTTCGAGTGTCGGAACCGTGGGCGTGTCAGCGTTCCATCCAGCACAGCCGGCCAGTAACGCGATTCCCCCGAAACTGCTCGTCTGCACCAGAAAGCGGTGTCGTGTGGAGGGCACGTCGCATAGATATCAGTAACAACCGTATGAATATTGTCGTTACTACCACGAGGCTAGCTTTGGCGAAGCCATTCGGTATGGTGGGTTTGACACTCTCCGTGGTAAGTACAGACAAAGCACTTACCGGAGCCGTTGGAGTGTTCAGGTATGAAGCGTCGCCATGTTCTTCTGGGCGCGACAGCCGCCTTAGCGGGGTTGACAGGCTGTTCCTCGGGCGATAGTGGCGCTCCAACAGACTCCGATGGAACCTCTGGAACGACAACACCAGAACCGGAGACAGCAACAGAGACGACATCACCGACAACAACTAAGGAAGGACTCACTGAGTCTGGCGTTCGACTCACTGTCACCCAAATCGAAGAACCAGACCTCTCCCGATACTCTGACGCCGAGATACACGAATTTCGCGAGTTGAACCAAGAACAACAGGAGACGTTCGAAAAAGCCCTCGAACAAAACGGGATCGACCTCAATCAACACAACGAGTTCAGGATGTCTGGAGAAAATGTTCACCGAGTCATTATTTATCGAGACAACTATTATCGAATGGACTACTCAACGGTATAACCGCAGACCTACCTAACAGCCGTTTCACCACTCTCTGCTCGAACGAAACCTCGAAGGAGCTATTGTAGTTCTTCGACGAGCGCAGCCACCGCCTGATCAACGGGATCGCTGGCAAGACGGCCTTGCCAGAAGTCGATATCTTCGTGGTCGATCGATTGGACTCCCCACGGAACAATTCGACTTTCATCCGGGGTCCCACCACGACGCCAACTCTCCGCTGGAATCTCGATTAGTCCGTCCATCCATGATTTCGTTGTGAGCGTCACCGCGAGATACTGCTCGCCGTGGAACGGACGCCCGTCGTGGTTCGAGAGGATAAGCCAGGGACGAGCGTCTTCCTCGCTTTTGAACGGATCATCCCCGTAGACGACGTCGCCACGCTCGAAAATTTGGGTCTCTTCGTTGGTCACTGTTCGTCCTCGATGCTGGGGTGCGGCTCACTTGGTGCGTGTTCACGCCAGGACTCCTCATCCTCTGTACCGAGTTGCTCGTTGAACAGCGCGGTCGCTCGTTCGTAGCCGCTATACCCGTCGAGACGTTCCTCGTCATCGGTCACCGCCCAATACGTTGCCTTGTGTTCCACGAGGTCTCGGTTCTTCAACCGTGAGAGCCCCGTACTGACCGCACCCTCGTCGACGCCGATCTGGGACGCGATTTCGCGGGCCTTGAACGCGCGATCCTCATTAGCGACGAGAAACCCGAGGACTTGATCGGGGACGGAGAGGTCCACGAGTTCGTCCTCGCTCGTGTTCTCGAAGGTATCTCGGTCGATGGACATCGTTGAATGGAGGTAC
Source organism: Halobacterium sp. KA-4 (assembly GCF_021028995.1). Lineage (GTDB taxonomy): Archaea > Halobacteriota > Halobacteria > Halobacteriales > Halobacteriaceae > Halobacterium. The sequence continues at coordinate 9,075 of NZ_JAJJZG010000027.1, read as the reverse complement.
GTCATCCACTGCAAAGAGTGTTAGGAGTGAAAGCTACGAAATTACTGAAGGTGGATCACTATCCATCGCGAAGGAGTTTGAGAACCGTATGCATTGAGACGACCAGTCTCAACTACTGGAGAGGGTCCTCTATCGATGTGATGGCAGAGACTGCACTATTCATGCATCAGGAGTCTAAATGTCATCCTACAGGATTCTCTATAGGATTAGATATAGGCCGTTCCTGCGACTCTCTACCAGCTAGCTGTGGTCTGCTACGGTGCTATCAGCCTATAACTACAAGATGGTTCAGTCAACAGTAAGCGGCGATGGCCGACCAGAGTAGCTCGGAGTCGCGGCCGTTCAGCCCAGGCGATATTGTCATCGACCGCGATGATCCACCGGGCGAAGCGGTTGTCGTCAATACGCCACCACAGACCGCCAGCGAGTGGAACCTCAGATCGAGGCTCACACTCGCTGAAGACAACCCCGAGTACCCTGACGATGACAATGTCATCATCGTCGTCTATCAAGACACCCTGGAAGATGCCTTACCGTACTACTGTGGTGCCAATCCTCTCCTCCTCAGCGATCTCCACGACCGAGGTGTACGATTCTACGCCTTTCCCCAATCACGTCTCAAGAAAACCGGTGAGATCGACACAAGAGAACTACCATTATCGAAGCTTGTCCCCGCACCGTATCATTCGCGGCGCTTCAACGCGGAGGAGGAGCTCCGGCTCATCGCCATGATTGAACGCGATGAGTGTCTGCCGATGCCACCGCTTGTGCAAATCACCGAGGATGGCCAATTCCTGATCATGGATGGTCACAAGCGCGTGTGGGCTGCCTGCGTTGCTGGCCTTGATACCGTCCAATGCCGCAGTATGTACATCGATGACTGGGAAGCGGCCGCGATCTTTTCGAGTTGCCATCTGGACTGGGATGATGTCCAGTTAGATGAAGCTACACAGCAGGAAACGATTCGCCGGCTGCGCAATCGGTGGGGTGAGGATGCTGATGGATTCCCCGGTGTTCCTGCATAGCAGGCCTGTTCTGGATAGGAACGCCACACATAGACTATAGAGTATCCTATAGGAAATGCTATAGGCGTTGGCTGGCGTGTTCTTCAACCGCACTCCGTGTTGCATCGAGCTTGTCGGGAGCCGCAGTCTCGAAACCGAGCCGGAGCGCAAGTCGGAGGACCTCGCTCCGATCTGGGTCACTCTCGTCTTCGATGCCCAGCGCGTCCCGCAGCTGCTCGCCGGTCTCAACCAGATCGTCGTCGCGGTCTTCGAGCGCGCTGAGGAGTGCGGCCATCGGGCCGTCCCACACGCTCACCGTCTTCTGCTTCTCACCGGCGTCAATAGCCTCCAGTTCTGCGAGGATTGCTTCCTGAAGCTCGTGCTGTTCCTGCTCGGCGCTCGCCTCATCGAGGCGGTCGCCAGTGCTGGTCTGCTCGCGTAGTTGTTCGAGGTCTTCGTCCATGGTTTAGTCCTCCACGCGTTCAAGGAGCGCGGCAGCGTCGGCGAGGTATGCCTCACGGGCGCGCTGTGCAGTCGTGCTCGGGTCCTCCAGCTCGAAGGCAGTCATGCCCTGCTGGGTGGCGTTGCGGATGTCCTGTGAGTACGGGATGTACTCGGGGGCGATGGCGTCGGGGTACTCCTCGTGGAACGCTGTCAAGTACTCGGTGGCAAGTTTGGTGCGGTCATCAACCTTGTTCGGGAGGACCATCACGAGTTCGACGTCGATCCCGAAGTTCGACCGGATCTTCTCTAGGTCTTCACGGAGTGCGCCAGCCTGCTCGGCCTCGAAGGGCCCCATCTCTACAGGTGCAAGGACGTGTCGGGCGGCCCAGAGGCCGTTGTATGTGACGTTGTTCGACATTCCAGGGAGGTCGATGAGGACCACGTCGTAGGTGAGGTCCTCCACGTAGTCATCAAGGAAAGCCTCTAGGCGTGAGTAGCGCTCGCTGGCATCGTCGATGTTCCCCAGCTCGGCGTCCAGCGTATCGAGGCCGGGATGGGCGGGGATGAGGTCAACGTCTTCGCCGGTTTCATAGACGAGGTCGTGGACAGCGTCGTCGCCAAGTTTCTCGGCGATGGTTGGCCAGGCGTCGTCAAAGACGGTGCTGATGTTGGGCCACGCTTCGTCGGCCTCGATGGCGTCCTGGACGTCACCCCAGACGCCGAATGCTTTGGCGAGGTCGCCCTGTTTGCCGGCTAGGTCGATGAGCAGGACGTCGTGGCCGTGCTGGGTGAGGGCGACGCCAAGGTGTGCGATGCTGGTTGTTTTGCCTGTACCACCTTTATCCAGGAAGCTGGCGATTCGTGCGGTCATTTAGGACACCCTATAGGATTCACTGTAGTAGTTCCTATAGTGTCTGCTATAGGTATAAAACCACGTCAGACGCTGGTTGGCCACAACGGATGCGAGCCCGACCGCCAGTGAATTATCAAGGTCTCTTTATTCAGTGTACATTACGGAATCGCTATTCAGAAACCTCCTAATACAGGTAGATTGCAACCGGTCGGATACGAACGTCTGGGTGGCTAATCTTGAAGTCGTCCTCCGTCACGTTCCGATCAAGCAGCTCGGATGAACTCGATACCATCTGCTTGAGGAACATCCGCCGGTCCTGCTGGGTGTCTCTGTCATTTCCAGGTAGCAAGTCCATCACGTTCATCAGCCACTCTTCCTCTCCTCGATTGTACACGTGTTCCACGCGGCCCAAGACGTAGTAATCCGTATACTCCGACAGCTGGCCGTCCAACTCTCCTTCACCCAGCGAGAACACGACGTCGGCATCCATCGAACTTGTCGAAGTAGTGACCGTGTAGACATCCTCGCCAGACCCTAGTTCGTCAAGGAAGTCCTGAATATCCGAGAGGGTGAACGTCTGTCCCTGTTCTTGGAACTCCATATCGAAGTCAAACATATCCAGATAGGGCTTGATGTCTCCAATCATATCTTGGAGATCGTTAATCGGTGATGCACGAATTTGCCCATGAGATTCGACGAAATCACCGCTTTCCAGATCCCGTCGATCATCCTCGGTAATCTCCTCAAAGGATGTGATGTCGTCGTCATCCTGAAGAATACCGTGCAGAACGGCGAACTTCCCGATGGAATCGAACTTCCGGATCAGTTCTGTCTCCTCCTCATCAGTCGATGACTTAGTGTACTTGAGCCGGATAATCTTGCTCAACCCACCGCCTTTGCCTGTGGTGTCAGAATCAAGAGAGCGTTCCACAACCTCCTGAATGTCACCTTCGTTCAGATAGCTGAACAGCCGGTCGATAATCTGGTCGTTTGTGTACACTACCTCAGGTGCATCGGAGATGGAAACCATGCAGAATAGTTGTTAGTGTAACATATAATAGTTAGCACGAATACACTCCGACATCCAAGGACACGCTGAGAACTATGCTCGCCGCCGGCGATGATGAGGTATGAGGTACTGTCCTCAGTGTGGCCGTGAGGTCCTCACCGACGGCGTCCACGTGTGCTACCACTGCAAGGAGCCACTCACCGAGAAGGCTCCAAGCTCCCTCGCCGGTAGCATACCCGACGACGTCGATCAAGAGTTGTTCCTAGAGGGATTCACTGCGCTGCTGGACAAGGAGATCGCGTCCATCACATCGAGTGTGACGCCCGACACCCGACAGACAGAGGAAGGAAGCCCTGGCGAGAGGATCAAGGTGGGCCGTCAGGTCAATCACCTGCGATTTCACGCGGTTGGCTACGGGAAAGGGTTGATGCAGATGATGATGACGGAGGCTGAGGAGGCGAACTCTGGATTCTCGTACGATGATGAGGCGTATAGTCAGGCCTACCAGTGGGTGCAACAGACCGTGGATGACCGCCGTGAGTACATTCGAGCAGCCCTCCAAGAGGACACTGACTCCGACGCATAGCCGGCTTACTGGCGTTTCACTCGGGCGTAATGAGCCTATAGGATATACTATAGAGAATCCTGTAGGCCGCTACTGGGGTGAAGAAGACCGGGATTCAGAGCGTGTTATCGAGCCAGTCCAGGAAGGCATCGTAGTCGTGTGCGCCAGCCTGATCGGCGATCTCTCGAAGTGTTCCGGGAGCCAACTCGTCATGCATCGGCACGACGACGTGGCGGACGTCCCCGGTTTCGGGATGCTTGTAGGAGAGTTTCCGGTGGCTGCCGACACCCCCGGTGGTCTCGAACCCATGCCGGGTGAGGACTTTCACGACCTCACGACCGGAGTACGTACGCCGACTCACTGCGCAAACCATCACCGGGTATGCACAAAAGCGCTCCGAAGGCACGGTGCCATTAACGCACCACAGAACGGGGACCGCGGAGGTTAGAACCAGGGGGCGTCAGGCTCGCTGACGTCTTCTTCGTCGATGGGTTCGTTGTAGAGGTCGATGGCCTCGCTGAGGTTGGCGAGGGCTTCGGCGCGTGTCTCGCCTTGGCTGGTGACGCCAGTCTCCTCGTCGCGGGCGACATACCAGTCGCCGTCCCGCGTGATCGAGATCGAGGAACTGGGTGAGGTGGCGCTTGAACCCATCTGCTTGAGTGGACCAACGTGGGACAGCGATAAAAGATTACCTGATATGCTGTCCCGGCGGCCTCGGTTGGCGCTGGTGGTTGTCAGAAGAGGATAGAAGCGACGATAGCGAGGAGTGAGCGCCCCGACGCGACTGCTTTCTTCACATGACTGAGAGCCTGCCGGAACGAGGTGAATGCTTTCGCCGCGTTGTAGATCGTGCTGGCAGCTGCTTGTAGGAAGCTGGATTCTTCGTGGCGACCTGAGCTGACGTCTGTCTTCTTCGGGTGAGCGGGAAGGGTTGCCATGTGAGCGTGTAGCAGACTGAGCCACATAAGCTAACCGGCGAATGTGCCAGTACAGCTTGTGCTACGGTTTGGAAGCAGTAGACGGGGATGGCGCGCGAAACGTATCCAAGTACAGTGATTTGGAGAACAGCGGAAGTACTGGGGTTGTCAGAACCGAGATTGTTTATATAATCCCTCTTCAGAGGAAACACCGGAAGTGGGTGGTCGGTGGGTTTATTGTCTCATACTTTCCACGTGCAGCCATGGCCGACTTCACGTTCGAACAGGACACCCAAATCTTCCGGGACCGAGACGCCCTCACGGAGGACTACACTCCGAACACACTCGTCGGCCGCGACGACGAACTGGAAGAGTTCCACGCGGCCCTCCAGCCAGTCATCAACGACGAGAACCCCTCCAACATCTTCCTCTACGGGAAAAGTGGGGTCGGAAAAACAGCCGCCACTCGATACCTCCTCGGCCAACTCCAAGAGGACGTCCAGGAAGTACCCGGCGTCAGTGTCACCGTCGTCGAAGTGAACTGTGACGGCCTTAACACCAGCTACCAGACCGCTATTGAGATTGTCAACCAGCTCCGGCCACACGAAAACCAGATTGCTTCGACCGGCTACCCCCAGTCGAAGGTCTACCAGTTCCTCTGGGAAGAACTAGATGCCTGCGATGGAACGGTCCTCATCGTCTTAGACGAAGTTGACCATCTCAACGATGACTCCATTCTCTACCAGCTCACCCGAGCTCGGGACAACGGCAACATCTCCGACATCAACCTCGGCATCATCGGCATCTCGAACGACCTGACGTTCCGCGAGAATCTCTCGTCGAAAGTCCGTTCATCCCTCTGTGAGCGCGTGGTCAGTTTCTCTGCCTACGATGCACGACAGCTCCGACAAGTCCTCAAACAGCGCAAAGAAGTAGCGTTCTACGACGACACGCTGAGTGAGGATGTTATCCCACTCTGTGCTGCTCACGGAGCGCGTGAGTCGGGCGATGCGCGACGGGCGCTCGATCTGCTCTTGATGGCGGGTGACCTTGCGAGAAAGAATCACGATGAGATGGTTCGAGAGGAACACGTCAGGCAAGGGAAAGAGGAGATCGAGAAGGAGATTATCGCTGAAGGGATTTCAGATCTCTCCGAACACGCACGGGTTCTCCTCCGGACGCTGATGAATATGACAAACGAGGACGCGACCCCGGCACGCACCCAGGATATTATCCCGATTTACCGGAAAATCTGTGAGGAGACGGGGAAGGATCCTGTGTCCGTGCGGTCGATTCGAGACAATCTTGCTGCCCTCAGCCAGCTCGGAATCACCTCCCGGAACGAGATTAACCAAGGTCGTAGTGGAGGGAAGTTCACGAAACACGAGTTGGTGTATGAAGTCCATACGGTCCAGTCCGCATTAGCGAGCATCGAGGACTGAGCCACCAACACCAGCCGCGGTGTCTGCAGGAGGGAAGACTGGACACCCCCACCCCACTGGTTCCGCTGTTCTGATGAAGAAGTGATGGGGTTGGTTCAAACCATCCCCATCATTTAACGAATAAAGATGGAGTGCGGACTAATTTTATACCCACCACCATAAACCTATCTTCTAGAAAGAGACACAAACAGCGTGAACAGACATACCCACAGCAGAAACAACTAGAGATAACTGTACCAGCGGGAAGCCCGCCACCTAGCAGATCCAAAGAACAGCGGAAGCAGTGGGGTGGGAGGGTGGTCAATCATCTCGTCTCTTCTGATTCGAGGAACAGCGGAAGCGGTGGGGAGGGGAGATATTCCTATCCTGTACCGACTTCTCGAACCAGCCACAACTCCTTCCCTCGCTCGCGTTCTGCAGACTCTTCAGAATGGCCCGGCCAGAGTTAACCAACAATCTGAACCGATACGTGCAAAGTGTTGGTTAAGGTTGGCGCGCCGATCATCCAGACACCGCCCGGTGACGGCTACTCGTCCACGTTCGGTGTATCCTCTGTGAAACGCCTGCAGTAGTTTCCCTTTCTCGGCAGTCTTAACCAACACTATTACGACCTAGTCATCCTAATGTTGGTTAAGACGATGGCCCACACACGCCCCAATCCACCGGACAACATCGCCCAGTACATCCTCGATGGCCTCGATCGCCAGGGTCCCGAGGCACTTCGCCAGATCGCTGAGCACGCTGAGGATCTGGCCGACTGGAAAGCAGCACAGGCAGCTGCCGAGATGGACAAAGAAGATGTCGTGCGTGAGGACAGCCAGGAGGATAACGACCGCCCTGTCGATGTTCCTGCGAAAGCCAGCGTCGTCATCAAGGAGATCAACAACAACCGCTACTACTACTATCAGTGGCGGGCCGGCGATCAGGTCAAATCCAAGTACAAGTCCCCAGTCGAAGCCAGCGAGTAGAACGCGCAACTACCGTCAAGTGCACTGATATTGAAGCGGATAGACATACTACTGCAAGGATTACTTGGAGGTAACATCGCTGTCCGGTCCTCGATTCGTTTCGACGAGGAACTCTACCGTATATTCCCAAGCATCCAGGTCGTAGTGAATCGTGGCGACATGCGTCCCGGGTTCGTGTGCCTCCAGGTCAACGGCGTCGCGGACGTCGTCGAATGCTGGCGTTTTCAACTCGGTTCCCCATCCGTAATCCGCCGGACTTCGGGACGTTGGCGGATCTGAACCAGTAGTGTAGCCGAGGTCACGCTCTCCCTGGGAGTTCTCTCGGATTACGACTTTGTGATGTCCCGCCGCCTCTTCGTTTGGATCATCGTTAGTCATAGTCCTCGAAGAGGTCGTCAATCGCAGATTCGGTGAATTCATCGCGAAGCTCGCACTCCTTGATTTTTACCTGTGCATCGAGTGTTCCCGCCAGTTGGTGTGCTAGTATTCTTGATTCGTCATCAAGGACGTCGCTCATTCCGGAATCAAGTTTCTTGATGATGGCTTCTCGGGCGTCGTTGGCGGCCTCACGGTTGGTGAAGACACCGTATGGATAGGATCCCGACGGACCGTCTGTATACACGACGAACGCTTTCGTGTTAGGCATCGATTTCACCTATCTCGTGGTCGTCGCTATCTGGGCACTCGCTCGTTTCTGGAGTATTGGCGGGGAGCCAGGAGCTATTACCGACTTTCCGTAACGTCCTATCGCCGCTTTCTTCTGGGTCATCCATCTGAGCGTACGCTGTTCGGTACCTGCGGCCGACAGCGTCCGCCACCTTGAGAGTAGTTACCTCGGTGTGTGTTCTCATGCAGACTCGTAAAAGAACCTCGCACTAAATGGTGCTGGTCAGGGGAGTAAGCGGACCGCTTACCGGATAAATCAGCGGATTGTTTCCGAGTTATCAGACAAGTCGTCACTAAATCCTAGCTGCGTACTCAACACACATCCCTTGGCCAGTTTCTAATCAGTATTGAACAGACAGGGATGCTAAGTACAAATGCCTATTTGTCGCTGGTGTGCTGGCGTGTATTTAACCGCCGCCATAGACGATATTGTAGTACCCGCGGTACTCGAAACCCGTGAGATAGCCTCCGCTGTTTCCTCCTACGCGGTTTGAAACCCTGCTTGGTTTCATCGTACTCAGGCGGTGCCCTTAGCTTGTTATGCACCTAAGGGGGTATGGGTAAAACGGGCCGGCGCAGAACGCGCTGGCCCTTCCGCCACCACGCCCACGACGCTACGGGCTGCGCAACTGCCGTGCACATGCCCTACAGGGATGGGTACTGGAAGTCACTCCGGCCGGCTACCCTGCCGGACCACCTTAGTGTGCACATGAGCGCGCTTAGGTTGTTTGTATATTTGTGACCTAGATGGAAGACCACACTAACTATATTAGAATATTAACTACAACAATTCTAAAGCAAGTTTGATTATTTCTAGCTTCCGGAAGTCTACGGCATTATTTGAGTTCCGCTTCCCTCCTGTATTCTCTTCTTCAATTAGCATATCACCACATGTGTCCAAGAGTCGGTTGACCTCGTTCAAATCTCCATTCGTGTAAAGGGTGGAAACCGCTGGCCGCCGATCAGTAAACAGAATCTTGTCTGAAGCACCATATTCCTCTAGCCGAAAGGATATCCCCATGTCCAGTACATCACAAAGCCGCTTAGTTAGAACGTCTGCTTGCTGAAGGTGTGTCTACGACCCAGCAAGCAGACAGTGAGATTCACGAGGACCAGCTCCTTAACTTCCTCGTCAACTGCCTTGACGAGGAAGTTTCTCTCAACCTCGCCAACAACGCTGAAATCGGTGCAGAGGACATCTACGAGG
>NZ_JAJJZG010000026.1 GCF_021028995.1 Halobacterium sp. KA-4 | reverse complement strand
GCCGACGTCGTGGCGCGCCGCCACGCAACGCTTCGGGACCACGACGACCACCTGAGCGACGCGGGCGTCGACTACGACGTGCGCGGGCACATCGGCGAGCACGGCGAGAGCATCGTCGCGCTCGCGGACGACGTGAACGCCGACATCGCGGTCGTCGGCGGCCGGAAGCGCTCGCCCGCTGGGAAGGCCGTCTTCGGCAGCACCGCCCAGACGGTGCTGCTGTCGGCGCCGTGCCCAGTGACGTTCGTGCGTAGCGACCACTGAGATGGAGGCGACCGCCGAGGACGGCACGGGCGGGCTGCTCGTCGTGGAGTTGGAGGCTGGAGAGTCCCTGCTCGCGGCGTCGGGCGCGCTCGTGGACTACGTCGGGAACCTCCGCGTCGAGCGCGCTCGCGAGGGCGTGCTGCGGTCGGTAGCGAACGCCCGCGAGCGCCAGCGCACGCCCGTTCGCGTGGTCGCCGACACCGCGACGACCGTGCGGTTCGCGCCGCCCCACCACGGCAGCCTCGTCGCCGCCGACCTCGACGACGATAACGTGGCAGCGACCCGTGATGCGTTCGTCGCGGCGACCGGCGACGTCCGCGTAGGTGCCGACCGCGTCGGCGACGCACCCGCTCGCGGCAGTGGCCTCTTCCTCACGACCGTCTCCGGCGGCGGGACGGCGTACCTCGCGGGCCGCGGACGCGTCGACTGCGTGCAGGTGCCCGAGGGCGAGGAGCGCGTCGTCGCAGCCGCGAACGTCGTCGCATTCGACACGGACGCCGCGGTCTCCGTGGAGCGCGTCGGTGCCGTCGAGGAGGCCGAGCCGGTCTGTCGGATTCGCGGGCCGGCGACCGTCTGGACGGCGACGCGGCCCGTGCCTGGCGCGACGAACTAACGCGGCTGCGAGTGAAAACTGTGCAGTTAAGTGCGATGCCCGGCCTAATCGAGGTAGATGCCGTACTACGTCGGCGTTGACCTCGGCGCGACAAACCTGCGCGCCGCCGTCGCGAACGACGACGCGACCGTCGTCGCCACTGACAAGCGACCGACGCCCCGCGGGCCGACGGGGATTCACGTCACGGAAGCCGTCCTCGACGCCGTGCGCGCCGCCTGCGAGGACGCCAGCGTCGACCCCGCCGAAGTGCGCGCCGCTGGCATCGGCAGCATCGGCCCGCTGGACCTCGCGGAAGGAACCATCGACGGCCCCGCGAACCTCCCGGACTCGGTCGGGACGGTCCCCCTCGTGGGCCCGATTTCGAACCTCATCGACTCCGAGCGCGTCTACCTCCACAACGACACTGTCGCGGGCGTCATCGGCGAGCGCTTCCACGCCGACAGCAACCCCGACGACATGGCGTACGTCACCATCTCCTCGGGCATCGGCGCGGGCGTCGCCGTCGACGGCAACGTGCTGGAGGGCTGGGACGGCAACGCCGGCGAACTCGGCCACATGCTCGTCGACCCGCAGGGCCGCCGGACGTGTGGCTGCGGGCGCGACGGCCACTGGGAGGCGTACTGCTCGGGGAACAACATCCCCGAGTACGCTCGCATGCTCGCCGAGGAGGACGGCGGCGTCGAGACCGCTCTCCCGATGGACGACCCCGAGTTCTCCGCGAAGCACGTCTTCGAGCACGCGGGCACCGACGAATTCGCCAGCCACGTCGTCGACCAGATCGGCTTCTGGAACGCGATGGGCATCACGAACCTCGTGCAGTCGTACGCCCCGCTGGTCGTCTACGTCGGCGGCGCCGTCGCGCTCAATAATCCGGACCAAGTTCTGGACCCCATTCGCGAGTACCTCGACGACGGCGTGTTCAACAACGTCCCCGAAGTCCGCCTCACCTCGCTCGGCGACGACGTCGTGCTCCACGGCGCCGTCGCCTCCGCCATTACTGGTGGTACGGGCGAGCGAACGCGATAACCCCCTCTCCGACTTCTCATCTCCCCGTCGCCCAAACGAGTAACCGCGCGATAGTAGCAACCGCCACAGTCCACGGCCACGGGGTGGACTGAAAGGGGGCAAGGCTGTGGACGAAGGCAGGCGAAGCAAGCACCGCAGCGAACGCAGTGAGCGAGGAGCACAGCGAGCCTCCCGAGTCCACAGCCTCGGGGCTTTCGAGGAGGAAACAACGTGAACGAGAAGAGCAAGAGCGAGAACACCAGCAAATCAAACAGAGCGAATGCCCGCAGGACTTTTCCACGCAACCGCCGGAGGGGGCGTATGCGACGACGAGACGTGCTCCGCGCGACTGCCGCCGCGGCCGCCCTCCCGTTCGCGAGCACGACCGTTTCAGCGACCGCGAGCCAGCAGTCGGCGTTCGAGCCGCTGGGCGTGCTCGACCTCGGCGGAACCAAAGAGGTCGTAGTGGACGACGCCGGGGAGACGGCGTACGTGGCGACGACCGACGGCATCGCGACCGTCGACGTCTCGGACCCCGCGAATCCCGAGCAGCTCGCCGGCGTAGCGCCGCTGTTGGACGACCACGAGAACGGGCCGATGCGGATGGTCTACGACGTGAAACTGGAAGAGGACACACTCATCGCGGTCGGGCCGGCGAACCCGACGCAGACCGAGACCGTGCAGGGCGTCGTCGTCTTCGACGTGAGCAACCCCGCAAATCCGGTACAGACCGGCTTCCACGAGACCGAGTTCCCGATTCACAACGCCTACCTGCAGGACGGCGTGGCGTACCTCACGGCAAACGACGGCGCGAAGAACCCCGCCGTCTTCGTCGACGTCTCCGGGGACACAATCGAGGAGGTCGGGCGGTGGTCGAACGTCGACCACGACGAACGCTGGCAAGAGGTCTACGCGGGATTGCGGGCGTGCCACGACCTCTACGTGCACGGGGACACGCTCTACATCGCGTACTGGGACGCGGGTACGTGGCTAGTGGACGTCAGCGACCCCGCCAACCCCGAGTACGTCAATCACTTCGGCCACTACAGCGTCGAGGACCTACAAGACATGCCCACCAGCGAGGCCGGCGCCGAGAGCCTCTCCATTCCCGGCAACTCCCACTACATCGCCGTGAACGACGACGCGTCCGTGCTCGCGTCCGGCGCGGAGGCGTGGGACGTGGACACCGACGACTCCGACCCGGGGCAGGGCGGCATCGACCTCTGGGACGTCAGCGACCCGCAGAACCCCGAGAAACTGTCGTTCATCGCGCCGCCACCCACGCCCGACGGCACCCGGCAGGGGACGTGGACGACCAGCCACAACTTCGAGTTCCACGGAGAGAGGCTGTACACGTCCTGGTACCAGGGCGGCGTGAAGATTCACGACGTGAGCGACCCCGCGAATCCCGAGGAGTTGGCGTGGTGGCGCCGGCCCGAGGAGGCGCGGTTCTGGACCGCGCAGTACGCTACCGACGAGGCGTTCGTCGCGGGGAACATGGGCGGGCAGACGTACGATGGGGGCGTCTACACGTTCCCGAATCGCGCGGGCGAGCAGCCCGACCCGCCGACGCTCGAAACGACGACGGTGCCGACGAGCACCGCGACGGAGACGGCCGCACCGACGGAAACCGAGACGGCGACGCCGACGGCGGCCGAGACCACGACCGACGAGTCCGGGGGCGGCGTACCCGGATTTGGCGCGTTCGCCGCGCTCGCGGGCGTCTCGGCGGCCGCACTCGCCGCGTGGCGGCGGGACGACGACGCCTGACACGCGAATTTCGAGAGTCGAGGGGCCGACTGTACTTTTCCGCGATTCCAGTCGAAACGGACGGGTCCAACACGAACGTTGCCTAGTGTCTCAACCGAAAGTACATCACCCGTCGAGCCCGAAGACCCGACTATGAGCGAGACAGCGGGAGCGGGGAGTCTCCACGAGCGCGTCGAGACGTGGCTCACCGCACAGATGCCCATCATCAGGAGCCACGGCGGCACCAGCGCCATCCGGAAGGCCGACCCGTCGGACGGCGAGGTCGTCGTCGAACTCGGCGGCGCGTGTTCGGGCTGTGGCATCAGCCCGCGGACCGCCCAGCGCATCAAGATGGACCTCGCCGCGGAGTTCGACGAGGTCGACGACGTGGTCGTCCGGTTCACGGACGGCGACGGCGGCGGCTGGGGCGGCGACCAGCCCGAGAGCTACATGGGCGTCGACCGTAACGAGGGCGGCCGCGGCGGCCGCGGCGAGGGCAGCCCGGACTCCGACTCCCACTTCTAATCAGTCGTCGTCGCTGACGGCGGCCCGCACGCGTTCGGCGACCGAGAGCGCTTTTTCGGAGAGGGCTTCGCTGACGAGTCCCGCGTCCACGCACTCCTGGAGTTCGTCCTCGTCGACGACTTCGACCGTGCCGTCGGCGTGTTTCACGACGTCGACGTGGAGGTCGACGTAACGCACCCCGTCCGGGAACACCTCGACGGGCGTAGATATATTCAGGTACGTGCCCTTGACGTGGCCGTCCGTGCCCTTGTAGACGGTCGGATACCACCAGTTCCCTTCCGTGAATCGCGTGGTTGCGACGTCGCCGCGCTCGCGTTCGACGCCGAGCGCGTCGTACGCCCCGCCGGGACTCATCTCGCGGCGGACGGTGACGCGGCCGGCGTCGCGGTCGCGGTCCGTGACCTCGCCGCGCCCGATGGTGATGAGGCGGCCGTCGGGCTTGCCGTGCTCGATGGCGACGAGGTCGCCCTCGGTCGGCCCGAACTGGTCGGTGACGGCGCCGAACGGGAAGCCGTCCGTGCTCGCACCGAGCGCCTCCGCGAAGTCGACGGCGCCGCTGGCGGCCTCGCTGCCGGCCTTGATGCGGTGGTGGCCGTCCATCGTCTCCGTGACCTCGCGGCGCGCGTCGTCGAGCGCGAACCGGGAGTCGCGGCCGAACCACGCCCAGACGGTGCGCTCGGGCGCGGCGACCCGGTAGGGGGCGGTGTCGCTGGGCGCGGGCGCGTCTGAAATCGCTTCCTCCAGGCGGTTGGCTAGCGACACGATGTCGTCGAGCACGTCGCCGAGCGCGTCCATGCTCGCGCCGTCCGCGGCGTAGTGCCACTGGACGCCCCACTGGTCGGGGACGTCGGGCGTGAGCAGTTCAGTGGTGCGCGCGAGTTCGTGGTTCCGCGAGCCGTCCGGCGTCCCGGCGACGAGCGCGTCCACGCCGCGTTCGAGGCTCGCGAGCCCGCCGATGGCGCGCAGGTCCGTGCCGACGACCGGCCGGTCGTCGAGCCACCACGGGTTCGGGTCGTGGACCTGCACGCGGACGTGGTCGCCCTCCTCGACGTGCTGGTCGGCCGCGTCGAACGGCAGGTAACCCTCGTGGTCGTCCGCGAGCGCGACCACGGCGCCGCCGCGAACCGTGCGCTCGACGACGCCGTTGAAGATGGCGCCGCGGGCCGCGCGGTCCGGCCAGACGAACGTGTCGATACCAGTGTCCCCGACCACGTCCAGCACGTCCTCGGCGTGTTCGGGTCGGCCGGAGACACCGACCCCCTGTCTGTCGGGCGTCATCGAGACGTCAACGTCGTACTCGGCCGCTTCGAAGTCGGCGTCGAAGCGCGCGCGAATCGGCGGCGACGCGTCCACCACGTCGAAGCCGGCCTCCAGCAGGCGGCGGGTGAGCGCGGTGCTGTAGATGCCGCGGACGCGAACCCGAGTCATTCGAGTTGGCTCCGTTCGCCGGCGAAGCGCACCCGGGCGTCGACGGTCGGCCCGAGCGTCAACTCCACCACCGTCGGCTCGCCGTCTGCTTCCTCCAGCACGCGCGCGCCCTCGACGTACGCGCCCCACGTCTCGAAGCGCACGAATCCGCGGATGTCCTCGCTGTGCGTGAACAGGTCGACGTAGTCGAAGTCGTGCTCGGGGTAGTCAGAGCGCGAGTGCGTGAGGTCCATGTCCGAGTAGACGACCGCGCGGCCCTCGAAGAAGGACTCGACGCGGCGAGCGTCCGCCCGCGCCTGCTCGGCCACGCTGTCCTCGATTTCGGCGATGTCGTCCCGCGAGAGTCCTGCGTCCCGGAGCGCCGCCCGGGTCCGCTGGTCGAAGAGCATACCCGTCCTTCGGCGCGCGGGGTTTTGAGCGTTGCCGCCTAGGCGAATGAATGACCGAGGGACCAACTGATGTCTCGAAAGCCCTCGGGCGGCTCGCGCACGCTGCACGACATATCGCTCGCTACGCTCGCGATAGGGGTCGTGCAGCGAGCGAGTGAACGCGAGCCACCCTCGCCCTTTCATCCGCCAGGAGAGCAGTGTCGTCAGCGCTGTCGCTGCCGGCTGTAGAATTCGCAGTAGAAGTCAGTGCGGCGTCAGTCGTCTGCGGCGGCGGGCGTCGGCTCGGCGCTCGCGTCGGGTTCCTCGGCTTCGGCGTCGTCTGGTCGGTTCGATTCGGGTGTCGGGGGCGCGGAGTACAGCAGGCCGCGACTGGGACTGTATGCCATACTCCTGCGGGAGCCCGCAAGTACGCATAAGGCTGCCCCTTAAGGTGCTTGTTAACATACAAGGGGCGAGACCTGGTTCCGCGAACACACTCAAGGGGGAGGCCGAGAAACGGAACGCCCATGTCGGCCGAACGGGACCCAGTCCAGCGCGCGAGTGAGGGCAACGAAGACCTCTACGACGTGGCGACCTGGGAGTCGCGGACGGCGCTCGACCGCTTCTCGTCGTGGCTGTACGGCGGCATCGTGACGAGCGCGCGGGCGGGCGTCGTCGCGCTCGCGGTGCTCATCGTCGTCGCGCAGTTCGCGGCGGCGCTCGGCCTGGTGTTCATCGACAGGCCGGTCGTCGCGCTCTACGTCCTGCTGTCCGTCGTGCCGGCGCTCGCGATGGCGGGGTTCGTCTGGAAGGCGGACGCGACCAAGCGGGAGCCGATCGAGTTGCTCGTGGTGACGTTCGCGTTCGGGTTCCTGTTCGCCGGGTTCGCCGCCATCCTGAACACCGTCTTCTCGGGGCTGTTCCTCGGGTCGGTCACGGCGGACGCGCCGCTGTGGATTGCCGTCCTGGCGCCCGCGCTGTACTACTTCCTCATCGTCGGCCCGGTAGAGGAGACCGTGAAGTGGCTCGCGATTCGGCTGTACGCGTTCCGCAGCGACCGCTTCGACGCGGTCGTCGACGGCGCGGTGTACGGCGCGGTCGCCGGCCTCGGGTTCGCTACTATCGAGAACGCCATCTACATCGGCCGCGAGGTGGTGATGGCCGCCAGCGCCACGGGTGGCACCGCGGCCATCGACGTCGGCCTCCAGACCGCCGCAGTGCGCACGCTCGCAGGCCCCGGCCACGTCATCTACTCGGCGTTCGCTGGCTACTACCTCGGGCTCGCGAAGTTCAACCCGGACGACGCCGGCCCCATCGTCGTAAAGGGGCTGGTCATCGCCGCGGTCATCCACGCGACGTACAACACGGTCGTGACGAACCTCGGCATCCTGACGGACACGCTCGGCGTCGCGCCCGGCCTCGCGTTCATCGGATTCGTCGTTCTCTACGACGGCGCGCTGTTCTACGTGCTCTACCGGAAACTCGTCGCGTACCGCGCGGCCTACGAGCGCACGGGCGCCAGCACGTTCGAGAAACCTGAACCCGAGCACGAGAAGGAGGACGTCGAATTCCTCATCAGCGACCTCGAATCGGACGAGGACCGTCAGTAGGTGTCGAGGCGTTCGACGTACTTCGCGACGACGTCGACTTCGACGTTCACGCGGTCGCCGGCCGCGCGCTCGGAGAGCGTCGTGAGGTCGTAGGTCGTCGGCACGACGGCGACCGAGAACGTTCCATTCCCGTCGTCCACGCTCGCGACAGTGAGGCTGATGCCGTCGAGTGTAATCGAGCCCTTCTGCGCGACGTACTGCTCGTGGCCCTCGGGGAGCGCGAACGTGTACGTCCAGTCCTCGCCGACTTCCTCGACGGCGACGACCTCGGTGGTCGTGTCGACGTGGCCCTGCACGATGTGGCCGTCGAGGCGGCCCTCGGCGGGGAGCGCGCGTTCGAGGTTGACCTCGTCGCCCTCGCGGACCGAATCCAGCGTGGTCGCTTCGAGCGTCTCCGTGGCGGTGAACGCCGTGAACCAGTCCGAACCGAACTCTTCGACGGTGAGGCAGACGCCGCCGACGCTGATGCTGTCGCCGTGACCGAAGCCGCTCAGGTCGTCGGTCGCGATGCGGATGCGGCGGCCGTCGGGCTCGTCGACGACGCGCTCGACGGTGCCCGTCTCCTCGATGATGCCGGTGAACACGCCAACAGATTCGTGATTCGTAACAAAAACGCTGTGGGTTTCGGCACGGGCGGACGGGCTTATGTGGCCCGAGCGCCCACAGACGAGCATGAAACTCCTCGACGCCATCTCGCTGGCCGTCGCGGTGGCGTTCGCCGCGCCAGCCGCGCTGTTCGGCGTCGAAACGCTGCTCGCGGGCGACTCGACGGGCTGGGTGTTCCTCGGGTTCGCCGCCGGCATCATCGCCTTCGAGCAGTACGTCACGATGCCGACGGACGTGCCGATTCTCGCCGCCCAGAAGGCCACGGACGCGGTCGTCGAAGAGCCCGACGAGGAGAATCAGTAGTCGGGCTTCGGGACGACCGAGCGCGGGAAGTCGCCGACTCGCTTGACGCCGTCCTCGGTGGCGACCGCGAGGTCCGCGACCCACACCGTCTTCTCGGCGTCCAGTTCTGCACGAACCGCCAGCACCGCGCCCGGTTCGATGACATCCTCACCACCGGGGAGTTCGCGGCGTTCGAGGCCGACGCCGTGAACAGTTCCGGTGCCGGCGGTCGGCGGGAAGCCGTACGAGCCGAGTTCCGCCGTCACTTCGTCGGCAGCGGCGTCGACAGTCGCCTCACCGACGTCCACGATGTCGATGCCGGCGTCGACGGCGTACTCGCCGGCGAGCGTCGCGCGGCGCTCCCAGCCACCGTCGCTGTCCGCGACGAACGTGCGCGCGAGCCAGCCGTAGTAGCCATCGACTCGTGGAGTGACGCGAATCGGGACTGGGTCGCTGGCGGCAATCGGTCCCTCCGCGTCGACGACGGTTTCGGGGTCCGCGCCGGCCTGCGCCATCGCCGCGTTCGCGGCGCGGCGCACGCGCTCGGCGGTCACGTCGCCCGCGTCGTCCGCGAGCGGGTCGCCAGCGGCGTTCGCGAGGAGTGCGGCGGCAGCCGCTATCCCGTCCTCGGCAGCGGCCTGTGCGTCGCGGAGCGCGGCGAGTTCGCCGTCGATCTTCCGTTCTCTCGCGCGCAGGTGGGCGTCCGTCGAGGAGACGTCCACGCCGGCGTTGTCGAGGTAGAGCGCGGCGTCGTGCGGGAGCATTCGGGGAGCGAGCACCGAGTCCCCGACGAGACTAGGGAGGCGCTCGGCGGGCGTCGCGACGGGGTCGAGAACCCTCGCGTCGTCGTGGACGGAGACGTAGTCGGGGAGCGGGCGCTCCGGGACGACGGCGACGCGGCCGGCGTAGACGACGGCCGCGCGACACGGGAGGGCGGCACCGCTCAGGGCGTGAACGAGCGGGTCGCCGGCCGGGCCGACGAAAACGAAGGCGTCAGCGCTCGCGTCGGTGAGCGCGCTGTCGAGAGCCGCGGGCCGCATTCACGGGAGGTGAACGGGGGTGTCGGCTTCGAGGGCCTCGTCGAGAGAGCGCCCGGTCTGCTCGCCGTACAGCAACACGTCGATGGGGAGCGTCGGGGCGCCGTTGATGAGGTTCTGGAGGAGCACGAGGCGCTCGCGCGCCCGGCTCATGCCGACGTAGAACACGCGGCGCTCGTTGTCCGTCAGAATCGGGACGGGGCTCGTCTTGGAGGTGAACTCCACGCCCTCCGGGATGTCCTCGGGGTCGGCGGTCGCGGCCATCTGCTCGACGACCTTCTCGGTGAGGTCCGTCGAGACGAAGACGTGGTCGGCCTCGCGGCCCTTCGCGGAGTGGATGGTGCCGACGCGCACGCGGTCGGGGTCCATGCCGCGGTAGTCGCCCTGGAAGTACGCGTCGATGCTGCGGCGCTGGTAGCGCGTAACCTTCCGGAGCATGTCCGCGGCCGCCGAGGGGCCGGGCACGAACGGCACGTAGTCGCGGATGAAGTCCGCGGTGAACGTGAGTTCGGTGAGGTCGGTGTCCTCGCCCTGCGCCTCGTCGATGGCCTCCCGGAGGTCGTTGCGCTCGCGGGTGCCGAACGCCGAGTCCTGGAGCATGTCCATCAGGCGGCGGGCCTGCAGGCCGTCGATGGGGTCGTCGTTCTCGAGGGCTTCCACGGCGGAGATGTACTGCTGGAGGCGGTCCGTCCAGAGGCGCTGGTCGGTCAGCGCCTTGAACGGGATGCCCTCGCCGATGAATTCGTCGACGAAGTCGAACAGCTGGTAGCGCGCGCGGAACAGCACCATCACGGTCTCGTCGTCGGAGTCCTCGACGGTCCGGCGGACGTTCCGCACGAGGTCGAGCATCGACGGGCTCTCGACGGCCTCGACGCTGCCGCCCTCCTTGCGGGGTTCGAGGTCCTTCTCCTGGCGGGTCTCGATGTGGCTAATCTCCTGTTGGACGACCTTCAGCACTTCAGAGGGCAGTCGGTAGGAGTTCGGGAGCACGACGTCGTCGGTGACCTTCGTGTTCAGCAGGAGTTCGGGGTCGGCGCCCTGCCACGCGTAGACGACCTGGTCGTCGTCGCCTGCGATGAGCACGCGCTCCATGTGGGGCCGCCACTCCTCGTAGACGTCGTACTGGAGGCTGGTGATGTCCTGAAACTCGTCGATGACGAGGTAGTCGACGTCGGGGAGCAGCGAGCGCTGCTGGACGCGCTCGAGCATGTCCGCGAAGCCGACGAGCTCGTTCTCGCCCTTGTACGCGCGCCACGCCCGAATCGCTTCGGGGATGTCGTAGCGCTCGTCGCTGGACGGCCACGTCGGCGTGTACTTGTTGCCGACCTGCGCGTTCTCGTCGATTTCCGGGGGCAGTCGCACTTCCTCGTCGTTCCAGCGGAACGGGACGTCGTACCAGTCGGCGACGTCGCGGCTGGTTCGCTGGAGCCACTGGGAGGTCGCGATGACCTTGTTCCCGAGCGTGGTCGAGCGCGCGGTGCGCCGCGACCCCGAGGAGTACTCGTCCTCGAAGGGGATGCCGTACTCCTCGCAGAACTCCTCTTTGTCGTCCTCGCCGACGACGTCGCCACGCGACAGCCCGAGCAGCTCGTAGGCTTTGGCGTGCATCGTGGCGACGTTCCCGCGCAGCGAGCGCGGGTTGACGTCGAGTCGCTCGGCGAGCCGTTCGCGGACCTCGGCCGCTGCGGCACGCGTGTACGAGACGACGAGAATGTCGCGTACGTCAACGTCGTCGTCTTCGAGAATTTCCTCGACGTGGTCGAGGAGCGCGGTCGTCTTCCCGCTCCCCGGACCACCGAACAGCCGCGTGACTTCCGGCTCCGAGTCCGTCATTAGACAACTAGAGGAACCGAAACGGTATAAACCGCTTGAAATTCTCCGCTACACAGACAGGACGGAGGGGCTACGTCCGGCGGGTAGACCTCGCCTCCCGTACTTCCGCGCCGTCGCGAATCTTGTCCTCGCAGTTGGGACACACGCGCGGGGCGCCCTGTTCGTTCGGCGTGAACACTCTCGCGTACGCGTCGGTCACGAACGACCCACAGTTCTGGCACTCCGGCATGACTTCACGCCAACCTTTCTCGGGGTTCGTCTTAGGTGTGCTGGCCGTCGAAGGAAGGGGCTGCCCGACTACGCGGGCGACCAGCCACACACTGTACAGGTTCGCGCGTTGCCGTCGTGGAGCCCACCGCACTCCGGACACTGCTTCTTGTTGTAGCTCTCCTCCCACGTCTGTGTCTCGTGGCCGCGGTCTTCGAGGAACTCGTCCAGAAGCGAGTCGTCGTCCGGAGTCGATGCGCTCGACATGATACGTGGTACGCTATGCCATACCACTACTTGAATCTATCGAGGTGACAGCCGAGTACAACGTCAGGGCTTCACGAGCACCTTGATGGCCTCGCGCTCGTCCATCGCGCGGTAGCCCTCGTCCACGTCGTCGAGGCCGACGGTCTTCGTGAAGATGGGCGACGGGTCAAGCGTCCCCTGTAGGACGTCGTCCATCAGTTCCTCGGCGTACGCACGGACCGGCGCGACGCCGCCGTTCAGCGTGATGTTGTCGCTGAACATCGTGAACACGTCCAGGCCCTCCTCGGTGACGCCGTACGGAACGCCGACGTAGCCGACCGTCCCGCCGGGCCGCGCGATGGCGATGGCAGTGTCCATCGCGGACGCCGCGCCGACGCACTCCATGACGTGGTTCGCGCCGCCGTGCGTGAGTTCGGTCGCGCGCTCGATTGCCTCGTCGCCCCGCGCGGCGATAGTGTCCGTCGCACCGAACTCCTCAGCGAGTTCGAGGCGCTCCTCGTGGTGCCCCATCGCGATGATGCGCTCGGCGCCGAGGCGCTGGGCGGCGAGCACGCCACAGAGCCCGACCGCGCCGTCCCCGATGACGACGGCGGTGTCGCCCTCGCCGACGCCCGCGCTGACCGCGGCGTGGTGGCCCGTCCCCATCACGTCCGTCAGCGGCAGCAGCGCTTCGAGCGTGTCCTCGTCGTCGGCGTAGCGGTCCGGCACCCGGACGAGCGTGCCGTCCGCGTACGGGCACTTCACGTACTCGCCCTGTCCGCCACCGTTCTCGCCGCTCCACGACTCGTCCTCCACGCAGGACGTGTACAGGCCCTTCCGACAGAACTCGCACTCCCCACAGCTAATCGCGAACGGCGCGAGCACGCGGTCGCCAGGCTCGACCGAGGTCACGTCGTCGCCGACTGCCTCGACGATGCCCATCGGCTCGTGGCCGACGCGCGACCCCTCCTCGCGGTCGCCCTCCCCGCGGTAGAACCAGAGGTCCGACCCGCAGACGGCGGTGTGCGTGACGCGGACGACGGCGTCGCTGGGCGACTCGACTTCGGGCTTCGGGACGTCCTCGACGGTAATCTCGCCGGGACCCTGATAGGTTGCTGCGCGCATGGTTACGACTGGGTGCGGAACGCGGAAAAAGCCACCCGGCCGGCGACGGCCTCGCCGACACCGGAACGCTACGTATCCTCCCACTCATCGCGGAGCAAGCCGTACGTCAGCATGTCGTGGTAGTAGCCGCGGTAGAACGCCGCCTCCCGGCGCGTCCCCTCGTGGGTGAAGCCGAGCGATTCGAGGAGGCCGATGGAGGCGTCGTTGAACGCGCCGACGTGCGCGGTGACCCGGCGCATGTTCAAGTCCTCGAAGGCGTACTGCACGAGGCGACCGGCGGCCTCGCTGCCGTACCCGCGGCCGTGGTACTCCGGGCTGAGGTGGTACGCGAGTTCGACACTCCGCGCGCGGTCGGTCGCCGTCGGCCCGTACTCGGTGGTGGTCAGCGAGACGACGCCGACCGGCTCCTCGTCCACGCAGACGAGACACTTCACGTCCGTCTCCGAGGTGAGCGAGCGCTCGAAGTACGACTCCGCAGTGTCCTCGTTCGCCGGCAGCGGGTCGAGGGCCGGTCGCCACACCTGCGGGTGGTTCAGCCACTCCCGAATCGCGTCGAGGTCCTCGCGCTCGGGCGGCCGGAGCGTGACCGTGTCGCCGCGCAAGAATATCGGACCGGGCATACGGCCATCACCCGGGACGCGAAGCATAAGCCTTCGGTGGCCGGGCGGCCGCCAGCCCCGCTACAGGTCGTAGAGGTCGGTGTACTTCTCGGTGACGTAGTCGACGAAGTGGTCGGCGTTGTACGCCTCGCCGGTGGCTTCTTCGACGAGTTCGGGCGTCGTGTACTTCGCGCCGTGCTGGTGGACGTGCTCTTCGAGCCAGTCGGCGATGACGTCGAAGTTCCCGTTGCGCACCTTCTCGTCGACGTCGCCGACGTCGGCTTCGAGGGCGTCGTAAATCTGGGCGGCGAGCACGCTCCCCAGCGAGTACGTCGGGAAGTAGCCGAAGGAGCCGTGGCTCCAGTGGATGTCCTGCAGGCAGCCCTCCGCGTCGGTGTCGGGGCGGATGCCGAGGTACTCCTCGTACTTGTCGTTCCAGCGCTCGGGCACGTCCTCGACGTCGAGGTCGCCCTCGATGAGTTCGCGCTCGATTTCGAAGCGCACGATGATGTGCATGTGGTAGGTGAGTTCGTCCGCTTCGACCCGGATGAGGTTGTCCTCGTACACCTCGTTGGCGGCCTCGTAGGCCTCCTCGGGGGTGGCGTCCTCGATTTGCGGGAAGCGCGCTTTCATCGCGGGCAGGAACTTCTCCCAGAAGACGCGGGAGCGCCCGACGTGGTTCTCCCAGAGGCGGCTCTGGGACTCGTGGACGGTGAGGTCGCGGGACTCGCCGAGCGGGTTCCCGTACTGCTCGCGGGGGAGACCGAGCGTGTAGCGCGCGTGTCCGAATTCGTGAATCGTGGACATCAGGGCGTCGACGGGGTCGTCCTCGCTGAAGCGCGTGGTGACGCGGGCGTCGAACTGATTCCCGGTGGAAAACGGGTGCGGCGCGGTGTCGATGCGGCCGTGCTCGAAGTCGTAGCCGAGCGTGTCCAGCACGTCCCGGGCGAGTTCTTCCTGCGTGTCAACGTCGAACTCGCCCTCGAAGGGGTCCGCGAGTTCGACATCGCTCTCGCGGACGTCCTCAATGAGCGGGACGAGTTCCTCGCGGAGGCGTTCGAGCACGCGCTCGGCGGTGTCGAGGTCGAGGTACGGCTCGTAGTCCGCGAACAGCACCTCGTAGGCGTCCTTCTCGGGGTCGATGTGCTCGGCGTACTCCTTCTTGAGTTCCACGAGGTCCTCGAGAATCGGCGCGAACACCGAGAAGTCGTCCTCTTCCTTGGCTTCCTTCCACTTCGGGAGCGCCTCGGAGGTCGTCTCCGAGATTTCGGCGACGAGTTCGCTGGGCACGCGGTCGGCGCGCTCGTACTCGCGTCGAATCTCGCGGACGACGGCGGCCTGCTCGTCATCGAGGTCCGCGTCCTCGAGTTCGTCCAGCCACTCCCCGACCTTGTCCTCGGTGAGCAGGTCGTGGGACAGCGAGGAGAGCGCTGACTTCTGCTTCGAGCGGGCGGGCGTGCCGCCCTCCGGCATCATCACTTCCTGGTCCCAGGAGAGCAGGCTGTTCGCGTCGTTGACGTTCGAAATCTGTTCGTAGTGGTCGAGGAGGTCCGCGTAGGCGTCGGGGACTTCCTCGGAGGCCTGCGTCGACATACCCTAGGCGTACGCGGCGCGGCCTATCAGGATTGCCCTCGCGGAATTCGTGCTGCGACGCGTTCGTAGACCCGCCGACACCGCGCGAGCACGTCCAGCGAGACGCTCTCGTCGGCCGTGTGCGCCTCGCCCTGCTCGGCCGGCCCGCAGACCAGACAGGTCATCCCGGCGGCCGTGAGCCAGCCTGCGTCCGTCGCGTGGGGCTTGGCGACGTGCTCGCCAGCGCCGTCCTGTACGTCCTGCACGACGTCGATCACGCTGGCGGCGAATCCAGGGTCGTCGCAGGCCATCGGCGGGAGGTTCTGGTCGACCGCCCACGAGACGCCGTCGACGGCTTCGACCGCGCCGACGTCCGCACGCTCGCCCGGGACTGTACGCTCATCGACCGTGACCTCGCAGGACTCGGGAATCACGTTCCACGCCGTCCCACCCTCGATTTCCGTGACGGCGACGCTCCCCGCGAGGTGCTGGCCGAACACGTCGGCCTCGGGCGCGTCGAGTTCGCGGAGCACGTCCACCGCGTCACAGGCACGGTAGACCGCGTTCTCTCCCGACTCGACCTCGCTGGCGTGCGCGGCCTCGCCGGCTGCCGTGACGGTGCTCGCGCGGCGGCCCTTGTGCGCGACGGCGACGTCGAGCACGCCGGGTTCGGAGTACCCCGTCGACCCCTCGCCGACGACGGCGTAGTCGGGCGCGAACCCCTCGTCGATGGCCTGCTGGACGCCCACCCCGCCCAACTCCTCGCCGACGAACGACGCGAACGCGAGCGGGCCGTCGGGGTCCGCATCCCGGAACGCCAGCAGCATCGCCGCGACCGCGCCCTTCATGTCCGCGGTGCCGCGGCCGTAGAGGCGGCCCTCGTCCTCGAAAATCACGTAGTCGCCGTCTTCCGTCTGTGATTCGTCCGGCGGTACGACGTCGTGGTGGCCGACGAGCGCGAGGCTGTCGCCGTCGGCGTCCGGGTTGCGCCACGCGAGGACGTTGCCGGCGTCGTCGCGCTCCACGTCGGCGTCGGTGTGCTCGTGGAGCCACGACGCGATGGCGTCGCCGGCAGCGGTCTCGTCGTCGTGGCTCGGAATCGAGACGAGGCGTTCGGTGAGGTCACGGAGTTCGCCCATCACGCGGCCCGACGCGTTCGAGGGGTTAGTCGGCTTCGGCGGGCGCGAGATTCCCGAGAGTCACGGCCCGCACGGGGACGGCAGCGGGCCGAGGCAAGTACCCTTATCAGTACGCCGCGACTACGCCGAGGTAACATGAACATCGTGCCCGACACGAGCGTCGTCGTCGACGGCCGCATCTCTCAGCGGGTCGAGGACGGCGAGTACGAAGGCGACACCGTCTACATTCCGGAGGCGGTCGTCGGCGAGGTCGAAGCGCAGGCGAACAGCGGCCGACAGACCGGGTGGGACGCCCTGGAGGAGCTCCAGCGGCTCGTCGAACTCGCGGACGACGGCAAAATCAGCATCAAGTACGTCGGCGAGCGCGCCGGCGAGGAGGACATCCAGCGCGCGGCGGCGGGCGCCATCGACGCCATCATCCGGGACGTGGCGATGGAGCACGACGCGCGCCTGCTCACCAGCGACATCGTGCAGGCGGAGGTCGCGAAAGGGAAGGGCATCGACGTGGAGTACCTCGAGCCGCTCGAGCGCGAACTCGGCGAGCTCGGCCTCGAGCAGTACTTCGACGAGCTCACGATGAGCGTCCACCTCAAGGAGGGGATGGTGCCGATGGTCAAGCGCGGCGAGGTCGGCGAAATCGAGTACCAGTCCACCGGCGACGAGGAAATCGACCGCGAGACCATCGAGGAGTACGCCAACGAAGTCATCACGACCGCGAAGCGCGCCGACGACGCGTTCGTCGAGCTCTCCGAGGAGGGGATGACCATCGCGCAGGTGCGGGACATGCGCATCGCCATCTCGCGGCCGCCGTTCTCGGAGGCCGTCGAAATCACCGCCGTGCGCCCCATCGTGAAGACGACGATGGAGGACTACGAGCACGCCGACGAGCTCCGCGAGCGGCTGCTCGAACGGGACCGCGGCGTGCTCATCGCGGGCGCGCCGGGTGCCGGGAAGTCGACGTTCGCGCAGGCCGTCGCGGAGTTCCTCTCCGAGCACGACAACGTCGTGAAGACGATGGAGAAGCCCCGCGACCTGCAGGTCGGCAAGGAGGTCACCCAGTACACGGAACTGGGCGGCGAGATGTCCAAGACCGCCGACTCACTGCTGATGGTGCGGCCCGACTACACCATCTACGACGAGGTGCGGAAGACCGACGACTTCGAGGTGTTCGCGGACATGCGCCTGGCGGGCGTCGGGATGGTCGGCGTCGTGCACGCGACGCGGCCCATCGACGCGCTCCAGCGGCTCGTCGGCCGCGTGGAATTGGGCATGATTCCGCAAATCGTGGACACCGTCGTCTACATCGAGGAGGGCGACGTGGAGACCGTCTACGACGTGACGACGGAGGTGAAGGTGCCCGAGGGCCTCATGGAGGAGGACCTCGCGCGCCCGGTCATCCAGGTCAAGGACTTCGCGACCGGGACGCCCGCCTACGAGATTTACACGTTCAACCGCCAGGTCGTCACGGTCCCCCTCGAGGAGACCGAGGAGGCCCCCGAGTCCGGCGTGGACAAACTCGCGAAGCAGGAGGTCGAACGCGAGATTCAGTCCGCAACCCGCGGCCCCGTCGAGGTGGACATCCGCGGCCCGAACGAGGCCGTGGTGTACGTCTCCGAGGACGAAATCAGCCACGTCATCGGGAAGGGCGGCGGCCGCATCTCGGACATCGAGGACCGCCTCGGCATCAACATCGACGTGCGCACGCTCGGCGAGCGCACCACCGAGACCGCGGGCGGCGGGAGCAGCGAGCAGGAAGCCGGCCAACTCGTGACCCCGGAGGTCACGTCCCGGCACATCATCCTGCCGCTGTCCGGCGACCGCGCGGGCGAGACCGTCGAAGTGCAGGCGGACGGCGAGTACCTGTTCACGGCGACGGTCGGCCGCGGCGGCGACATCCAGGTCTCGCGAGGGTCGGCCATCGCTGAGGAACTAGAGCGCGCCATCGACCGCGAGCGGACGATTACGGTCGTGCCGAACGAGTAAGGAGTTCAGGCGGCTTCGGCGTCGGCGGACGCGTCCTCGCTTTCCTTCTCGCGAGTCAACTGGTAGAGGCTCTGGCGAGCGTCGGCGAAGTAGATGTCCTCGTCGACGACGCCGCGGTCTTCGAGCCGTTCGAGCGCGTACCGGACGGTGCGCGCGGAGAGCATGGTTTCCTCGACGATTCGCTTCTGGGTGAGGGGGCCGTCGTACTCGAGCACCTTGTAGACGAGCTTGGCGCTCGGCGGGAGGTCCTCCAGCACACTGTCGTCTTCAGCCATCATTACGTTTCGAAACACTCCACGCGCTTAAAAGTGCGGGAGGCGCTCCCACGGACCACTGACGGCGGAACCGGCCGTGCTGCAAGCGAACACCTTTTGACCGCGGCTCCCGGACGTGTGGGTATGACAGAAACCGTGGACCCGACGGCTGCCCACCGGCGCAGCCTGAAGGTGACCACAATCGCCACCCTCGGCGGCGTCGCTGCGGCGTTCGCCTCGGAGGCGGTCGTCGCCGACGCGACCAGCCGCACGGGGCTGCTCGTGTTGCTCGCCGTGGTCGCCGTCGAACTCGGGCTGATGCGAGTGGCCGGCGTCGACGTCACCGACTTCTCGGCGAAAGACCACCTCTACGTCGGCTTCATGTCGTTCGCCCTCTGGTTCATCACGTGGGGCGTACTGCTCTCCGAAGGCATCACCTTCTAACGATGGCCGAGGACAGCATCGCGGTCGTGGACCTGGACAGGTGCCAGCCCGACCGTTGTAACTACGAGTGTTCGAACTACTGCCCGCCGAACCGGACGGGCAAGGAGTGCATCACCCTCCGCGGGGAGGAGGCCGAGGACGGCGACCCCGACCAGATTCGCATCTCCGAGGAAATCTGTCTCGGGGAGACCTGCGGCATCTGCGTCGAGAAGTGCCCCTTCGACGCCATCGAAATCATCAACCTCCCGCAGGAACTCGAAGACGAGCCAACCCACCGCTACGGCGAGAACGCGTTCTCGCTGTACGGCCTCCCTGTTCCGGAGTCCGGGAAGGTGACGGGCCTGCTCGGCCCGAACGGCATCGGGAAGTCCACCGCGGTGAAGATTCTCGCCGGCGAAATCACGCCGAATCTCGGCCGCCACGAAGACGAACCCTCGTGGGACGAGGTCGTCGACGAGTACCGAGGCACGGAACTCCAGGACTACCTCGAAGCCGTCCGCGCCGGCGACGTCGAAGTCGCGCGCAAACCCCAGTACGTCGACCAGATTCCCGACCAGTTCGACGGCACCACGCGGGAACTGCTCGAACGCACGGACGAGCGCGGCGTCCTCGACGACCTGGTCGACCGGCTCTCGATTCGCCCGGTCATCGACCAGTCCATCGAGTCGCTCTCCGGTGGGGAGCTCCAGCGAGTGGCGCTGGCGGCGACGCTCGCCCGCGACGCGGACTTCTACTTCGTGGACGAACTCACACCGTACCTCGACATCGGCCAGCGCGTCACCGCGGCGCGCATCGTCCGCGAACTCGCCGAAGAGGAGGACAAGGCCGTGCTCGTCGTCGAACACGACCTCGCCGTGCTCGACCTGCTCGCGGACTCCATCCACGTCGCGTACGGTGAACCCTCCGTGTACGGCGTCGTCACGCCGCCGAAGAGCGTGCGCAACGGCATCAACGAGTACCTGAAGGGGTACCTCGACAACGAGAACATGCGCATCCGACCGGAGGCCATCACGTTCGAGGAGCACGCACCACGGGAGGCCTCCCGCGAGGAGACGCTGGTCTCCTACCCGGACCTCACGAAGTCCTACGGCGAGGACGAATTCACGCTCACCGTGGACGGCGGCGACATCCACAGCAACGAAGTGCTGGGCGTCGTCGGCCCGAACGGCATCGGGAAGTCCACATTCGCCCAGATTCTCGCGGGCGACCTCAACCCGACGACCGTCGACGGCGAGGAAGGCGCGGACCTCGACGTCGGACTGGACATCGCGTACAAGCCCCAGTACGTCGAGGCCGACCAGCACATCCGCGTTGACGCGTTCCTCTCCTCGATTACCGACGACTTCGGGACGAGCTACTGGAACACCGAAATCGGCGACCCGCTCCAGCTGGACCCGATTCTCGAACAGAACCTCACGGACCTCTCCGGCGGGGAGCGCCAGCGCGTCGCCATCGCCGCGACGCTCTCGAAGGACGCCGACCTCTACCTGCTGGACGAGCCGAGCGCCCACCTCGACGTCGAGCAGCGCGTGCTCGCGACCCGCGCCATCCGGCGGTTCGCGGAGAACCGCGAGACCACCGTCATGGTCATCGACCACGACATCTACATGATAGACCTCGTGAGCGACCGCCTGATGGTGTTCGACGGCGAGCCCGCCGAACACGGCCGCGCCTCGACCCCGCAGCCGATGCGCTCGGGCATGAACGAGTTCCTCGCGAACCTCGACGTGACCTTCCGCCGCGACGAGAACCTCGGCCGCCCGCGCATCAACAAGCCCGGCAGCCAACTGGACAAACAGCAGAAGCGCGAAGGCGAATACTACTACACTACCGAGTAACGCGCCGGCGCACCACTTGCGGTTTTTTCGAGCAGGTTTTTGCGCGAGGCGTCGCCGCGCGCAGTTCTTCCCGGCTAGGTTGCGACAGCATTCACTCTTCGAGTGGCGTGTTCCGCCCGGACAGCCGCTTAACCCGACTTAATCGGCGTTAATTGTACGGAAGTCGCGTGCACGGTCCCGCGGGTATAAGCCACGGGACGCCCAACGACCGACCGAGATGAAAGCGACCGTACTGCTCGTGACTGCACTCCTCGTCGTCGGCGCCGCTGCGCCGATGGCCGTCGCCGCGTCGACGGCCGACGGACCGGCAGCGACCGAGTCCGTGGCGGTGCAGGACGGGGACGCAGCGAACGAGACCGACAACGAAACCGAGACAGCGCCCGGTGCCCAGCTCGCCGGCGTCGTCGACGTACAGGGCGCCGAAGTCGAGGGTGAGGTCGAGCGGCGGTCGTTCGGCCTGCAGGTCGCGGCGGCGAAGTCGAACGCCTCGAAGGCGTCAGTCGTCGCCAACCACACGCAGACCCTCGACCAGCGCCTCGCAGACCTCCGGGAGCGCAAGCAGGAACTGGAGACAGCCCGCGAGAACGGGAACATCTCCACGGGGCGCTACCGCGCCGAGATGGCGGGACTCGCCGCCCGGATTTCGACGCTCCAGTCGATGACCAACGAGACCGCCGAAACCGCGCGTAGCCTGCCCGAGGAGGCGCTCGCCGAACGCGGTGTGAACGTCTCCGCGCTCGAACGCCTCCGGACGTCCGCGAGCAACCTCTCTGGCCCCGAAGTCGCGGCTATCGCCCGGAGCATCGCCGGTGCGCCGGGGAACAACAGCACGGGTCCACCGTTCGGGAACGGCATGGCCGGCCCACCGGTCGACACGCCAGCGACCCCCGGTGACGACGAGAACGAGACGGCCGACAACGAGACGACTCCCGGTGAGGGCGCGCCCGACGACCCCGGGAACGGTCCCGACGCACCCGGTAACGAGGACGGCGACGACGAGAACGAGACAGCCACCAGCCCCGGCGAGGGTGACACGCCGGGAAACTCGTCTGGCGCGTCCGGTAACGGACCGGGCGCGAACGAGACCAACGAGACGAGCGACGAACCCGGGCCGCCGGACGACCCCGGGAACGGCAACGGCCCGCTCATCGACCTGAGCGTGCTCACCTCGCTGCTCCCCTGACCAGGTAATACGGTCGCGGTCGGCTCTTCTTCGCGCTATTCACCGAACACGAAGTACGGCAGAGTGAAGCAGCCGACGACGAGCATCCGCGAGCGCCGTTAATGATCAAGATAACTTCTGAACGCTAAGGAACTTCTCACACCACTTTTTGGCGTAGCTGACTCGCTGTGTCACTTGTTCAAATACGTCCTTGACGAGTTCGTGAAATTCGTCCTCGTCGCCGACGATAATCGGCGACATCGTCCATTTCAGCTGTTTCCAGACTTGCTCAATTGGGTTGAGATGCGGCGAACCTGATGGAAGAAAGATCAGGTCGATTCCTAGTTGATGTGCGCGCTTGCGCGTGTATTCACAGATATGCGATCCGTGCTTATCCAAGACGAGCAGAATCCGCTGTCCCGGATTCTGCTCGCGGACCGTCTCTAAGACGCTGCAAATCTTCTCTTTCTCCTCTGTTTCAGTCCAACGAACCAGACTTTCTCCGTTCAATGCGTAGAATCCGACCGCTGAGTCTTCGGTCTTGACTAGCGGCCGTTCAACGTGCGGGTCATCGACGTACCACACCCGCCGCGAATTATCGTACGGCTGTGGGTGTGAGGCATCGAAAAAGCCGATGACTGTCCCGCCGTCTGTACAAATATCGTCGTCGACAACCCATCCGTCTTCTTCGTCACCTTCCTCCTTGTTGTGGGGTTGGTCGTCAGTCTCGTCGAGCGCGTCGGCGACGCGCTCGTCGAGAACTTCCTCAGGATTCTCCGGCCTATTCGGTCGTTTCGGCCGGGGTTTCGCGTACGACAACCCAAGATCTCGGAGAAACTTCCCGAGGTAATCTGGGTGGTACTCGACACCGAACTCTTCGGCCAGAAGATGCTGTATCTCCTGTGATTTCCATGGCTGGCCCTCTTGGAGTAGTTCGAGCAGTTCTTGTTGTTCGTCCTCGTCGAGTTTCGGGGGACGGCCGCCCCCGAAACTCGGCATCAGTTCTTCTATTCCGCCTTCGTTCCAAGCATCCGCCCATCGGCGGCCGGTCGCTGCCGACCGAGCTTCCCGGTCGGCAGCTTCCGCAATCGTGTCGCCTTGGTAGAGATTCTTCACGAACCCGAGACGCCGAATCCTGTGTTTGTCTTCGGCGTCGCGGAGAAGCTCGTTGAGCTTCTCCTCTGAGATGTGACGCTTGATCTCTTTGCGTCGCTCGCGTCCCATTGCCAGCATATCGAACCGACCCTACAAAAGATTCCTCACTCATTAATGGCGCTCGCGGTTCACTCGCGGTGAAGCCGCGAGGCCGACGAGCGACCGCAGGGAGCGAGGAGTGCTTTTTCCGCAAGTTTTTGCCAGCGAGCGGCCTGCGGCCGCTCGCGCAGCAAAAAGTGCGTTCAGAAGAATTTCTTCAGGTCGTCGCGCTTCTCGGCTTCGAGGTGCGTGCGGACGGCGTCGTCGAAGGCGTCGGTGCGGCCGTGTTTGGCGGCGATGGGGGCGATGGTGTCCTGCCACTGCTTCCAGGGGGGGTGGAGGCCGAGGCGGTCGGCGATGTCGTCGAGGCGTTCGTCGCGGTCGTCGACTTTGTCCATCTTGTTGACGGCGACGACCGGCTGGATGTCGAGGTCCTGGAGGAGGTAGAACAGTTCGACGACGTGCGGGATTTCCTCCTCACTGGTGTGGCGGTCGATGATGTCGACGGCGGCTTTGCCGTCGAGGACGAGCACACCGACCATGATGTGCTCGGCGTTGTCCTCCAGGTAGCGGACGACGTCGGTCTTGATGCGTTCGCGGACGTCGTCTTCGACGCCGGACATGAAGCCGAAGCCGGGGAGGTCGGTGACGACGAAGTCGTCGCTGGTCCAGTCGTAGTGGTTGGGTTTCCGGGTGACGCCGGGCTTCTGGCCGGTCGCCACGCTGTGGCCGGTAATCTCCCGCATGAGCGTGGACTTGCCGACGTTCGACCGGCCGACGAGGACGACCTCGTCGCTTCGGTCGGGGCGGGTGTCGAACATACCGTTCGTAGCCGGTCGGCGGGGTTAAGTCCCGCGTCCGGGGGCGCACGCTCAAACGCGGGTTTCACTCTGAGCGAGGTTGAAGGGGTCGCCCGTCGTAGCGTGGTGTGTGATGCGACAGCAAACACTCCTGCTCGCGGTCCTCGGTACCGCCCTGCTGGTGACCGCTGGGGTCGCCGGCGCCCTCACTCTCGGGAGCGGGTCGGCGACGGCCGGCCAGGCAGCCCCCGACGGACAGTCGATTACGGTCTCCGCGGACGGCACCGTGGAGGCAACCCCCGACCAGGCGGTCGTCCGGGTCGCGGTGACGGCCACCGGGAACGACTCGTCGGCGGTCCGCGACGAGATTGCCGCCCGCGCCGGGGAGATGCAGTCGGCGCTGGAATCGTACGGCATCCCTTCCGAGAACATCCGTACCGCGCACTTCGACATCCGACAGGAGCGCGAGCGGACCGGTGAAGGCATCGAGCGCGGCCAGTACGTCGGCACGCACGCGTTCGAGATCACCGTCGAGGACACCGATTCGGCCGGCGAGGTCGTCGACACCGCCGTGAACAACGGCGCCGACCGCGTCGACGGCGTCTCGTTCACGCTCTCCGACGAGAAGCGCGAGTCCCTCTACCAGGACGCGCTGACGAACGCGATGGGCAACGCGGAGACGCGCGCCGCCACGCTCGCCGACGCAGGCGGCCTCTCGGTGACCGACACTCACACCATCGTCTCCACGAACACGAACTACCGCGCGTACCAGGTCGAGTCGGCCGCGCTCTCGGCTGGCGCCGCTGCCGCCTCCGGGACGTCTGTGGAGTCCGGGCCAGTCACCGTCACGGCGGACGTCCGCGTGACGTACAACGCGACCGTCGCCTGAGCGTCGTCCCCTGAACGCTTTTCTTCTGCCCCCGTGAACGCGCAGTCGTGCGACTCGTTCAGGCGACCGTTCCGACGGGCAAACGCGAGGCCGTCCTCGACGCGCTCGACGACGAGGGTATCGACTACGTGGTCAGCGACGAGACCAGCGGCCGCGACTACAACGCCGTCGTCCACTTCCCGATACCCACCGAGGGCGTCGAGGACGCGCTGGAGGCGCTCCGCTCTGCGGGGCTCTCCGAGGACTCCTACACCGTCGTCCTGAGCGCGGAGACGGTCGTCTCCCGGCACTTCGACGACCTCGAAGAGCGCTACACCGAGAAGGAGGAGAACGGCGACAAAATCGCCCGCGAGGAACTCGTCGCGCGCGCCAAGGACCTCGCGCCGTCGCGGCGCACGTACGTCGTGATGACGCTCGTCAGCACCATCATCGCGACCGCGGGCCTGCTGTTGGACTCGCCGGCGACGGTCGTCGGCTCCATGGTCATCGCGCCGCTGTTGGGTCCGGCGATGTCCGCGAGCGTCGGCACCGTCGTCGACGACGAGGACCTGTTCCGGCGCGGCGTCTACCTCCAGCTGGTCGGCGTCGTGCTCGCCGTCGTCGGCGCGGCGGCGTTCGCGTTCTTCGTGAAATTCACGAACGTCGTCCCGCCGGGGTTAGACGTGTTGACGCTGTCGGAAGTCAGCGAGCGCCTTCGCCCGGACTTCCTCTCGCTGGTGGTCGCGCTCGGCGCCGGTGTCGCGGGCGTGTTCAGCCTGATGACCGGCGTCTCCTCGGCGCTGGTCGGCGTCGCCATCGCCGTCGCGTTGATTCCGCCGGCGGCCAGCGTCGGCATCGGCATCGCGTGGGGCGTCCCGACGCTCGCAGTTGGGTCCGGCGTGCTCGTCATGGTGAACGTCCTCTCCATCAACCTCGCCGCCCTCGTCGTGTTGTGGTACTCGGGCTACCGCCCACAGCGCTTCTTCGAAATCGGGCAGGCGCGCTCGGCGCTGCTGAAGCGCGGCGCCGCGCTCGCCGTCGCCATCGTCGTGCTGTCGGCGTTCCTCGGCGGCGTCACGTACACGTCCTACCAGTCCGCCACCGAGGAACAGGCCATCAACGACGCCCTCAGTGACGTCCTCTCACAGCCCCAGTACGAGGACGCCACGCTGCTGGACACGCGCTACGAGTACGAACAGGGGTTGATTCAGCGCGAGTCACAGCGCGTCGTCGTCACCGTCGGCGTCCCGCCCGGCGCTGACTACCCCGAGCTCTACGACCGACTGAACGAACGCGTCGCCGCGACCACGGACCACGACGTCGAACTAGAAGTCAGGTACGTCTACCGCCAGCGGCCCGGCTGACTACTCCTCGTGGGGGAGCGTCGGCTCGTGGCCGACGGCCTCGACCGCTGCGTCCAGCGTCTCCTGGACGCCCTCGCCGTTCTCCACGCTCATGTAGCAGTCCGCCGCCACGTCCTCGGAGAGGTCCGCCTTGTTGCAGACGGTCACGAGCGGCACGTCGCCGAACTGGTCGGCGACCTCTGCGCGGAGCGCGCGCTGGTCCTCGAGCATGTACCCGCACGTCTCGCTGGCGTCGAGGAAGAACAGGATGACGTCGCCGGCGTGCGCGAGCGCGGAGACGGCCTGGTTCTCGATTTCGTTGCGCTCGTCGACCGGCCGGTCGAGCAGGCCGGGCGTGTCCACGATTTGCCAGCGCACGCGCTCGACGTCGAGGTGGCCGACCTCGATTCCCTTCGTCGTGAACGGGTACTCCGCGGTCTCGATGTTCGACGTCGAGACCTCGTTGACGAACGACGACTTGCCGACGTTCGGGTAGCCCGCGACCACGATGGTCGGGTCGTCGGGGTCGATTTCGGGGAGGCCCTTGAGCGCGTCGCGGGCGCGGCCCACGGCGTCGAGGTCCTCCTCGATTTGGTCCATCACGGAGCCCATGCGCGCGAACCCCTGCTTGCGGACCTTCCGCATCGAGTCCGTGTCGCCCCGGGGGAGCTTCCCGATGTACTCTCGGCCGAGGTCGTGGGTCTTGTTCGCCGCCCACGAAATCTCGGAGAGGTGCTGGCGGAGTGCGTCTATCCCGCGGTCGTCGTCGAACTCCCGTCGGAGCACGGCGTCCGCAAGTTCGTAGTAGAACGGGTCGACGGTGTCGAAGTCCGGCCACGCCGTCACGACGTTGTGGAGGTTGTCACCGAGGATGTTCGACGACGTCTGCAGCATCGACTCCTGGGCCTCGTAGCCGCCCTTCGCGCGGCCCGCCCGGGCTGCCCGCGAGAACGCCTTGTCGAGGAGCTCCTCCGACGTCGGCGTCGTCGGCAGGTTCTCGAAAATCATACAGCGAAGTAGGCCTGCGAGACGTAAAAGCACACGTATCGGGACCGACGCGGCCCGCGAGGCTTTTCGGCGTCGCCCGCCTCTCCCCCGGTATGGTCAACTGGCGTGCGGTCCTCACTGGGTTCGCCGTGGAGTTCGTGCTCGGCGTGTTCGCGTTCGCGCTCCCGGGCATCGGCCACGCGGCCGCCGGCCTCGTCGGCGGCTTCGTCGCGGGCTGGATGGCCGACGACGGCGTCTGGAGCGGCGCCGTTCACGGTTTCCTCGCGGGCGCGCTCGGCGGCCTCCTCGTCGCCGCGCTCGTCCTCGTGCTCGGGGTCGTGTTCTCCGCGACCGGCCTCTTACCGGTGGGACTGCTCGGACTCGGTATCGGCGCGATAGCGCTCGTCTTCTTCGGCCTGCTCGCCATCGACAGCGCCATCGCGGGCGCCATCGGCGGCTTCCTCGCCTAGTCCCGCGCGAACTCGCGAACCGCGTCGGCGAGCTGTTCGGGCGCGGTGTTGATGCCGAGGTGCCCGACACCGGTTAACTCCGCGCGCTCCGTCTCCGCGAGCGCGCCGTCCAGCGTCTCCACCGCCTCGCGGAGGTTCTCGGGACCCTGTTCGCCGAGCACGAGCAGCGTCGGCACGCCCGTCTCCGGGTCCTCGAGGCCGTAGTCCTCGACGACCTCGATTTCGCGCGCGACCGTCTCCACGATGCCCGCGGCCTGCTCGACCGCCGGCTGCGGGAGCAGGTCGGCAGCGCCGACTGCGTCGAGGAACACTTCGACGGCACCGACGCGGTCGCCGTCCGCGAGGCGCGCACGTATCCGTTCGCCGAGGTCGCCGCCGTGTGGCTCGCCCACCAGAATCGAGGGCTCGTACAGCACCAGCCGGTCGATATCCATCTCGTTGGCGGCTTCGAGCGCGACCAATCCGCCGAAGGAGTGCCCGAGCACGATTGGCTCGCCAGCGACGGCTTCGACGACCGCTCGGAGGTCCTCGACTTCGCGCTCGAAACTGTACTCGTCGCTGTCACCGCTCACCCCCCTGCCACGCCGGTCGTAGGTCACGATCTCGAAGTCGTCGGCGAGGTTGGGCACGAGGTCGCGGAAACTCTCCTTGCGCGCGCTGGTCCCGTGGACGAGCACGAGTGGCTGGCCGTCGCCGCGCGTCTCGTACCCGACTTCGGTACCGTCCGCAGAAGTGACAGCGTGCATGTGCCGGGCTTTCGTGCCCGGCTACTTGAGCGACACTAGTCGTCGGCTACCGCCGCGCTTCCAGTTCGTCAAGCAGGTCGTCGGCGTCCATGTCGTGCTGGGCGAGCACGACGAGCATGTGGTAGATGATGTCCGCGCCCTCGTGGGCGAGTTCGTCCTCGTCCCCGTCCTTCGCGGCGAGCAGGAACTCCGTGGCTTCCTCCCCGAGCTTCTCCAGGGCGGCGTTCTCGCCCTTCTCGTGCGTGAACAGTTCGGCCGTGTAGGAGTCCTCGGGGAGCGTCTCCTTGCGGTCCTCGATGACAGCGAACAGCTCGCGGAGCACGTCGCTCACGCCGCCATCACCTCGCGGATGTCGTCGAGGTCGTCGAACTCCGCGGGGTCGCGGCGGCCGTCCTCGAAGACGGCTTCGGCGACCTCGATTGGGGCGTCGGTGCGCGCCGCCAGCGCCAGCGAGTCGCTCGGGCGCGCGTCCACGACTGCCCCGCCGCGCGGCGTGTCGACGTGGAGGTCCGCGTAGTAGGTCCCCTCCTCGACGTCTGACACCGCGACGTGGTCGATGCGGCCGCCGAGCTCCTCGACGAGGTCGAGCGTGAGGTCGTGGGTCAGCGGCCGTCCGATGTCGGTGGCGTCCAGCCCGCGCGCGATGCTGGTGGCCTCCTCGAAGCCGACGAAGATGGGGAGCACGTCGTCCTCCCCGTCGACGCCGACGAGTACGACCGGCAGCGGACCGTCCGGCGTCCCCGCCACGCGGACGCCGTCGATGTGAGCGTTCATGGTCACGTTTTCGCGAGGACGGTCAAAAACTTGCCTCCTCGTTCTGGAAGAATGCGAGGTCGTGCATGCGGGAGTCGTTCGTGAGTTCGGGGTGGAACGACGTGCCGACGACCGGGCCGTCCCGAATCGCGACCGGGTTCCCCTCCCAGTCCGCGAGCACGTCCACGTCCTCACCCACTTCGGCGACCAGCGGCGCGCGGATGAACACCGCGGGGAACGGCTCGTCGAGCCCGTCGACGTCCAGCGGCGCCTCGAAGGAGTCCTTCTGCCGGCCGAACGCGTTCCGGTCGACGGTCGCGTCCACGAGGTCCAGCGTCTGCACGCGGTCGTCGTTGGCGTCGGTCGAGGAGACGATGAGGCCCGCGCACGTCGCCAGCATCGGCTTCCCGGCGTCGACGTGCGCCTTCACTTCCTCGTCGATGCCCTCCCGGGCGAGCAGCCGCGAAATCGCGGTCGACTCCCCGCCCGGCAACAACAGGATGTCACAGTCGGGCACGAGCCCGGAACGCCGAATCTCGGTGACCTCGGCGTCCAGCCCGTGCTCGGCGGCGGCCCGACGGATGGCCTCGGCGTGCTCGGAGACGTCCCCCTGCACGGCGACGACGCCGGCGCTAACAGTCATGTGCTCGCTTACGAACCGCCACGGAAAAAGCCTCTCGGGGTCGGGTTACGCGAAGAACTGCAGTAGTAGTACGGCGATGCCGAAGAACGCGCCCGTCGCCACCACGGAGCGCGGGTCGATGCGGATGGCGTTCGGGTCCTCGGAGTCGAAGTAACGGACCAGCCCTGCGCTGGACATCAGCCCGCCGGAGTTCTCACCACTGCTCATGTATCCGATTCGGAACCGAGCCCGCGTAAACCTTTCGTGTCCACGCGGTCGCGCCCGCTGCAACCCCGCGAGCCGTGCCGTACCGCCGCTCTCGATGCGGTGGTCCCCCCGTTCGTGGGCGCGACGAAGCGGCGAGGGTGGTCCCGTGAGAAACCCTTATGCGGGGCGCGGGGTAAGGGCAAATAGACCGATGACTGTCACCATCAAGGACTTCTACGCCGACTGGTGTGGCCCCTGCAAGACGCAGGACCCCATCCTCGAGGATCTCGAGGAGGACTACGGCGACCGCGTCACCTTCGAGAAAATCGACGTCGACGAGAACGAGGACGTCGCCAACGAGTACCAGGTTCGCTCGATTCCGACCGTCGTCATCGAGGACGACGACGGCGTCGTCGAACGCTTCGTCGGCGTCACGCAGCGCGACCAGCTCGAGGACGCGCTCGAAGAAGCCGGCGCCTAAGCGCGCCACCGTTCTGACGCGGCCCGTCGCCGCGTCGCTCCCTCCCCGTTGTTTTCGCCTCGCCAGCACAGCGACCGTCAGGCTGTTGTAACCCACCGACGACAGTCCTCCCATGTTCGCGTCTCTGCCGCTCGCCGTGCTCGGGGACCTCCCCCCCGTGACGCCCGAGATGGCAGTCGTCTTCGTGCTCGTCGCGGTGACGCTGGTGTTGTTCGTGACGGAGGCGCTGCCGCTGGACGTCACGGCGATTCTCGTGATGGTGACGCTGATGGTCCTGCAGGATTGGACGAACATCTCCGTCACCGAGGGCCTGTCTGGGTTCTCGAACCCCGCGACTATCACCGTCCTGGCGATGCTCATCCTGAGCAACGGCATCTCTCGGTCCGGCGTCGTCCAGATTATCGGCCGGTGGATGTCGGCGTTCGCGGGCACGAACAAACACCGCCAGCTCGCGTCGACGATTCTCGCGACCGGCCCCGCGTCCGGGTTCATCAACAACACGCCCGTGGTCGCCATCCTCGTCCCGGTCATCAGCGACCTCGCGCACAAGGGCGGCACGTCGCCCTCCAAGCTGCTGATGCCGCTGTCGTTCGCGTCGATGCTCGGCGGCATGCTCACGCTCATCGGGACGTCGACGAACATCCTCGCGAGTCAGACCGCCGAGCGCATCGGCTCCGAGCGCGGCATCGACGCGCTGCACGCGTTCTCGATGTTCGAATTCACGCACCTCGGCGCAATCGTGCTCGTCGTCGGCTCCGCGTACCTGATGACGATTGGCTACTGGCTGCTCCCCGAGCGCGTCCCCCCGGAAGAGGACTACCTCGCGGAGTACGACATGCAGGACTACCTCAGCGAGGTCGTCGTGCAGGCGTCCTCGCCGCTCGTCGGGAAGACCGTCTCGGAGGCCATCGACGAGCAGCGCTTCGACGCCGACGTGCTCCAGCTCGTGCGCGGCGGCGAGCGCTTCATCGAGCCCATCGGGCAGAAAGTCATCAAGCCCGGGGACGTGCTCACGATTCGGACCGACCGGCAGACGCTGGCCGCCATCGCGGATGTCGACGACCTCGCGTTGACGGGCGCGCCCGAGACTGACCCCGAGTTGGAGCCAAGCACGGAAGAAGAGCAGACGCTGGTCGAACTCGTCATCCAGTCGGGGTCGTCGCTGGTCGGCGAGACGCTGAAGTCGTCGTCGTTCCGCGGGCGCTACGACGCGAACGTACTGGCGTACCGCTCCCGCGGGGAGACCGTCCGCCAGCGCATGGACGAACTCAAGCTCCGCGTCGGCGACACGCTGCTGATTCAGGCACCCGAGGACAGCATCGACCGGCTCTCCCAGAGCCCGGACTTCATCCTCGCGCACGAGCCCGAGGAGCCCGACTACCGCACCGAGAAGATTCCGTACGCCGTCGCCACCATCGTCGGCGTCATCGGCGCGGCGACGCTGCTCCCCATCAACATCGTCGTGTCGGCGCTCGCGGGCGTCGTCGCGATGGTCGCCACCGGCGTGCTGCGGCCCGGCGAAATCTACGACTCCGTGGACTGGAACGTCATCTTCCTGCTGGCGGGCGTGATTCCGCTCGGCATCGCCCTCGAACAGACCGGGGGCGCGGAACTGCTCGGCGCGCTCGTCGCGGCGACCGGCGAGTTCCTCCCCGCCATCGGCGTGCTGTGGGTGTTCTACGTGTCGACGAGCCTCATCACGGGCATCATCTCGAACAACGCCAGCGTCGTGTTGATGATTCCCGTCGCCGTCGAAGCCGCCCTGGAAGTCGGCGCGAACCCGTTCGCGTTCGTGCTCGCTGTGACGTTCGCGGCCTCGACGGCGTTCATGACGCCCGTCGGCTACCAGACGAACCTCTTCGTCTACGGGCCCGGCGGCTACAAATTCGGTGACTACGTCCGCGTCGGGATGCCGCTGCAGTTGCTGTTGTCGGTGGTCACGGTCGCGGGTATCTCGTTCTTCTGGACGCTGTGAAGGTCGTCCCCGTTAGAAGCCGAAGATGGGGACGAAGCGGAACGTGAGGTAGGCGCCGATAGTCGCCAGCATCGGAACGACGTTCTGCATCAGGACGACCCGGGCGGTCGTCCCGGGGTCGAAGAGGTCCGACGCGCTCGGGATGTCCTCGGGCTCCTCCTCGCCGATTTCCGGGACCTCCTCGCCGCCGTCTTCGTCTGCAGCGAGCCCACCGACGGAGACGGGAACCTCGCCTTCCCCTCGAACTGCCTCGGGCACGGAGACCGGCCGCGTCGCGCGCCCCCAGCCGAGGCCGACGATGGACATGGTGGCGATGACGACGAAGCTCGCCGGGATGCCGATGGCCGACAGGAAGATGACCAGCGACGCGCTCACGACGGCGACAACGATGGCCGCCGTCAGCGGGAGTTCCGTGATGTCGCTGCCCATCGTCTCGAGCGTGCGGCGCGCGATGGTGAACGCGCCGATGCCGACCGCCACGCAGCCGATGATGATTGCCGGGTTCATCTCGAGGACGCCGCTGCCGACGAGCGGCGCGATGGCGTTGGCGACGTTGCTCGTCCCCGAACTGAAAGCCATCAGACAGCCGATAGCGATGACTGTCGTGACACCCCACAGCTCGCGGCGGTTCGTCGTCTCCGTGGGTCGCGGCACCGGGACGACGCCCGAGCGGTCGACTTTCAGCAGGTCGCCGGCGCTGCGCTCCATCGCGATGAGCCGGTGCAATCGCGCGTAGAAGTACCGGCCGATGACCAGCGACACCCAGAAGCCGATGACGGGCGCGACCAGCCACCAGATAGCGATTTCGCCGAACACTGCCCAGTCGAGGGCGTTGCGGGCGACGCCCAGTCCCGCGATAGCGCCGACGGCCGTCATCGATGTCGACGCGGGGACGCCGAAGAAGTTCCCGACGAACAGCGCCAACCCCACGAAGAACAGCACGCCGATGCTCGCCTCCAGCGTGAAGATTCC
Source organism: Halobacterium sp. KA-4 (assembly GCF_021028995.1). Classification (GTDB taxonomy): domain Archaea; phylum Halobacteriota; class Halobacteria; order Halobacteriales; family Halobacteriaceae; genus Halobacterium. The sequence goes on along the minus strand of NZ_JAJJZG010000026.1, from coordinate 2,564 downwards.
GGGGTTCGTGACGAGTTCGCGGCCGAGCGTGTCCACGACGCGGCGGCCGAGCGTCCACGCGCCGATGGCGAAGAACACGGTCATCAGCATCGCCGCGACGGGCTTCGAGATGGCGTCCGCGCCGACTGCGGGGCCGAACGCCGGCCCCGTCGTCGACCCGCCGACGTTGAAGCCGACGAACATCGCCACCAGGATGCCCACGAGGAGCAGGACGCTAATCACGCCGCCACCCCGCTGTCGGCGCGCGTAACGAGCGCGCTCATTTGGGCTCGTCCTCGTCGGGTTCGACGTCGTCTCGCGACTGCTTCTCCTCGTCCTCGGTGTCGTCTTCGCCGTCTTCGTCGCCGTACCGCTCTTCGACGGCTTCGACCTTCTCCTCGACCGACTCGTCGTCGGCTTCGCCGTCGGCCGTCGTCTGCTCGACGGTCTTCTCCACGGTCTCTTCGACAGTCTTCTCGACCGTCTCCTCCATCGTTTCCTCGACTGTCTCCTCGACAGTTTCTTCGACGGTTTCGCCGACCTTCTCCTCGACTGTCTCGCCCACCGTTTCTTCGACGGTCTTCTCCACGGTCTCCTCGACGGTTTCGCCGACTTTCTCCTCGACTGTGTCGCCAACTGTCTCCTCGACAGTTTTCTCGACTGTCTCGCCGACCTTCTCTTCGACCGTTTCTCCGACGGTCTCCTCGACCGTCTCCTCGACCGTCTCTTCGACAGTTTTCTCGACTGTCTCGCCGACTTTCTCCTCGACCGTCTCACCGACCGTCTCCTCCACGCTGGCTTCGACGGTCTGGTCGACGGTTTCGCCGACGGACTTCTCGACGGTTTCTTCGACCGTCTCCTCGACGGTCTGCTCGACAGTTTCGCCGACCTTCTCCTCGACCGTCTCGTCGACAGTCTCGCTGACGGTTTCCTCGACGGTGTCGCTGACCGCCTCCGTCATCCAGTCGGGGTCGAAGCGCGCCATCTTCCACGCGATGTGGATGACGAACGACGCCAACACCCCGAGCCCGAACGCCAGCCCGGTCTGGGTCCCGACGATGGAGAACAGCACCACGGAGACGAAGATGAGCACGCCGTACGCGAGGTCCGTGAGGCTGTCCACGCGGTTCGGATTCACGCGTTCACCTCCGGCCGCGCGAACGCGCCGCTCCCGCTGGCTGTGTGGGTGAGTTGCGAGTTACGCGACCGTGTGTAGCCCGGCGCTAGCGGGCTACGCTGGACGAGAAATGTGATACCAGAACAGAGGGCGCGCACGGAGAAAGGGATTCCGATGGGTAGGGTGTCGCCGCGCCGGGTGCACGCCGCGCTCGGCGGTCGCGTAATGTCGAACCTCGTTCCCCGTCTCGCTGCCACGGTTGCACATCCCAACCGATAAGTAGTCGGTTGTATCACTAGCGAATATGTCGTTCGACTCGTTCGCCGACGCAGACGAAGCACAGGTCACCCGCGCAATCGCTCGCCAGTGGACCGAGGAGTTCATCGACGACACCGAGACCGACGTCATCATCGTCGGCGGCGGCCCCTCCGGGCTGATGGCCGCCAAAGAGCTCGCCGAGCGCGACGTCGACGTCACCGTCGTCGAGAAGAACAACTACCTGGGTGGTGGGTTCTGGCTCGGCGGCTTCCTGATGAACAAACTCACCGTCCGCGCGCCCGCCGACGACGTCCTCGACGACCTCGGCGTCCCCTACGAGTACGACGACGAGACCGAGGGACTCGCGGTCGCGGACGGCCCCCACGCCTGCTCGTCGCTCATCAAGGCCGCCTGCGACGCCGGCGCGCGCATCCAGAACATGACCGAATTCACGGACGTCGTCGTGCGCGATGACCACGAGGTCGCGGGCATCGTGATGAACTGGACGCCCGTCCACGCGCTCCCCCGCGAACTCACGTGCGTCGACCCCATCGCCGTCGAGTCCGACGTGGTCGTCGACGCCACGGGCCACGACGCCGTCGTCGTCTCCAAACTCCAGGAGCGTGGCGTCGTTGACGCGGCGGGCATCGAACACGCCGACGAGCACAACACGGGCATGGACAAGACCGAGGACGGCGAGTACGGCGCGCCCGGCCATGACTCCCCCGGCCACGACTCGATGTGGGTCGCCGACAGCGAGGACAAGGTCGTCGAGCAGACCGGCAAGGTCCACGACGGCCTGATTACCGCCGGGCTCTCCACGGCGACCGTCCACGGCCTCACGCGCATGGGCCCGACGTTCGGCGCGATGCTGCTCTCCGGGAAGGCCGCCGCGAACGCCGTCCTCGACGAACTCGGCTCGGACGAGCCCGCGGTCGAACTGCCGTCGCGGGCCGCGCCCGCCGCCGACGACTGATGCGTCCCGTCGCGCTCACGGTCGCCGGGTCGGACAGCGGCGGCGGCGCGGGCGCACAGGCCGACTTGAAGACGTTCGAGGCCTGCGGCGCGTTCGGCACCTCGGCGCTCACCGCCGTCACCGCCCAGAACACCACGGGCGTCACCCACACACCGTCCTCGACCCCGCGGCTGTTCGCGCGCAGTACGACGCCGTCGTCGCGGACTTCGACGTCGCCGCCGCGAAGACCGGGAT
>NZ_JAJJZG010000025.1 GCF_021028995.1 Halobacterium sp. KA-4 | reverse complement strand
GGCGCGAAGAGAGCTTGAATCGCTGATAGAGCGGTCAGTTCCCGACGGACCAGTGGCAACACTACTCGGCAAGATCGAAGGAGGCCTCGACCACTGGCTCACCTTCATCGGTGAGCCAGCGGTCTCCTCAACGAACAACGCCGCTGAAAATGCGCTCCGTGAGCCAGTGGTTCTCCGGAAGCTCATCGGAACGCTCCGCAACGACCGCGGCATGTTTGTGCATGAGACGCTGCTGTCCCTGCTGGCGACGTGCCGCCAGCAGGGACGCAATCCCTACGAAGAGTTCAAGCGAATCGCTCGAAACAACGAGATGATTTCACGAGCGCAGGCTGTACCCGCTGTTGCGTCCTCGGGGTAAACACGTACCTTAGATCAATCCTAAATGATGATTTCCATGTTCATGTGGTCGTGAAACCAGCAAAATTACTTATATTACAATTATAGATCATAAGATATATTTTAAGAAGGAGATGAAATCAGCGTCTCTATACCGTCTCGTTATTAGTCGCTATAGTTGCTCAACCGGATTCTTTAGTGTCCCAATATTCTCTATTTCGATGCTAACGAGATCGCCCTGTTCAAGTGTGAAGTCATCAGGAGGAATGATGGATGTCCCTGTCAGAAGCGCTGTCGACTCAGGAACGAAGTTATACCGGCGGAAGTACTCCGCAAGTTCATCGCACGTCCGGACCATCTGGCTCGTCGACGTGCTCTCGGTAAACGCGACATCGCCATCACGTTCGATAGTCAGTGTCATCTCGACGTCGTGGGGGTCGCCGATTGTCTCCTCCGTCACCACACAAGGGCCGATGGCACAACTCTTGTCGTAGATCTTGCTTTGTGGGAGGTAGAGGAGGTTGTCACGCTCGATGTCCCGACTACAGACATCGTTGCCAACTGTGTAGCCGACGATGTCTCCGTCGTGGAGAATCATCGTGAACTCCGGTTCTGGCACGTCCCAATCAGAGTCACCCCGGATACCCACGGCCTCGTTCGGACCGACGGTCCGCGTCGGCGTCGCCTTGAAATAGACTTCTGGTCGGTCGCCCTCGTACGCGCCGATGTACGCTTCTTCGAGGCCCCCCTCTCCCTCGCGGGATTCCTGACTGATGGCGTACGTGACGCCCGCCCCCCAGACCTCGTCGGGATCGATGGGCCGAATCAGGTGTTCGTGGATGGTTTCCAAGTTGACGTTCGAGGCGTCGTCTAGATGCCGCCGCGCGACGTCGTCAACGCTCTGATCGGTGAGCGACGCGGCGTCGGCCAGCTCCATGAACGAAGTCGGCGCGTGTTCTGATGCAGTCAGGTTGTATGCACCGTCGCCATCCTCTGCGATAAGCGATATACTCTCGTCTCTCTGGATGCGATAGTATCGCATGTCCTCACGTGCATCATCGACCGATATATATCTTTGTGTGTCGGATTTTTGGATTTTTCCGGCTATGCCGGAAGAATGCCAAGAGTAGAATTACACGTGTAGTTGTGTAAAGTATAGCCGAAACGTCGGACCCACTGCCGAAAACCGCCGTACAATCCTTCCGGTACTGCCGGAAACACCAGTGTAAGGTGGCGCCTGCACGGGATATCATTTCGACTGAGTGGGACGCGATGTGTGTCGGTGAATAACCATCGTCGCCTGCCGAATTCTCGCACCAGCAGGTAACAGGAGTCCGTGTACACGCGGAACGAGAAAACGTAGACGTAGCTGTCTCTGAGAGTTGAACAGGGTCGGAGGTGGGTCGATCACGGGAATCAACCCAGGTGGGGACAGACGCGTTGGAACGGAACGGGATGGAGTTAGCGCTTCTCGACGGCGCGCTTCTCCCAATCCTTCTCCCAGAGATCGATTGTGTGGACCTTGTCCTCAGTGTAGGCGTGCTCCTCGATGACGTCGTGGTCGAGTTCGATCCCGTAGCCCGGGCCCTCGGGAATCTGCATGTAGCCGTCCTCGACTTCGAGGGGCTCCTTCAGGAGGTTGTCGACCCAGTCGACGTCGTACGTCTGGAACATCTCCTGAATACGGAAGTTCGGAATAGACGTGCAGAAGTGTCCGTAGATCGCGCCAGCCACCGGACCCTGTGGGTTGTGGGGTGCGATGTCGACGTGGTCGGCCTCCGCGAGGCCGGCGATCTTCTTCCCTTCGGTGATGCCACCGGTGTTCATCAAGTCCGGCTGGAGGACGTCGACGTCAGTCCGCGTGACCAGTTCGTAGAAGTCGTGTTTGGTCATGTGGCGTTCGCCGGTCGCCACCGGAATTGGGGACTTGCGCGATACCTCCGCGAGACTGTTGATCGAGTCCGGCGGGCACGGCTCTTCGAACCAAGTCGGGTTGAATTCGTCGAGCTCACGCGCGATTTCGACCGCCTGTCCGGCGGAGAAGCGGCCGTGGCACTCGATGAGCAGGTCGACGTCGGGACCGACCGCTTCGCGGACCGCGCGTACGATGTCGACGGCGTGGTTTTGGTCCTTGCGGCTCATGGACTGCCACGCGGTTCCGAACGGGTCGAACTTCATCGCGTCGTAGCCGTCGTCGACGACGCGTTCGGCGGCTTCGGCGAACCCCTCGGGCTCACCATCGGTGTCTGTGTACCAGCCGTTCGCGTACGCGCGAAGTTCGGTGCCGTGGACCGGGCCACCGAGGAGGTCGTAGACGGGCTCGTCGAGGACTTTCCCCTTGATGTCCCAACACGCCATATCGATGGCCGAGACAACGGTGGTGTTGATGACGTTCTTGGAGAACCACTCGTCACGGTACATCTCCAACCAGAGCGACTCGGTGTCGAAGGGGTCCCGTCCGATGAAGAAGTTCGACATCTCGTCGATGGCTTTCGCAACAGTACGTGGCTTGTCGTGCGTCGTCGCCTCCGCGATCCCGGTCACGCCAGCGTCCGTCTCGAGTTCGACGAACACCCACGGTTTCCACGGGTTCGCGACGAGATAGGTCTCGACGCCGGTGATGCTAACGTCCGACATTGCAAACTATTGGTCTGAGAGGAGTGTATTAAATATATTCATGTAGCAGCGCCACCGAGGCCGCTGCCTTCGACGGCTTCGTTCCGCTATCGGCGGAAAATCTATATGGGCTCGTACGAACAGAGGAGGTATGGCAACACACGACGCGCCGATTGGTTCTGTGCAGACCACAGTGACCATCATCGAGGCGCTCCAGGAACTGGGGTGCACCGGCGTTTCCGAGCTCGCTGACCACCTCGACCTCCCGACGAGCACGGTGTTCGACCACCTCCGTACGCTGGAGAATGAAGGGTTCGTGACCAGCGACGACGACGGCTATCAAGTGGGTGCTCGGTTCCTCGAAGTCGGTGGCTTCGCCCGCAAACAGGACCCCATCTACGACGTGGCCGAGCCGGAGATACAGAAAATCGCCCATCAGACGGGCGAGCACGCGAATCTGGTTGTAGAGCAGTGCGGTAAGGCGGTATTCTATGCGAAAGCCGAAGGCGAGGACGCGTTCCAGCTGGACACGCACGTCGGCAAGCATGTCCACCTCTCGACGACATCCGCGGGGAAGGCGATTCTGGCGGAGTACCCTGACGAGGAGATTCACGCGATACTCGACGAGCATGGCCTCCCGGAAGTCACCGAGCACACTGTCACCGACCGCGACCGACTCTTCGAGGAAATTGAGGAGTGCCGCGAATGCGGATATGCCATCGACGACGAGGAACGGATTCCGGGCGTGCGTTGCGTAGGCGTAGCGATTACCGGCGAAGACGGCCAGGTGCTCGGCGCGGTCAGCGTCTCCGGCCCGAAGAGTGGCATGCAAGAGGAACGGTTCCACGAGGAGATCCCCGATCTCGTGTTACGCACTGCGAACGTCATTGAGGTTAATTTGAAATACCGATAGGTCGTTGCTCGGAAATCGTATACCGGTATCGGCACTGTCTAGTTCTGGACCACCTCGATCGGTGTTTTTCCATCGAGAGCTTGGTGCGGTCTGTGGCGGTTGTAGTAATGCATAAACTGTTCAAGCCACTCTCGAACGCTCGATCGACTGCCCACCCACGAGTTATGGAAGCGGTCGACCCGCATTTTGAGCGTGTGAAACCACTTTTCGATCAGGTTTCGATCGGTATAGTTGACCCGACCGCTCAACCCTAATCGAGCAAAGGCAGTCCGATAGCCGAACTGATCGACGAGAAACTCAGCCTCTGAGAGATCATGTTTCTCGCGGAGGCCAGCGAGGAACGCCGCCGCCGGATCGGTGCCATGTCGTCCGAATAACGCGACATCGAGGATTAACTTTGTGTCGATGTCTATTGCAGCATACAGCCAAGACCACTCACCGTTAATCTTGACAGCAGTCTCGTCAACGGCGACCCGCTTCGGCTGCGCCTCAGGCGGGTCGCGTCCGCTGTCAGACAGCCGATGCACCCAGTTCCAAACCGCCCCATGAGAGCGTTCAACGCCTAATTCCGCTAAGATCGTTGTTGTTTCTCGAAGCGAACAACCGGTCTGGTGAAGGCGGACGGCGAACGCCCTAACGGGTGTCGCCGTCCGCTCGTTCTCCCAAGTTTCTTCTAAATCCGGTTCATAGCTCTCGCTGAGCAGGTCTGCGAGCATCTCTGAACAAGTTACTCAACGACCTGCTCACTTCTCAAACTAACTCAACTAGACAGTGCCCCGGTATCAATACTCTCAATCTGATGAGGCATTAATGACTTATTGATAACCTGTCGATATTCAGGGAGGATGAATGGTGAGGCGTGAGGTTCTAGTGATCCATGCCAGAAATCGCCCGCTCAACGGAGGTAGCGACTGCTTCGAGTGAGCGTTTGTGAAGCGAGAAGCGACATCGGAGGTCGCGATAAACTTGCGTATCGGACCCCATACTGCCGGCTTATCACTCTCGGATACCATTAGTGGCCTCGCTGAGTTCGGTGTCGAACGCGCTCGTTCAACTGTTCACAATTGGGTACAGGAAGCCGGTCTACAGCCCAATTCCGACAAGAACCCGAATCACGTTGCGATCGACGAAACCGTGATTCAACTCAACGGTCTGGGCTACTGGCTGTACGCCGCAGTCGATCCCGAAACCAACGAATTCCTGCACGTCAGGCTCTTTCAAACCCGAACAATCGTCTTGACAAAACAATTTCTGGCGGAACTCCGCGAGAAACATCGCGTCAAAAATGCCGTGTTTCTGGTTGATGGTGCACCGTGGCACAAAGCTGCACTCTTCGAGCTTGGGCTCCGATTCCAACACGTCACTCATGGGAACCGAAATGCCGTCGAACGCGTGTTTAAGGAACTGAAACGTCGCACTGAACAGTTCGCCAACCACTTCCACCACGCAACTGCTGACTCTGCGGAAACATGGTTGCAAACCTTTGCCTTCGCATGGAATCGGCTAATCTGAACAATACCACCGTATCGTCCCAAACATTTATTATAAATAGGGGGAAATGGTGATTTGGTTATGTCAGATCCGACTAGGCCAGATGAAGATAAGGAGCAGGAATACCCATTCGGAATGAACCGTCGGCAGGCGATGAAGTACCTTGGTGGTGGGCTTGCAGCCGGTGCCGGCGTGTTCACCGCGGGCTGTTCCGGTGGAAGTGGTGGGGGGCCCTCCGGCGACGACAGCACCTCCAATTCGGGAGAAGATAACACCTCATCTCTCGCGAATCCGTTGAACTCGGACCGCTTCGCAGACACCCGTGACTTGTCGTGGATTTGTGATGCATCAAGCGGCCCCCACTTTCGAATTTGGGAGGAGAAGTTGAACGAGGAAGCTGGCCTCTCATTCACTGACGGCGTGTTGTACGAGCAGGGGAACACGAACGAGAGAATTCAGTCTGCATTCACCCAACAGGGAAAGGTTCCATGGGATCTTGTCCAAGTATCACCAATCTATATTGGATCCTATGGAGTACGGGATGTACTTGAGCCGCTCGACGACTACATCGCTAAGTACGATCGGACCAAATCGTGGGATGATGGTATCCTTGACCCATTCCGCGAGTTCTATACGAAGTGGGATGGAAAGACGCTAGGTATCCCGATTGACGGCGATCTTCTTGAACTCCACTATCGTCCCTCGTATTTCGAGGACGAGGAGCATCAACGACGCTACCGGGAACAGACGGGACAGGAGCTCCGGGTACCCAAGACTTGGAAAGAATTCAATCAAGTCGCACAATACTTCGAGGAAAACGCAGAGGGTGTCCACGGGACGATGTTGTACGGAAATCGTCCATTCACTTTTGGATACTTCATGTCTCGAGCAGCGTCCAATGGGGTCCTCTACTTTGATGAGGACATGAATCCTGATATCAACTCAGATTCCGCCATTGAGGCACTCCAAGACATGGTTGAGTGCGTTGACTACTCTCCTGCCGGGACCGAACAATTCGGTATCCCGGAGACGATCAACCAATGGCAGCAGGGCAACGTCGTTATGTGTCAGTGGTGGCTTGACCTACCCGAATTCACCGCTCGCGGCGATTATCCCGTTGTTGGTGATCAGGCATCCGCGAAATTGCCGGGATACGAGACTGAAAGTGGAGATATCCGCCACCGTGCTTGCATGGCTTCTGGCCGCCTATGGGGAATCCCGAAGGATAAGAACCAAGATATCAAGGAGGCAGCCTTCTATGCGGCCATGCGCGAGAGCCATCAGGATCTCAGTATCTATGGCATCGCGGATCCTTACCTCGGAAACGACCCATATATGGATCAACATTATACCGAGAAAGCAGCCAAGCAATTCACCAAGCCAAACCCGCTGCGCCCTGACTCTGGTCCTGGATTCGACAGTAATCCCGCAGTCTGGGATAATCTTGAAAACGCAAAACAGCACCTTGAAGCAGCGCAGGCGAATATGTCGATTGGATTCCCACAGCCGTACTGGCCCGGTGCCCGCTCGTACATCGAGCCCCTCGCGCTAAACGTGCAGAGGGCCCTTGCGGGGCAGAAATCTCCGACAAAGGCTCTCAACGATACTGCGGACGAGTGGGAGAAGACCTTGGACCGTCTCGGACGAGATCAGCAGACAAAGTATTACCAAGACTTCCTTAACTCGGCGGAGAAACTTGGATACCTGTGAACTCAAGCTAAAAATCCCCAGCATCCCTAATTCCGGTCGCCAGTCGAGTATCTCCAGATTCGTTGGCCGCTGACGGAATTTCGCAATGGTTGCCAATATGCACTCATCATGGTGTAACGAAACTAAATAGGGGGTGAATAAGAGGATCAGTAAATCAAAACACTTATTTAGGACATCAAAAATGTGTGTTACAGTGCTATGACCAATACTATACAAATCAACGGCTCACAAGTATGAACTTAGAGACAGACGCATTTGGTGAAAGGTTGTCATCATGGTCACCGCGGTCACTTTCGGACCGTGGGTTCGGTCTCCTGATGATTCTTCCCACGGTGCTCACTGTCTTCTTTGTCACCATCGTGCCGATGCTGTGGTCGATGTGGTTGAGTTTCCATCTATGGAACCCAAGTAGTATCAACCCAGTGCCGCGCTGGACAGGAATCGATAACTATGTGTGGGTACTGACTAACCCGCGCTTCTGGGACTCCGTCGTGAACTTCCTTTATTACGGAGTCGGCGGGGTCATTTTCCAGGTGGCACTCGGGACGATACTCGCACTTGCACTCCACAACGCCGTCAAAAGCCAATTAGTGAAAATCTCCGCACTTGTTCTGTTCACCACTCCGATGATGTTTGCACCCATCATTGCCGGAAACATCTGGACCCTTCTGTTCTCATCCTCAGGAGCCGTTAATGGAATCCTACAGATTCTTGGCCTGCCCGCGGTCCAATGGCTCGGATCACGATGGCTCGGGCTTACTTCGCTCCTGATCGCGGATACGTGGCAGTGGGTAGGGTTACCGTTAATCATTGTCTATGGCGGCCGTGTTGGGCTATCGGAGAGCATGTACAATGCCGCGCAGATTGAGGACGCATCGCGCTGGATGAAGTTCCGATACATCACTTACCCCCAACTTAGGAGCCTCCTAGTCGTTGCGGGGCTGCTGCGCTTCATGGACCTGTACAAGCTTTTCGACAAGCTGTTCATTATGACCTCCGGTGGCCCAGGCTCAGCAACCGAGCTCCCCACATACTACGCCTACGTGGTAGGATTCAACGTGTTCAACATCGGCCGTGCGGCGGCGATGACATGGATATTGGGTCTTGGGGCGACTCTGATTATGATGGCTTTCTGGCGTTACATTCAGAGTTCGGAGGTGAGTATCTGATGGCCAGAGTCTCTTCCCGAACATTCACGTATTTGAGCTGGGCCGTGTTGGCAGCGTTTGCACTGTTCAGCGCATTCCCGATCTACTGGACCCTAAACACGGCGCTAAAACCGATGGCCTTGATCGGAACGGAGATACCGACGCTTTATCCCAAGCAACTGCGCCTAGATGCGTTCTTGTGGGTTTTCTTGAGCGACCGTGCACGCGGGGCGCTTATCGACAGCCTCGTTGTTGCAGTCGGATCGACGGTGCTAGCGATGATCTTCGGGACGATGGCAGGATACGGCTTCTCCCGCTTTGGGAAGAAGCTTGCCGGAAAGCATGTTGCGTTCTGGCTGCTCTCAACCCGAATGTTTCCCCCTATCGCAATCGTTCTCCCGATCTTCTTTATCTGGAACCGGGTCGGGCTAAGCGACACATACCTCGGCCTCATACTCTTATATCTCACGTTCAACCTGCCACTAACCACGTGGCTTATGCGAGACTTCTTCGATAAAATACCGCTGAGCTATGAGGAGGCAGCGTACATCGAGGGAAGCTCTAGAATCAGAACATTCTTTTCAGTCGCACTGCCACTCGTCAAACAGGGACTTGTCGCCACCACACTGCTTGCGTGGGTATTCGCGTGGAACGAGTTCCTGTTTGCGTTGATGATCAGCGGAACAGACATCACGCCTTACACAACCATCGTCACGACTCTAGGGCGAGGGAACTCAATCGTATGGAACAGAATGATGGCGTTCGCCTTCGTCGCAGCGCTCCCACCAGTACTAATTCTGGTCACATTCAGAAAGAACATCATCCAAGGCCTATCACTGGGCTTCAGCGACATATAATACAATAATGGCATCCGTTCACGTTGACAACCTTAGGAAAGAGTTCGGAAGCATCGTTGCGGTAAACAGCGTCTCGCTAGAATTGGAGGACGGCGAACTTGTCGTGTTCGTCGGTCCGAGTGGATGTGGGAAGACGACCTTACTCCGGATGATTGCAGGTCTCGAAACACCAACCAGTGGTGACATCCGCTTCGGTAGTAAGTCAGTAGTCGATTCCCCCCCGCAAAATCGCGAGATCAGCATGGTGTTTCAGGACCTTGCGTTGTACCCCCACCTCACCGCGATGGGTAACATCAAATTCGCGTTGAATGCGGACAGCTCCATACCTGAATCAGAGTACGCGGAGCGGATCGAGGAAGTTGCCAACCTGGCGAACTGCGACGAGTTCTTGGAGAAGCCAGTTAATGACCTCTCTGGGGGGCAACAACAGCGTGTCGCCATCGCTCGTGCGCTCGTTCGTGAGCCCGAAGTTTTCCTACTCGATGAGCCGCTCTCGGATCTCGATGAGTTGATGAAACGAGAGATTCGGTCTTCTATTGAGCGCCTCCAAAATGACTTAGACATCACGACGATCCACGTCACCCATGATCAGGAGGAAGCAATGATGATGGCTGACAAGATTGTCGTCCTAAATGGAGGGGATATCGGGCAGGTCGGTACCCCCTCGGAAATATTCAACAATCCTTCCTCTCTGTTCGTCGCGAACTTCATCGGCTCACCACAGATCAACATACTCCAATGCGTCATCACTGACGAAACTGACGAGATCGTCACGCTCACATCTGACTTCGGGACGTTCACGCTTTCCAACTCCGTCAGTGTGCTCGCCGATCGTTCGTCGAACGATGTGGCGGTCGGAATACGACCTCAGCATCTTGACTGGTACGACGAAGAACCAGCAGAGTTTAACGTCACAATTCCAGTGACAGTTCAAGTAATAGAGCAGATGGGAACCGAGGACATTATCCGGTGTATCACACCTGATCACGAGGAGATCGTCGCGGTCGTTCCTACAGGAATCCTCACCGAGGGACAGGATGGATACTTGACGACAGAAGAGACGTACCTGCACTTCTTTGACGGCTACGACGACTCCGCGGTCCGCCTCAATTAGCTACCATCGGCCCAAATAATCGGAATATGAACAGGGACGAGCCAATACAGTAATCACACTGAGTGCGTATGAACAGACGATTGAGCGACGACGCACAGATGTCGCCGGGATAGCACACGGCCGATAGAACCCATGAAAGAACGACAGCTGACACAGGAGACTCTCAACGCGATCTGTGCGTGTCGACAGGCGTTACCTGCGGAGCCGAGGGATGCATCTGTGGTTTTCGGCTTTGATGGTGTCATCGACACCAACCGTGAAATAATTTCGGAGCGCAGAAATTCGGACACGTACACTACGATGCGATCACTGCGCGAGTTTCGAGAGAACATCGATAACACCCTTGCCTCCAGATCATCGATGACCGAGGAGTGGATAACCACAGGAAAGCGAATTGGTGGCCACGTACCCCACCTTTCGCGGGCATTCGGAAAGCTTGGACTGACTGTCATTGCCGTCGGAACGTTCGGGCACCCGCCCCGTAAGGAGTTCGTCAAAGACATCGGGGAACACACGCTCATCTCGGTGGGGGAACCGAGTTTCTGTGATGCTGTCGAGTTCGATACGGAGAAGCTTCTCCTCGTTGAGCCTGGCGACTCGGTGAATCTGAGCTGGGAGCAGATGTCTAAGGTGGTGTCCACGGAGCGGCTCACCGGATATATCGATGGCGCGGATGTACTCAGTACCGGGTATTGGGCGCTGATCCCCGATCTACCTCGCGTGCTTCACAATCTTGTGGAGCAGCGGTGGAACCGGATGGAAGACCCACCTAAGGCGATATTTATTGACACGGGCGATATCCGCGGACTCTCTGAGGCAGAGGCAAGCGAGGGGGCAGAGCTGATTTCGACTGTTAATGAGCAGGTACCTGTGATACTAAGCGGGAACCGCTCCGAAATTGAGGAGCTGGCGTACGTACTAGCCGGAACGTCAACAACTGATCTCGAACGTGCCACACAGGAAGCATTCTCCGTGCTTGAGATCAATCAGGTTGTGGGCCACGGGATCGATAAGTCAGTCGCGGTAACAGACGAGGAGACGAGCACCGTCGCAGTCCCGATGACGGAGTCCCCGGCGATGACAACTAGCGCGGGCGATCACTTCAACGCAGGTTTCGTGTTGGGGCTTATTCAGAACCTTCCCGTTCCTGCCCGAGTTGTCTTGGGTAACGCCGTCGCAGGGTGCTTCGTTCGTACTGGGACCGCACCAACGTACACAGAAATAAAGAAGTTCGTAGACGGGTACGCGGGGCACTTTGATGAATCCGTCCAATAATATTAAGGCCCTGCTCTCCTGACTACCATCTGATCACATGTCTTTATTTGCCTCGCGGTCAAGTAACTCGGTTACCGTCGCGATGGACCACGGGCTGACGTTTGGTGCGATAGACGGGTTTAAGGACCCTCGTGAAACGCTACGGACCGTCCTCGGAGGGAATCCCGACGGCGTCCTCGTCAGTCCTCACCTTGTCCGCCAGTATGACGAAGAGTTCGACGAGTCGAACGTGTCGATTGCAATCACTGGCGACGTGGTCGCTTTCTCAACGAACCCGGGAATCGATGAACACGAGGATGTGTGGGAGCCGGCGTTTGACCTAGATTTCATCACCGAGTTCGAGCCCGCCGCGGTAAAGATTATTCTCGTATTCGGCCGGAACGATCGGGGTATGTACTGTCGGAACATCCGGGCAGTCGCCGAGGCCTTTGAACGGCTTCGGAATACCGATATCTCGTTGATCGTCGAGACGGTTTTATGGGGGCGAGACACGCCCGAAGAAAACCGAACGGATCCCGAGTGGCTCGAAAACGCTGCCCGACTGGGATGGGAATATGGAGCGGATATCATTAAGATTCCCTATCCAAACGATCGAGAAACCTTCAAGCGAATCACGTCTAACTCCCCGGTCCCAGTGACTGTGCTCGGCGGTAAGTCCGGTGATACCCGTGACTTGCTCAGAATGGTATCTGATTCAATAGAGGCGGGCGGCAGCGGGATCATGATTGGGCGCTCAATCTGGCAGAAGGAGGATCCTCGGGCGGTCATTAGTGCCCTCAGTGAAGTTGTCCACGATGGAGCGAACGTGGATGACGTATGGCCGTAGCCCGGGGGGAACGTGGAAAGATAGTTATGGACGGTTGATTAGATTAGAAGATAGAACATCGCTGTTCGAGTGATCTATGCCAAAATTGGACCATCATAGGGCATATTACGTAGATAAGGTAGTCATTTGTGGAACGGGACAGTTATCTGGAGTGAGCGAATGAAGTCGGCATCCGTTGTTAGGTGGCGAGGAGGCCATTACAGGGGCTCTGTGTAGTATAGAGAGTTTGAGGAGTTATAATGAAAAGGTTCGTAAAATTCGTAGACC
Source organism: Halobacterium sp. KA-4 (assembly GCF_021028995.1). Classification (GTDB taxonomy): domain Archaea; phylum Halobacteriota; class Halobacteria; order Halobacteriales; family Halobacteriaceae; genus Halobacterium. The sequence continues at coordinate 25,909 of NZ_JAJJZG010000025.1, read as the reverse complement.
ACTTCAGAGAACGCTTAGACGTGGAGAATCGAGGCGTTTTCGAGAATGAACGCATACTAATACGTTGTTTCGCAGTTTGACTTCATTCGATGAGGTGTCATTTGGTGAAGTCGAGGCTGTCTTAGACTGGCTGGAGGTTAATCGTGGCCATCAAGCAGTCCGTCAGTGGTAAGAGACGTTTACTGATTCACAGAATAACTCGCAGAGAGTGGATCTGTCCCGAGTTGTCATCAATAGGATCAAATATAGGTGGATAGAGTAAAAGAAGTTTCATACCCATAGAATGAGGTCAGCTGCTTCCACAACTCATGGGCGGGAGTCGGCCATCCATCCACGAGTGGTTTGAATAATACAAACATTACCACAATCATTACAGCCCATAAAAACGACTGTACTTATCTGAGCATACATCGGATACAACTCAATGCAGAGCATCGCCAGCAGCTACGGTATCGATTCTCGCTCAATAAAATCTAAGTTGGTCTAGTCGGCACTTCCATTCCGGATAACATTACGGGGCATACCATTCAGAAAACGTTACGCACCTCCTTTCAAATCTTCTTTAAATATTTCTGACCTAGCGGTATCTTTTTACGCATGGGTTCAGCTCTCTCAATAATGAGTATGTTTCCTGATACTGAGATCTGGTTTATAACCGGAAGCCAGCACCTGTACGGCGAGAAAGTCATAGAGACGGTTGAGAACCATGCCGAGGAAATTGCCACTTTCCTTTCGGACAGTGAGAGTATTCCTGTCGATATCATCCCCAAATCTGTTGTGGCCTCCGAGAGCGATATTTGGGATGTATGCCAAAAGGCCAACGCAAGCGATGAGTGCATCGGCCTCGTTATTTGGATGCATACCTTCTCTCCCGGACAGATGTGGATCCGGGGGCTTAATTCACTCAACAAGCCGTTCGTCCACTTCCACACACAGTACAATCGTGATCTGCCGTGGGAAGAGATAGACATGGACTTTATGAACACGAATCAGTCCGCACACGGAGGACGAGAGTTCGGCTACACCACGACACGTATGGGTCTTAAGCGGAAGGTGGTCGTGGGTCATTGGACAAACGAGAGCGTCCAAACGGAACTCGGTAGGTGGGCCCGGGCCGCGTGTGCGTTGGCCGGCATTCAGGGCGCAAAGATCGCGCGATTCGGGGACAACATGCGGGAGGTCGCTGTTACTGAGGGTGATAAAGTCTCTGCGAAAATGCGCTTTGGCTGTACCGTGAGCGGCTACGGGTTAGGCGATTTAGTAGAGTACGTTGATGCTGTTAGCGAGGAGGACATCGACGCGCTCGTCACCAAATACGAGTCCAATTACGAACTCGCTACTCCACTCCAGGCCGGCAATGAGAAGCACGAGTCGCTACGCGAAGCAGCAGCCATCGAGTTAGGCCTTCGGGCGTTCCTTGAAGAAGGTAATTTCAATGCCTTCACAACAAATTTCCAGAATCTAACCGGTCTCACCCAGCTTCCAGGACTCGCAGTCCAGCGGTTGATGGCAGACGGCTATGGTTTCGGCCCGGAGGGAGATTGGAAGAGTGCCCTGCTAACGCGCGCGATGAAAATTATGGGATCCGGACTGGAGGGGGGGACTTCTCTGATGGAACATTACACCTACCACCTGACGCCGGGCGAAGAGAAGGTCTTAGGCTCACATATGCTAGAGGTATGTGAGTCCATCGCTGATGGGACCCCCTGCCTCGAGATTCACCCTCTCGACATTGGCGGCAAAGATGACCCGGTACGCGCGGTGTTCGATACGGCACCCGGATCGGCGGTTAATGCATCTCTCGTAGATATGGGCGATCGCTTCCGAATTGTCGCAAACACAGTCGAAGTAGTTGAGCCAGACGCCGAACTTCGGGAACTCCCGGTTGCGTGCGCAATCTGGGAGCCTGACCCAGACTTTGAAACTGCTATCGAGTCTTGGATTCGCGCCGGCGGAGCCCATCATACTGGCTTCAGCCAGTCTGTAAGTGCGGACCACCTCCGCGATTTTGCGAGGATGGCCGGCCTTGAATTCTTACTTATTGACGAGGAGACCGACGCGGCGTCCTTCGAAACAGAACTGAAATACAGCGAGGCATTTCACAAGTTATCTGAGTGATTGTAGGGATAACTGACGGGTCTAGTGTGGTCTCAGACTGCCTGTGATGGTTGTCTCCTGGATGGTGGACACTGAGAAGGGCAGAGTCCGTTTCAACGGGTGCTTGTCTATATCTGAGTAACCACCTTCACAATGAGCTATGTTGTATAGGTGCGTCTTCCCGAAGGAGTACAATTTGACTCAGTGTTTCAAATGCTGATCATGGTGATTCCAAAACCCTGTCGTCTCACATAGCCCGGAGTCCACTATTCAACACGGTAGTTCAGAGCACGCTTATCTTTGGCTGGACGCTCTTGCGTAGCACATTGTTGATTTCAGAGCGTTGCTTTGATAGCGTGTTTGAGAGCGTCTCGACCGGGTTTCCGAAACAGTTCCCGACGTAGTCGGAACGCTCTGAGATACTGCGTCAACTTGTCTTTCGAGACCCCTCGATGCGGCGAGAGCCACCGTCGCGTCAGCGACGCGTGGCTCTCGCAGCTGTTGACGTGAACTTCCTCATCGGCGTATTCGCCGTCGCCGTGGACGACGTATTCGCGGTCGAATGCGTCGTCCGCTTCGAGCGGTTCGTACGCTCGAAAGCCGTCGGTATAGACCGTGAGCGACTCCTCTTTGCGGTCAGCAAGCAGGAGTCGAATCATCGATTCGTCGGCGGCTTTCGCTGGAATCACGTACCGCTGTCCGGTCCCGCGATCAGCGAGAATGAACACGGGTGGCTTGTCGCCATCGTACGAACCACGCCCGCGCGTGGACAGACCACGCGAGCGCGACTCCTGGTCGCGCTCGCGGCCTTTCTTCCCCGCGTTGACGTACACTTCGTCGATTTCGACCGGGCCGACGAGATCAAGGGAAGGCGCATCGAGCGCGCTGGCGAAGCGCTCGATGCGCCGCTGGATCGTCTTGTGTGTCACCTCGATTTCGCACTGTAGTTGGCGGAGACTCGTGTTAAAGCGGAGAAACGCGTAGATCGAGAACAACCACCGGCGGAGTGCAATTTTCGAGTGAGCGAAGATTGTGCCGATCTTGTCGTTGAACGTGCGGTCGCAATTCGTACAGAGATACCGCTGAAACTCTCGATAGCTGCCGTTTCTGACCGTCCGATCAGAACGGCAGCGAGGACAGGTCACACCGTCACGCCAGCGAACCTGTTCCAGCAGGTCCGCTGCGACCGATTCCGACCCAAACACATCTAGCGGAATCATTCGTGTCGGGCACCGCTGCCGCGGTGCCCTTGTCCTCTTCGACTCTACAGCCCCCGCTCAGTACCGTCAACAATCTCCTACGCAAGAGCGTTGGCTGGAAGAAGGTATCTTAAACAATCCGGACACTAAGAGAATAGGATTATAGCGCAACTTGTAGCATGCCTGTCGCTTTCTAGTTGAATGAGTTTGAGAAGTGAGCAGGCCGTTGAGTTTCTTGTCCAAAGATGCTCGTAGACCTGCTCAGCGAGCGCTATGAACGTATTTCGAAGAAACTTGGGAGAATGAGCGGACGGCGACGCCCGTCACGGCGTTCGCCGTCCGCCTCCACCAAACCGGTTGTTCGCTCAGAGAAACAACAACGATCTTAGCGGAATTAGGTGCCCAACGTTCTTATGGCGCGATTTGGAACTGGGTGCATCGGCTATCGGACTGCCCTTGCTCGATTAGGGTTGAGCGGTCGGGTCAACTATACCGATCGAAACCCGATTGAAACGTGGTCTCACACGCTCAAACTGCGGGTTGACCGCTTCGATAATTCGTGGGTGGGCAGTCGGTCAAGCGTCCGCGAGTGGCTTGAACAGTTTATGCATTACTACAACCGCCACAGACCTCACCAAGCACTCGATGGAAAAACACCGATCGAGGAACTCCAGAACTAGACAGTGCCGCATCTCTTCACCTTTCAATCCTTATTTGAAAGTACCCACGAAGAGAACCGTCGAGACACGACCATTTAACTGAATCCATGACGAGTATGTCGTATGGGTTTCCGACAGACCGTTAGCTCGTTCACGGACCGGGACTGGCAACAGACAACCGACGGGACGGTTCGACTTGCACTCGTGGGCCTCGGTTGGTGGACTATCGACGAGGCCATCCCGGCGATTCAGGACACGGACCTCTGTGAGGTCACCGTACTCGTCAGCCGCTCACAGGAGAAAGCACAGCGATTCGCCGACGAAGCAGACGTCCCTCATGCAATATCGGGTGCTGGCTACCACGACGGAGAGTGCGCCGATGAGTACGACGCCATCTACGTTGCGACACCGAACGCCTATCACCTCGAGTACGTCGAAACGGCCGCCGAACTCGGGAAGGCGGTGCTCTGTGAGAAACCGATGGAAGCCAGCGTCGAGCGCGCCGAACAGATGGTTGAGGTTGCGGATGATGCGAGCATACCCTTGATGGTTGCGTACCGAATGCACACGGAGCCGGCGGTCCGGCGCGCGAGAGAACTTGTCGACAGCGGCGTTATCGGCGAGCCCGTACAGGTGTACGGGAACAACTCACAGCCGCTGCTCTCCATGATCGAGGACCCCGACCAGTGGCGCCTCGACCCCGACGCCAGTGGCTACGGCACGTCGATGATGGACCTCGGAATCTACCCCATCAACACCGCGCGATTCATCCTCGGTTCAGACCCAGTGTCTGTGCAGGCGCAAATGACGTCTATGCACGACGCGTTCGCGGACGTTCCGGACGAACGCTCGACTGCCACTGTCGTCTACGACGACGGCGTTCATGCGGCAATCACCGCGACGCAGAACGCGTACAACGATACGGAGTTGACAATCACGGGAACGGACGGACAGCTCACGCTGTCACCTGCGTTCCACATGGAGTGTGAACTCGCCGTCGAGACTGCCGACCGGTCGTTCTCGGCATCTGCGGACGATATCAACGAGATGACCGAGGAATTCGATTACTTCGCGGACCGCGTCCTCTCCAGCGAACCAGTGTACGCCGACGGCGAACACGGCCTCTACGATATGCGCGTCCTCAAAGCGCTCCACGAGTCCGCGGACACGGGGCGGACGGTCGATCTCGAATAGACGCGGCCTCGATTCTACACTGCTAAGTCGGCTGGTGAGGTGATTTGGGAGTTAGGAACTGTATTTCCTATTCACTTTGCCCCTCTCTGAAAAATAGTGACTAGAATTCGGTCAAAACTGGTGGTCGCCGCGTTAGGCGAGCGGGAAGACCGTCGAGTAGAACAGGATGATGATTAGTGAGACGATCGAGAGGATGGACGTGACAGCGGTCCACGCCTTGAATGTCTCGGACTGTGTGAGGCCGCCGATTTCTTTGACAATCCAGAACCCCGAGTCGTTGTACCACGAGGTCGTGATACCACCTGCGCCGATAGCGACGACGAGGTAGGCCGGGTGGACTGTGAGTTCTGGGACGAGGGGGGCCATGATGCCACCAGTCGTGATCATCGCGACGGTCGCGGACCCTTGTGCGATACGGACGATGGCAGCGATGAGCCACGCGGTAACGAGCAATCCGACACCGATACCGCTCAGCGCGTCCGCGATGACAGTGCCAATATTGGACGCGGCCAGCATCGCACCGAATGCGCCACCAGCAGCGGTGATTGCGGCGATATTCCCGCCGTTCTGCAGGGCTTCGGTGAGTTCGTCCTGCCACACCTGTCGCGGGAAGTCGTCCATACGGAGGTACGTCAGCGCGGCAACGATGGCCGCGATGGTGAGTGCGAAGTTCGCGTCACCGATGAATGTCGTGAGCGTCTGAATGCGTTCCAGCGACGGATAGACACTCGCGAAGGTGTTCACGAACGTTCCGGCAGCGATGAACAGGACCGCGACGAGGATTGGTAGTAGTGACTCGAAAAAGCCAGGGAGGTTTGAGGTTGGCTGTTGTGCTTGCCGTTCGAGATCTTCGGCACTCGTTCCCATCGTCTCACGGAGCGGGATGTCAATCCGCCTGTTGATGAAGCGGCCGTATCCGACGCCGGCGACGAGTGCGGACGGAATCGCCGTTGCAAGCCCGACGATGATTGTCATTCCGAGGATCGACTCCCCAGCCCCGAGTTCTTGGGCGACGGCGAGTGGACCGGGTGTCGGCGGAACGAATGCGTGCGCTGCAGTCCCACCACCTCCGACGACGGCGATGTAGAGTGCGTAGTTCTTCCCGATGCGTGCGCGCATCGAGCGAGCAAGCGGAGCCATGAGGTAGAAGACGTTGTCGAAGAAGACGGGGATCGAGAGGAGGGTACTGCTCCCCCAGAGGGCGAAGTCGGCGTTCTTGTCCGAGACGACGGACTGGAACGACCTGACGATGCGGTTCGCCGCGCCTGATTCTGTCATCGACTTCCCGATGATGGCGGCCATCAGGATCGGGATACCGATCCCAGCCATGTTGTTCCCGAATGCGGTCGCGACGTCGCTTGGTATCGTCCCGAATGCGATGTCGGGGAGGAAGTACGCGTTAACGACGCCGACGATGAATGCAGAGAGAACGAGCCCGATGAATGCGGGAAGGTCCCACACGACGAGGAACAGTACGACGACAGCGACACCAATAACTAACGCTGCTAATGCTGGCAGTGTTGCTGGCATTTCTCCAAATCAAACGCGTACGTTGGACAGTATAAATGTTTGTGGTTGTGACACACAAATAACCAGTTAGCGGAAGGACGGTCGTGACTGTCGGTAGATTTAACGACCTTTGGTTCATCGGTGGGAGCATGGAACGAGGGTTAGTCGTTATCAAGGGTCCAGAGTCGCACGACGACATTCTCCGCGAAGCAGCACACCAAGCACGTGGGTCTGATGCCCCACTGGTTGTCCTGACATTCGCCACTGAACGGCAGCTCGGTTCCGGCGTTGAGAAGTTCGAGGCTCTCGGCGGTGTCGAAGGAGTCACCTACGACAACGAAGACGAGTTCGTCGCCGCGGCCGAAGACGCACTCGAAGAGTACATCGAAGACACACTTGACGAGATGGACATCGAGTATGAAGCCGTCGTGCGGATTATTGACGATGGATACGGAACCGCGACACTCACCGCTGCAGAGGACTTTAACTGTGACCACGTCTTCATCACCAGCCAGCAGCGTTCCCCGACTGGAAAAGCGATTTTCGGTGACTTCGCCCAGCGTGTCATTCTCAACTTCGACGGCTTCGTCACGTCCCAAATTACCGCCGAGTAGCCCGTCGCATTGCTTTCATCCTACGAACCGCTCCAGCACTTTTTCGAGGAGGTAGCTCTGTTCCCACGGTCCGTCCCGTGGCCACGCTCACAGCAAGAAATTCTCGCACTATGGATCAGCACGCACGCGAGAAGAAGTAACGTTCCCCCGCCGAAATCAGATGGCGGAGTTTTCGTCCTCGACTAGCCCTCCAGCTGCTTCTGGGAACGAACAGTCAGTAGTTGTCGTAGACGGTCTTCTCGATAGTGTAGAACTCCAGTCCGGCATCCCCTTGCTCGCGCCACGTCTCTGAAGACGAGCGCTTGAACCCGCCGAAGGGGACGTGTAGTTCGAGACCAGTCGTTTTCTCGTTGACTTTGACGACGCCGGCTTCGGCTTCGTCGATGAAGCGGTTGGCTTCCGTGTGATCGTCGGTCACGACGCTCGCCGACAGGCCGTACTTGACGTCGTTAGCGGTTTCGAGGCCTTCCTCGAAGTCACTGACTTTGATGACGGCGACAACCGGCCCGAACACCTCCTCCTGAGCGATTCGCATGTCATTCTCAACGTCCGCGAACACCGTCGGCTCCACGAAATACCCCGTATCATACTCGTCGGGCGTGTCGCCACCGGCCGCCAACGTCGCGCCCTCCTCCTGGGCGATGTCGATGTAGTCCAGCGTGGATTCAAGTTCGCTCTCGCTGACCTGCGGGCCCATCTCGTGATCGAGGCCGGGACCGATGTCGATAGATTCGGCTTCGGCGACGAGTTCGTTGACGAACTCATCGTAGACGTCCTCGTGAACGATCGCGCGCGAGCACGCTGTACAGGACTGACCGGTCGTCCCAAAGCCGCCGTTCGCGACGATTTCCGCCGCTTCTGTGGGGTCCGCCGAATCCATGACTACGGTCGGGTTCTTTCCACCCATCTCCATTTGTGCGCGCTTGCCCTGGTCGGTTGCCTGATCGTAGACCATCTCACCGACTTGACTGCTGCCGGTGAACGACACTGCGTCGACTGCCTCGTGCCCGACGAAGGTGCTCGCGACGTCACTACCCGGTCCCGTAACGACGTTGAGTACGCCATCCGGGAGGCCAGCTTCGTCTAGTGCCTCTGCGAGCGCGACGGCGGGGCCCGGTGCAACGCTCGCGGGCTTGAGCACGACCGTGTTGCCCGCCGCGAGGGCGGGCGCAAGCTTCCACGCCGGGATGGCGATAGGATAGTTCCATGGCGTGATGAGGGCCGCGACACCGACCGGTTCCTTGCGCGTGTACAGCGTCGTATCCTGGCTACTGGATCCTTTGACGGTGCCACCGAGGTCGGAGGATTTCCCGGCGAAGTAGTGGAAGATATCGATTGCGCGCTGTACCTCGCCAGCCGCTTCGGGACGTGCCTTCCCCTCTTCGGCGACGAGCTGCTCGGTAAGTTCGTCTTTTCGGTCGGCCAGAATCGAGCCTGCCTTGCGGAGGATGCGGCCGCGCTCCGGACCCGGTGTGTTCGCCCAGTCAGCGGCGGCGTCCGCAGCGGCCTCGGCGGCTTCGGTAGCGTCCTCGCTGCTTGATTGCTGGTAGGTTGCGACGACCTCACTGGGGTTCGCGGGGTTCACGACGTCGACTGTGTCACCAGTTGTCGACGCGACCCACTCTCCGTTGACGTAATTCGTGTTCGTATCCGTCATGCAACTGGATGATTCAGTAGTCACACAGAGGGAGTTTTTGATACCGGCAGTCTTTACGTAGTCTTCGTGTGACCGAAACGAGTTGGTCGACGGCGGACGCGTAGGTCAGTCGTCGAGTTGCTCGACGTCGTGTTCAAGCACGCCGATGCCCTCAATGTCGACCTCCACGTGGTCCCCGTTTTCGAGTGGGCCGACTCCGGCTGGTGTTCCGGTCAAGACGACGTCTCCGGGTTCAAGGGTCATGTATTGGGTGATTTCAGCAACGATTTCGGGGACAGAGAAGATGAATTCCGCGATAGATGAGGATTGTCGTGTTTCGCCGTTCACGCGCAGTTCTACGGTCGCGTCATCAGGGACGTGGTTTGGGTCGGCGACGACGGGGCCGAGCGGGCACGAGCCGTCGAAGGCCTTCCCGCGCACCCAGTTCTGTTCCACGTACTGGTCGTCGCGGTTCGAGACGTCGTTCGCGCACGTGAAACCTGCGACGACGTCCATCGCGTCCGCTTCGTCGACGTTCCGACACTGTTCGCCGACGACGATGCCGAGTTCGACTTCGTGCTCGATGGTGTCCTTACCCGCCGGGAGCGTAATCGTGTCTCCGTGGCCTGCAACCGTGTTCGGCGGCTTTAGGAAGAGCAGCGGCCGGTCCGGAACATCCATGCCTTCCTCTTCGGCGTGGTCAGCGTAGTTGAGGCCGACGCACACAATTTTCGACGGGTCCGTCGGCGACAGGACATCCACCGTCGCTGGGTCGTAGACTCGGTCGCCGAATTCGATACCGTTGTCGGTCCAGGTTCCCTGTCTGACGCTGCCTGCTGGGTCGCGGAATCTGACGTGACGCATGTGAGCATGCTCGAGTATCACTTACTAACTAATGTCGATTTTCGTCAACGAGTGGTGCCCGGCCGCAGGAGCGAATCGGACCGTTCTCAACTCGACTATCTCACGACACTATTTGGATGTTCGCAGTTAATTCGAACTAACGCGCATCTCCGCTATTGCCGGATAGGTGTCTCCCCACGCCTAGAATTACAGTTGCAGTTCGGGCCTCCACGAGTTGGCATTCTATTCCTGACATCGACAAAGGAAGCCAAACTATTGTTATACTAATAGAGGTATGCTACCATGGGTGATCGACCGAACAAACGATTTCGACAGGTGCCGTGACCAGATTGATTCGCCATTCTTACGCATCTTCCGTATGTTCGGCGAGGAAAACCGCCACTGATTCGCCTTCGGGCTCCCGGCGAGCCTCCTCAATCGCCTAGCTTCCCCTCCCCCGTTCATTCTCGGCGTCGCCATCGACGCAGTGTTCAACCAGACGACGATCTACAAACTCCCGCTCGTTCCCGACGCGGTAATTCCACCCGCACGCGGGGATCAGCTTTGGTTCTCGTTCGCTGTCATCCTCGGTTGTTTCGTGGTGGCGGTAGTGCTTGAGAAGGCGTAACTGCTTGCCGTTGACTACTACAGCCAGTCGGTGATACACAGCATCCGGATCTCGACGTACGATAGACTGGTATCCTCAAGTCCGGGGCCAGTCGTATATGTTCCCAACTTTGCATCCGGTAATAGCGGAACGAGGTTAGCCCGATACATTACAAGTATATGTATGTAATTTTCACGTCGACAACCTGGCTCATGAGGGGAGGAATGGTGAAGGTTCGTTCATAAAACAATGATATGGGCGTTCTTGAATCAACTCGACGTATTCGGATTTTGTTCCGGTAATACCGGAATACTATATCCTCGTCGAGCAATCAACGTGGTCGGTAGATTTCGTGATTCAGTAGGTAGTACGCGGGAGAATATATACACGGTTAACGATGTCGGGATTCATAGTGATACTGTTGGGAGTAAGCAGACCCTTCCTGTCTGAATTGACGTCAGCCCGTTACTCGGTTTCGACCGCTGACCGAAACTCGGGGCTACCAGTGACGCCGTTGGGAGCGTCGAACCGGAAGAGTGCGCCCGCTCCATCTCCTTCTGTACTCCGGTCGCCCCCGTCAAGTGCAGTCGCCACGTAGATGTCCTTATAGCCGGGACCGCCGAACGTGACGCACGACACTTTCTTCGCAGGGAACGAGAGCCGGTCGCGCTCGGTGCCATCTGAGCCGTATCTGACGACGACCTCGCCGTTCCACCGTGCCGACCAGACATCGCCCGTAGCATCAACTGTCATGCCGTCTGGAATCCCGTTCTCGCCCGTGAGGTCGAGAAACGGACGTCGGTCGGTGAGACGGCCTGTCTGACGGTCGTAATCGTACAAATAGACCGTCTTCGCGTTAGACTCGGTGACGTAGAAGTGCTCGCCGTCCGGCGTGAATCCCATCCCGTTCGGGATGTCGTACCCGTACTCGTCGGCCTCGGTGACCGTCCCGTCGGTGTTCAGGCGGTAGAGCCGTCCGGGTCCTTCACTAGTCGGCATCGTCCCCGCGTACACGCGTCCCTCCGGGTCCGCGATGACGTCGTTGAATCGCGTGTGAGTCGCAGCGTCGACGACTGTCACGGGGACTATCTCGCCGCCGACGAACTGATCGACACGTCCACCGCCGCGAAAGCAGAGCAGGGAGCCGTCCTCCTGGATGGTGAAACCACCGAGAGCGACGTCGTCGTCGAGCACTCGCTCGTAGTCATCACTGGCGGGGTCGTAGCAATAGAGTCGCCCGTTCGGGATATCAGTCCAGTAGAGTACTCCTTCGTCGGGGTGCCAGAGTGGACCCTCTCCCGTCGCACAGTGAGTGTCGGTGACGCGCTCAATATCGACATCCATGGACGGGTTTCGCTTCGGCGGTTACATAAAGAGTCCGCCGAAGTGGACACCGTCGAAACGCCGGTTCCGTTTGTGGAGAGCGGTGTCTTTAAACCTCAGGAACTGGATGATGGCGAGTCAGACCGTGTGGTAGCCACCGTCGACGTAGAGCAGGTGCCCGGTGACGTACTCTGCGTCGTCACCGGCGAGGAAGAGATACGCGCCAGCGAGGTCCTCGGGCGTGCCGAGGCGATCCATCGGAATGTCCGACCCAACCATCCGATCGTTAAGGTCGGGGAGGTCGGCATCGTCGACGATGAACGGCTCCTCGCGCTCAGCGTCGGTCTCGGGGTTTCCCTCGCCGAAGGTCGTCTCGATGATGCCAGGCGCGACGGCGTTCACTCGGATTCCGTACGGGGCGAGTTCCGCTGATGCGACGCGCGTCAGCATCATGACCGCTCCCTTCGAAGCGTCGTACATCGAATGCCCGATCTGTGCGTACTCGGAGCTAATGGACGCCGTGTTCACGATGCTCCCGGACGCCTCGCGGGCGAGCATGTCTCGGGCGGCAGCTCGACAGCCTGCGAACACGCCACGGACGTTGATGCCCATAACTTGGTCGAAGGACGCGGTCTCCGTCTCGACGAGTGATGCCTCACGATAGATGCCGGCGTTGTTCACCATGACGTCGACGCCACCGAACTCGCGGGCCGCCTCAACGACTGCTCCAACCTCGTCGGGTTTCGAGACGTCGGTTTCGATGAACTCGGCACGGCCCCCTGCGTCCTCGATGATCTCGTGTGTCGGCGCCGAGAGGTCCGTCTCTTTTGGCGTCTCGCGGAGATCTGCGTTGATGACTGTGGCGCCAGCAGTGCCGAACCGGCGGGCGACTTCACGGCCGATACCCGAGGTGCCGCCGGTCACGATTACAGTCTCGTCCGAGTAGTCGTGGGTTGTCGAGCCGGCACTGTCTAGTTGAGTTAGTTTGAGAAGTGAGCAGGTCGTTGAGTAACTTGTTCAGAGATGCTCGCAGACCTGCTCAGCGAGAGCTATGAACCGGATTTAGAAGAAACTTGGGAGAACGAGCGGACGGCGACACCCGTTAGGGCGTTCGCCGTCCGCCTTCACCAGACCGGTTGTTCGCTTCGAGAAACAACAACGATCTTAGCGGAATTAGGCGTTGAACGCTCTCATGGGGCGGTTTGGAACTGGGTGCATCGGCTGTCTGACAGCGGACGCGACCCGCCTGAGGCGCAGCCGAAGCGGGTCGCCGTTGACGAGACTGCTGTCAAGATTAACGGTGAGTGGTCTTGGCTGTATGCTGCAATAGACATCGACACAAAGTTAATCCTCGATGTCGCGTTATTCGGACGACATGGCACCGATCCGGCGGCGGCGTTCCTCGCTGGCCTCCGCGAGAAACATGATCTCTCAGAGGCTGAGTTTCTCGTCGATCAGTTCGGATATCGGACTGCCCTTGCTCGATTAGGGTTGAGCGGTCGGGTCAACTATACCGATCGAAACCTGATCGAAAAGTGGTTTCACACGCTCAAAATGCGGGTCGACCGCTTCCATAACTCGTGGGTGGGCAGTCGATCGAGCGTTCGAGAGTGGCTTGAAGAGTTTATGCATTACTACAACCGCCACAGACCGCACCAAGCTCTCGATGGAAAAACACCGATCGAGGTGGTCCAGAACTAGACAGTGCCGTCGAGCCCATAGCGTTATTGGTGCGACAAGTCACTTAGCCGTTCCCCTCACGGAGATGGGTCCTGTTCCCGAAGGGCAAATTATGTGATCTTCCTGTGGTCACCGCGGCCGTCGCTCCGCTTACACGACTCGACACGGCTGAGAGTCGAGGAGGAGAGGCGACTCACCGCTTCGATGGGAAGACTCGAACAGCCATAAAGAACTGGGAGTTTCCCTTCACTCAGACACCACCGAGACATGAACGAGATAGTAAGCAGCAGCACGTCCCGCCTCATTCCTCCGCGGCCTTGATGTCCAAACTATCAATTTCAAAGATAGTATTAAAATACGAGAGAAATTCCATCCCTGGCCGCGAAAATCTATCTTCCTCGATCATCGGCAATACAAGTTCGAACCAAGTTTTCTAGAGGGAATACAATCCAGGTCACGCCTACGAGATTTGCAATAGTACTCTTGAATCCATGAAAAGATTCTTTGTTTACTCAAACTACGATGTATCGTGTGTAACTGCATTAATACAGCAACTTCTTCGATATTAACCGGAGAAATAAGGTATTGGACTTCTGAGCACGCCTTTGACAACGATCAACAACTGAGTTCACTGCCAATAGTGAGCATTCCGATGTAGGTAATTCGCCTGGAGCGTGAGACACTCTTTAAAGTATCTTTCTAGATAGAGGAATACTAATATGATGCGTTAGTAATGTATATGACGCCCCCCATCCGAAGTAGAATTTCAAGCATCTAATTTAATTCCTGTATAGTATGGTAGTTGAATCTATTATTCCTAAAGGAAAACGTATATTTCCCTATCTACGGATATCCTAGATAAGATGGAAATAGAGTTGACTAGAAGACAGATGGCTGTCCTCGAAGTAGTCGTCGATCAGTACCGTGCGTCGGAGTCTGCGGTAACGGCCGAAGAAATCGGCGACTCTGTGGACCGTCACTCTGGGACAATCCGGAAGGAGACCCAGAGTCTGCAGGCACTCGATTTGATCGAAGGCATCACCGGGCCGAAAGGCGGGTATAAACCGACTGTCGAGGCGTATCGATTCCTCGACCGCCAGTCGTTCGACACGGCCGAGAATTTGACGCTCGCACACGACTACACCCGTATCGACGTCACCGTAGCCGAAATCGACTTCACCAGCGTCAATCACCCCGACCAGTGCCACGCGCAGGTGGCGTTTCGCGAACCAATCGACGACTTTGACGTCGGTGACCCAATTCTCATCGGACCGACGCCAAACTCCGAGCTCGTCGTCGGCGGAGAAATCACGACTATCGATCACCAGACAAACGAACTCCAGCTCTCCGTGTCCCAACTCGAAGCACCGCTAACCACCTGACCACCCACCCTCCACTGTCGTGACAGCAGACGACGTCGGGTCTGTAGCGCGATACGAATCCGCTAGCCCGACTGCGCGACGGCAGAGACCGTGCCGTCCTGTTGCCAGCCGCGGGCGTCGTAGTAGGCGTCGAGGGCGTCCTCGAAGCCCGGGAGTTGGTCTTCGTAGGGGAGCCGGTCGTCGTTGCGGTCGAGGCCGCGCTCGTTGTTGAAATGCCGCTCCAGCGTGACGATGCGGCTGCCGACGTCCAGCAGTTCTTCGAAGTCCGCGCCGAACAGCATCTCGTAGCGTTCGGGAGTCATGTAGTCCCGAGAGAACTTGCAGACGACGCCGCTGTCGTTGAGCGCCATCAGATTCTCGCGTTCGACGAGTCGCTGGGCTTTCCCGTCGAACCCTTCGGGCGCCATCGCCTCGTCGTCGGGGACGAGTGGGTACTCCACGGAATAGAAGGTGGCGTACATGTGGTCGGCGCCGCGGTTCGAGACAGCGTACGAGAGGCCTTGGCCGTGGAGAATGCGGCCTTCATGGGCCGCGAAGTCCATATTCTTGACCGACCAATTGTCGACACCAAGGTCGTCGTGGATGCGTCCGATTCCCTCCGCGAGTTCGTCACCGACACCCTCGCGGTGGGCGATCTGTTCGACGAGGTCCCAGACAAGTTCCTCGTTGCCGAACTCGTCTTCAGCAGCTAAGTACGCGGCGATGGTGTTGCCTGCGGAGATGGCGTCGAGGCCGTAGTCGTCGCAGAGTTGGTTGGACTTCATCACATCCACAATGTCATCCACACCCGAGTTGGAGCCAAAGGCCATCGCCACCTCGAACTCCGGACCTTCTGTTTCGACGCCGCGTGCCTCGTCTCGGGTTGGGAGTTTGCAAGCGAACGCGCACGCTGAACACGTTCCTTTCTTGTATTTCTTCTCGGCGACGGCGTCGCCGTTGATGCCTTCGACGCCCTCGAAGGACTGCTCGGAGAAGTAGTACGATGGGAGGCCGTTCATCTCGTTGGCAAGGTCCATCACCGACACTGTCCCCTGTTCTTTCATGATGTGGTCGTCAGTGGCGGCCTCCCGATGAATCTCCATCTGGCCGGCGGGCACGTCAATATCCGGGCGTGAGTCGCCGTCGAAGGTGAGGGCTTTCACGTTCTTCGAGCCGAGGACGGCACCGAGTCCACCACGACCGAACGCGCGCTCTTCAGTCGTCATGATGGAGGCGAACCGGACCTGGTTCTCCCCGGCCGGGCCGATGCAGGCGACGTGTTCGGATTCGAGGCCGTGCTCGTCCTCGATATACGTGCAGGTCTCCGGGACCGTCGCGCCCGCCAAGTCTGGGACTTCTTCGAAGGTGACGCGGTCGTCGCGGACGTGCACGATGATGAGGTCGTCGCTGGCGCCGGTGAGTTCGATAGCGCCGTAGCCCGTGTCCGCGAGGTGTCGGGACATGAACCCGCCCGCGTTCGAGGAGAGTAACCCATCGGTCAGTGGAGAGACGGAAGTCGCGTTGATGCGGCCGGTGAAGCTCATGTTCGAGACCTGCATCGGGCCCGTACTGAACACGAGACGATTCTCGGGCCCGAGCGGATCCGCGTCGAAGGGCGTCCGGTCGTGGACCAGTTTTGTCCCCACGCCACGCCCGCCGATGAACGACTCAAGCACCTCGCTGACGTCTTCTGTGTCGGCTTGCTGCGCCGAGAGGTTCACGGAGAGCAGCGGTCCGGTACTGTGTAACATTACCTACAGGGGGAGTGCGTGGCCTATTAATTGTTTTCAGGAACTCAATCCCAACCACTATCATCGGACTACCTGTAGCCGTGTATAGAATGAAGTTCGCCATCTATGGAGCAGGCGGTGTCGGCGGCTATCTGGGCGCACGACTCGCGGATGCAGGCCATGAGGTCCACCTGATTGCGCGTGGTGATCACCTTGATGCGCTCGCATCTGATGGCTTGCGTGTCGAAAGCCCGTTTGGGGAGACGGCAGTCGAGTTACCGGCGACCGACGACCCGGCTGATGTCGGCCACTGCGACTACGTTCTCTTCTGCGTGAAATCGCACGACACGAAGACCGCGGCCGAATCCCTCTCGCCGCTCCTCGGCGAGGAAACGGCCGTCGTGTCGTTCCAGAACGGCGTCGACAACGAGGACTGGATCGCCGACGTCGTCGGAGAGTCGCAGGTCGTCGGTGGCGTGGCGTACATTTTTTCGACCATCAAGGAACCTGGCGTGGTTGAGCATACTGGCGGGCCAGCACGGTTCATCTACGGGGAGCGTGACGGACGACGAACGAGCCGGATCGAAGCGCTCGACGAAGCACTCTCGGAAAGTGAGGGCGTCGACGCCGTGCTCGCGGACGACATCGACGTGGAGATCTGGCGGAAGTTCGCACTCATCTGCGCGCAGGCGGGCATGACCGCGACGACACGACTGCCAATCGGCGATATTCGTGAAACCGAGGCGTCGTGGACGATGTATCGCCGCCTCATGGAAGAAGTCTGCACGGTTGCGCGGGCAGAGAGTGTCGACTTGCCAGACGACACCGTCGAGGAGTGGCTCGAGTTCGCCCAGGATTTCGAGCCGGACATGTATTCATCGCTGCACTACGATTTGACGCACGGAAAGCAGCTCGAACTCGAAGCACTCCACGGCGCCGTCGTCCAGCACGCCGACGAAGTCGGGGTCCCCGCCCCGATGAACGAAGCCGTCCACGCGATTCTGAAACCCCACACGACGAACCAGAACTAGGGTTGGTCAGCACGTGGCTGCGACGGCATAGAACCCACTTCGCTGTTAGCGTGTTACAGATCGAACCTACCGGCGTTCTCTGTCGCGGTGAACTACCCCTGCCTACTCGCCGCTGTTGGCGGCTCTTTGAGGCAGGGGCTTCCTGATTCAACGACGCGACTTGCAGACACAGAAACCGTGTCCATAGCGGTCGCAGTCTCCACAGGCGTGTCTTCGGAGTATCCCACTCCTAGGTCTTCGAGACCGCGAGAAAGCACGTTCAGCGACGCGTTGAAATCCCGATCCAGCCTGAACCCACAACTGGCACACGAGTGCTCGCGCACCCACAACGGCTTCGCCGTCTCCACACCACACCGAGCGCACTCCTTCGTCGTCCCACGCGGTTCAACCTCGACCACGTGACAGCCGCGCTTGCGGCCGTGATGCTTGAGGATGCTGATGAAGTCACGCCAGCCGACCTCAGCCTTGTTCCGCGCGTTCTCAGGGGACTCCAGCATCCCCTTGACATTCAAATCCTCGACGAACACGGCGTCGTATTCCGTGGTATAATAGTGAGCGAGCTTGTGTTTGAAATCCCGCTTCTTGTTCGTCATCCTCGCGTGGACTTCGGCGACTTGTTGGCGCTGCTTCTCCCAGTTGTTCGACTCGTATTCTTTCCGGGAGAGCGAGCGTTGCTCGCGTTCGAGGCGCTTGCGCTCCTCAGACAAGTCAAGTCTGTCGATTGACCGGCCGTCTGAGTCGTGAATGAATTTCAACACGCCGAGGTCGAGTCCGACAGTGTCCTTGGGTTCGATATCTTCAGGTTCGGGTTTCGCTGGCTCGTCGGCTTCGATGCAGAAACTGGCGTACCACGCGCCCGTGGGTTCTTGTTTGAGTGTGACTTCTTTGATAGCGTCGTGGTCGGGGAGGTCGCGGTGGAGTCGTACTGGAATGTCGAGGGGTTCGCCGCGGACTTTCTTGAGTTGGAGTATGGCTCGGTTGTCTGGGCCACTCTTCTTGTCGAGTTCAAAGCCTGATTGCCGATACGTGAAACTCCGGAACTCACGCGGCGATTTCCAGTTCAACGACCCTACGTTGTACCCGTTGTCTTTCAG
Organism: Halobacterium sp. KA-4; assembly: GCF_021028995.1. Lineage (GTDB taxonomy): Archaea > Halobacteriota > Halobacteria > Halobacteriales > Halobacteriaceae > Halobacterium. Next base: position 7,332 of record NZ_JAJJZG010000025.1, on the reverse strand, counting down.
TTTCCCGAGGTTTTGGATGTTGGTGCGGATGCGCTCGACGGCTTTCTGGAGGACGGTTGACCAGACGTTCGTGAGGTCTGTCCACCAGTTTTTGAGGGCTGGGAGTCTGTCTCTGACTTGCCAGACGCGTTGTCGGAGCGTGCCAGCGTCCTCGGGGATTTTGTTGAATTCGTGGAGAGCGTGGTTGTACAGTTGTCGTACGATGTTTCGAGTCCAGTCAAGGTTCTCCCGTTGCGCTGTTGTCGGGAAGAGTCGGTATCGTGGACTGTACTTCATCGCCGTGGTAGTGGCTGGTGGGTGTGGTTTGTTAAAGGTTCTGATGAAAGGAGTTTGATATTTGTGCGGGCGCTGTATCCCCGCCCTACTCGCTTCCCTTGGTCGCTCGTTAAGGACGGGGGCTTAGGCCCTCACCGCCCTGCTAATCCCCCATCGGAACTCGCCGTTACTGCCGATTGTTCCGCGTAGCGTTCGCCCGGTCGAGTCAGTGTCGGGGGCTGGCGAGTAGACGACGCGCCCCCTCGAATCTGGTGGGGTTTGGCCGTCGGCTGTGAATTGGATTGCGTACCATACTGGTTCGGTGAAGACGCCCTCGTACGTTTCACGGGCACCCGGGGAGATTGTCGTAGAAGCCGTGAGTGTTCGCTGTGCCGGTCGGGTAGTCGTCTCACCCGTTACCGAGTATGGCTGTTCGCCGGGTTCTTCGCCGACGTCCGTGACCCGCATCGTGATCGAATGCGGGAGGTCGCTCTCGTTGGCGAACGTCAGACTCCCCGCTGGATGCTCGTCGGATTGTCGGAACGAACAACCGGCGAGGCCGCCCAAACTAACTGTTCCAAGCGTTGCGAGTACCGTCCGCCGATTCGTGGAGGGCATACCTACCTCTGCGACCGTCGCTCGGAAATGGATTCCGGGGGCGCGAAATACGACGTACAGCCTCCTTGGTAAAGAAGAAGATTGAGAAGGGGCGGTGCGTATTTTGTGGTAAGAAATGACAGACTCAGCAGATGAGGGTGCTTCCACGTTGGCACCCGATGATGCGTTCGCCATGTTGGGGGACGAAACTCGTATGGAAATCCTCCAAGCGCTTGGTAACGCTACTGAGCCGGTTAGCTTCTCCGAACTGCACGACGATGTTAGCGTTCGGGACAGTGGCCAGTTCAACTACCACCTCAACAAACTCGTCGGACACTTCGTTGAGCAGACAGAAGACGGATATCGGCTCCGCCAAGCCGGTCGTCGGGTGATCGAAGCAATTCTTTCGGGTGCGGTCACCAAAGCGCCCAAATTCGAGTTAACGACGATCGATGAACAGTGCCACTACTGTGGGGCACAGATTGCGGTCCGTTACAGCGAGGAGCGCGTCCAAATATATTGCACGAACTGCGAGGGAGCCTATGCGAGTCCGCGGCCGACTGATGAGCCGGATGTCCCCGGTGATTACGGGAGTCTTGGAGCGATGTTGCTCCCGCCCGCTGGCGTCGAAGGCCGAACACCAGAGGCCGCCTATCGGGCAGCGTGGACCTGGGGGAACCTCGAAATTCTGGCGATGGCTAGCGGGATTTGTCCGCGATGTTCCGCAGATACGGAACCTACCATCGATATCTGCGAAGACCATAATTCTACGGAAGGGATTTGTGGCAGCTGTGGGCGTCGATACGCCGTATTTCTCACATCCAATTGCACAAACTGCAATTACAAGATCGGGGGCGGCCTCTTTCTGGCGTTCTGCACCATAACGCCCCTGCTGTCATTCTTGCTTGAACACGACATCAATCCAATTTCCCCGGACGTAACAGATATCCACAAGCTGAATCGTGTCCATGAAGACTACACTGAGGACATCCTCACCATCAACCCGCTCAAGGTCCGACTCACAACAACCATCGAAGGCGATGAATTCGCGCTGACGGTTGATGAAGATCTGGAGATCTCCGACGTGAGCTATTGACCCGGCTAATTTTCGGTGGGAATTGATATCGTAGTGAAGGTCGCGCGGGTACACGGTTGGTCGATCGCAGCAACAAACGGACGCGACGGCGGCGCTCGTTTCGGAATTACCGGCATTCACCCCCGGTGAGCGTGGTCTGCGGACGGACCGCAAGACAACCCAACGAATCAGTCTTCGGTCACTTTCTCGTTGCGGCGGTCTCGCTCACGGGCATCTGTGGTCCGCTCTTCCGGTGATCCATGGCCACCACCACCGGGAGTGCGAATTGAGATAGTCGTACCCGCGCTGACATCCTTGGAGACCTTCGAGGGGACGATTTCGCCGTCGATGCGGTTCTCGCCACGCTTGCCGTCTTCACCACCGTTCACGCCGGCTGGAGCCGTCCGTCGCCGTTCAGTTAGCAGCGACACAGTCGCGTCTGTCTGCACCGTCACGGACCGCTCAAGCCCGAGGCCGCCACGGTACCGGCCATCGCCACCGCTGGAGGGGCGGAACGCGTACCGCTCGACGTGCAGCGGGTATTCGGCTTCCAGCGCTTCGATGGGCGTGTTGAGTGTGTTGGTCATGCCGACCTGAACGCCGTCCATCCCGTCTTTGTCCGGTCGTGCGCCGAACCCGCCGGCAATCGTCTCGTAGTACGTGAATTCGCCGTGCCGGTCGCCGATAATCAGGTTGTTCATCGTCCCCTGGCCGTCTGCCGGCACGCGCTCGGGGATGGCTTCCGCGAACGCTCGTAGAGTGACGTCCGTCACTCGCTGACTCGTCTCGACGTTGCCACCAACCACCGCCGCAGGCGGCTCGGGATCGAGAACTGACCGTTCCGGGACGGACACTGTAATCGGGTCGTAGCAGCCCTGGTTTGGGGGAATCTCCGGATCAGTGACGGCACGAACGACGAAGTAGACGGCGCTTTTCGCGACGGCACGTGGGGCGTTGAGGTTCCCATCGACTTGTCCCGCCGTCCCGTCGAAGTCAACTGTGACTTCGGTGTCCTCGATCGAGACGGTTGCTTGAATGGGGATGTCCTCGTCGGTTATGCCGTCGCCTTCGAGGATGTCGCGGGCGTCGTAGGTGCCGTTGGGGAGTTCCCCGATTTCGGCTTCCATCCGGTCCCGGGAGTACTCGATGACGGCATCGAACGCTCGTAAGAGTAGGTCGCCGTGTTCGGCGAGAAGCTCCCCGATTCGTTCTTCGGCGCGTTCGTTCGCCGCTCGCTGCGCCCGCAAGTCCGCTCGCCGCTCCGCCGGCGTTCTGACGTTCGCCAGAATCAGATTCTGGACGTCCTCGTTGACCTCGCCGCCTTCGACGAGCCGAACGGCGGGCAACCGCAGTCCCTCCTCGTAGATTTCCATCGCGCCGGAGGGCATACTTCCTGGAGAACTACCGCCGACGTCGGCGTGGTGTGCGCGCGAGACGGCGTACCCGATGATGTCACCCTCGGGTGCAATCGGGGAGACGAGCGTGATGTCGGGGAGGTGGGTGCCGCCCGCGAACGGGTCGTTGACGATGAAGACGTCCCCGGGCTCTGGGTCGTTTTCCATCACGACGTCGACCGCGTCGGGCATCGCGCCGAGGTGGACGGGGATGTGTTCAGCCTGCGCGATCATGTTGCCGTCCGCGTCGAACAACGCGGTCGAGCAGTCCTGTCGCTCCTTGATGTTCGGCGAGTACGCGCCAGTGATGAGGAGATGCCCCATCTCTTCGGCGATGCTCTCGAGTTGATTCCGGAGGATTTCGAGCGTGACTGGGTCGATGTCGGCAGTCGATTCCCCGGTGGCTTCGTCGGAAGTGTGGTCGTGTGCTGTCATTCTGCCTCCGTTTCGGCGACGAGCGCGCCATCCTCGCGGACGGACACCGTCCACGCTGGCGGGACGACGGTGGTGCTTTCGTTCTCCTCGATGACTGCTGGTCCCTGGATTGTTTCGCCTGGCGCTACTTTCGCGCGGTCGTAGACCGGTGTCTCGTGGACACCATCGGCGAAGACGGCTTCACGAGTTGCTTTCTGTGGGTCGCCGGTTGCGTCGTAGTCTAGGGCCGGCGGCGTCCGGGCGATAGTTGCTGTCACCCGGCAGTTGACCAAGTGCACCGGTTCGTCCATTTGGTAGCCGTAGGCGGTCTCGTGTGCGTCTGCAAACCGCTGTTTGGCCGTCTCCGGGTCGAACTGACCGTCAACGTCCACGGTCAGTTCGAAACTCTGCCCGGCGTACTTGAGGTCCACTGACCGGTCGAGCGTCGCGTTCGCCCGGTCCGACACCGCATCGAGGACGTCGGCTTCGAGCTCGGTGAAGATGCCGGCAACCCGGTCCGCGTCGGCGTCCGCGAGTGGTTGCCGGTACGTGCGCACTGCGTCCTGTTTTTCGTCGGCAGCCAGCAACCCGTACGCGGAGAGGACCCCGGAAGCGCGCGGGATAACGACGCGATTCATGTCGAGGCTGTCCGCGAGTTGGACGGCGTGCATCGGCCCTGCGCCACCGAAGGCGACGAGTCCGAAGGTTCGGGGGTCGTATCCGCGTTCGACCGTCACAGACCGAATTGCTCGCGTCATGCTCGCGTTCGCAACCCGGTAGACTCCACGGGCTGCCTCGACGGGTCCGTCCATCCCCGCTTCGGCGGCGAGATCCTCGAGCACGTCGTACGCCCGGTCTTCGTCGAGGGAGAGCTCCCCGCCGAGGCTGGTGCTGTCCCCGATGTAGCCGAGGACGAGATTCGCGTCAGTCACGGTCGGCTTCGAGCCACCCTTCCCGTAGCAGGCTGGCCCGGGATTCGCGCCGGCGGACTGCGGGCCGATTCGGAGTGCGCCACCGGCGTCTACCCACGCAATCGAGCCGCCGCCTGCGCCGACCGTCTCGATGTCGACCATCGGAGTTCGGATTGGTCGGTCGTTGATTTCGGCGTCGGTTGTCCGTTCGACCGTCCCGTCGCGAATGAGGCTCACGTCACTGGATGTCCCACCCATGTCGAACGTCACCAGATCCGGCTGCTCGTCGGTGCCAGGACTCGCTAACGCGTTCGCTCCAACGACACCGGCTGCGGGGCCGGAGAGCGCCGTCAACACTGCCTTCTTGCGGACGGTCTCGGCGTCCGTAATCCCGCCGTTGGCCTGCATGATTCGTGGTGCGGGAATGCCCGCGGATGCGGCGCGTTCGGACAACCGCCCGACGTAGCGGTCGATTGCCGGCCGTACGTACGCATCCACGACCGTCGTCGACGTGCGTTCGTACTCACGGAACTCTCCCAGTACCTCGTGCGATGCCGACACCGGCACGTCGAGTTCCTCCCGAAGCAGCCGCGTCACTGTCCGCTCGTTCTCGGGGTGTGCGTAGGAGTGCAGCAGCGAAACCGCGACTGCTTCCGCATCGTCGTCGCGAATTGCCGCTGCGACCTCCCGTACCTCCTGTTCGTCGACCTCGTCGGTGACACCCTCCGGCGTCGTCCGTTCGGAGACTTCGTATCGACGGTGTCGTGGCACGAGCGGATCGGGTTTCTCCGCGTCGAGATCGTACAACGACGGGCGGTCCTGCCGCCCGATTTCGAGGACGTCGCGGAATCCGGCTGTCGTAACGAGCGCGGTCTTCGCTCCGTCTTCTTCGAGCAGCGCGTTGACAGAGACAGTCATCGCGTGCGAGAACTCCGTGAGGTCGCTCGGCGCGATGCCTGCATTCGCACACGCTTTCTCGATGCCCGCAATCACGCCGTCGCTCTGTTCGTCGGTGCTCGGGACTTTCGCCGTGACGAGTTCCCCGTCGACCAGCAACGCGACGTCAGTGAACGTCCCGCCGACGTCGACACCGACGATGTTCGCCGGCATTCACAGCACCCCCAGCACACCGAGCAGTCCCTGCACGCCGACCCAAACAACGACGAGCGTCACGGCGAGGCCAAGGACGTTCGCGACGGTGCTGTTCGTGTATTCACCGAGGATGTCTCGGTCATTCATCGCATAAATTAGGAAGACTGCCAGAATCGGGAGCAATACGCCGTTCAGGACTTGGGCGAAGACGATAATCTCGACGGGGCTCCCGCCGAGGAGAATCGAGAGAATCCCCACACCGAGAATCGTCCCCCAGACGGCGCGGAATTTGGTGCTCTTCATGTCCGAATCCCAGCCGAGAGCGCCGGTCGTCGCCCACGCGCCGGCCAGTGGTGCCGTTGTAGCGCTCGTGAACCCGGCCGCGAACAGTCCGATGCTGAAGAACAGTTTGGCGTACGGACCGGCCAGTGGTTCGAGTTGCACTGCCATCTGCCCAACGTCGCTGAGTTCGGTGCCGGTCGGGAAGGCTGCAGCAGCGGTCACGAGAATCGTCATCGTGATGATGCCGCCGACGACGATGGAGGCGACGGTGTCGATTCGCATTTCGCGGAGGTCATTCGGACCATCCCAGCGTTCTTGGACGTTGCTGGCGTGGAGGAAGAGGTTGTAGCCGACGATGGTCGTGCCGATGAGGCCGGTGATGACGTACGCGGAGCCGGAGGGAACACTTGGCACGAATCCGGCCGCGATTGCGTTGAGGTCGGGGCCGATGAGAACCGCCGAAGCGACGAACGAGATCGCCATGATGGCGACGAGGCCGACGAGCGCGCGTTCGATGAGTTTGTAGCGGCCGGTGAACAGCAGGATGCCAGCGACCACGCCCATCAGAACGCCCCAGACGGTGGCGCTGATGCCAGTGATTGTTGCGAGGCCTTCGGCACCGCCGATGATGTTACCGGCTTCGTAGGCGGCTGTACCGACGCCGATAGCGCCGATGACGAGGAAGATGCTGATGTACTCGACGAGCTGGTTGTCGAATCGGGTTCGGAGCGCTTCGCCGAGCCCCTGTTCGGAGACGAGGCCGAGGCGTGCGCTCATTTCTTGGAGGACGATTGTCGCGATGATAGCGAAGGCAATCGTCCAGAGGAGTGCATATCCGTACTGAGCGCCGGTGACGCTTGCAGTGGTGACGGTGCCTGGACCGATGAACGCTGCCGCGACCATTGCGCCAGGCCCGATTGCTTTGATTTGATCGATTAGACTCATAGTAATCCCTTGTGGCTAGGTACCACGATACGAATTACCAGTAAAAACGGTTGTTAAGACGCGTGTGCATCCACCACATCACCCGTGTGAAAACCCGACTCAGGCTTCCTTCAACAGCACCTTCGAGACGCTCTCCTCGACCTCTAACTCGAAGGGAAGCTCCGCCACACTCCCCTCGATGAACCGAGTCATGAACCAACGATTCGACTCCGAGGGAAAGACCACATGATAACTGTCACCGAGGGTGTCATAGAACTCTTCTCACACCGTGATGATCGTGCTTCCCGGATTGTCTCCGCGTTCGTAGTTGGTGATAGCGACGACAAGGCGAAGGCACAGGGCAAGAAACACCTGCGCTCGTGCGTGG
>NZ_JAJJZG010000024.1 GCF_021028995.1 Halobacterium sp. KA-4 | reverse complement strand
TAGCGTCTCCGTCTCCGCGACATTGAAGAAGGACTCTACCGAAGGATCATCTTGCAGGGTCGCTGAACTCATCCCACCTCAGCGTTCACCCTGCTCTTTGGTGTGTTACTCGTTCTATGACACCCTCACTAAATAGTTAGCAACGTGGCGACGCAAGTCAGTCGTCGGGCCACTCGACGCCGCCGCGTCCGACGTCGTCCTCCGCGAAGAACGCCGTGAGGAGCTTCTGCTGGGCGCGCCGCAGGTGGTTGTGGAGCGTAGGGGACGTGATGCCGATGGCGTCCGCGAGTTCCTCGGCGGTACTGCCACGCGGCCACTCGAAGTAGCCTGCGTGGTAGGCCGCGCGCAGCACGGACGCCTGTTTGTCCGTCAGCGACTCGTGCAGGGACGCGCGGAACGCCGCAGAGGTCTCGTCAGGACGGTCGCGCTCGCGTTTCGAGACGAGTTCCGTGTCGGGGAACACGTCAGTGACGGCCGCAACCAGCGACCGGACGTCCGTGTCCGTTGTGACGTCGACGACGACGCGCTGCTCGGCGGGCGTCGCCGTCACCTCCCGGACCGACGCGCCGCGGTCAGTCAGCGTTTTCGCAATATCCGCGCCCGTGACAGCGAGTTCGAGCAGCGACTCGTCACCGTAATCCCGGACGAGGCGACCGCCCGCGACCGCTGGCTGGTCGGCCGCCCACGACAGTACTGTCTCCGCGGACGCGCCCGAGAGCCGCACGAAGTACAGGAGCGCGCCCTCCTCGCCAGGGACGACGCCGTCCAACTCGAACGTACAGCCGTGTTTGGCGGCCGCAGCGGCGAAAAACGACTCGTCGCCGGTCGTCTCGAACGCCAATTCGAGCACCGTATCCGCCAACAGGAGTTGGCGCTGCTGGACGACCGTAACGGTGCGTCCGACCCGCTGGCCGAGGTCCGCGAGCAGATCGCGTTCTCGGTCGCTGATGGTCCCGTCGACGCCAACACCGAGCACGCCGTAGGTCGTATCGCCGTCGTCGACGGGCACCGTAGCGGCAGCGCCGAACCCGGCCTCGTTAGCGTGCGCGCGCCAGTCGGCGAACCCCGCGTCATCATGGACGTTGTTCGTGACCCGTACCTCCCCGGAAGTGAGGGTATCCGCGATAGCACCGTCGTCAGCGGCCACGCCGACCATCGCGTCGGCCGCTCCTGCGTGCGTCGCGGCGTGTAGTGTCCCGCCGCTGTACCGCGCAATCCACGCGAACTCGTAGGTGTCACCCCTGACGAGCGCCTCGCAGGTTCGCTGCTCGACGCCGTCCCGCGTGGACGTCTCGGCGAGGGCGTCTCCGACGGCACGCACGCGGTCGAACGCGGCGTCGAAGTGCAAGTCCGGCTCTGCGGGGGCTTCAGCGGGCTGGCGCGCGGGCGCGAAGTCGGTGCCAGCGAACGCTGCGGCGACGTCGCCGCGGTCGACGTCGTCGACGAACGGGTCGAGGCTGGCGAGGCGCTCCCAGCCGCCGACGGCCGCCACTGCACGCGGGTCGACCCCCTCGTCGAGGAGCTGGCGGGCGAAGAACCGGCGGAGCGTCCGCGAGGAGACGTCCCGGAGCGCGTCGTCATCGGTGCGGTCGGCCGCGCGGTCGCCGACGTCGGCGATGAGCATCTGGACGCGCCGCGGCGACACCGATACCACGCGTTCCTCGGCGTCGACACCGACCGTGCGGGCGTACTGGCGGAGGTCGTGTTCGACATCTGCGGGCAGGTAGGCCTCGCGAACGACCTCACCCTCCTCGTCGCGGACGCTGAGGAAGTTGTGAGCGACGTCGGCGTGGTCGTGTGTCGTGACGTCTACGGGCCGGACGCGAGCGATTTCGGCGGGTCGGAGCCCGGCTTCACCGGCGAGCCGGATGACGAGTTCCTCGCGGTGGGTCTCCGTGGCTCGGCGGAGCCGCTCGTAGGACGCCTCGGACAGCGCCGCCGCGACACCCTCGCTCATGTTTCGTGGACTATCACAGACGCGAAGTAAGAATCTTTCGAGGAGCAACCGAGAACATCGCAATAGCCAACTATCGCGTATATTCCCACGGGAAGGGTTTCGAGTTATCTTTGAAAGACGAAACGCTGGTCAGTCGCGCTCGCCGAGCGCCGACTCCAATTCGCCGACGACCTCGGGGTTGCGGAGCGCACTGGTGTCACCGAGATCGTCGTCGTTGGCGATGTCTTCGAGGAGGCGGCGCATCACCTTCCCGGAGCGCGTCTTCGGGAGTTCGGGTGTGAACACGACCACGTCCGGGACGGCGATGGGGCCGATGGCAGCGTCGACGGCGTCGGCGATGCGCTCCCGGAGCGCGTCCTCGTCGGTGTCCTCGGCGGCGCTGACGTACGCGTAAACGGCCTGCCCCTTGAGGTCGTGGGGACCGCTGACGACGGCGGCTTCGGCGACACCCTCGACGTCGGCGATGGCGGATTCGATTTCCATCGTCCCGAAACGGTGGCCGGAGACGTTGATAACGTCGTCCACGCGCCCGAGCAACGTGATGTAGCCGTCCTCGTCGACGGTTGCGCCGTCCTCCGTGAAGTACGCCCAGTCGTGGTTGGAGAGGTCCGGGAAGACGGGCGCTTGGTCCGTGAACCAACTGTCGTTCTCGACCATCGACAGCGGCATCCCCGGCCATGGGCTCGTGACGACGAGGTAGCCGGTGTCGCCCGGCTCGACGGGTTCGCCGTTGCCGTCGACGACCTTTGCGTCGATACCGGGGAGCGGGAGGCCCGCCGAGCCCGGCTTCATCTCGTCGATTCCCGGGAGTGTGGTGACCATCATGCCGCCAGTCTCGGTCTGCCACCACGTGTCCACCACCGGGCACTCGCCGTTCCCGATGTGTTCGTGGTACCATTTCCACGCGCGCGGATTGATGGGTTCGCCGACCGTCCCCAAAAGGCGGAGGCTGGAGAGGTCGTGGCTGTCCGGGTGTTGTTCGCCCCACTTCATGAACGCGCGAATAGCGGTCGGCGCGGTGTAGAAGACGTCGACCGCGTTGCGCTCGATGAGCTCCCAGACGCGGTCCTTCTCGGGGTGGTCGGGTGTCCCCTCGTAGAGCATCGTCGTTGACCCGAGCGCCAGTGGCCCGTAGACGGTGTAGGAGTGCCCGGTAATCCAGCCGATGTCCGCCGAACACCAGTGCGTGTCCTCGGGCCGAATGTCCAGAACGGCGTGGCTCGTCCACGCCGCGTGCGCGAGATAGCCGCCCGTCGTGTGGCGAACGCCGGTGGGTTCGCCTGTGGTCCCGGACGTGTAGATGAGGAACAGCTGGTCGGTCGCGTCGCGGGGTACGGGGTCGACAGTCTCGCCGCGGTGTTCGGTGACGAGGTCGCCGTAATCGTACTCATCGTCGGCCAGTGGCGTGTCGTCCCCGAGCCGGTCGACGACGACGGTCGCTTCGATGCCGTCGTCGAGCGCGATGGCGGCGTTGTCGGCCTTGTTCTTCTGGTGGACCGGTGCACCACGTCGATAGTAGCCGTCGCAGGTCACCAGATACTCCGAGTTGGCGTCGTCCATGCGCATCGCGAGCGCGTCCGCGGAGAAGCCAGCAAAGACGACCGAGTGCGGCGCGCCGATGCGTGCACACGCCAGCATCGCGATGGGGAGTTCGGGGACGACGGGCATGTACAGCGTGACGACGTCCTCCTCCTCGACACCCAATTCGCGGAGTGCGGCTGCGAACTCGTTGACCTCCCGGTAGAGGTCGAGATACGAGTACGACCGGGACTCGCCGAGGCGACCCTCCCACGTCAACGCGACCTGGTTCTTCCGGTCGTCGAGGTGGCGGTCGATGCAGTTGTAACTGGCATTCAGGGTCCCGCCATCGAACCAACGGAACGGTGGGCCGTCTCCACCGAGCACGGCGTCGTAGTCGTCGTTCCAGTCGAGAAGGTCGGCGGCGCGCGCCCAGCACGCCGGCCACTCGCGTTCGAACTGCTCGCGAATGTCGGGGTCGGTAACGTTCGCTTGGTCGACGAACGACGCCGGTGGCTCCACGGACTCACGGGCGCCCCCAATGTGCCACGACTCATCGCCCGGCATCGATTGGAACCTACGGCCTAGTGCGAATAAACGTTCTCCCTCCAGCAACTCCGCGAGAAGCGGCCTGCAAACTTACTACGCCGGGGGTCCGAAGGCGCGTATGAGTGTCGTCGCGGAAGTCGCGGTGCCGGCCAACTCCGTCGCGATGGCCGAGACGCTCGCGGCTGCCCCCGAGACCGTGGTGGAAATCGAGCGCGTCGTCGCGCACCCGGATGGCCGGCTCACGCCGTACTTCTGGGTGCACGGCGACCTCGACGCCTTCGAGTCGGCGGTCACGGACGACCCGACAATCGACGAGGCGACTCGCCTAGACACCCACGAGGCAGAAGCGCTCTACCGCGCCGAGTGGCCGGGCAGGGTCGAGTCGGTAGCGAACGCGGTCGTCGAGACGGGTGGGACACTCGTCTCCGCGACCGGCCAACGCGGTGGCTGGGAGCTCCGCATCCGGTTCGAGGACCCGGACCAACTGCCCGCGTTCTCGACGTACTGCGAGCGCCACGACGTGAACTACGAGGTCCAGCGCGTGTACCGCTCGGGTGAGGCGGGCGCGCCCGACCGATTCGGCGTCACTGAGAAGCAGCGTGAGGCACTGGTCGCCGCCCTCGACGCGGGATTCTACGAAGTCCCACCGGAGGCAACGATGGACGAAGTCGCAGATGAACTCGACATCAGCCAGCAGGCGCTCTCGAAGCGACTGCGCCGCGGCCACGGCAACCTCGTCGGCGACGTCTTCGACGCGCCAGATTCGACGGAGGGCGAGCGGACTCCTCACCGGTAGTGTGACCGAGGGTCACAGCACGAACAGCGGAGTGGCGATGGTATTTGAATGGGTTGTATATACTCGGCCATCCCTCTTCGACGCGAGTCGTCTGCGTACCGGGTAGCGACGATGGCAGACGACGGCAGTGACACAGGTGGTTCACCTGACGTTATCGTTGGTTGTACGGACTGTAGCAGCACGTACCCCGCACAGCAAGCCGGCGACGGCTACCGGCCCATCGGGACTGACGGCACGTGTGACTGCGGAAACGACGAATTCGAACCTATCGACGCGGACTGACCGCTCCTCGCACAGGAGCGAGTCTTTCTACCCAACCAGAAAATCGACTGAAAGCGACGACAGCAGCCTAGAGGCCAGCGACGTCTTCGATAGCGTCGGTCAGCGCTTCGATGCTCTCGACGGTGTGCTCGCCCATGTGCCCGATACGGAACGTCTTCCCGCCGAGCGTCGACCCGTAGCCGTTCGAGAACGCCATGTCGTACTCCTCGGAGACCTCGTCGATGACCGCCGCGATGTCCAGGTCCTGCGTGTTCTCGATGCAGCTCACGGTCTGTGACTCGTAGCCCTCCTCGGGGAAGACGTCAAAGTGCTCGTGCGCCCACTCGCGGGTGTACTCGGCCATCTCCTGGTGACGCCGGTCGCGCGCGAGGTGGCCCTCCTGGAGCATGTGCTTCATCTGCTTGCGGTACGCGAGCATGATGGGAATCGCGGGCGTCGAGTGCGTCTGGCCCTTCCGGTCGTAGTAGTCCAGCGAACGCTGGAAGCCCCCGTACCACGACGCCGAATCCTTCTCCAGTTCGCGGTCGTAGGCGTCGTCGCTGACGACGCAGACCGCCAGCCCCGGCGGCATCGCGAATGCCTTCTGCGTGGACGCGAAGATAACGTCGATGTTGTGTTCGTCGATGTCGACGTAGTCGCCGCCGAGCGCGGAGACAGCGTCCACGACGAAGTACGTGTCCGGGTAGTCGGCGACGATGTCGCCGATTTCCTCGATGGGGTTGCGGACGCCCGTGGAACTCTCGTTCATCACGGTGGCGACGACGTCGTAGTGCTTGTCGCTGGACTCGAGCGCGTCCCGGATGTCGCCGGGCTTGATGGCCTCCCCCCAGTCGTACTCGAGGCGGTCGACGTCCTTCCCGAGTCGCTCGGCGACGTTCGCGTGGCGCTCGCTGAAACTCCCACAGGTCGGCACGAGAATGTTCTCGTCGACGAGGTTCAGCGTCGAGGCCTCCCAGAACTCCGTCCCCGACGCAGTGAGGATGATGACCTCGTTGTCAGTGTCGAGGAACGTCTTCGTGTCCTCGACAATGGTCGTGTAGAGGTCCGTCATCTGGTCCATGCGGTGGCCGAACATCGGCTCGCACATGGCTTCCAGCACCTCGTCGCGGACTTCCGTCGGCCCCGGAATGTACAGCGTCTTGTCGTCGTAGTCGCCGGTGTACTCGCGTTTTTCAGTCATGGGAGCGGCTGAATAGCGACTCCTTCACAGCAACGCGGGATGTGTGTTTTGATACAGTCGACACTGGCCGGTGTGGGCCGTAGTGTCGCTGTCCTACATTTCCCAGAAATCTGGAACCGTACCCCGCTTTTCCGGGGGTAGCCGATGTACTCGAAGGTGACGGAGACGCAAAGCGCCGCCCGAACCACCGTCGCGAGCACCCCACTATGCCATCGAACACTACGCAAGCGGCCGACGCCCCCACGGGACGCATCGGGACCAAGCAACCCCCGCAGTCCGACGACCGGTTCCCCGTCCCGCCCGTGGAGTTCCGCGACGACGAGGCCCGACGTATCTCTATTCGCACGGCCGACGCCGACGACTTCGACGCACTGGCGGCGATGTACGACGACTTCGGTGCCGAGAGCCGCGCACAGCGGATTCCACCGATCGACGAACGCCGCCGACGTGACTGGCTCGAGACGCTGCTCGCGGACGGCTGGGACGTCGCCGCGTACCACGAGGGGACGCCGGTCGGCCACGCGTCGCTCGTCCCTATCGACGAGTCGACGGCGGAACTAGCCATCTTCGTCGCGCCCGGCTACCAACTCGCTGGGACCGGTTCCCGGCTTCTCCGGACGCTGCTGGGCTACGGGAGCGCGCACGGCGTCGAGGGCGTCTGGCTGACTGTCGACCGGACGAACCGCGTCGCACTGAATCTCTACCGGTCGGTCGGGTTCGAGGCGGTCGGCGGCGGTGCCGAACGCGAGATGGAACTGGACTTCTAACCGGAGAGTTCGCGGACGACCAGGGAGATGCCGAGACCGGCCGCGAGCAGGACGATGAGGTTGAACACGGCGCGGAACAGCGAGCGGAAGTCGGGGCCGATCCACTGGCCGATGGCGGCGTTCGCGCTCGTGTAGAACTGGAAGAGCGCGACGACCGCGAGCACGCCCAACACGAGCAGTGTCCCGCGGAGCAGGAGGTCGCGGACGTTGCGTCCGTCGATAGCCGGTTCGTCGGTCGGTGCGGAGTCAGATTGGTCGGTCATGAGCGTGTCCTCCAAGTGATGGCTGCGCTGATTGCGAGCGCGACGACCGCGAGCACGGGCCCGAATCCGGGGACGCCACCACCGGTACTCCCCTCACTGTCAGGCGTCGGCTGTGGCTGGTCTTGGCCGTCCGTCTGCTCGAAGTCCTCGACCTGGAGGCCGACGTCGCGGACGGTCGTGTTGGCCTCGATGCGTTCCTGTGGGTCGAGGTTCGCCGCGCTACGCGCCGCGTCCACGATAACGCCGTTCTTGCGGAGGACCGCGTCGAGGTAGTAGTTGTAGCCGGCGGGCACGGTGACCGTCGTGCTCGGGGCGACGGTTTCGCCGGGCGCGACCTCCGAGACGGAGATGGTCGTGCGCGCTGCGACGATGTTCGAATCGGCCTGTCGCACGATCAGCTCGACTGTAACGGGGCCAGACGGGGCTGCACCGCTGTTCGTGAGGTACGTCGAGACGTCCAGTGCCGTCCGATTGGGGCCAGCGTCGGTGACGGAGTACTGAATCGATGGGAGCCCTGCGGCGAAGTCGTGGAACGCCGCCCGGCCGCCCGCCTGTACGGTGCCGACGCCGCGAACGGTCTTCGAGACCGTGCCGACCCGCTGGTCGTCGCTGTACAGCACGGTCTCGATGCGGTAGCCGCCCTCGCGGGCGACCGAGACGTTGACCTCGACGGGGACCTCCCTGTCGCCGGTGATTGTGTCGACGTCGACCCTCCGAGTCGTTTCGACGAGACCGGAGTCGAGGTCGACAGCGCGCACGAGGATGCTGACGTTCTCGGACGTTCCACCGTAGTGTCGGAGGTACGATGTCACGCCCAGTGTGACTGTTCCGCCGGAGACGTCGTTGGTGGCTAACGTCACTTCCTGAATGTTGGCGCGGCCGGGACGGACGTCATCGGGTTCGCGGTCAGCGAACACGCCGGGGACCGCGACCATCGTCACTGCGGAGGCGACGAGTAGCACCGCGATTCCAACGGCCAAGACGCGTTCCCGGCGCATGGCTGACAACTTCAGCCAACACCGGCAAGGGTCTTGTGGTGGACGCGACCACGGAATGATAGTGAGAGCGCTCGCACCGAACCGGGTGCTCGACGGCGACGAGAACAAGCAGTCGTCTACGGCGTCGGAGTGAGCTGTTCGACTTCTTGCACGAGGTCGTCGTAGAGTTCCTCGGCTTGCTCGTCGTCGTAGTCCGTGTGGTACTCCTTGGGCACGCCGCGCTTGGCGAGGTTGACGTGGCGGTCCGGGGTAACGTCGTGCTGTTCGAGGCTCTTGCGCGCACACTCCAACGGGCAGCCGTCGACAACGAGCAGCGGCCGACCCGACGTCGCGGTGTTCACGAGCGGCGGAACGTCCCCACCGACGCCCGCGATACAGGACATCTCTGCGACGCGCTCGCGGTCGAGCCGCACTGCGAGGTCGTTTGCCATCTGGGCGGCGCTCGAACAGCCCGAACACGAGTAAACCAGCGGCAGGTCGTCGTAGTCGGTCATCACGACACCGTTCGCAGGCCCACGCCGAAAGCCGTCCCCCGAAATTGTTCGCCTGCAAGCCCGGCGATAGTTTGGTAAGGGGACTCATACCTCGACAAAACTTATTGTACAGGGGCAAAATTGACCAATCGACAGCGGCTCGGAGCGACCGAGCCCACACCGGGTGACACACCGATGACCACCACACTCCACGCCCCGGACGCCCGCTCGATTAGCGGGTCGTCTGGAATCTCCGTGGGGTTCGTGGTCGCCGGCTATCGCCCGAACGCGCAGTCCGCGTCCACCCTCGCCGCGTGAAGCGGCACCGAACCCCCGGGGAGGACGCGGCTGCCGTCTGCAACTACGGCACGACTGTGTCTTCTCCGTGGGTCGAGTGGTGAGCGCGGGCTGTCGCTCCCGACAGCCCGTGGACGCCGGCCTCGCCGGCACCGAGTTCGACTCTCGGCGGGAGCTTATGGCAACTGCCAGCCAGCAGGTCCGCCTCGTCGCGGACCTCACCATGCACGTACCGCGCGACACCGCCGGCGACCTAGAGTGCGGCGCAACGAGCGTCGTCGAGGGTGTCGACATCGTCGACAGCGTGGAAGCGGTCGACGTCACCGACCTCCGGCCGCGACTGAACGACCTCCAAATCGACGCGACCGTCACCCTCGCGGTGGAGACGCCCGCGGACGAGGATAGCGAAGCCGTGGCCCGAGGCGCGTTAGCCGACGGCTTTGGCGTCGACGCGGTCGAACGCGTCCGCATCGACCACGCCCAGGGTGGCGCGGAGACGCCCGTCTTAGAGCACGGCTAAGCCAGAATCAGCGGTAGTGGGGTTCGCTGTCCCGACCCGGCACGCCGGGGTCGTCGGGAAGCGCATCGCCGCGTTCGTCCGGGAGGACGCCGGGGTCCGCGCTCCCGACAGCGCCCGGGTCCGTCTCCGTGAGCGAGTCGTGGAGGTCCGGGATGTCCTCGAGGCTTGGCCCGGCCTCCGGGTCCGGCCGAAGCACGGGCTGGGGCCGAACACTTTCCTCGCGACTTTCGCCGCCAGTTTCGTCGTCGGCAGCCTCGGCGTCGTCGAGTTTTGCTTGTATGCGGGTGACGGAGCGCTCGAACTCGACTGACTCGTAGTGGTCGAGCGCGGCTTCGAGGTGTGCGAGGCGGTCGCTGTCGTCGTCAGCGACGATGGCGCGGCGCTCGTGGCGCTGGCCGGCGAGGTGGTCGCGCATCTCCGCGAACCGGTCGTCGGGCACGCCCTGCTCGCGGAGGTCCGCGAGCGCGTCGTCGAGGACGGCAACGGCGCGCTCGTGGTCCCCAGTCGTAGACAGCATGTTCGACTGTACGACGGCATGGCTGTACGTCGGCTCCCACGGGTCGAGGAACGAGTGCGATTCGGCGACCTCGCGGGCGGTTTCGAAGTGCGTGAGCGCGAGCGCGTGGTTGCGCTTGCTGCGGTGGCGGTGGGCTGCCGCGCGGGCGCGCTCGTAATCGGCGTGGCCCGCAACCCACTCCAAGTCGATGGTACGGGCTGCCGCAGCGGCGCCCTCGTGGAGGAGTTCGTCCGCACGCGAGTCCGAGCGGCCGACTTCGCCCGTCCAGTAGAGCGCGTTCGCGAGCACGTACGCGAACGTCGGGAACGACTCGCTGGCCGCCGGGAGGACGGCGTCACGCCACGCCGCGCCGCGGTCCCAGTAGTCCGCACGCTCGGCAGCGGCCTTCGCGTCCTCGAAGTCGGCGTGGTCGGTGTTGGCAGCACGGCGCGCGGCGGCCTGCTTCGCGTCCCGGACGCCAGCGGTGCGAGCGACCTGCGCGAGGTAGTGCGCGAGGAAGCGGCCGTCGTCGCGCTCGGCGAGCAGCGGCAACTCGTAGCCGAGGTCCGAGAGGAAGCGCCGTGTCTCGCCGGCGGTGTCGTGGGCGACTGCGGTCGCGTCCGCGAGCGCGTCCAACACGGTCACGTCGCCGATGGCGTCGACGGCGTCCAGTCCGTCGACCAGCGCCTCGAACTCGTCGTCAGTAGCAACCGGTGGGCCCGCGGCGGTCGTCGCTGCGATTCGCACGAGATCGTAGCGGGTCGCGTGGAGGTCGTCGGACGCACCCTCGCTCGCCGTGGCGAGTGCGTCCACGAGGACGGTGAACCCTTCGACGTCAAGGAACGGTCCAGAGGCGAGCACGAGCGCGACCGGAGAGTCCGTAGCTGCGAGCAACTCGTGTGCGGCCGCTTCGTCGCCGTCGATAGCGGCCGTGACTCTATTGTCGAACGTCGGGCCGGGAAGGCGGAAGGCGACCTGAGCCCCACTAGTTCGGAGTCGGACGCGCGCGAGGCCGGCACCGTCGTGGACGGTTACCCACAGGGTTTCGTCTTCCCACGTGGTTTCGCAGCCCGTCGCCGTGGAGACAGTAGCATCGGCTGCTGCCGGGACGGAGAGCGTGTAGCGACGCTGGGGGTCGCTGTCGGCGAGCTCGTGGTCGCCGGCGACTCGCGTGACAGTGACGGAGCCGCCCGGAGCCGGGCGGGTCCAGCGGAAGCGCCGCGTCATTACACCGGCGTATGGGCCGGCGTGGCTTCAGGGCACGGATTCCACACCACACGTCCGAAATCTGAGTTAGACGGCGTCCAGCAGCCGCCGGGCGCGGTCCGCCGCGGCTGACTCGAACGCAGCGACGTCGATAGGCGCGTCGCCGCCGTAGAGTCGAGCGTACTCTTCGCGTGCGAGGAGGTCCAGCACGCGGTCCACGATTTCGTCGACGTCGGCCGCCGGGTCGCCGGCAGCGGCCTCGCGGGCACGCTCGACGCGAGCGTCGGTGACGAACCGCTCGGCGAGGTCCGCGGGGTCGGCGTCGAACGCGACTGGTTCGGGCCGCTCCAGCGAGTCCGCGTAGTGGACTGCGCGGTCGCCGGTCTTGTTCCGGATGAGGACGCCCGCTGCGGAGCCGTCGCGCCACGATGACTCGGGAACCGAGTAGTCGTCCGGGTCGAAGTCTGCACCCCGAACCTCCTTCGCGACGGCCGGCAGTGGCGTCAGACCGAGGCGGTCGTAGAGCGTCTCTACTGCGTCCGGCGGAAGGAATCGGTCGTCGCCGGCGTGGTAGACGTCGAAGCCGAGGAAGGCGGGGAGCGTCCCCCAGTCGTAGTCGAGGGGCTGCTGGCGGGTGGCGGTACCGTAGAAGACGGCTGATTCGACGTCGTCGAGTGCGGCGCGGAGTGCGTCCCGGTCGAAGTGCTCGCGGACGTGCCGGACGGCGTGGCGGTAGCCCGGTGGCACGTCGTCGTGGTCGAAGACGCGGTCGGCGTCGCCGAAGCGGAGGAGGCCGGACTCGCGGAGTTGCACGCGGAGCGGGCCGCCACACACCCACTCCTGAATCCAGAGGTGGCCGTCGAACAGCGAGGGCGGGGCGTCCGCGACGGTCGGGAGCGGCGGGAACGCATGCATTTCTTGAGGGTAGCGACTCCGCCGGGGTAAGCGTTCGGCAGGGGTTCACGCAGTTCGAGTGCGGTGGGTTCCCACGACACACGTCGATGGCGGCCTAATCACTTAGGCATACATCCAAAGGGAGTACAGTAGTATTGTTTAGGTGAGGTCTGGTCCGATGGCAAGCAAGAACATCCAATCCGACGGCATCGTCGAACAGTGCTCGGAGTGCGGGCGAGAGCAACCCCACGAGGTGTCTATCGACATCCTCACGGAGAGCAACGACGAGCAGAACGCGGAGTTCTCGCGCGAGCCCTACCGGGTCTCGGAGTGCAAGGCCTGCGGCACCACCACCAAGACCCGGATGAACAACGCGTAGCGGTGGAGTACAAGCTGCGAACCGCGGGGCCTTCCACCCCGCCGCGACTGACCGCTTCTACTGACCGGCGTTGACCGTTACTGGCCGTAGGACTGGAACTTCTCCTCGACGGTCCCCAACTGCTCGTCGCTGAGTTCCGCGGGCGTCCCGTGCTGGCGCGCCTGCAAGTACACCCGACAGAGGTTCTCCACGACGAACGTGTTCTCGACCGCCGATGCGAGGTCGTCACCAGTGACGACGAGCCCGTGGTGGGCCAAAATGCACGCCTGCGAATCCGCGGCCTCCATCTCCTCGACGACCAACTCCGCCAGGTCGTCGGTGCCGTACGGTGCGTAGTCCGCGACCGGTACCTTCCGCCCGACGGCCGTAATCATGTAGTGAATCGGCGGGAGTTCCTCGCCGAGCACCGCGAGCGTCGTCGCCCACGTCGAGTGCGTGTGGACGATAGCACCCGCGTCCAGCCGCCGGTAAATGCCGGTGTGCATCGGCACCTCGCTAGTCGGTTTCATCTCCCCGGCGACGACCTCGCCGTCCAGGGACACCACCGGAACGTCCGCAGGGTCGAACTCGTCGTAGGGGACGCCAGTCGGCGTCGCGGCGAACCGGTCGCCACGGCGCACGCTCAGGTTCCCCGTGCGCCCAGGAGTCAGTTCTGCCAGCGTCGGTGCGTGGTCGACGACCGCGACGCGTTCACGAGCGAGCATTACAGTACCACCTCTAAGACCTCGCTGAACGCATCAATCTGGTGGTCGGGCTCACGATGGCCGGCCTCACCGTCCGTCTCACCGTTGAACAACACCGTCGTCAAACCCACCGCATTCCCGCCCTCGATGTCCGACTCGACGTCGTTACCGACCATCACAACCTCGCTCGGCCGCAGGTCGAGTTGCGCGAGCGGCAGCGTGAACATGTCGCTGGCGGGCTTCTCGCGGCCCGTCTCCTCGGAAGTCAACACGAGGTCGACGTACTCTTCGATGCCAAGCGCGTCGATTTTCTCCATCTGGATGCGCGTCGTGAGATTACTCACGATAGCGACGTCCACGTCGGACTTCCGGAGCGCAGCGAGCGTCTCCCGCACACCATCGAACAGTTCCATCTCCTCGACGTACGTCTCCCAGTACGCCTCCCCGAGCGCGAGCGCGTCCCGCGAGTGGTGGGTGCCCGTGTAGATTTCCAGCGCGCGCTTGAAGTAGAGGAACCGCTCGTGGGCCGACGCCGTCCCCGCGAGTTCGCGTTTCACCTCGCGGCGGCCCTCCATGTAGAGGTCGTCGAACGCCGCCCGCGAGACGTCGTACCCCAACTCGCGGGCTTCCCGGAACGCCGCCGCCTTCCCCGCCTCGTTGCACTCCGGATACGCGTAGAGTGTGTCGTCGAGGTCGAAGAACACCGCCTCGTAGCTCATACCCTCGGGTTCGCGCGAAGGTGTGTTAGCAGTCACGATCGGCCAGCCCTTCGACTGGCAGCGAGAACGCGGCCGGCATTTTTGTGTCCCCAGCCAGAACCCACTCCTAATGAGCACGACCCGCGCGCCCACCGACCACCTCCGGTCGTTCGTCGGCGTGCTCGGCGACCGACAAACCTACCGACGGATTCTCTACCTGCTCGCCGCAATTCCACTCGGCTTCCTCTACTACATCGTCCTCGCATTCGGATTCGTGTTCGGCGTCGCACTCGCCGTATTCGTCGTCGGCATCCCCATCCTACTGGCGACACTAGTGCTCGCACGCCTCCTCGCAGAGGGCGAACGCCAGCTCGCAAACGCACTCCTCGACACCGACATCGCACCCCGCGATAACTTACCGTCACTCTCCGAGGACGGCGTGCTCGCAGCCGTCAGCGCGCTCGTCCGCTCAAACACCACGTGGCGCAGCGTCGCCTTCCTCGTCGTGAAGTCACTGGTCGGCTTCCTCACGTGGCTGTTCGTCCTCCTCGCCGGCGTCGGCGCGCTCGTCCTCCTCCTCGCCCCGCTCGGCGGCACCGCTACCATCCTCGACATCTGGACCATCGACACCGTCGCAGAGCGACTGCTCGCATTCCCACTCGGCGTCCTACTCGCACTCACCGCAATTCACGTGCTCGTCGCCGCAGCCGACCAGACCGGAGACATCGCAACCGCGTTGCTCGGGAGTGAAGAATAGGTTCGAAACCTGCCTTCGACGTACACGACAGAACACACGGGCAGCAACACGCTCGTCGCTACTCGGTGTGAGTAGTAGAGTAGTGCTCGGTCAGGGATTTGAACCCTGGTCGTCGGCTCGAAAGGCCAACATGATTGGCCGAACTACACCAACCGAGCGCCGCTGGAATGCGGTACCTGATTCGAAGTGGTGGTAACTTATAAATCTCACCAAAAAGATCGAGCGGTGTCACGGTTCCGGGACAGCAATCGATCCGTGCTCGACGAGGGCGTGGCATCGCTTGCAGAGCACGACGAGATTATCGAGTTCGTGAGCATCCTCAAGATCCTGATTTTCCGCCTGGCGAAACGCCCTTACAGGCACAATATGATGTACATCGAGTCTTGTTTCTGTCCCGTCCTCGTTGCAATACTGGCACACCTCGTCCCGCTCCAAGGCTCGCTCGCGAGCAAGAGTCCATCCAGCACCATACCGCCTCGAATATCCGCCTTTCCAGTTCGAGTTCTGCTCACCGCTCGATGCCTCACTCATCCGACTTCGCGTTGTCCGGGACTTCTTACGTCCAGTCAGGGATTCCGAAATCCGCGCTCTCGTTTCCTCAGGCAGCGTTTGACCACGCTGTACCTCAGCGATCCGCTCTCGCGTCTCGTCTGGTAAATCTCGTCCTTCAAGTGACTCTGAAATACGCTGTTTTGTCGATTTACTCCGCTCCTGGCCGTACAACCCATGGTTCTCTCCTTCGACGTTCCGACGCTTAATGTTGTGTTTGTACATCCATTCGCGGATACATCGCGGCGAAACTCCACACTCCTCGGCGATTTCGGCTTGTGTGCAGCCGTCGTCGTGGTAGCGGCTGCGTAGCCAGGATTCGTCGCGATACTGGCGGGCCATGCGCCGGTTTTGGTTGTGCTTGTTGAAAGGCCGCTTGGATTATACGCTGAGCAGGCGCAATACCACGGTCTTGAGGCCGTGGATACGCGCCGTCACTCAGTGACACATTCTATTGACTCCGACAGGCCCGGATATTCCACGTTCTCAAACCGTGTCTTTTACAAGAAACACGAGTATAAGAGATTATACAGTCGTTCTACAGTATGCTGGAGGTCCACCGCACCCATCGAGCGACAATCCGCAACCACTCGCAGGTCGCGGAGTCGCTCGACCGGCACGGCTGGAGTGCCAGCAAACTCTGGAACGTCGCTAACCACCACTCCCGACAGGTCTGGGAGGACACCGGGGAAATTCCCGACCATAGCGAGCTGAAAGACGAGTTGAAGACGCATCCAAAATACAACGGACTGCACAGTCAGTCCAGTCAGCGGGTTCTGGAGGAACTCGCTGAAGCCTTCAACTCCTGGTACGGCTCTGATGACGAGCGTGATAATCCGCCCGGCTACCGCAAAACAAACTACTACGACCAACAGGGCCGCCGCGTTCACGAAGAACATCCTCGCAGTACGGTGACGTGGAAGCAAAACGGCATCAAACACGACACCAAACACAATCGCGTTCGTCTCTCAAAAGGCGCGAATCACAAGGAACACCCGAAGGCGTGGGAGTACATCCTTGTCGAATACGAAACACGGCCCGGCGTCACCGTCGAGAACCTCCAACAGGTTCGTGCTGTCTACGATAACGCAAAGGACCGCTGGGAACTGCACCTTGTCTGCAAAGACGAACTCAAGACACCCACAGCGCCCGGTGACGAAACAGCGGGTATCGACCTCGGAATCTCGAATTTCGCCGCTGTCGCGTACAGCACCGACGATGCCGACCTCTACCCTGGCAACAGCTTAAAACAGGACGGCTACTACTTCCCGAAAGAGATTGCCAACTGCGACAACTCGGATGGTGACCGAGCCACGCGACTGCATCACAAGTGGAGCGAGCGCCGCCGGCATTTCTTCCACTCCTTGGCGAAACACATCGTCGGGCGGTGTGTCCAGAAGGGAGTTGGCCGCATCCACGTCGGTGACTTAGAAGGCGTCCGCGAGGACGAAGATGGCGAGTCGAAAAACTGGGGCAAGCACGGCAACCTCGACCTGCACGGGTGGGCGTTCGACCGCTTTACTAACATCCTTGAATACAAGGCGAAGGTTGAGGGGATTGAGGTCGTGGAAGTAGACGAGCGCGACACTTCGAAGACGTGTTGCGTCTGCGGGCGAGAAGATGAGAGTCAGCGCGTCGAGCGTGGCCTATACGTCTGTGAGTCGTGTGATGGGGCGTTCAACGCCGACGTGAATGGGGCGGAGAACATCCGTCTCGATCTGAATGAAAGTAACTCCGAGTCTACCGGGCAGTTGTCCGGGGATAGGAGTACCGGCTGGTTGGCACAGCCAGCAGTCTACCTCTATGACTTGTCCAGCGGATTCCAACCGCAGGCACAAGTGGTCGACTGCAAACCCTAAGATCCCAAGCAAGCGGCGCGGTGCCGTGGGATTCCTCCGCGTTCACGCGGAGGAGGATGTCAATCTCCTTTGAAGTCGGGTTCGCGGTCGCTCGTGAACGCGGCGATGCCTTCCATGAGGTCTTGGGTGTTCATGAGTTGGCCGAATGCTTGCGCTTCGGATTCGAGACCGGCGTCCGTGGAGTCGCGGCCGGCGAGCATCGCGCGCTTCGTGTACTTCTGGGCGATGGGCGGGCCGGCGGCGAGGTCGCGTGCGAGTTCCCACGCGCGGTCGTCGAGTTTGTCGTTGGCGACGACTTCGTTGATGAAGCCGTATTCTTCGAGTTCGGTGGCGTCGTAGCGTTCGGCGGTGAAGATGATTTCTTTCGCGCGGCCCTCGCCGACGATGTGCTTGAGGCGCTGGGTGCCGCCCCAGCCTGGCAGCAGGCCGAGGTTGTGCTCGGGTTGGCCGAGTTCGCTGCGTTCGCTGGCGATGCGGAGGTCCGCGCAGGTCGCCAGTTCCATCCCGCCGCCGAGACAGTAGCCGTCGATGCCCGCGACGACGGGGACGTCGGCGGCTTCGAGTTTGCCGAACGTCTGCTGGCCCTTCCGGGAGAGTTCCACGGCGTCGATAGGGTCTGCGCTGCCTGCCATCGACGTGACGTCGGCGCCTGCGGAGAACGCTTTCTCGCCGGCGCCCGTGAGGAGGATGGCGCGCACTTCGTCGTCGGCGTCGAGTTCGTCGACGGCGTCCGCGAGTTCGTCGAGGAGGTCCTCGCTGATGGTGTTCATGCGGTGTGGGCGGTCGAGTTCGACGTGCCCGACGTTGTCTTCGACGGTGACGACGAGGTTCTCGTAGGAGGCAGTTTCCTCCTCGGCTTCCGCGCCGTAGAACCCCTCACCGGATTCTGCGAGCCGCTGGAGTTCGTCGGCGGGCTCGTAGCGCGCCGCGCCAGTCCCCTCGTAGGCCGATTCGAGCGTCTCGTAGAGGTGTTCGATGCCGGCGTCGTCGGCCATCTTCGCGGGGCCGTCGGGGTAGCCCGCGCCGAGCTGGACGGCTTCGTCGATTTCCGCGGGGTCCGCGACGTCGTTGGCGACGAGCTTCGCGACCTCGTTGGCCATCACGGCGGTCAGGCGGTCCGCGACGTCTTCGCGGATTTCGTCAGTCGGGACTTCCGCGCCGCCGTTCTCGTAGTCGTAGAACCCCTGTCCGGTCTTCTTCCCGAGGTTCTCGGCTTCGACTTTCTCGACGAGTAGCGGGCACGGTTCGTAGGCTTCGCCGAGCACGCCCTGCATGTAGTCGAGGACGTCGTAGGAGACGTCGATGCCGACCTGGTCGGCGAGCTCGAACGCGCCCATTGGCAAGCCCAACTCGTACTTCGTCGTGGAGTCGACTTCCTCGATGGTGGCGACGTCGTCGTGGACGAGCCACGCGGCCTCGTTCAGTAGCGGGACGAGCACGCGGTTGACGATGAATCCGGGCGAATCCTTGCGGACGCGCACCGGTGTCTTCCCCATCTCCTCGGCGAGGTTCTCAGTGAGGTCGAGTACGTCCTCGTCGGTGTGCTCGCCGGCGATGACTTCCACGAGTTGCATCCGCACCGGCGGGTTGAAGAAGTGCATCCCGCAGAACCGCTCGGGGCGTTCAGTGACTTCCGAGAGCTCCGTAATCGAGAGACTGGACGTGTTCGTCGCGAACACCGCATGCTCCGGAGCGTGCTGTTCGAGCTCCCGGTAGACATTTTGCTTGATGTCCATCTTCTCCGGGACGGCCTCGACGACGAAGTCCGCGTCCTCGACGGCCTTCTCCAGGTCCACGATGGGGGTGACGCGGTCGAGGGCGGCTTCGGCTTCGGCCTCGCCGATTTGGTCGTTCTCTGCGAGTTTCCCCAGCGACCACTCGATTTGCTCGTAGCCGTTCTGCACGAACTCCTCTTTGATGTCGCGGAGGTTCACGTCGAAGCCCGCCAGCGCCGCTACCTCGGCGATGCCGTGGCCCATGTTCCCAGCGCCCAGCACCGCGATGGTCTCGATGTCATCAACGTCCATGGTAGTACACCCTCCGGGAGTCCCGTTGAAGCTTTCCCTATTGTCGGGTGTGAACGCCTCACGAGTTTACACCTGTGGAAACGAGCATCTCGACAACACCGCGATTCCCACCGAGGCACAACGCACTTGCCACCGGTCCGAAAACCAACCAGGCGTGAACACGCAGCAACGCGCCGCCGCCCTCGGTCTCGCCGCCGGGCTCGTCCACACACTAGTCGTGCTGTTCGCTCTCGAATCGCTCTCCGGCGGCTTCACAACGTCGACTGCACGGCTGCTCCTCCAGTCGCTCGCCTCGACGCTGGTGTCACTGGTGGTGATTCCCGGCCTGCCGCTGTACGGCGCGTGGCGGATGGACGTCCACGAATCGCCAATCCGTCTCGCTGCGCTCGTCGGTGCTGGTGCCGGTGTCGCCGTCGTCGTCAGTTACCCGGTGCTGACGGCTGTGAGCGTCGGCGCGCCGTTCGGAGAGGCGCTTGGGATTCGACTCGTCGGCCCCTATCTCGTGAACGGCATTTCGCCCGCGGTGTACAGCGGCATCGGAGCACTGGCGGGGTTCCTGCTCGGACAGCGAAACGCGTAGATTCCCACGGCGACTTCCTCCCAATATGACCGACCCACACGACACACTCCGTGACGATCCGGACCTGGGGCCGCTCGTCGACGAGCACGGCGAACTCGGGCTCGACCCCGCAGACGACCCGTTCGAGCGCCTCGTCGTCTCTATCGTCCGCCAGCAGGTGTCGATGGACGCCGCGGCCGCCATCCGCGAGCGGCTCTTCGAGGCAGTCGACGTCACGCCCGAAGGCGTCGCCGGCGCGGACCCCGAGGTGCTTCGGGACGCGGGGCTCTCCAGTCAGAAGACCGACTACGTGCGGAACGTCGCCGATGCGTTCCTAGAGCACGACTGGGACCGCGCGTCCTTCGCGGACCTCGGCGACGACGAGGTGCGCGCGGAACTGACGTCGATTACGGGCGTTGGCGACTGGACTGCGGAGATGTTCCTGATGTTTGGACTTGGCCGCGAAGATGTCTTCCCGGTCGGCGACCTCGGCATCCGGAAGGGAATGCAGTCGCTGTACGGCGAGGAGACGACGCGCGCGGAGATGCGCGACATCGCGGCGCGCTGGCAGCCCTATCGGTCGTACGCGTCGCTGTACGTCTGGCGCGCCTACGAAGGGTAGTCACGCGAACCGGCGAGACGCGTGGTCGGCGAGCAGGCCCGCAACGAACGCGACGCCGACGCCCGCGAGCAGGCCAACGACGCCGACGCCGAGCGTGAGCGCGTACTGGTCGGTGTCGAGGCTAGTGTGCGCGAGTTGCGCGGCGACGGCAGCGAGGACGACGCCGAGCATCGCGACCGGGAACGCCGCAACGACGCCGACCGCGAGGACAGCCGCGAGCAAGTAGAGCACGCCGAGCACGACGTTCGCGGCTGCGGTACGTGCGCCGAACGCGTATTTGCCAGCGACGCCGCCGCTCCCGTGGCACATCGGAATCGCGCCCAGCGGCACAGCGAACAGGTTCATCGCGCCCATGCTCGTCGCGAGGTCGTCAGCGGTCGCGTCTGAATCGAAGTACTCGTCGAGAAGGAGTGCGGTGGCGACGGCGGCGTTCCCGATAGACATCGCGAGTTGGCCGACC
Source organism: Halobacterium sp. KA-4 (assembly GCF_021028995.1). Lineage (GTDB taxonomy): Archaea > Halobacteriota > Halobacteria > Halobacteriales > Halobacteriaceae > Halobacterium. The sequence continues at coordinate 18,257 of NZ_JAJJZG010000024.1, read as the reverse complement.
GCAGCCTGTGTGGTCCCGGCGTCGAGGAAGACATCGGGCGACGGGAGTGCGAATGCAAATGCGGGTATTGCGGGAGAGATGCCGCCGGTTTCGGCGAGAGCGAGCGCAGCGCCGACGGAGACGACAGCGATAGCGCTCGTGCGCACCGAGACGACGGCGACGAGCGCGGCGACCGCAATCGCCACACCGGCGAGTACGAGGTCGGTCGTAGCGAGGTCGAGTGCGGTCTCGAAGAGCACAAGTGCGACCGCGAGTTGGACGCCGCGGACGACCGGCTGGCCGACGAAGCGACTGATGCGACCGAGTGCGCCGGTCGCGCCCGCGACGAGTAACGTGCCGCCCGCGAGCAAGCCGGCAGCCGCGAGTCCACTCGCCGACAACGAGCCTGCGATCGCGAGCGCTGCCAGCGCCTTCATCGGCTCGACGGATACCGGCACGCCGTAGCGCGCCCCCCACACGACCTGCGCGACGCCGAACCAGACGAGCACGGGAGCCAACGCTACCTCCGAGAGCGCGGCGAGCGCGACCACGACGGGGACGACCGTAACCGAATCCCCTATCGCACCAGTGACGTCGCCGGGGAACTCGACGGTGGTCGTCCACGACGCGATACGCTCCGAGAATGCCATCGTGCGCCGGGATGGCTGCCGCACGCAAGAGTCTGACGCGTGTCCAAAAACGGTTTTCCTAGGAGGTTAATGTGAGTTATTTCGGTTACTCCTCGCCTTCGGCCGCGTCGGTGCGACGCTTAACGTCGACCTGGTACTCTTGGAGGATGTCCCTGCCGAGCAACAGCGGATAGTCCATGTGACCGCGGTCCTCCAAGGACGCGGCGACAGTGTGGCGGTCGCCACCGACGCCGACGACGATGTCGACGACGGGCCGCGCCTTCCCGGACTTCATACTCCCGGAGCGGACCTTCGTCATCGACTTGATGGGGCCCGCGCCGATTTGGGCGGCGAGGCGGGTGTCGATGCTCGTGCGCGCAGCGCCGGTGTCGGACTTCGCGACGACGCGCTCGGTGCCGCTCGTCCCGGAGACCAGCACGTCCTCCGTGTAGCCGATGGTTGCGCTCTCCTCGGCGGCAGGCTGGGGCTCGGTCGCTACTGCCTCGGGCATCGAGTCGTCCAGCGTCTCCGCGAGTTCGGCGACTTCGCCGTCGTCGACTTCGCCGCCCGCCGTCTCGATGGCGAGCTTGGCGACGTACGGCGCAGGGCTGATGCCGGTCGCCTTGAACAGCCCCTTGAACCCGGCTGTGGGGTTGACTTCGAGGAGGTACCAGCCGTCCTCCCCCTCGACGAGGTCGACGCCCGCGTAGTCGAGACCGACGGTGTCGGCGACCGTCAGCGCCATCTCCGCAGCCTCCTCGGGCACGTCGTCGACGCCCTCGACGGAGCCGCCGAGCGCGACGTTCGTCCGCCAGTCGTTGTCCGGTGCGTACCGCCGCATCGTCGCGACGATGTCGCCGTCCACGACGTACACGCGGAGGTCGCGGTGGCGGTCGCTGTCGCGCTCGACGAGTTCCTGGAGGAACGCGTATCGGTCGCCGACGCGCGGGTTGACGCGTTCGTCCGCGCCGATTTTCCACGTGCCGCCACCATGCGTGCCGATGGCGGTCTTGTAGACGACCTCGTCGCCGTACTTGGCCTTCTCCGCGTTCAGCCGGTCGGCGTCGAGCGCGAGCGTGGCGTCCGGCAGCCGGACGTCACCGTCCGCGAGCGTGGTCGCGGTGGCGAATTTGTGGAACGCCGTGAGCACGTTCCGCGGGCGGTTCAACATCGGCCGCAACTGACTCAGCGACAGCGCGAGCCCCAGCAGTTCGGCGGGCTGTTCGGTCTTCGAGAGGAGGAGTCGGTTCGCAATGACGTCGACGTTCGGGTCGAGCGTCGAGTCGTTGTCCGCGATGTCCACGCAGAGGTTGTCCTCGCGCAGCCACACGCCCGAGTGGCCGAGCGCTTCCACCGCGTTCAGTATCGCCTTCGTCTCCTTGCTGTTGTGGAGGCTGAGTACGCCGACAGAGACAGAGTCGTCCATCCTGTAGACAGTCGCGGGGCAGCGACTAAACGGTGCCGACGCGGACGGCCCTGTTTTATGCGTCGGCCGTGAACACCGAGCCATGACCGACGGGGCGTTCACGTACGACGGCGGCCGGGTGGACCCGGGGGAGCGCGCGGACATCCGGTACACCATCAGCGAGACGTACCTCGGCGACCCCGTGCGCATCCCCGTCTCCATCGTGAACGGCGAGCAGCCTGGCCCGACCGTCTTCCTCTCGGCGGCCTCTCACGGTGACGAGCTCAACGGCATCGAAGTGGTTCGGGAGGTCTCCCACGAGTGGTCCCACGCCAACCTCCACGGGACGCTGGTCTGTCTGCCCGTGTTGAACGTCCCGGGGTTCGTCACCCAGCAGCGCTACCTTCCCGTCTACGACCGCGACCTCAACCGCTCGTTCCCTGGCAACGATAGTTCGACGAGCGCCAAGCGGATGGCCGACCAGATTTTCCGGAACTTCGTCGAGCCCTGCGACTTCGGGCTGGACTTCCACACGTCGACCCGCGGCCGGACGAACATGCTCCACGTCCGCGCGGACATGACCGACGACGACGTGGTGCGGCTCGCGCGGTCGTTCGGCTCAAACGTCGTCATCGATAGCGAAGGGTCGTCGGGGACGCTCCGCCACGAGGCGACCGACGCCGACGTCCCGACTATCACCGTGGAGATGGGGGAAGCCCACCGGTTCCAGCGCGGGCTCATCGACCGCGCGCTCGACGGCGTCCAGAGCGTGCTCGCGGGGTACGGGGTCTATCCGACGGAAGCCGTCGACTTGCCGGCGTGGTGGACCGTCGTCACCAGCGACCAGAAGACGTGGATTCGCGCGGACGACGGCGGCCTCGTCGACATGCACTACGAGCGCGGCGACCTCGTTCGCGAGGGCGACGCCATCTGCAGCATCTCGAACCCGTTCAAGACGGACGTCGTGGACGTCGACGCGCCGTTCACGGGGCTGCTCGTCGGGAAATTGGAGAATCCTGTCGTCTACCCCGGGAATCCACTGGTCCACCTCGTGGAACTCGACGCGGGGACACAGCGGGCGTACGAGCGTTCGTAGGCGTCCCGCGTCGCCCTTTGTGGCCGCGAAGCGGAGGTGTCACGCGCCCAACGCGTCGCGGCTCGCGCGACACGCCCGTGTAGTAACTTCTATGTGCGGAGGGACCACACGCTCCGAATGGTATGAGTCAGTCGTACGACCGAGGCCTCATCGAGGACTTCGGCCGGTGGCGGGAGTTCACGGCCGGGATGTGGGCCTGGGTATTTCACAAGTTTACGGGGTGGGTGCTCATCGGTTACCTATTCACCCACATCGCCGTCCTAAGCACGTCGATGCAGGGCGCCAAGACGTTCAACAGCACGATTCAGGGGCTGGAGAGCCTCGCACTCGTTCGGTTGCTGGAGGTCGGCCTGCTGGCGGTCGCCGTCTTCCACATCCTGAACGGCATCCGTCTGCTGTTCGTCGACCTCGGCGTCGGCCTGGAATCGCAAGATAAGAGCTTCTACGCGTCGCTCGTGTTGACCGGCATCATCGTCGTCGCGAGCGTGCCGACGTTCGTCTCGGGGGCATTCTAAGATGGCACAACGATACTCCTCGTTCAGTTCGGGTTCGACGGCGTGGCTGCTCCAGCGCATCACGGCAGCGTTCCTCGTGATCGTGCTGGCATTCCACTTCTTCCAGTTGCACTTCGTCACCCACGCCTACGAAATCGAGTTCGCGGGCAGCCAAGCGCGCATGGAGAACGTCGGCTACTTCGTCACGATGGTATTGTTCCTCGTGACCGCGACGTTCCACGGCGTCAACGGCGTCTACAACGCGCTCGTCAACCAGGGCATCGACGGCATCCAGAAGCGCGTCGTCCAGATCGTCCTGGGCGCTGCCGCGCTGTTGCTCGTCGTGCAAGGGATTCGTGTCGCAAACACGCTCGCGGGATTCTAACATGAGTACGCAGACACCCGACACCGACTCGGAGAACGAACAGCCCTCGTCCACGTCGCCACAGGAACGGCGGATGGCCGAGAAACAGGCGCGCAAGGAACAACGCGAGGCCGACGAAGCAGCCGCCGCCAACGAGATTCAGGGAGAGACGGTGGAGCTCAAGGTGTTCCGCTACGACCCCGAAATCGAGGGCAAGGAGGAGCCGCGCTTCGACTCGTTCACGGTGCCCTTCGAGAAGGGGATGACCGTCCTCGACGCGCTCATCTACGCGCGCGACGAGTACGACTCCAGCCTCACCTTCCGGCACTCCTGCCGGCAGGCCGTCTGTGGGTCTGACGCGTTCTTCGTCAACGGCAGCCAGCGCCTCGGCTGCCAGACTCAGATTGCGGACCTCGACGGCCCGGTGCGCGTCGAGCCGCTCCCCCACCAGGACGTCGTCAAAGACCTGGTCGTGGAGATGGACCACTTCTACGACCAGATGGAGTCCGTCGACCCGTTCTTCGACCCGGACGAGACGCCCGACGACGAACTCGAAGAGCAGCGCCAGGACCGCGAGAACCGCGAGAAGGTCAAGCTCTCCACTCGGTGTATCTGGTGTGGCGCGTGTATGTCCTCGTGTAACATCGCCGCGGGCGACAACAAGTATCTCGGCCCGGCGGCCATCAACAAGGCCTACCGCTTCTACATGGACGAGCGCGAGGGCGAGAACAAGCGCCAGGAACGCCTCGAAATCATCGAGGCCGAACACGGTGTCTGGCGGTGTCAGACCCAGTTCTCCTGTACGAACGTCTGTCCGAAGGACATCCCGCTCACCGATCACATCCAAGAACTGAAGCGCGAAGCCGTCAAGCAGAACCTCAAATTCTGGTAACATGTACGAGCACGACGTAATCGTAGTCGGCGGCGGTGGCGCGGGGCTCCGCGCCGCAATCGCCGCCCACGAGGAAGGCGCAGACGTAGCAATCGTCACGAAGCTCCACCCGGTGCGCTCGCACACGGGCGCCGCCGAAGGTGGCATCAACGCCGCCCTGCAGGAGGGCGACTCGTGGCAGGACCACGCGTACGACACGATGAAGGGGTCGGACTATCTCGGCGACGCCCCCGCAGTCGACACGTTCGCGCAGGACGCACCCGAGGAAGTCATCCAGCTCGAACACTGGGGGATGCCGTTCTCCCGCGAGGAGGACGGCACGGTCAGCCAGCGGCCGTTCGGCGGCCTCTCGTTCCCGCGGACGACGTACGCGGGCGCCGAGACCGGCCACCACATGCTCCACACGCTGTACGAGCAGGTTGTCAAACGAGGCATCGAAGTCTACGACGAGTGGTACGTCAGCCAGGTCGCGGTCACCGACGAGGACGACCCCAACGAGCGCGACTGCCACGGCGTCGTCGCCTGGGACGTCCAGTCCGGCGAAATCGCGGGCTTCCGCGCTCGCGACGGCGTGATTCTGGCGACCGGCGGCCTCGGCCAGGCGTACGACCACACGACCAACGCCGTCGCCAACACCGGAGACGGCGTCGCCATCGCGTACCGCGCCGGCGTCCCGATGGAAGACATGGAGATGATCCAGTTCCACCCGACGACGCTTCCCTCGACTGGTGTGCTCATCAGCGAGGGTGTCCGCGGGGAGGGTGGCATCCTCTACAACTCCGAGGGCGAGCGCTTCATGTTCGAGTACGGGTACGCGACCAACGACGGCGAACTCGCCTCCCGCGACGTCGTCGCGCGCGCCGAACTCACCGAAGTACAGGAAGGGCGCGGCATCGACGACGAGTACGTCTACCTCGACATGCGCCATCTCGGCGAGGAGCGCATCACCGACCGCCTAGAGAACATCCTCCACCTCGCGCGCGACTTCGAGGGCGTCGACGGCCTCGAAGAGCCGATGCCGGTCAAGCCCGGTCAGCACTACGCAATGGGCGGCATCGAAGTCAACGAGCACGGCGAGACGTGCATCGACGGGCTCTACGCGGCCGGCGAGTGTGCGTGTGTGAGCCTCCACGGCGGCAACCGCCTCGGTGGGAACGCGCTGCCGGAACTGCTCGTGTTCGGCGCACGCGCCGGCAGCCACGCAGCAGGCGCGGACATGCCCGAGCCGAAGATTCAGACCGGACCCGACCCGGACGCCGAGCGCGAGGACCTCGGTGTCCCCGTCGGCGAGCCCGGTGCGACGGAAGCCGCCGCGGACGGCGGCGCCGTCGAGAACCCCGACAGCGACCCCGAAGCGGTCGTCGAAGCGACCGCCGAAGAGGAGCGCGAGCGCATCGAGACGCTGCTCGAACGCGAGGACGGCGTCAACCACGCCGACGTGCGCGCGGACCTCCAGGAATCGATGACGGAGAATGTCAACGTGTTCCGGGAGGAAGAGAACCTCGAGCAGGCGCTCCGAGACATCCAGGACGCCCGTGAGCGCTATCAGGACGTCTACGTCGCGGACAAGTCCCGGACGTTCAACACTGACCTCCAGCACACCATCGAGACGCGGAACCTGCTGGACGTCGCGGAAGCCATCACGATGGGCGCGCTCGCCCGCGACGAGTTCCGCGGCGCACACTGGCGCAAAGAGCACCAGGAGCGCAAGGACGACGAGTACCTCAAGCACACGCTCGTCTCGTGGAACGACGGCGAGCCCGAACTCTGGTACCGGCCGGTCATCCTCGAAGGCGACGAGCAGACCTACGAGCCGAAAATCCGGTCGTACTGACGGCGCTTCGCTTCTCCGGTTCTTTCTCGGCGAGAACGCGTCAGGTCTACCGGTTCTACACGCCGAGCGCGTCTAGCAGGTCGAAACCGAACCCGAAGTGTTTGACGAGCCGGTAGCCCAGCCAGATGCCGACGATGCCCATGACGCCCGCAAGCGACGGCGGCGCGGGAATCGGGATACGGAGGGACGCGAACACCACGCCGACGGCGATACCGGTCAGCGTCGCGGCGACGACGAAAGCGACGTTCATGGCCGTAGCTACGCGTCGGCGGCGGCAAAAGGAGCGCGAAAGCCGCTAGTCCGAGCGGTACTCCTTGCGGTAGCCCCGGAACTCCGTGCGGTGGGCTTCCTCGTCAGCGAGAATCGTCACCGCGAGGTCCTCCGTGACCGGGTCGTCGGCGTCCTCGGCGGCGTTGATGAGGTCGCGGTACGTGTCGATGGCGTCTTCCTCGGCGTCGAGCACGCCGTCGATGACCGACAGGACGTCGGTGGTATCCTTCGGAGGCTGGAGGGAGTGCTGGTGGGCTTCGAATTCGGCGGACGCAGGCGGCTGTTCGTCGATCTGCTTGAGCCGTTCGCCGAGCTGTTCGGCGTGGGAGAGCTCTTCCTGGATGTCCACCTGGAGGGATTCTTTGATTTCCTCGGCGCGCACGCCGTCGAGGACGATTGAGTTCGTCATATAATTCATGACTGTCTCGATTTCGTCGCCGTACGCCTTCCGTAGCAATCGCGTGACTTCTTCGCTCGACATATCGGTGACTACGCAGGGTGGTGTTAAAGAACCAGGTGGCGGTTCGTGTCGCGACGCGCGGAACGCTACTCGCCGTGGACGGCGTTCATGTGGTCGATGCGCTCCTGCAGAAGTTCCTTCGTGCCGATGTCACGGCGCACGCGCAGCCCCTCTGGGAGGTCGCCGAGCGCGGCGCTGGCTTCGGCTTCGGCGTCGGGAATCGAGGAGCCGAACCCGACGACGGCGTACGACCGCGAGGTCGTCGTGTAGATGCCGTCGTCGCGGGCGTCGACGCTCGCGTAGAACAGTTTGGCGTCGTCGAGGTCGTCGGCATCGATAGTGACACGGGTGCCGCCCTCGGGGTTCGTGGGATAGCCCTCTGGGACGACGTACTTGCAGACGGTCGCGACGTCCGCGAATTCGGGGTCCGGGAGCGGGTCGTCGTCGCGGGCCGCCGTGAGCACGTCGATGAGCGGCGTCTCCATCGTCGGGAGCGTATTCAGCGCCTCGGGGTCGCCGAAGCGTGCGTTGAACTCGACGACCTTCGGGCCATCGCTCGTGAGCATGAACTGGCCGTAGAGAACGCCACGATACGAGGGGAGCGCGTCGACGATGGCTTCCAGCGTGTCCACGCAGGCCTCGTACTCGTCGTCGGTGACGAACGGGAGCGTCCAGTCCGGACCCGTGTAACTACCCATGCCGCCTGTGTTCGCGCCCTCGTCGCCCTCGAGTGCGCGGCCGTGGTCGTGTGCGACCGGCGTCGGGCGCACGTCGCGGTTCGCGACGAACGCCTGCACGGTGACTTCCTCGCCGACGAGGCGCTCCTCGACGACCCACTCGTCGTGCTCGGAGGACCGGACGTAGTCGGCGGCTTCTTGTTTGGAGACCTGGTCGCCCGTGACGCGAACGCCCTTGCCGCCCGTGAGGCCGGCGGGCTTGACGGCGACGTCGCCGTCTACGTCCTCGACGTAGTCCGCTGCGGCGTCCGGGTCGTCGAACGTCTCGAACTCCGCTTGGCCGGGGACGTCGTGTTCGGCCATGAATTCCCGCTGGAACGTCTTGTCCGTCTCGATGCGGGCGTCGGCCTGCTTCGGGCCGAACGCGTAGATGTCCTCGTCGTCGAGGGCGTCCACGACGCCGGCTGCCAGCGGTCCCTCCGGACCGACGACAGCCAGGGTCGCGTCCACGTCGAGCGCGTAGTCGACGACGGCGTCTGGGTCTTCGGTGTCGACTTCGCGGAACCCGTCCGCCAGCTCGTCGATTCCGGGGTTTCGGTTGCCTGCTGCGGCGTACAGTTCGCAGTCGTCCGCGAGTTCGTCGGCGATGGCGTGCTCCCGGCCGCCGCCACCGACCAGTAGGACTCGTTCGGTCATGTGCGGGGAGAGTGAGCAAGCAAGTGTAAATCTTCCCCTACTCGACTGTCGTGTTGTACGCGTTCGTGTATTCCCGAAGAGCGAGTGCCGCGAGAGTGGGTTTTACCCGCCAGCGACCTTTCCTTATCGTATGTCCGACCCCACCGCGCGGAACAGGCTCGACGAGACGGCGAGCCCGTACCTCCGCCAGCACGCCGACAACCCCGTGAATTGGCAGCCGTGGGACGAAGCGGCGTTCGAGGCCGCCCGCGAGCGCGACGTCCCCATCTTCCTCTCCATCGGCTACTCGGCGTGTCACTGGTGTCACGTCATGGAGGAGGAGTCGTTCTCCGACCCGGAGGTCGCCGAAGTACTGAACGAGCACTTCGTCCCCATCAAGGTCGACCGCGAGGAGCGCCCGGACGTCGACTCGCTGTACATGACCGTCTGTCAGGCCGTCCGCGGTGGCGGCGGTTGGCCGTTGTCGGCGTTCCTCACACCCGAGAAGGAGCCGTTCTACGTCGGGACGTACTTCCCGAAGGAGGCCAAGCGCAACCAGCCCGGCTTCCTCCCGCTGACGAAGCGCGTCGCGCGAGAGTGGGAACAGAACCGCGAAGAACTCGAAGAGCGCGCCGACCAGTGGATGAGCACCGCCCGGGGCGAACTGGAGTCGCTACCCGACCCCGTCGACGTCAGCGGTGACAGCTCGCTACTGGACGCAGCAGACGAACTCGCCCGCGCCGCCGACCGCGACCACGGTGGGTTCGGACGTGCGCCGAAGTTCCCGCAGGCCGGTCGGGTGAGCGCGCTCCTGCGGGCACACCATCGAGAGTCGGCCACTGATACTCGGTACGGCGATGCCGTCCAACACGCACTCGACGCGATGGCCGACGGCGGCCTCTTCGACCACCTCGGCGGTGGCTTCCACCGCTACTGTACGGACGCCGATTGGACGGTCCCGCACTTCGAGAAGATGCTGTACGACCAGGCCGCGCTCGCGGACCTGTACGTCGACGGCTATCGGCTGTTCGGCGACGAACGCTACGCGGAGGTCGTCGACGAAACCCTGGAATTCGTCGACCGCGAACTCGGCCACCCCGATGGCGGGTTCTATGCGACGCTGGATGCCCGTAGCGCGCCGCCGGAGAACCCCGAGGGCGACCACGAGGAGGGCGCGTTCTACGTGTGGACGCCCGCGGAAGTCGAAGCAGCAATCGCCGAGTACGCCGACGTTGCACCTGCCGACGAGTCCGACGACTTCCTCGCTGACGTCTTCTGTGCGCGCTACGGCGTGGACGTCGCGGGGAACTTCGAGGACGGGCGGACGGTGCTCACTGTCTCTGCGTCCCTGTCCGAACTCGCGGACGACTTCGAGCGCTCCGAGGACGAGGTTGCGGCCGCGCTCGGCGCTGCAGAAGAGCGTCTCCGGGTCGCCCGCGAGGACCGCCCGCGGCCAGCGCGCGACGAGAAGGTGCTGGCGGGCTGGAACGGCCTGATGGCGCGAGCGTACGCGGAAGCCGGCCTCGCACTCGACACCGAATACGCCGAGCGCGCCGCCGACGCAATCGAGTACGTTCGGGAGACGCTGTGGGATGGCGATAGGCTCTCGCGCCGAGTCATCGACGGGGACGTCGCTGGCGTCGGGTACGCGGAGGACTACGCGTACCTCGCTGCAGGCGCGCTCGCGACCTACGAGGCGACCGGCGACCACGCGCACCTCCAGTTCGCACTTGACCTCGCGGACGCCCTGCTCGCGGAGTGTTACGACGACGAGACGGGCGCGCTCTACGAGACGCCCGAGTCCGTGGAAGACGTGGGTGTGCGCTCGCAGGACGTGGCTGACGGGCCGACGCCGTCGCCGGTCGGCGTGGGCGCGGAGACGTTACTCGCGCTGGACGCGTTCGACCCCGAGTCGGGCTACGCCGACGCCGCGGGCGCGATGCTCGAACGGTACGGCGGCCGAGCCGAGACCACACCGACGAGCCACGCGACGCTCGCGCTCGCGGCGGACACGCACGCGAACGGCCTCTTGGAGGTCACGGTCGCCGCTGATGCGCTCCCCGACGAGTGGCGCGAGACGATTGGAGGTTCCTACCTTCCGCACCGCCTACTGACCGTGCGGCCGCCCACCGAATCTGCGCTCGAAGCGTGGCTGGACGACCTCGAAGTAGCATCCGCCCCGCCGATTTGGGCGCAACGTGACGCGGTCGACGACGAACCCGCGGCGTACATCTGCCGGCGCGCGTGCTCGCCGCCCGTGACGACGACCGAAGAAATCGCGGAGTGGCTCGCGGAGTTCCGCGCCTAGAGCTGGTCGGCGAGGTAGACCGCCGGCGAGACGCGTTCCTCCTCGACGAAGCGCGCGAGTTCCTCCCCGTCGCGCTCGATGATAATCGTCGGGATGAGTTCGATGCCGTACTCCTCGACTTTCGGGCCGTACTTCTCGCCGTCCTCGCGCTCGACGGGGTACTGTTCGACGTTCTCGACGCCCGCGGCTTCCAGCGCGGCCGCGAAGTCCGGCAGTTGGCTGCGGCAGTCACCGCACCAGTCCGCGCCCCAGACGTGGACCGTCACGTCGTCGCCGAGGTTCTCGAACGCTTCCACGACCTCCGGGTAGGAGTCCGCGTCCCACGCCGGGTTCGGCTCCATCGTGCTCAGGCTCATACTCAGTCGTTGGCGTGGCGCGGGCAAAAGGCTCGCGCTCGCGGCGACGGCCCCACAGACTCATTTACGAGCCCGACGGAGTCCGGCATAATGAGTGTCATCGAGGCCGACTCCCTGCGGAAGGCCTACGGGGACGTGCGGGCCGTGGATGGACTCGACCTCGCCGTCGACCGCGGCGAAGTGTACGGGTTCCTCGGGCCGAACGGAGCCGGGAAGACGACGACCATCGAAATTCTGACCGGACAACTCCGGCCGGACAACGGCCACGTGGACGTGCTCGGCACGGACCCTGCTAGCGAGCCCGTCGAGACTCGTAGCCGGGTCGGTATCCTCCCCGAGCAGCAGACGCCGCCGAGCTTCCTCACGCCCGCGGAGTTCTTCGAATTCATCGGGCGCGTCCGAGGCCTCGACGAGGAGACGGTGACAGAGCGCGTCGAGGAGTGGAGCGAGCGCCTCGGGTTCGCGGCGAAACTCGACACGCTATGCGCGGACCTCTCCCGCGGACAACAGCAGAAAGTGATGCTGACGCAGGTGTTCGTCCACGAGCCAGACGTCGTTGTCATCGACGAACCGCTCGCAAACCTCGACCCCATCGTCCAGGAGCAGGTCAAACGCTATCTCCAGTCGTACGCCGCGGACGGCAACGCGGTGTTCCTCTCGACACACAACATCGACGTCGCCGAGGACGTCTGCTCGCGGGTCGGCATCGTGACAAACGGCCGCCTCGTCGCCGAGCAGGACGTCGCCGAAACCGAGGCCGACCTGCTCGACGCGTTCCTCGACGCGGTCGAAGGAGCCGACCCACGGGACACGCCGGTGAGCGAGGGGCACTGATGGCGTCGAAGACGTGGCTGGTGTTCCGCGCGATGGTGCGCGAAGAGCACCGCCTGCACGCGGCCTTGTTCGGCGGCCAACGCTTCGGCGCACTCCCCGTCTTCGTCGCCGTCGCAAGCATGGCGACGGTCGCCACGCTCCAATTCACCGGGACAGACGCGACCGCAATCGCTGACGGCACGCGCGTACTCGCGCTCGCGTTCGGGCTCTACACGGGAACTGCCGGCCTCGTCGGCAACGACCTGCTGGAGCGCGCGCTCGGCGAAACTGAGGTGCTGCTCTCGACGGCTAGCTACCTGCCGCTCTCGCGTCGTCGGCTACTCGGTGTATTTCTCGTGAAAGACGCCGGCTACTACGCGCTCTTCTTCCTGTTGCCGATCTGCGTGGGCTTCGCGCCGCTGGCCGCGACTGGCGCGCTGGAACCAACAGCACTCGTCGCGCTGTGGACTTCACTCCTCGTCGCCTTCGTCGTCGGGATGGTCGCCACGTTCACGGCCATCGCGGCCCGTACGCGCGGCGTTCCGTCGTGGGTACTCGGCATCGTCGTCGCTGGCGGTGTGGGAGCGGTCTGGTTCACCGGGAACGCGAGCGCCGTCTGGAACGCCGTCGTCGCCACCGAATTCGGACACGCACTCGTGGTGCTCGTGGGCGCGCTCGTCGCGGGTGCCGGGGCGCTCGCCGTCTACGTCCCGACGCACCGCGACCCCGCCGAAACCAGACAAAACCAGTTCGGGCCGCTCGCCAGCGCTATCCGCGACGAGAACGGCCTCGTCGCGCGCACGCTGCTCGACCTTGCGCGGTCCAGCGGCGGCCTCCTCAAACCGGTCGTCTCCGCGGCGATTCTGCTCGCGCTCGCCGCGTTCCTCGTGGACATCGTCGCGCGCATCGTGGGCGTCGCGCCGAAGCCTGGCGTCTTCTTCGGGACCATTCTCTCGCTGAGTGCGTTCACGACGTACAACTGGCTCACCCAGTTCGACAGCATCGACGAGTACCTCGTACTCCCGGTATCCGTCCCGGCGGTGTTCCGCGCGAAACGCGTGGCGTTCCTGTTGACCGGGCTGCCCACGTCGATAGCCGCCTACATCGTCGTGCTCGTTGTTTACGACGTGTCGCTCGTGGACGCCGTCGTCGGGCTGTCGCTGCTCGGCGGCCTCTCACTGTATCTGTTCGGGCTCACGGTCGCGCTCGCAGGGTTCGACCCGAACGAGTTCCTCTTCGATGCTGGGCGGTTCGCGCTGTTCACCGCGGGTGTCGCCGTCCCCGTCGTTCCAGTGCTGCTGGTCTCGTTCGCCACCGCTTCAGGGCCGATTCCAGCGACGTACGCAGCCGGCCTCGTCACTGTGAGCGGCTTCCTCGCTGCGGTTGGGACGCTACTCGCGGAGCGCGCCGGCCCGCGTTGGGCGTCCGTCTACATGGCCGGGTAGCCAAGGGTCGAAGGCGGCAGGGACTGTCGCGGCCCGTCACACGTTTAGTGGGGGACTACCTAGACGTGGCTAATGAAGGACAGCATCCTCGAGGCCATCGGGTCGCCGCTCGTCCGCGTCCCCGCTCCCGAGGGCGCGACCATCGCGGCGAAACTCGAGGCGTTCAATCCTGGGGGGTCGGCGAAGGACCGACCCGCGCGAGAGATGGTGCTGGCTGCCGAGCGTGAGGGGCACGTCTCGCCCGGTGACCGCCTCGTGGAAGCCACCAGCGGGAATACGGGCATCGGGCTCGCCGTCGTCGCCGCAGCGCGCGGCTACGACCTCACCATCGTGATGCCCGCGTCGATGTCGGAGGAGCGACGCCGCCTCCTCCGCGCGTACGGCGCGGATCTCGAACTCGTCGAGGGCAACATGGAGACCGCCAACGAGCGCGCCGACCGCATCGCGGCCGAGGACGGCGGGTTCCGCGTCTCCCAATTCGAGAACCCCGCGAACCCGCGAGCGCACTACCGGACGACCGCCGAGGAAATTATCGACCAGGTAGAGGGGCGTGAAATCGACGCGTTCGTCGCCGGCGTCGGCACCGGCGGCACCATCACGGGCACCGCGACGCGCCTCAAAGAAGAGTACCCTGACATGGAGGTCATCGCGGTCGAACCGGAGGAGAACGCCGTGCTCTCCAGCGGCGAATCCGGCGACGACGACTTCCAGGGAATGGGCCCAGGGTTCGTCAGCGCCCTCCTCGACGTCGACCTCGTCGACAGCGTCGAGCCCGTCGCCGTCGAGGACGCCGAAGCAACAGCGCGCGAACTCGCCCGAGAACAGGGCATCCTCGTCGGGCAGTCCAGCGGTGCCGCCTACGTCGCTGCCGAACGCATCGCACAGCGCATCGCCGAACCCGGACTGAACTGCCCTGAGACGGCGTTCGACGCCAGCGACCTCGCAGACGCGGGCATCGACGAGGACGCGCTCGCCGACGGCGGGACGCTAGAGTACGACGACTGTCCGCTGGTCGTCACGGTGTTCCCGGACTCCGGCGAACGCTACCTTTCCGCCGGCGTCTTTGACGCCTGACTACGCCTCGAACTCGTCTTCTGTTACGCGCACGACGACGGTCTCGTCGACGTCCCGGAGGTCGTACTCGGGGCGCTCGTCCTGCACGCGCGTGACGTACATCGGCTCGACGAGCCGCCCGTCCTCGACGCCGTAGACCTTCAGCCGCGCGTCCGTCTCTGGCGCTCGCACGTCGCCGTCCCGGACTTCCGCGGCGAGGTCGCGGGAGAGCCACTCGTCGTCGGCGACCGACGGTTCGAGAACGAACGCCTCCTCGGCGAGGCGGACGAGATACCAGTTCAGGTCATTCAACAGTGACACCGCAGCGCCGAGGCTCACGGTGTCGACGGCGACCGTGTTCTCGTACGGCGATCGGATGTCGTAGGTCGCCAACGCCCGCCGCGCGGTCTCGTACGCGAACAGGTCCGTGCGGAGGTCAACGTCGTCGCTTCCGACGATGCATACGCGCGTCATGCCGGCATCCCCCTAGAGACTTCGATACGGTCGGCGGCTTCACGCGCCCATTCGAAGAGGTCGTCGGGTTCGTCTTTGCGAACGCTCTCCATCGACGCGGAGGTCAGCGGCTGGCTCGGTGCCAGTCGCTCGCAGCCGACGTCGAGCGTGGAGTCCCGGTACGTGCCGATGTCGCGGGCGCGAGCGATGATCTCCTGTTTGTCGAGCGCGAACAGTGGGCGGTGGACCGGGAGGTCGGTGACGCGGTCGACGACCGCGAAGTTCGCGGCGGTCTGACTGGACTTCTGGCCGAGCGACTCGCCGGTGACGATGCCGACTGCGCCGACCTGCTCGGCGAGCTGTTCGGCGACCTTGTACATGAACCGGCGGTAGGAGAGCATGCGCGTGCGCCCGACCTCGTCACCAAGGCGTTCGACGGCGTCGCCGGCGGGCGCGACGCGCAATTGGAGGTCGAAGTTTGGCGCGTACGCAGACAGTCGCCTCGTGGTTTCCTCGGCGCGAGCACGGTGGTCGGGGCCGCCGTACGGTCCGAGGTCGAGGTACAGCGGCACGACTGGCGACCCGCGCTTCATCGCTTCCCACGCCGCGACCGGCGAGTCGATACCGCCGGAGACGAGCGCAACCAGCGGCTTCTGGCTCCCCAGCGGCATCCCACCGGGACCGTCGCGTTTCTCCACGAAGACGAACGCCTCGTCTTGACGGACCTCCACGAAGAACGTGACGTCGGGGTCGTCGAGATCGACTTCCGGGCGAACGTCCTGTTCGACCGCGTGCCAAACGGCGTCTCCGCCCTCACGGTTGACATCGTGGCTGCCGAACTCGTGGTGGCCGACGCGGCGGGCGTCGACGGCGTACGCGCCGCCGTCGTAGCACTCGCGGGCGGTCAGCGCGAGCGCACCACGAATCGAACGCATCTCGGCTGGGACCGAGAGCGCGGGGCTCGCCGAGACGACACCGAACGTGTCCGTAGCGGCGTCGGCAGCGGCGTCGGGTTCGGAGGTTCGGACGAGCAGTCGTCCCCACTCGCGGTCGACCTCGCCCGGGATGTCGCGGTCGTCGAGGATGGCTTCGAGGTTCTCGCGGAGCCGGCGCTCCATGTCGGACTGCACCGAGCTCGACTTCACGCCGACGTCGCCGTGCCTGACGACGACGGCGTCCGAACCGGGCGGTAACATGGTAGGAAGAAGCCGACCCGACAGTAAACACCTATCGCCTGCTGGCGGACAGAACACTCGCAGACCGGGGTGTATTCGAGCAGGTGGCCCCTCGTCGCGAGCCGGCTCGCCACGCTCCCGCCTCGGCCGGACCCGCGCCAGTCGTTACGTCACCCACGAGGTTGGGGCCGTTCCCGTACTTGAATCTACGCAGTCGGTAGCAGCCACCATTCGCGCGGCATCGCCGCGCGATTCACCGAGCGTTTCGCGCTCGGGCGCCGAGGACCCCCGGTAGGGGTCCGATGGCGCTTTTTCCGCAAGTTTTTGCCAGAGAGGGCGCCGCAGCGCCCTCCCACGCCAAAAGTGCGTTTAGAGAAGTCCACCGGGCGTCGCGCCGTCGGCGACGGAGTGGGGGACAGTGAGCGGTGTGATACTGATCTCGTTGTCGACGCAAGCGTGGCGGTCAGTGCCGGCGGGGTCGGGGATGTTTCGGTCGAGGAATTCGTGCCAGAAGCGGTCTTCGACGTTGATGCCGGATTCGGTGAACTCGGCCTGGAGTTCGTACTCTTCAGTCGGGCGGGTAACGCGCTTGACGGGGTTGTCTGCGTACTCGGTAGCCGGTGCGTTCACGGAGAGGTAGTCCGCGGTGGGGAGGACGTCGCCGGCGACGAAGTCAGGGAGGATGTCGGCGATGGTGTCGGAGGCGATGTGAAACTGGTCGTAGGTGGGCTCCCAGTCGCCGGCGGGGTCGAACTCCCAGTCGTACATGGAAACCGCGACGGCGGGAATGCCGAGGAAGGAAGCTTCCATGGCAGCGCCGACGGTGCCCGAACGCGCGAGGATGTGCGCACCGAGGTTCGGGCCGTCGTTACAGCCGGAGACGACGACGTCGGGCGTGAAATCAAGCGCAGCGACGGCGACAGCGACGCAGTCGGCGGGGGTGCCGTGGACGGCGTAGCCGTCCTCACGTTCTTCGTAGTCGAGCGTCTCGAACGTCCGGGTCTGGCCTGTGCCGGACTGTTCGGCGGCGGGTGCGACGACGGTGACGTTGTGGTCGTCGGCTAGTCGGTCGCGGAGGGCGCGAATACCAGGGGCGTCGATGCCGTCGTCGTTAGTGAGGAGTACCGACAGCGACTCGGTCATTACGCGGTGCTACTTGCTCGCTGGCCGTATCGGTTCCGGTCTCGGCGACGACGCCGGGGCAGTTCCCCGGGTTTAAGCCGGCGGCCCGCGACTGGCCGCACATGTTGGAGTCGTGGTTCCTCAGAATCGCGGGCAACGACCCCGTGATGCAGGCGTTCGTCGCTGGGGTCGTCATCGCGGGGCTGAATCTACTCGGGGCCCTACTCGTCGTCGTGTGGCGGAATCCTTCCCAGCGTTCGTTGGACGGCGCGCTGGGGTTCGCCGCCGGCGTGATGCTCGCGGCGAGCTTCACGAGTCTCATTCTTCCGGGCATCGAGTTCGGCGGGCAGAATGGGCTCATCGAGGTCATCGTGGGCATTTCGCTGGGGGTACTGCTGTTGGACCGCGCGGACCGCTGGGTGCCCCACGTGCACGTGCTCATCACGGGGCGCCAGCGCAGCGACCAGACCATCTCGGAGGCGGATTTGGCGCCGCTGTTGCTGTTCATCGTCGCCATCACCATTCACAACATGCCCGAGGGCCTGGCGGTCGGCGTCGGGTTCGGAAGTGGAAACGTCGCGGAAGGCCTGTCGCTGATGCTCGCCATCGGCATCCAGAACATCCCGGAGGGAGGGTGTCATAGAACGAGTAACACACCAAAGAGCAGGGTGAACGCTGAGGTGGGATGAGTTCAGCGACCCTGCAAGATGATCCTTCGGTAGAGTCCTTCTTCAATGTCGCGGAGACGGAGACGCTA
>NZ_JAJJZG010000023.1 GCF_021028995.1 Halobacterium sp. KA-4 | reverse complement strand
TAGCGAGGAAGGAGTTCTTTCCGGCGGATTTAGCGGAGATCTACCGCTGTCGGTGGGAAGTTGAGTTGCTGTTCCGGGAGCTGAAGACGCAGTACGAATTGGACGAGTTCGACACGAGTGACGAACATGTGGTGAGGATCTTATTGTACGCAGCGCTGCTGTCGCTGCTTGTAAGCCGCGATCTGTTGGATCTAGTCACTGAGCAGGCGGATGATGAGCTTGTGTTTCCGACAGAGCGCTGGGCGGCGACCTTCCGGTCGCACGCCCAGCTCATTCTCCACGAACTCGGTGAGTTCCTCGGCTATTCACCACCGCCGCTGCTCGACCGGCTGATCGAAGACGCTCAAAAGATCCACAAGCAACGACCAATCTTACAAGAGACGCTCGCTACCACTACACAACCGAGGTGTGAGGCTTAACTAAAGACGGATGCTCGGGTTGACAATCCCGCTGGCTGCGTCGAGCTCTGCTCCCCTGTTTCGCTCCAAGACTGATCCCATTCTCGTTGGACGTCTGCCGACCCCGGCTACTCCCCGCCGCCGCGCTGACACCTGGCTCCGCCCCGACGAGCTTCCTGGCTCCGCCCCGGTTGAACCGCCGGCGGCAACCCATCGAGAATTCATCTCCCGCCCACTCCCTTCTTTCTCCATCCACCAATGCCCCCGCGCTCTTTCGCTCCCCGCGCCTTGCGTTGGACGTCTGCTTGCACACCCACCCCTACTCCTCTCGCTCACTCAACCTCTCTCGCTTGACGTCGTCCTGTTCGCTCCACCTGCTCCTTGTTCGACCTTCTCCTTCCTCGCCCAACCCACCACCCTCCTTCCCTGTTCTTCCTCCACCCACCGTCCTCTCTGTTCGCCCCTCCCGCTTCCTATTCTCCCGCTGCCCAATCCTCCCCTCCCTTCCTGTTCGTCCCTGTTCGGTCTGGTCTCCAGTTCCCTTCGTTCGCAGCCTATGTTGTGTTGTCGTTGCTTCCCGCTCCTATGTATGGTCTCCAGCTGGCACTTGCTATCGACACCACCGTTCCTGTCACACTCCCATCCCCCCTCCCCCTGGATCTCGTATTCGTACCTGTGCCTGATCGTCGACGGCCCCACCCCTCGCTCTCACTCTCACTCTCACCCTCACTCTCGCTCCCACTCTCACTGTCGCTGTCATCGCTGCCGTCACCCTCAACACCCACCTCTCATTCTCGCACTCTCGCTGTCGCCCCACGCCTAGTGTATCGCCGCCGTCTCCATCTCCAGTGGCGCCCGCCCCGAACCCATCGCTGTCGTTGTCGCTGCCGCCCCACCACTTGCCGCTCCACCAATTCTGTCACTCTCCGCCCACCGCCCTCCCCTCACCCCCACCTCGCATCTCGCATCTCGTCTCGCTTTCCACCCCGCCGACACCTCGCTTCCCGTCTTGCTTCTCGCCCTTCCCCCAACCCCCTTGCTTCCACTCCACCCGCCAACTCGTCGTCCCATCCACAGTCTCCTCTCCTTGGCTTGCCGACCACGTCGTCGTCGCTCCGCCGCCACTACTCCAAGCCACCCCTCCACCATTGCCACTCGCTACTCGCTACTCGACTACCGACCACGTCACTCGCCAAGCAGTCGCTCCCAATCCACCTCGCCAATCGTCTATCGCCCACCGTCCACCATCAGTCGCTCATCGCCTACCGTCCATCGCCAATCGTCAGTCGCCCATCGTCTATCGCCCACCGTCAGTCAAATCCTCGAACCTGCGTCGCCAAGACACACCCCGCCGCTAACACCCCCACTCCACCTTCGCCAATCCACCTCCTTCATCCTCGCCAGTAACCAACGTCCAACTCCACCAATCTCAATCCAACCCCACCACTATAACGAATCGTCAACTCCACCACCAATCCCGATCCCCAACTCCACCTCCATAACCAATCGCATCACCCAGGGTTCCCCACTGTCAACAATCTGGGAGTCCACTCCCTCGCCACGCACCCATCTCCCCCACTCGCTACGCCCATCCCCCGGCTCCGCCTGACTCATCCGATATCCGACTCCCACCTCAAACTTCACCCCCTTGAACCCTAATTGTGTGAATTCCGCTGAACATGTTACACAAGCAGAGATTAGCGTATAGCACCTCTAAAGACCTCTCGTTGCGTGGCTGAACGTGTGTACTCGATTTCGGGGGTGGTAATTTCATGACAATCCCCCTGTAATGGCGCCGCCGTCCTGTCATTATGCGAGTTATCGGATAGAATATATAAGTACGTATGGATGCCCGGAATTCCACTGCCGTCCTGTAATGACAGTGGATTTTCGCGTAATTCAGGGTGTCAGTGCCACCCCCATGAAATCGGGCGCCGTATTGTCATTACAGTATTCAGTGTCAGCCCCCCGAGTCCGACCGCTATCTGGTGATTATACGATGGTAGTTGCTGGTCGCGGAGGTGCCATAGCGTTCAGTGTCACCCCCATGAATTCGGACGCCATCCTGTATTTATTGGTTTCAGTACTCACCCCCCCTAATTGCACTGCCATCCTGTCATTACGTGATTTTGCATGTCTAGATCTGCGTCGATTTGTGTGTCAATATAACCACCCTGAATTCGACCGCCATCCTGTCATTATGCCGTTCAGTGTTGCATGGTTGAATCGTACTCCCGTCTTGTAATTAGCCCTCGAAAACACCACGGAAACCATATTGAATCTGGTAGATTCGGCGATTGCGGTGGGGGTTGGTTGCCGATAGTTACGAGCGAGACAGCCAGAGATAGTGCCGGGTGAGCTCTGGAGATGGACTGGCGAGAACTCGCATTCGGTCGTGGGCGTGTTCGTGGGCGATTGTCGTTCGTTGTGTGCAGGTTGTGGAATCGGGGTGTCGTTGAGGTTTCTCACGTCCGTCGTCGTTGAAGAGTCGTTACTGTGTTCGGTTCTCGTGCGTACGGGAGCGTTGTGGGAACGGTGTACTGCCAGAACTGGCGGTGCAACTGCCAGCTCAGATTCGGCGGGTTCGATCTTATCGCTCGCGACTAGTACACGCCAGCCGCATCGTGTCGAACACTGGATGGTGGCTGCTGGAGTACGGGCTCGGCATTCTTCTGTGCGGACTGCGCCGTGCATCGCCCCCGAAGTCGTACGGAGAACCATCGACTGTGCTGGTGGCGTTCATTCGTCGTGGTTGTGGGGTCGTGTATCAATTGAAGACGAAACACGGGATTCGCTCTTGTAATCATCTCCTTCTCATTCCGCTTATTCGAGAGATATGCCAGTAGATGACCCCTTACTGCTGTTTGACCGATTGATACGTCCTCCACGCGCGTGCAAAGCCGACCAACTACAGAATCCACGCCCGAAAGTAGGTAGAGACTGCCAATAGTGAGGCACTCAACCTTACCAGGTCGTTTCAACGAAAATTGGAAATACTTGGTAAGGTGCTTAAAAAGTGGTTCTAAAAATATGGTAGTATTGGATAATAGACCACATACACACAAAATACTTGTATTCTAGTTTTGAAGGATAAATATGGGGAAAATAGAAGTCCCAGAAAGTGTTCTGTCGTTAGTCGAGAAGTCTGATTCGATTACGGAAGAACGCCTGATAACCATCTGGGCAATCACGCTCTGGTACAACGGTGTCGGAATCCAACACGGCTCAAACCTCTACCACATCAGTACCTCCAAACCACCGACGCTTCAGGCGTTACTCGACTGCTCCGACAAAGAATGGGAGACAATATTCAAGCCTGAACTCGAATTTCTCTTGCAGGGCGGTGCGGTTACTGAGAAGACAATCCTCAGACGCAACGTCACTTGGGCACCAACAGACACTTTCCTTAAATTGAGTGCTGGATTCTTTGCTGACTATCTTGAACAAATTGTCGTTCCGCATTCCGCATTTAACATGAATAAGGGCCATATTGGGGATCCGCTTGAATCATTACCTCATCGTACTGCTGTTGAACAAGCGTTATCGTGGCTTAATGCAGCGGGATATCAGTGGGCGCTCTACCCGGGACAGACCGGACATCCACGAGCAGACGTCCACGGAAAAGGCCCGATACATCCTTCTCTTCATGACACAATGATGGATTCAGAGATTGAAGTCATCTCCAATCACAACAATAAGGAGATGTACGTCAAAAAGTACGCGATGTTCGCGGAACGATCCGGAAATTCAACTTGGATATTCGAAAATAGAAAGGTAGCCACTAAAATCATCAACCACCTCTCCGAAACTAATATATCCAATTGGGTAGATGACGAGTATCTTCCCTGTGATATTGATAACGCCCCGCTAAGCAATCCAGAGAATTACGCCATTAAGACACTGAATCGGTACCTCAAGCAGAGTCGAGAAAACCCACAACTCGCGTGTCCGGGAATGGATCATATTCAAACTATTACGGGAATCTACGAAAGTCGTCATGACGAATCCATACGGCGCCCCGTCACCATCTGGAATACGAATACCAATGAGATCGAGCTTCTTATGCCGGATTATCGGACGACAAGCATTACGCTCGAGGAACTAAATGCCGGCGCTAAACTACGGTTGACATCCTCCTCCGCCTGAAGCTGGAGGAATCCCAAGCGTTGGGGTCTTAGGGTTTGCAGACTTCCTGCTCTCTCGGTGTGAACCGGCCGCTCTCGCGATCGAACAGGGAGACACCGGGCTGTACCAACCAGCCGTTACTCATATCCCCCGTTGGGGGACTTTGAGTTATCTTTCGCCGACGCTCTTCCGTAGGAGATTGTTGATACAGTTCCCCCAAAGGGTTCGAGGATAGAAACTGACCGTTAGACTGCTTAGCGACCTAGTTCGTATCTAGTTCGGTCTGTAGCACAATCGCAAGATAGCTCTACATCAACAATGTGCTACGCATGAGCGACATGCGATTATCAGCAGACGTCCGTTCGACATTAACTCCCGGATATCAAAGAGATTTAAGATGTCTAAGAAAACTAAAGCCGGCGGACCGATCCAAACGGAAACATCCCGAGTGGATTCGTCGCGAACTAGAGACCCCCAACAATCGGTGACCATTCCTCATCGACCCTATGCTGGGGCCTGGGCCAGTAACCGGCCATTCCAGATTCTATCATAATTTCATCATACGCTCCGCTCGGAGTTTCTCGTGGACGTTCAAACCTGTGTTCTATTCTAATATATTACTTACTCTGGATTTTACGGAGTAGGCTAATCCATCGATTTCGACGAGTATCAGCCTGCTATCAACGATATGGCCCATAGATATGTCCGTATACACTTTACGTGGAATTTCGAGGGTTTTCGCAGTTGCTCAGACGCTTTACAGAGTTCCAAAAAACAGATTACGGAGTTTCCAAGATCAAATTGCGGACTTTTAGTAATATATGTGTCATAGATTTCGTTCGATAAAGCAGACTGCTACCGTTACACTTCATTTGACGATAATGGGTCTTTTAGACATCTAAAATGTCTTCTAGGTCTTTGCCGGTTAATCCTGCTTGTATCACCGCTGGATAGTAATCCCGATTCTTCTCAAGTCCTTCGTCATGCTGGCGCTTGTGTTTTGCATTTAGTTCATCATACCGGATGTCGAGTTCGCGCCAAACATCATCTGGTAGATACATTAAAACACTCTTCCGGTCCTTAATGGGTTCTTCAGGAATCGTGGGATCCAATTCCTCTACATTACTGTTCTGATCTTCGTTATTATTCTGATCTCCAGCATCGTCTCCGCTAGACGTGTTATCCGTCTGTCCCTCACCACTCTCATCTGTGCTTTGTGACACGACAGAGGTTCCAGATGAGAATTTATTGAAAAGATCTGAGCGCTCATCACGATCTGTCATAGCACACCCTCCAAATTCACTACAGTATCTGAAGAACTATCTTTCCGGAACATTAAGCGCGCGTTGTCTATTAGATTCCTCACTGAATGCGGGTAGTTCACAAGGATAAAGTCATAGTCTTCTTTGAAAGCTAATCCAAGTTGTTGATGAACGCGCATCGTATCTGTAAGGTATGTTTTTAAATCGAAGTCATGCTGCAAGCAGTGGGGTGTCGTAATCTCTAATTCCATGTATCTTAGAGATCATAGATCCCTGAGATAGTTTAATCCTTCGACCAACCGTTTACCAGTTTATTGATGCTTAAATGAAGACTGTTTTTCAAACTAACTACTAAGTTGAGTACTTCAAACCAAACGTTGTTGTCTAATTATATGTTGGGCAAGTTTTAACTTGTCTATATACAATTGTCCAATATGTATGGAGAAAAAGACCTAACCAATTTCATTGACGGACTTGATGAGCTGGAGGGCAAAGAGAGGGTTATGGCAGATATTAGCCGCTGGGCCTCTAGTAGTCAAGTTGACATTTTCTGGAGGCTAGATACGAACCGATACCCTTCATTTACTCCAGTAGGGAAACCTGAGCCGGATATGCTGATTAATAGCGCGAAAGAACTCTATGCAGTATGTGTGGTTCACGGCGAAGGAAATAGTGAAAGCATACGCGAAGCCTTTTGCAAGGCTGTCAACATCTGGGAACGAATGGTAACCGATCCTCCCAAGTATAAACAAGAGAATATCGATAGAGTCCCATCAGCGGTTCTTGTTGCGACAGAACAGAGTCTAAATGGACATCTATTTAGTGGGGATAGAAACAGAGAACATTTTGTGGAATTTTCGGAGGATCGGCAAGAAGCAGCTGATCGGGGATTCCTTCCACAACGCGAATTTGCTGCAACTCAGGAAGCCACTCGCTCTGCGTGGGCATTCACCAAAGATCGCGGTGAGTCAGACAAAACCGGTGTGGGAGCATTACTATCTTCCCGTCTTGATAACAAAGAAGATAATCAGAATGAAGATCCTAGTCCCGCCGCTTTTTACTACTTGGCTGGGGAATCACAACCTCATAGATGGGAGTCTATTCCATGGTTCAGGTAAGCACCTCCAACGAGTTGATCACGAGATCAAACAGGGGGCAGGTCCCACGACCTGATGGGCGTCTCCCCTTGAACTCGTAGATTCGTCCAGAGTTCGAGGATATTCGAAGGGCTGTAACATCAGGCGAAACTCCTTGATGGAGAGTTTCGAGTAGTGTTACCGCTGCTGGAGGAACGTTGTGAGTGGTTGGTTTACGGTTCGCTCTTATGTAGAGCTGTGGAAAGACGATTTAACCGGAACTAATTCTGCTATTTTCTGGCGGTTTGAACGCTAACTAAGTCGCGCAGCGTAAAGCCACTACACGTAGACGGCCTCTTTCCGTGTTTCTACATAAGAGCGTACGGTTTAACCAACAAAACCATGCTTCTTGCCTCTATGTTGGTTAATACAGATCGGCCCATGTCCTACGAGCCACCGACGCCCCCAGCGGACCTCCCCACGGATGTCGTCGACACACTCGACGGTTACTCGCCCGAACTGCTCCGAGACGTTGCCTGCTATGCCGAGGAGCTCGCCGAGCATCGCAAGCGCGAGGCCCGCCTTGCCGAAGCGGAGGAGGAAGACGAGGTTGACGAGCAACCCGATGATGTCCCGACAAAGGCGACGATCACGATCAAGGAGATCAACGACAACCGCTACTACTACTGGCAGTGGCGGGAAGGCGAGAAGGTGCGCTCAAAGTATAAAGGACCGGTCAGTCCAGACGGTTAGCTAGTCTGGTTCTCTCGTGAACAGCCCCCCTGATTCGAAGTGAGCTTATTCGCTTCTCAGAAGATTTGACACCCCTAATTTGGAATGAGCTTCAGTAGAAGGGTTATATGTGGAACGAACCTCATAATGCTGGATTAAATCTCGTAGGTTCCGTTGTGAAGTTCTGAAAGCCGTTCATCGCTCTCTACAACTGCCTTCATCACTACATCTTTGTCCTTGATAAGCTGGTGTTCCAGATAGACACCCTGCTTGTGTCCACCACCGATCTGGTGAGACTCAGAGATCCCCATTAGCGCGAACGTGCTGAGAATCTGGCTCACTCGATCATATGAGAGAGGATCAACACCGACGTCACCACAGGTCGTCTCGTATTGACTGTAGATACCAGAGGTGCGGAAGCGGCGATTATTCGAGCCAGTCAAGCGGCCGAGAGTGTAGAGAACGAGTTTAGACTGTGGTGAGGTACTCTCGATCGTTTCCTTGACTCGATTAACCTCTGCACGCTTGACTGCTTTGTCGACATGTTCTGGACTAACGACCTCGGCACCGGCGTCGTCAGCGATGTCACCAGCAATCCGTAGGACGTCAACTGCCTTTCTCGCATCACCGTGTTCATCCGCCGACCGGTCGGCAGTCTCGGTTATGACGCCGTCTTGAACGACACCATCATGGAACGCGTCTCGTCGATATTCCAGGATCTGCTCGATTTGATCGCTTTGGTATGGTTCAAAGACGAAGTCCGTCGTCCGCATCGAACTCTGAACGCGTGCGTTGAGTTTTTGTCCGAAATCGATATCGTTGCTGATAGCAATGATCCCGATATATGCATCGGTGTGACCAGCTTCTCGAGCCCGCGAGAGTTCATGGAGGAGCCCCTCAGCGTTATCAACCATGTCGATCTCGTCAAGGATGACAATGAGCCCATCGTAGTACTCGTCGATAATGTCGTAGGCGTAATCGTAGTACTCGGCGGAACCTAAACCGATACGAGGGATATCTATATCAGAATCAGATTTGTCGCTTAGCGCACGAGCGATTGTTCGGGCCACTCGTGTTTCGGTATTATTCTTCTTGCACTCAACGTAGACGCTAGCAGCAGGAACGTTACGTGCCGTGGCAGTATCAACGAGACGGTCGGACACGTGACGGCTGACAAGTGATTTTCCAGTCCCGGTTTCGCCATAGATGACGACGTGGTTTGGTTGTGATCCGTGAATGAGGTGTCGGATTTCTCCAGCTACCGATTGGATTTCCGTGTCACGACCGACGATGCGATCAGGGCCAGGAACGGTTCCAATTGAGAGTAAATCTCGATCTGCCCAGATATGAGTTGAAGAACCGTCTTCATCGCCCTCCCGAACGAACAACGGGTCATTTGCCGGATCGTCCGAGTCTTGTCGTTGGATTTCCTCCGAGGCCGACGAGATTTCAGAAGTAGAACGGCTCTCTCTGTTTGTATCGAAATCATCCAGCTGCTGGTCCGTGATAGACGAATCACCTCCACCACCTGGTTCTTCATTGTCTGTCATAGATTCATCCTGGGAAGGAACCTACTTAGTCGTTACTCCCCTCGTTCGGAATGAGATTTGTTGGATATCGGGACTAAACAGCGGAAAGTCGATAGGTGACACCACCATACCCGATGGTACCCGATTCAGAGTGAGCTATTTCCTATAGTAGTATCTGGAAGTCTTTGTAGTGGCAGCCATCGTAGATAGGCGAGCTTAGTCGGTTCTTGAGGATATGGTGAGAGATGTGAGTAGACACTTCTGGAGATTACTATAGAACGAGAGGATTGCCAGCAGCTCAAATGATCAGCGGGTTCAGATCAACCCCCTCGTTCGGAATGAGGTAGTACGAGTTGGTCCATCAGCCAAGGATTGGGAATGCTGTAGAGGCCCCCTGATTCGGAGTGAGCTATACACCGAACTAATGGGCTTAATCAGGATAGATGTAGATTGGAGTTGGAAGGACACACCCCCCTGATTCGGAATGAGATCCCGTAAGACTGACCGTATGGGCGCGATCTTCTAACAACCAACTAGGCGGTCCTTAACTAGGACGAGTCATTCTCTCCAAATCGTAAGACAGCGTAGGCTTTCAAGGATTAACCGCCTAGTTACAACCCTAGCTTTATTACCTAGTTAGACTAAAATCTCACTAAGTAGAATACAGCACTAGTCAGAAGTATTCGTGAATACGCCTAACACTGGAAGTATAGCTCTTCTATCTCTTGAATTGAAATAGTAAACCATACGTCGAGGGCGTATATCCGATTAATCCATTACTGCAACCTTCTTATCGGGTGGAAATTCGCCTTCTAATCAGGCGGTATGGAGGGTATCATCTCATTCCGAACGAGGGGGGTGTGTGGTTCCACTCGTATCTTGTTGTAACTACAGGGGTAGAATGAGGTGATCTTAGTCGTTCGTGTCTTAGCCAGCCTTCGTCGAGTATCCGACCGACCCCATTCCAGAAATGAAATGATACTCTCGACAGCTCGGACCAGTTCCACCTCATAATACGATGAATCATACTGGTTCATATCTTCGTGAGCAAGGGCGACACGCTCTTGTGACGCCTTCTCGTCGTCGACGCCTACGAGATTTCGACGCGGGTCAACAATCCCGGAAACGACAATCCGCGGGTCATCGAACCGCTGGACCACGAGCAGTCCGGACTCGGTGAATTCAGTTCGGGGTAGCTGTCGAGTTCCTCGTCGTTACTGCATTGGCGATGCAGCTACCGAATCGACGAGTGAATACTCTCGATCTCGACTCGTCCCTTCCGCTTTGAGGAGGTTGTACTGCTCCATCTTCGAGAGGTACGTCCGGACGGTCCGTTTCGTTTGAGGGTCATCGACGTCCTCGGAATAGCTCTCGTGGATCTTGCTCGGCCCGACCGGGCCGTGCTCGCGCACGATGTCGTAGACGACGCGCTGATGTGGCGTGAGTGGATCGATGCTCTTCTGCTTAATCTGGGCCCGGGCATCCTCGGCGGCGTTCAGGAGGATGTCGTCGGTGATGCGCTGAACTCATACACCCAAACATACAGAGAGAACATTAAAACCCACTAATGTAGCAATAGACGCGCTCTAGACTAGGATTTCCTAGATCGGTATCCTATATATCTCACCTAAACCATTCGTCTCTGCGGATGTAACCGTGACCGCCTTGATGCTGGTCATCGGATGTATATCCAAGACAACCCTCGTAGGAAGGGCCATTTTAACCCCCACATACGGGGAATAGTTCGGCGGTGAGTGCCGTTGGGTCGTATTCGGCGAAGACGGTGGTTTCGAGGTATGTTCGGTAGTCGTCTTTCCAGGTTTCCCAGTGGTTTGCGCCCCAGTGGTCGCGGGGGTTCTCGGTGTCGTAGGCGTCGTTGTCTGCGGCGGTGTTGAACGCGTCAAGCACTGGCCGGAGACCGGACAGTTCGATCTCATCGCCGTGTGCGGCCATGGCGTCCCAGCCGGCGAAGGCATCATCCGTGGGGGTGTCCATGTCGAACGCTGTTCGGAGGGTGGGTTGGTCGAGTGTCTCTGTTAGGTAGAGGAACTGTTCGAGTTCTTCCGAGAGCGGGACTTCATAGGCCGTGTTTGCCGTGACGTGGCCGACGGTGTCCGTGTAGCAGTCTCGGACGGTGGCAAAATTGTCAGCGCTCGCGGTGTACGTCTGTGGGTTTCCGAGACCGAATGTAGTGAATGCGCTCCCGACCCAGTTATTGATGATTGGACGGTCTGATGGGTTGAGTCGGCCATACAGCTCCCAGAGGCCGTGTTCGGCAAACGCTGGGACGTGGCGTTCCCAGGCGTCGTCGTAGGCTGTGGCTGTCTGCATCGATTCGATGAGACTGGCAAGCTCGTCAATAGAGCCGCGCCAGTTGTCTAGAATTGCGTCAGCCCCGCCGTAGATTGCGTTCCGAAGGATATCCGGCGACCAGACGCCCTCGAATGTTTCCGCGGACGGAGTGTCGATAAATTTCGTCGCGCGGTCTTGGAGTTGCCTGGACCGCGTAGGCGCGGTGAAGTCGTAGTGGTCTCCGGCTGGGGCGTTACTGCCGGTCACAGCCCACGCGTTGACGAGGGCTTCGTGGCGAGGGCCAAACCGAACCATTTGAACTCATAAGCATCACCGTATCAGCCATATAACTAGCGATTACCAGAAACCACCAGAAGGACTCAATTGGCCGGTTGGTTGTGACAGGTGTGGCTAAGGCCACCAATCCAAAACACTCCCCACAGCGCAGCAGAAACCCACCTTGACGCATAAATTCCCTGCTAGTTCTAGTGAAATAATAATGGGGTAGGGATGCGTATCTATTCCCAAAAGTTAATTCTCTCCGCTCCCGGCCTGATAGCTATGGACTGGGTGAACGTGATTGTTGCCGGCTTATGACTTGTTCAAGCTGTTTTAGCGGTAGCGAAGCAAAATTCCACTTATTTTACTAGTGGGATTAAGCCGGTATCTGGGAATCCATCCACGATCGTACTACGGCTAAGGTAGGTATTTCTACTTCATTGGGTTATATAGATCAATTAGTACCGCTGAAGGCCCCCCTCTCTCATCTGAGGTTAATGCCTGACATTAGCCTCCCGGAGTCAGCATTTCGATGGGCAGTAGAACCAGGTGCCTCTCCTAACGATCCGTTATTCGTTGCTCACCTCTCGCGACCGAGGACTGACGATCCGACGACTCTCGCCGTTATCGCGGATTCACATCTAACCTCGTCTGATGACGGAACGTGGAAAGTATATCATCGAAGTAAAAAACACCTCAAAGACGCTATCGTTGATATCAATCACCGGAACGTTGCTGGCGTTCTCATCGCCGGTGATCTCACGAAAGACGGGACTGCATCCGAATTTCGGCACGCACGGGAACTGCTGGATACGCTTCGGTTCCCCGTTGTAGCTATCCCGGGAAACCACGATGTACCGGCCTCGAGGGGAAATGCGCACGCAACACCGCCGATTGCTCGGTTCGATTCCGGATATGATTGCGAACTCGCCCCGTTCGTGTATGATGTCGATAATATCGATCTCGTTGGTCTCGATTCCGTGACGGCGACTGACAAGTCTTCGGATCGCACACATGGTGGATCTATTCCGGCAAATCAGATCTCGTGGATTAAGAACGTCCTTGCGCGCGTTAAGTGTCCGATTGTCGCGAGCCATCATAATCTCACGGACCGCCTGCGTGAGATCAGTCCCGACAGTCCCGATATCTATCAACTAGGTAACGCCGAAGCGGTGGCCAACGTCCTTAACGAGGGTGGCGTTAAAATACTGTTGAGTGGTCACGCACATTATCCGACGGTAGCGCACACCTCTGGAATCTATGAAATCATCGTCCCAGCGACGTGTTCGTTCCCACAGGGGTATGCCCTCGTTCACATCGGGACAGACGGAACAAAGATTGAGTTCGTACCAATCGCCGACAGAGCGGGGCTCAAAGAGGCTTGGCGGTTCGCACGCGCTGACAATCGTGAATACTTATTGCGCGCTGCAACGGCGACGTACCCGATCCGCACGGAGTGAGTATTACGGTATTGAGTCCGAGGTGCAGAGTTCGATCAGACGCTCATATAGGGCCTGTTCCGTGCCGACCGTCTCGTCCGCGTGTCGGAGCGGTTGTCCGCGATGGTGTGCGTATCCAAGACAGTACAGCCCAGCCCGAGTTGCGGCGGTGACCCCGTGTTCAGAATCCTCAATGGCGATACACGTGTCGGCGGTCGCGCCGAGCTGGGTGAGAGTGTGATTATATATCGCTGGTTCAGGCTTGCTTGGACCCGGTACGTCATCGCCTGCGACGACAATATCGAAGTACTCGCCGAGATCGAACCGGTCTACGACCATCTCTACCCACCGCCGATTTGAGGCGGAAACGAGGCCGAGACGTACGTCTTTCTCGATCGCGTTGGTGAGTACTTGCTCGTAGTCGTCGAAGAGAGAAACCCGTTCGCGGTAGATCTCCTCTGCGTGTTCCTCGAGCAGGGAGACATACGTTTCCTTCAACAGTTCTACGTCGTTCCGTTCGGCGAGATACGCGTATTCGTCGTGGGCGTTCAGGCCGACGAGGTTGGAGACATCGACCTCGTTGACCCCAAGCGCTTCGGTGATCACTCTTGCCCTAACGTCGTTCCAATAACCCACGGAATCAACCAAGACACCGTCCATATCAAAGATCAGCGCATCCATCACGTCAAACGGTAGTCCAGTCGCCATTAATATTCGCTGGGATTAGGGTTATAATATACTATATTCGGGCACATATACCACGAACCGTTCTGAGAGATATATGACATTCCCCAGCACAATGTAGATATATTATAAAATCTCTACATATAGGCCGCTGTCGATTCAAGTGATGGGAGACGAACTCACTCGTCCCTGGAATTTCGTATCGCGGCGGAAATTTATTACCTCGATGGGGGGTGCGAGTGCGGCAGCACTCGCTGGGTGCAGCTCGGGCGGAAGTAGCGAGGGGGGTGATGACGTTGCTGATGAGGTCATAATCACCGGGCCGCTGGACGGCTGGGCTAACTACGGACAGCTCCGGGAGCGGTTCATGGAAAAGTACCCGGATATTGAGTGGCCCGAGGGAACGAAAAACAGCGGCCAGTCGCTGAACGCGCTCCGAAACGAAGCGAACAATCCGAACCACGATGTCGCACATCTAGGAACTACCGACGGTCTAAAAGCGGCAAACGAAGAGCTACTCCAATCCTACGCACCTGCCAACGTCGAGGAGGTTTCCGACGGGCTGGTTGACGATCAAAACCGATGGACGACAGCCTACTTCGGGACGATTGCGATGGCCGTCAACACCGAATTGGTCGACTCGGTCCCGTCCGGGTTTGAGGATCTACTCGATGAGGCGTACAACGACACGATCTCGTTTTATAACCCGAGTTCGGCGTTCAACGGGTTTGTCGCCTTCACCAATATGAACCTCGCGATGGGCGGCTCACTGGACGATTACGATCCCGGAATCGAGTACCTCAACGAACTTCACGAGATGGGGAATATCGCTGGGGTCCCTAATCAGGGGCTCCAGACGAGCTTCCTCCAGGGACAGTTCCCGATTTACATCGCCTACGATTTCAACATGTATCAGGCGAAGTACCAATCGGACATGGATCCCGACCAAGTCGAGATCGTTATCCCGGAGGAGGTCTCGATTCAGGTGCCGTACGTGATCGGGTTAGTAAACGACGCCCCCCGCCCGGAAGCCGGAAAACGCCTTATCGATCACCACCTGAGCGATGCGGGGCAAACGATCTTCGCCGAGGCTTTCGTCAATCCGTCCCGTCCCATTGAATACCCCGACGAGATCGTCGAGCAACGTCTCCCGGATTCGGCGTATGAGTCTTCGGAGGCGATCGACTACCAGCGCCTCGTGGAGGTACAGGAAAGCGCCCGCGAGCGATACGTCAGCGAGGTAGCCTGAGCGGGCTATGCCCGGCCAATCTGTCGGTACCGAAACAGTCGAGTCCCCACGGCTTCGGCAGCGACTGCGATCGCTCGAATTGGCGCTGCCGTTCGCGCTCTCGCTCCCCCTGGCCGCGTTATATCTGCTGTTCTTGGGGCTGCCGATCGCGACGGTCGTCCAGTTGAGCCTCCAAGGGGAGACACCGTGGAGCAACTACGTGACGGTCTTCACCGAGTCGGCATATCGAAATTCCATTTTGACCAGCCTACAGATAGCAGTTACCGTCACCGTCATCACGACTGTACTCGGGCTTATCGTTGCGTACTTTCTGGCGAAAAACGAGTTTCGCGGAAAACGGATTGTCATCTCGATTATCAACTTCCCGACGAGCCTGCCGGGAATCCTCATCGCGTGGGGGATAATCGTTCTTGTCGGACGACAGGGAGTATTCAGCCTGCTCGGCAGCGCGATCACCGGGGCTCGTTCCGGTGCATTCGCGTTCGCCCTAGGGTACTGGGGGTTACTCCTCGGGTATACGTATTTTACGCTCCCTCGTGTCACGATGACGTTGCTCTCATCGCTCGAAAATATAAACCCAGAACTCGAAGAAACCGCGTACAACCTCGGCGCAAACCGGCTTCAGACGTTCCGATATGTGGTACTCCCTGAGATCATGCCGGGCATCGCAAGCGGGGTCGTGCTCGCATTCAGCATCAATATGGTCGCATTCGGGACTGCTCTCCTCCTTGCAGCCGGGAAAGTTTCTGTCCTCCCGTTACAGATTTACTCGGTGGTCTTGGGGTTCGGTGATTACAATTTAGCATCGGCGATGGCAATCGTACTGACGGTCATCACCCTCGGCGTCATCATGAGCTACGGGTACGTGTTCGGAGGTAGCATCTATGAGTGAGGCTCATTTCAGCGGAACAGTTCCTGACCGTTTAGTATCGCTGTTCTTCTACACTGTGATCGCACTTACCGTTCTGTTTGTTTTGCTACCGATCTTGGTGATTGTTCTGTACTCATTCGTCGGATCGCTTTCGGGTAACCTCCTTAACTCATTCACGACGAAATATTACCGGGAGGTGTTCTCTTCGGGGTTGGATCCGCTGATCCTCAGCTTCCAGTTGGCGATCGCGACAACCGTTATCGATATTCTCTTGGGTGTTCCCGCGGCATACACACTCGACCGCTACGATTTCGCGCTCTCGGATCGGTTACGTGAAGTGTCGATACTTCCGATGGCGATCCCGGGGCTCGTCCTCGGTATCGCTCTCGTTCGAACATGGGGTGTTCCCAAGTTTGGGGTCGACATCTCGGGAACGATTTATCTGTTGTTGATCGCCCACGTCATTTTCACTGTCCCGTTTATGATACAGACGACCACGTCGGCCCTCCAGTCAATCGATTACAGAACGCTCGAGGAAACTGCCCAGAGCCTAGGTGCCAGTTGGCCACAGAGGTTCCTCTTTGTCGTCGTCCCGAACGTCTACAACGGAATTCTCAGCGGCGCGATTCTCACGTTCGCTCTTTCGATGGGGGAGTTCAATATCACGCTCTTCGTCTACAATCCGACCGATAAGACGCTCCCAATCGAAATGTTCGGTGGATTCACGACCTCAGCTGTCGGCCAGGCAAGCGCGTTATCAGCCGTTTTCGTCGCGATCATCGTCATCTCACTTTGGTTGATACAATATGTCAGCAATCAAGGTATGATAAACGTCGGAAACGTATAATATGTATACGGCCCCGAAGCAGCCTGCCTGCACAATTTACTCTCGAGATGGGCCTATTCGGCCGAGGATTCGAACCGATAGCTAACAGATGTCCAATAAACATTCACAACAATGAATATTCAACTCGAAGAACTCACGAAACGCTACGGTGAAACCGAGGCAGTAGATTCCGTTTCCCTCACTATTCATGAAGGCGAAACGTTCGGCTTGATTGGCCCATCGGGATGCGGAAAATCGACGATGCTCCGTATGATCGCGGGCTTTGAAACGCCGGATCACGGCGATGTCATCTTCGATGACAGTTCCGTCGTTGATATCCCACCGCAAGTCCGTGACGTGGGCCTCGTGTTCCAGTCAATTGCCCTGTTCAACAACATGAGTGTCATCGAGAACGTGGCGTTCGGACCACGGATGCGCGGCGTCGAAACAGAGCAACGTCGAGGCGACGCGCAGGATATCCTCGAACTGCTAGATATATCTGAACTCGCGGATCGAGACCCCCAAAACCTTTCAGGCGGGCAGAAACAGCGAGTCGCGCTTGGTCGCGCCCTCGCAATCGAACCGCGGGTACTCCTTCTTGATGAGCCGATGACCGGACTCGATGCCACACTCAAGCGGCGCCTCCAAACCGAGATGGTTGCCCTGTTTGATGAGTTGGATATGACGGCGATTCACGTAACGCACGATCAAGAGGAAGCGATGGTGATGTGCGACCGAATCGCCGTCCTCAACGACGGGCAAATCGAGCAGGTTGGCACGCCGACCGAACTGTATGAATCACCAGCGAACGAGTTCGTTGCTGACTTCCTCGGCACCTCGAACATACTCGATGCCACAGCAAGAAACGGTATCCTCGATTTCGGGTTTGCAGAGGTTCCGTTTGAGTGTGCAGAATGCGGTGACGTCGCTGTCATCGTCCGTCCCGAACACATCTCCCCCGGAAGCGGTTCATTACGAGCGAAAATCACGAACCAGTTTTATCTCGGTGAGAAGGTCCGAACCTTCGGGCTGCTCCCGGACGGCGGAAAAATAATCTTCGATGTGGATCGATTTGTCGCTCAGCCCGGGGACGAGATTTCACTATCGATGGATACAGATCGTATTCGAGTTATAGGCTGAACAAGAGCAGGGTACCACCTCCGGAAGCTGAAAGGGGCAGAGATGGTCAAGTCCCGCAAGAAAGGCAAGTGGAGCTACTACCGTATCGTCGATACCGCGGTTTTCGAACTACTTGACCTCTCACAAGCTGTCCAAGAGGACCCCTAAGATGCTTTCACCAGGTCTTGTCGAGGCACTCTTTGATTCCTGGACTATTTCCTCCACCTCGCCGTTATTCTCATCCCGTTGTTCATCGGGGCCTCCCTCCTCGTAGGCCTTGCTCAGGAATACCTCCCATCGGAGAAAGTCAAGCGCAAGCTCCGCGACCACGATGAGGTGGACCGGTAATGTTGCTGCCGCTAGCCTAGGTGCTGTCACGCCGTTCTGCTCGTGTTCGACTGCCCCCATTCTCGCCGGGTTGTTGCAAGCAGGAGTACCGCTTGGACTCGCGTTCTCGTTCCGGCTTGCATCCCCACTCGTCAATGAGATCGCTATCCTCCTGCTTATCGGCCTCTTCGGAATTGAGGTCACTGTCTGGAGCATCACCGGTGGTATTGTCTCGCGGTCCTGCGTGAACTCCTCCCGGAAGACGCCAACAGCTATCGGAACATCGCTGAACGTTTCACCAACACCCTTCAACTCGCGCGTGACGCTGGCTTCGACCTTCTACTTGGCTTTCGAGTAGGTCACAGCCTAGCGTAGATGGTTATTTCTCTGTACTTAGCGATTCATCGAATCCCGAGGAAACGAGTTTCCGCGTGAACCCACGGGGTCACACGCGACGAGAATCTGTTTCCCGAATATGCACACGAGCCGCGGTATCCCGTTCACACGACGGCAGCCACGATTCGGGTGTTCGGGCGACCAATACGTGGGCTTCCACAAGTTGAGGTCCATGTCAGTGTTCTCGTGAGCACGAATCCCAGAATAGTGTGGGCTCAACAGGAGCAAACTCAATTCAGGAGCTTGGACTACGGTCCTCACGCAGTCCAGGTGAAGAGCGTAACGTGAACCGCCTGTAGAAATCACAAAGATGGTCCCCGGCTAGCGACGGCGAATAGCGACGACACAGAGGCTACGTCTCCTCGATGAGGCCGTCTGTGCGCTCGATCTTCGCCTCCAGCTCCTCGGCGTGCTCGACCGTTTCGGTGTAGCTCTCCAGGCCCTCGCGGACGTCGTCGACGGCGACCGGAACGAACGCCTTGATGAGGTCGGCCTCGGTCTCCGTGAGGTCCGTGATACGCAGCGCCGTCAGCGGCTCCGTCTTCGTGTACCCCAACTGGTCTGTCTCATGGTCGTCCTCGTCGTCGGGCTTATAGCGCGCCGTCAGCCGTATCTCAACGGTGTTCGGGGATTCGC
Source organism: Halobacterium sp. KA-4 (assembly GCF_021028995.1). GTDB lineage: Archaea > Halobacteriota > Halobacteria > Halobacteriales > Halobacteriaceae > Halobacterium. The sequence continues at coordinate 21,586 of NZ_JAJJZG010000023.1, read as the reverse complement.
GCTCGATGGACGGCTCGCCGACGCGGAGGTTTGACCGATTTTTGACATGGTCTAGGTGGCGGCACAGCGAGTACGGTGAAGACGAGTAGGAACTTGACCGCTTGTTCTCCATCGGGAACAGGCAGAAGCCGCAGGACCACCTCACCGTCTCCGAGCGGTAGGAACTTCGACAGGCCGCGCTCAACTACGGGGAGATTCCCATGTACAAAACGGTCAAGTGTAAGGAGGAACGCCGTGAGCGACCAGAGCCCTACGTGGCCTAGCGGAAGGGTATCCCATCGGCCTGTTGGGCGTTGACGATTGGGGCGGTATCAATAGCTGGAAGTTCATCTCTCCGGTGTGGACGAGCTGCGATGCGGGACTCCGGACCACAGTCGAGGGGCGAAATTTTCCAACAGGTCACCCCTCGATGTAGCGTCCCCGTGGGATATCAACCGGGCTGTTGCGCTTCTGGAGGGAAGTTTTCCCTCTCGGATACTGTGGCGGTCGAAGAACTGACTCAAATCACCAATTGTCGGAGAACTCTATCTCCAGATCCACCTTCTCCGGAAGTTCTGATACGTATCGTTTCTTGTCTTCAGAACTTAGGTTCGTGAGTAAGTAGTAGCCACCCGACACTCTCTGTTGTCCCCGCATTTCCGAACCGTTCGGATGCGTGGGTTCGTCGTTGAGAAGCGCTCGACTTCCCTGTCCTGTACCGGGAATGTAGGGTATATCGATCTCGTCAAGAAGCCCCTCCTCTCCTATGAGGTAGTTTACGAGTGATCCAACTGCCTCGGATTGGACGTCCTCAGCCACTCGAAAGGCGTCTCTCCCGTTTCGGGTGAGCCGAATCACATACTCCCCATCCTCTGATCCGTCACCTCTCGGGGGGTCTTGAACAACTGCCGTCCGGTGGGCCTGTTCTTCCAGCGTCTCGACCAGATCATCGACGAAGGCTTTCGCTTCATCCTCAACTTGCTGTGACACAGCATTACCAGCGACCGCCGTAACCTCTCCCGTCACATCTTCTGCGAGGGTTTCCTTGTTCTCCCGAAGTGAAGCGACTGCGTTCTGTACCGCTTCAATCTTTTTGGCAATCTGTCGTGACTCCCCCGAGTCGATATACTCCTGCGAGAGTGCCTTTAGAGGGTCTTCGTTGTTTGGCACATCCTCGATGGAGAACTCCGCGAGAGAGATTTCGTTAGGCCGGTTGCTGGATACGTCACGGCGGAATATCCCGAATTTCCGTCCATTCGTAAGGAGGCCCCAATCGACCCCGACCTGACGCATATAGCTTTTCAGCTGATTCTCGTGGCTTTGGTCGAGGGGCGTATCACATCCCTTTGCCTCCACGAAGACAACTGGCGTCCCTTCCCGTTTGAGCGCGTAATCGACCTTCTTCGTCCCCGACCCCATCTGGACAGAATACTCAAGCTCGACGTCTGACGAGAGAATATTCCACCTGAGTAGCTCGATCAGCGGTTCGATGATCTTCCGCTTGGTGTTCTCCTCGTCCATCTGCGGGGAGTCATCGATCAGGCCCGCAGAGCGTTCCGCATATTCAGATAACTCCTCACGAAGCGTCATTTCGAGTTGCTTTTTCTGGCAACCGGATAAAGATACGGAGAATCTGATTCCGCTAAGATTTGACTTGCTTCTGGATGACTAATCAGGAGTTATCCTCAAACTCCACGTATTCGTTCTTCGAGTCATCTAAGTGGTCGCGAGCTGGCGAGGAATCCCCGGCAGATCGTACTTGGCGGGCTTCCCATACGTGATTCAACTTCTGGGGTTTCCCGAAGTTCCGACGATAGTAGAAGGACGACCCATACTTAGCTTGAAGCTCGTTTTCCGGTTCGTAATCTGCGGGTGGCTTCGGAGGCACATCAGGAAGTTCGTCCAATCCTGAAAGGCCGCCGTTCGAGATATGGTCTTCAATATCTGTCCCGTCACTTGATTGGAGTTTGAGAGAACGGGACTCGGAGGGAACCATCGTGTACCCATATTGGTCAACATTATCAACACCCGCACCGGAACGGTAGACCCAATTCCCGTTATAGAGCGAACTAAACCCATCTACCCCGGTATCAGTTGCCCAGAGTCCAAGCCACTCCGAACGCGGGCAGATTAGGGGAAGGCTCTGTTCTTCCGCGAAAGAACTGAGGTTTCGGAAGAACGTCCCAACGCGGGGGGCCGTGCTGCTCTCGAACACTTCCTCTCCTTTGTAAACCGTAAGCGCAATTCCAGCATAATCTCCCCTCTCAACTTCACTTCGAAGTATTTTCAGCGCTTTTGAGGCCGTATCTTCTTCATTGCCACTTCCGTCTGAGAAGGCGGAATAGTGCAAGTACAGATGGAAGAAAGAACGCGGTTCTCCATCCGTTCGAGCAAACTCCGACATTTTGGAGTTCGCTTTACAGACCGCTGAAATCAGATCACTATCATACCGCCTAATGAGGGGTACAGGAGGGATGACAACGGAACTTGGAAGACCCATCGCTTCATCTGCTATTTGGCTAAAGAACCCGTCATAGTGCAACTCCGGAAGATTCTTCCAGATTTCACCGGGGTCTTCTCCAGTATCCGAGACCGCGCCCTTTGCGACGCCAAAGTCTCGTAGTATCGGGTTGAAATTCGACCGGATGAAAGGCCGAGTGAACTTAGGGAGGTAGTCAAGAGCAGTTTCGATTTTACCCTCTTGGAACGCAGTCTTAAACTCGGACTTTGCCTCCTTGTCGTGCTTCAACAAGTACGTTCGCAGTATGTTTGTTTTCCCGCGAAAGGCGAAAAGCTCTGGCGGGAAGAAATGAATCAGGGGATGATTCTCTTCCAGTTTTTCCACCTCGTTCTCCCCGATCGGCGTCTCTCCATCCTCGCCCGTTCTCTGGAGGATTGCATTCTTCTCCCGGAGACGAGGCCAGTCCCAAGCCGGCACTAAAATCGGATTGTAATCGTCGAGTGCTTCTCGATAGTCGAGGGTTACGTGGAGATCGTAATGCCAGTTCTTGACCTCAGGGGCAAAGAACGGGGTTTCGATTCCCGTGTGATTGCCGATCTGAACGGTAGTCTCGCCGTTGCTCGTCGTCTTGAAGGAATTGCTATCACTCATAATGACCTCCTATTGTTTTTCTTGAGAGGCAGTTGTTGGTACGGGAAGACACACAAAAGTCCTTCTGATTATATAACGATTCCTGATGCCTGTGGATTCGAGTACCATTCACGGGTTCCACGCATCAACTTCTTTGTGTAGCCCAACGTACAGTAGGACGAGAACGCCAACGGCACCCGCGAGTGGATTAGTGGCGAAGAACCCGTAGAGCATCGGGCCAGCGAAGAACCCGGCTACGGTAGTGAAGGCGATAGACGCTGCTTTTCCGAACATGGCATCCGATTTTGTTCTGAATTGCCCACTCCGACCGTGGTAGCCCGCCCTCGACGTCTGCCCGAACAGCCGAGCGTTAAACAGAACGCCGACAACGAATCCAACAATCGCACCGAGATAGGCGACGGGAAGCGACATTCGATTTTACCCTCCGCCACCACCGAAGACCATCGCACCGATGCCGACCGCCGTAAGCGTGTAGGGCAGAGCGTCGGTCATCGCGTGCTTGACGGCGTTTCCGTCATCCGGGTTGTGCTTGTCCATCTGTACCGTGTAGTAGTCGTCGTACTCTCGAATCTGGAAGCTATCCGTGGCCTGCTGATCACGGTACACCTTATTCGCCCCCATGTGGAGTGACATAGGAGATCCCGTGAACCGTGAAGGGACGCCACCGACGGCCCGCTTCGAGATCTTGACTTTCTCGCCGTACTCCTGCTGAGCCATGTGGAAAGCGGTGTTCCACGAATGCACTCGTTCCATCACCTTGGGGTATGTGAGGGTTTGACTTAGTATTTTTCCTGATATTCCAGATATAGAAGTAGCTATCAACTACTTCTGAGTAGTGGTGTAGGCCACCACAGAATTGATGTTGTCCGGCTTTGTGAGATTAGTAGTAGGATGGAACAACTGGGCGATGAGTTGAGTCGACTCGGATGGGGAAAGTATGAATCAGCTTGTTACCATGCTCTCGTGAAGTTTGGAGAAATGAAAGCGAGTCAAGTAGCGGCTCGTATTGACGCGCAACCCGCAAAGGTGTACCAGCCGCTAAACAGCCTTCACGAGCAAGGGTACGTCAAGGTTAGAGGCGAAAATCCGAAGCGGTACATCGCTCAGAACCCGCGTCACGTCATCGAAAAAGAGCGGGAACGATTTGAATCTGAATCGGACGAGATTCTCGAAAGTCTCGAAGAAGCGTGGGAAGTACAAATCGAACGGGGGCCTGACGCCGAGGACTCTGCGTGGGTACTCTCCGGACAAGATGGGATGAATACCGAGCTTTGCAACCTCATCAAGGAGGCCGACGAATCCATCGTCGGATTCGACACCCGATTAGCGTGGGCTACCCGTGATGTGATCGAAGCAATCGAGAAAGCCCTGGAGAACAATATCGATGTTAGAATTATCGGCACCCCCCACTCCTCAGAGACGTTAGACAGATTAGAGAAGTCAGGTGCTACCACGAACGTTGCCGACGACCACAATCGGTCTTCGTACTATGTCATAGACGAGGAGCGCGTCCTCCTGAATATCGGCACTCAGGACGCAACGCTCTCATTTGAAGACTCAGACGTTGCAAGTATTATAGTGAATGACTTTCAAGCACACGCGCAAGAAGAAGTAGAGGCCCAAACATGAACACCAGAAAGATGCTCCCACTCGCGTTGTTGTACGCTGATGAGGAACATCAGATTGATGGGCGAACCCGATTCCAAAAGCTCATCTTCCTGATGCAGATGGAGGGGAACTTGAACGGCCTCGACCCAACAGACACCTATCGATTCGAACCCTACGATTATGGGCCGTTCTCAAGTACCCTCTACGACGACCTGGATAGCCACATCGAGCGAGGGTTAATCGAAGACTCGAAAGAGGAATTGGACGAGGAAGATGATATTGTAAAGTACGAATATCAGCTCGAATCAGATGGGCAGGAGTTCTTTGAAGAGCAAGTCTCTGAGAATGAATTTGAGCGTATTGTCCAAGAAGCCGAGAGAATCATCAAGGAGTACGGCGATATACCGCTTCCCGAACTGATCGACCTAGTCTATTCCAAATATCCGGATTACGCGGAAAACAGCGTACTCAGGTAATTAGAACACTTCGAGATAGTCCTCGATAACCTCCCGCTCTTCGTCGGTTAGGTCGAACATCTCGTACACCGTTTGGTCGATCTCCGCTTCGAGGTCTTCGATACTAGTTTCCTCGACTGTCTGCCGGTCGGATTCCAACGCCTTAATGAGTTCTTCCACCCCCTCGCGAGACTGGGGAATCGGAATCATCTGCTCCTCCCCCTTCTTCATACTCCGACCGTCAACGGCGGCGAGAACGTACTGCGCTCGAAGTTTCTGCTCCTCGCGGTCGCCCCTGTCCATCAACGGGTCGGTAATCTCGTCGGAGCGGCCAGCCGTCACAGCGAAACGGCCATCCGTCTTCTCTTGGATGTCGGCGTTCACCGGATACCGTCGGGTCTGCCACTCGTAGTCGATGTACCCGAGATCGCCGTCGAAGTCCCCGAGGTAGGCTTCCGGGAAACGAGCAGTTCGACTATTCAGGTCGATGGTATCCGTAATCTGTCCGGCGTTATCTCTGAGTACATCGAACGCCTCGTTTTCTTCTGTTGTCACGCAAGGGAGTTTCTCGATGTACTGTGAGCGATATTCGTAGTACCCTCCTGCTTTGACAGTCGTGATGTGTTTGAAGTAGAAATCGAGGGCCTTCGAGTTCAACTGACAGGCCACCACTTCGGTCAACGGAAGGTAGTCCTCAGAGAGTAACGCAGAGTACGCAGTCTTGTAGTACCACGTTCCCACCTCATCCAGCATGAACGTAGCTTCGCTACTCAGATGAGCGAAGATGATTTTGGGAATCTCGAACTTCTCCAAATTCTGTGGGCGTCCAAACTCCCACCACTCGTCGCTTTCAGCCCATCGTCCCCCCTCTCGACCTCGGAGTTTTTCTTCGTGAGCCTTGAAGAAGTCCCACGCGTGGGGGAACTCCTCTTTCATCTCCTCCTCTGGATACAATTCAGCGGTCAAATCCCCCGCCGGGCCTTCTTCAATACGGTAAGGGAGTACAACGTGCTGTCCAGACCAATCTGCACGCCATCGTTCAACGTCTCTCCCGCTCAGCCACGGGCGAAGTAAATCCGTCTCGATCTTGTACTCCTTCGATTCTCCTGACGGAACAATCGTTACAACATCCCCTTCATCCTCTGATTCTATCCGGCCAGCATCCAGAACATCGACGACATACACCGTATTCGCGCTTGTCTGAGTACCGTGGGAAACAGAGTCGGTTATCTCCTCAATTCGGTATTCTGCATTAGTTTCGAGTTTCCGGAATACCTCCAACTCTTCCGGCGGCATCATCGACCAGTAGCCGTCGCCAAGTTCCCCTTGTGGGAAGTCGAACACGTCGATGAACTCGTCAGAGTATCCGGGTTCGTTACGGTGGTCGCGCACGGCGGCGACGATTTCCTCGTCTAACGCTCGCCCGGTGTCCTCATCGACGTTTGCTTTCACACGCACGCATCGAATCTGGTTCTCCTCTCGGGCCTCTTCGTCCGGCTCGTCTTCCGCAATTACGATGGCGGGGTAGTTCGTTGCGTCCTTGAACACGCCGGAATCCCGGAAGTCGTACACCTCATCGAGAGCCGCTTCTCTGCGGAGTACACGACGAAGGCCATCCCCGTAGTCAGTCACCATGAACTGATTCGGCGTGATATAGCCGAGTTTCCCCGTCCCTTCTTCCAGCCAGTCAAGCCCTCGCTCGTAGAACGGACAGTAGAGGTCGTAGTTGCCCGTCGTGGACTCGTACAGTTCATCGAGAACTGATTTCTGCTGGTCGGGAAGGTTCTGGATGCGAACGTAGGGCGGGTTCCCGACGACGTACTGGTAGTCCATATAGTTCTTGACGACGAGCGCGAGAACGCTGTCCTCGAACATCTTGAACAGTCGTCCGTCGCCGTGTTCTTCCCGCAGGTAACGCACCGTCGCGAGAACGTCGTTAACGTACGGCTCGAAGAAGTCCTCGACCCCATCGTATTCACGGGTCGTGTAGCGGTGGATACCTTCTTCGAGGCCGCCGCCGTACTCCCACCAGCCTTCCTGCATGTGGAACTTCACCACGTCCAGAACGCCCTGTAACGCCGCATAATACTCCCCGAAGTTCCGCACGCCAGCGTTCACCTTGGCCGTGTCGTACTTCGGCATCCGCACCCGCTGAACGAGGAAGCCGTCCTCCAATTCTGAATCGGCCACCTCGTCCTCATCGACTTCGATGGGGAGGGGTACGGGAATCTTCACGTCTTGGTTGTCCTCCGTGATCGAGTCTAACGTCATCTGCGTCTGGCCCTCATCCCCGAGGTCGATACCCGTTAGTTCCCGCTCATTCCGCAAGGAGTCTGTTCGGAAGATCGGGAGCCGGCGAATCGTGAAGTCCTCGTCCTCCTGTTTCGCCTGCTTGTACTCGGGGAGGATGGCGACCATGAAGCGAATCTGTGCCATCAACACCGCGAACGGATGGATGTCCAGCCCGACGATGTGGGGTGTCGTACACAGTTCGGTGAGGTGTTCCGACCAATCCGGGTCGTCGTTGTACCGGCGGACGTCGTCGAGGTAGCGGTTGACGGCTTCCACGAGGAACGTACCGGAACCACAGGATGGGTCGATGATACGCTCCTGAGAGACGCCAACATCGTAATCGACGCCATCCATGATGTAGTCGATGACCGGCTGTGGCGTGTAGAACTCCCCGAGGGCCTTCCTTGTCTCCGGGTCGAAGTATCGCTGGTAGAGGTCGCCCAACGGGTCGCCCTGAACCTCCGCGAAGTCGAACTTCAGCACGGCAAAGGAGACGTGCGCGATGGCGCGACTGAACCGTTCGCGGGTCGCCGGGCTGACACGGCTCACATCACTCCCCTCTTTCGCGACAGACTCGAACCGACTGTACGGATTCTTGTGCTGGCTGGCGGTTTCTTTGCCATAGCCGTCCGTCCACCAGATGAAAATATCGTCCTCGAAAAGGCTCTGAACGAGGTGGTTGCGCATATCCTCGATCATCCCGTTCGCCGCAATCGGGTAGGCGTCCAGCTCGATGGAACCACTGAATCCACCAAGTTCATCGAAGTATCGGCGGAGCCCCGTCTTGTTGGGGAAGAAGTCGTGGTCATCTGTGGCCTTCGCCAAGAGGAGCCGGGCGAGGAGTGCGTGGCCGGATTCCAAGCAGAACATGAAGTCGCGGAGGGACTGCTGGCCGTCGATGAAGGGTTCCCACGAGTCGGGTGTCTCGTCGGGTTCGCTGGCGTAGCTGGCCTCCCAGAAATCGTACGCGCCTTCCACGAACTTCGCCTCCTGCTCGTCGCGGAGTTCCACGAGCAAGTCCATCATCGCTGTCACGAGGTCGGCAAACGGACTGTTCTCCTCCAAGCGGAATGTCTCGAAGAAGTGTTCCTGTCCGAGTTCGCCGTCGAGTTCCACTTCATCAAGGCGGTCGAGGAATGCCGTGACACTTTCCGGATCGGTAATGTCCCACTCAGGTTTCTGGAGTGCCGCTTCGAGGTCGGCGGCATCACTATTCGTCGCGTCTTCGAGGAAGACACGTTTCATCCGGGAATGGCCGTCACGGCTGTAGAGGCGGAGTTCGTCACCGTTGGTGAGGACGCCGTAGTCGGCTTTGAGCTGGTCGACGTAGTGGAATAGTTGGTCTTCGTGAGGGTCGAGGTCGCGGTCGGTGGTCTTGAACTCGTAGACTACGGTGACGGACTCGTTGTTGTCGAGAGTGACGTAGTCAGGGCGTCGGTCGTCGGGGAGTGTCCATTCACTTCGGAGGTCGTAGCCCGCACCATCGTAGCCGAGGAGCGTATAGAAGTTCTCGTTGAGGAACGCGTTCTCCACGTCTTTCTCGCTCATATCCGCACCGAGGCGTGATGCGATTCCGTGGAGGGCATCGAGAATCGCAGACGTATCAGACATATCCGTCTCGAAACAGTCGGGCGTCAAAAAGGTTGCATCCCTGTGCCTCTTACTCGCATCCCCCAACCAGATTCGTACTGCGTCTTACTCACGTCCCCCAACCAGCTAATCGCCAGCCAGCGCTCCCATAAGCGTCTGCTGTCCGGGTGACGCGCCGGGTGGTGGTGACCCGATTCTCGCCACCACCTCCTCGTCGTCCTCTTCGACATCCTCGAAGTACACCCGCAGGAAATGTTCGTACTGCGCGATCCCCGGAACTGCCTCGATGACACGCTCGAAGTCCGTGTCCGTCCAGAACACCGGGTCGTGGACGTTCACGGCGTCAACGTCTTCTGGCAGGTCCGGGTCCAACCGATCCGCAGCGCCATACAGGACGTCTCGCCACCGCACCGTGCCGAGTGAAACCTCCTCGATGGTGCTTTCGTGGTCCTCGTTGTACGGCTCGTCGGTATCGCTGGCTGGTGTCCACCACGGCTCCAAGTACGCACGGTACTCACCCCGCCCGACACGCTCGACGATATCCAACGCCCGCAACCGCTGCAGGTACCGGTCGACCGAATTCTCCGATGAGACGTCGACAAGCTCCTGGCGTGAGACCGGGGTGTCGCTCGCCAGCAGCAGCTTCACCATCTTCTGCATCGCAAGTTTCGGCCGCTCGCCCTCGAACAGCGACGGCAGCAAGCGATTCGCCGGGAGCGTCGCGACGCCAGTCGCAAGCGCGCTGACCGAGAGCTCGTCGCCGACGCGGTCCCGGGACTCGAGGGCCTGCATCGCCGCCGCGACGTCAAACGGCGACGGCCCCCGAGTGGAGGTCCCGAGTGCGGCGTGGACCACGTTCGCGAGCCGGTCGAGGTCTTGGCGTGCACCGGCGCCGAAGCCCTTCTTTATCGCGAACCCCTCCACGATCTCCCGGGTTGCCGCCACCGAGTTCCCCCTCCGGACAGGAACGTCCATGACGGCGGCGTCCTCGGTGCCGTCCTGAATGCGGTCCCGAACCCGGTCGTCTTCGGCGGTGAGGGCGGCCTCGACGTCATCAACGACATCGTCGCTGGCGTCGTCGACGGCGACCACCCACGAGCACGTCAGGTCCGCCCGCGGGTCTCCGGGATCAATCTCGTAGCCCAGCCGGCTCTTCAGCTTCTCCTCGCGGCGCTCGCGCTGCATCCGATAGATGGAGTGAACGCCCTCGGGGCCACGGTAGACGCCCTGTTTCGCCACGACACTCCGGAAGAACCCGAGGAAGCGGCCGTATCGGCCGTCGTCGCGACGTAACTGCGTCGCGTCCGGCACCCGGAGGTGGACGGTGAGGTCGTAGCCGGCCGCGTCGTACAGCGCCGTCGCCGTCGTGAACAACCCGATGAGCTTCGAGACCAGTGCCGAGCGCTGGTCGTAATCGAGCTCATCGAACTTCCCGACCTCCTCGAGTAGCGAACACCGAACGCCCTCCAAACGGTCACGGTAGCTGTGGTAGTTGTTCTCCTCGCCGCTGCTCATCCATCCCATCTGGGCCGCGAACTTCGCGACATCCGCGAGCGCCGCGTCGAACGCATCGGCGCCGCCCCACAGATTCTCGAGTTCACTCCCTAGCCGGCTGCGGCGGAGAATCTTACTCCACGCCCGACTGCCGAGTAAGGAATCAACGAGACGTGCCAACGTCGCCAGGGGATTCCCCCACTCCAGAACCACTGCGACATCATCGTCGAACGACGGCCCGCCGGACAGGTACGAGACACGGCCATCGTCGAATTCCCGGAGGTTCGCATCCTCTACGACGGTTACGCCCTCAGTGCGGCGAGCGGACTGCAGCTGATGGTGGAGCGTCGCGGGTTCGATCTCGCGTGGGGCTTCACCGCCGCTGTACCGGCCGAGGAACCGCGTATAGCCGTCCTCCTCAGCGTCGCCGGTATCCGCGAGGAACGCCTCGGCGGCGGTGGTGCGGGGGCCGACGGCGGCCAGGCCGTCCCCGGGCCGGTCGTGCCGGTTTTGGGGAATACACTCTCTTGTATCGCGGTTGGGGGACTGAGTAAGACTCGCCTGAACGGGAGACTGGACAGCACCCGAAGAATCGACATAACCGGCGAGAGAGGCGCCAAGCTCCGTTAGGACAACCTTACTCGGGGTGGTGGTGCCGTCAATGGTGACGAAGCCGGCGTCCACAAGCTCCTGGACGTACGCGTAGATGCTGCCCTCGGAGAGGCCGACGTCGTCGTCGGCCGCAAGGTCGCCGCGGGTTGCGCCAGCGGCCGAGAGATTGCCGAGGATGCGCGTGTAGCCGGTGCCCGACCACTCGCGGTCACGGATGATGTCCCACGCCTGACTCGCGAGTGCCGCGTCCTCATCGCTGTCTGTGTTGGTTCCAGACGGGTGGGAGGTATCTGCGTCCTCGGTAAGATTGAGATGCCGGCTCGTCCAGTCAGCGTGCTCGTCGACGAGAATGGATTCCATGCGTGGTGTCGAGAACACCAACTGGATGTCTAGCGCGTCCGAGAGGCTGTCCAGCGCGCCGAGAGAGCGGGCGCGTGTCTCGCTGCGTGTGCCAACCCATTCGCCTTCGTTGAGCGTCGCAGCGACCTGTGGCGTCACCTCAAGAGCATCGAGCAGTGCGACCGGGCCAGCTCGGAGCGCTGCACGGCCTGCGTTGAGCAATCCACGGCCGGTCCCGATCCGCGTCAGCGATCCTGGGGCGTCGTCAACAGTGACGTCTTCCTCGACGGCACGGACGGTGAACGCCACGAGGTCACGGACCCACGCACGCACTTCGACCGGCGCCTGGCGGTCACCATCGATCTCAACGGTCCCTGGGTCGATCTCAAGCTGGTCGAGCAGCGCCGTCGCAATCGCTTCTGTGCTGGCGGCCTCAAGGTCGACGCCGTCCTGGTCGACTGTCCACTGAGCAACGGCAGCCGTGAGTGTCGGGAGAAGTTCCTCCAGGAGGGTGGGAATCCAGCGCCGCATCTGGGGCTGCAACCCACGGTGGACGACCGTCGTCGAGAGATCCGTCTGGCCATCCTGATCTGGCGGGATACGCGAAATACCGGGGGTTGCGGCCACGGGGAGTGGAGTTCCAAGCGGGTCGAAGGTGGGGTTCGCGTGCTCGGAATCGGGTTCCTCCGCGTCCGAGCGCGAGGAGGGTGTGGGCGTCGTCGATTCCTCGTTGGTGTAGAGGAGATCGGCGGCATCGTCGGCGCCGATATGGCGGAGGATTGCCTCTTCGTCGATGAGTGACGACCGGGCGGCGTCCTCGAGCGAGTCGTAGTCGGCGAGGGCGTCGTCGACGGTGGCGCGGTACTGCTCGCGAGCACGTGGGTCGCTCCGGCTCGAGAGGATCTGGGTGCGCTTCTCGATGAGTGCGTCGCGGTCCGTGTCCTCGGCGAACTTTCGGAGCGTACGGGTCCTGTAGGTGGTCCCGCAGCGTGGGCAGTCCGTGGTGTCGCGGCCGACGGGGGTGAGCCAGAGCTCGTCGCAGGTCGAGCAGCCGACGAGCCAGATGGTGTGGTGTCCGGACATAGGGCGTCTGTCCGGGAAGTTGCGTGCTGACGACTCCCGAGTTAGTCGTCGTACCCGAGACCGTTCGCGTTCGAGGACAGCCGCTGGTGACTCTCGGCCAAGAGAGCCACGGAGCCACGGCTAAGGGCGAAAGCTATTAGGTCATGGGCCCGCGAGAACCAGATGGTTGATAGGGTTCTCTTGCCGTCGGGGACTAGCCATCCTCGGCGGTGAAACCAATTATTTCACCGGCCAGAGGCATCCCCGACGACTAGGCACGTCGTGCGGTTAGCCTACCTTGGTTGCGTAGCCTTTGCCACCCCGGGCATAAAAAGCTGTGTCGGACATCTCTCGGTCACTTTTTGCGTGGATCGCCGACAGGCACGTCGCCGTACTCCGGACAGGAGACCCAGCCCTGGCCAAAAGCAGCGCCAAATCCCTCGTCTGGCCGCCACTCATGCTCCTCGCCACAATTCGGGCACTCCACGAACGGCGGGTCGACCTCAACCGCCTCTTGTTCCATGTAGTGGTTCCCTTGGTATGCCTCGCAGTGCTGGCAGACGTTTCCCCACACCTCTTTTTCAAGCGTGTTGCTGTAGACACGTTCGACAGGAGGGCACTGTCTAGTTAAGCCAGTTTGAGAAGTGAGCAGGTCGTTGAGTTTGTTTGGGATAATGCTCGCAGACCTGCTCAGCGAGTGCTTTGCGGCGGATTTAGAAGAAACTTGGGAGCGTGAACGGACGGCGACGCCCGTCAGGGCGTTCGCTGTCCGGCTTCACGCGACCGGTTGTTCGCTCAGAGAAACAACAACGATTCTCGCGGAATTAGGCGTTGAACGCTCTCATCAAGCAGTTTGGCAATGGGTACATCGGCTAGCTGACAGCGTTCCAGACCCGCCGACGGCGAAGCCGTCGCGGGTCGCGGTTGACGAAACCGCTGTCAAAATTAACGGCGAGTGGTCTTGGTTGTACGCTGCAATAGACCTCGACACGAAACTCATTCTTGACGTGGCATTGTTCGGACGCCACGGCACCGATCCGGCGGCTGCGTTCCTGTCTGGACTGGCGGAGAAACATGATCTTTCAGATACGACGTTTCTCGTCGATCAGTTCGGCTACCGGACTGCCCTTGCTCGATTAGGATTGAACGGTCGGGTTGACTATACCGACCGAAACCTCATCGAAAAATGGTTTCACACGCTCAAAATGCGCCTCGACCGTTTCCACAACTCGTGGGTGGGCAGTCGGCAGAGCGTTCGCCAATGGCTTGCATTATTTGCGCATTACTACAACCGCCTCAGACCGCATCAATCGCTCGATGATCGAACGCCAGCTGACGAGGTGCTAAACTAGACAGTGCCTCACAGACATTACTGTCAGTGACATCGAAAACGGGACAGGGGTTATCGTGGACGGTGTCGAAGATGCAACCGGCGGCCTCAATAACGCCACACAGTGTGTAGCCTCTGAGGGGAATTCATCGGAAGAGGACAATGGTGGCGGTCTCTTGGACCAAGTAGAAGATGCTGCAGACGAAGCAGCAGATGCGGTGAAGAGCTGTTCGCCTCTGACAGACGAGAGGTCTAACAGCAGTGAAGAAACCGCTTCGTCTAGTGAGGCGGTTGCTCGGGTAGCAGATTAGAAGACTACAACCACCAACGGTCTCTTTCGCCTAGTTCTGGGCGAAATCGCCGCACAGAAGCGATCTACCAGCAGATAGTTAACTAGCTAGAGTAGTCATGTGTTCTGGGTTCTCCATGGTGAGAAGATGTTGCCTGTGTTCTCTCCCCCATAGGGGGAGAGAATGGAGGGAATATTGCTCGATCTTCAGGAGGAGGTTAGTTTGCTTGGCGTTGTAGTCGTTGAGGTATTTGTGGATGTACTTGCTCCTCTACTCCACCTGTTGGTAGACACCAGCCTGGACTCGGTGAAGTTTGTTCTTTTCAACTAAACGTAATAGAGCGCGGCTGATGCTAGATTTGGGGCGGTCTGTAGCGTCAGCTAGCTGTACGGTCGTCAACACATCATCAGAGGTCCGCCGGAAGACCTCCATGATATCTGTCTCTACTGAACTCGCAATGTCCTTCAGAATCTAATATTCGAATGCGAGTTGAGTCAGTTTTGGTGCGTCAAGAGAAACGCTAGTTGATGGTTTAGTATTGCAGCGGTCAGCGCAAAACCGGAGAACCAAATCCGTTAGAGCTGATTCAGCAAATCATGAGAACTCTTCTATGACACGCTCTGGGGGTTGGTTTCTTGCTTGTGGTCTGGGGGGAGTAGAACACGAATCTATTTGTGTTGCTACTGTATAGTAGTAACCAGAGGTTCAATGAGCGTCAAATCATCCCCGGCCGATATCATCCCATCGGTCCCTCATACCAAAGACCACGGCAATCCCCCTATCATTCAGCCAGCCGAGCAACGCGACCGGGATGATGACGACGAACCTGCCCCCCGACTCATCTACATCGGAGAATACGCTGCCAAGAGCGCCTACTACAGCCCCCTCCGGAAATCGGTAATGCTGGGCAGCGTCCACGGTGAGAAGTTCACCGAAGACTCGTTCCTCGAAGCCCCAGACGCTGAAGAGCTTGACGAGCACATCGAACAGTTCGTCGACACTGCAACGGCCCACAACGTCGAATACACGCTCTCAGACCAGGCGTTTGGACTGCTCATCGCGAAGCGACTGGCTGACGCAGAAGCGATGCCAAAAGGTCAAGCCCAAGCATACATCCTCCGCGATTTCCTCGACATCTCTCGCCAAAATACGGCAACTATCTTGGGGTCAACCCCCAGTACAGTCGATACACAACTCCGAGCAGGCCGAGAAAAAGTCGAACGGGCTGCATTACTGACGCAGAACCTCACGGCACTCCAAGACGACTACTGAACCGCTGGGGTTTTTGACGGGTGTCGTGAACACCGCGTATTGAACGTGCGAGAGGACGATCTCCGTGAGTCAACATCCGACAAATTTGAGGATGATCTCATTGAGGCATTGGATGACGGGTTTGAACGACTCGGGTCAATAGAGTCGCCGTTTACGCTGCGAGTGCCACCGACTGGTTCGGAGCCACAGAAGTTCAAGGAAGCGCAGCGGCTCCATCAGGAACGGCAGCCGGTTGCTCTTCGAGCAGATGAGCTTCGAGTAGACCCGATTACCCGAAACCTTGACCAGTGGGTTCAGAATATGTCCTCCTACGACTTCCCGGGCGTGGATACGGTCCCGAGAGTGATTCGCCGAAAGCGGGCCGAAGCAGCTCTTGAGGTCGCTCGGTCCGTGTTTAGCTTATCCGAGTTTACGCGTGATGTGTCATTCGAGGATCCGGCCGTTCGCGGCCGCTATTGGACCGAGCCAACAACGATTGAGATCGGGACCGACACCGCTGATTTTCCTGGGTGGAGGTTTGCAGCCACGCTCGCCCACGAAATCGGGCATCACGCAGATAACCACATCAAGTTACACAGACACTTTTACTCGGAAACGGAGATCGGAGACGAGTGCCTCTTTGAAACTCAGACACAGTATAATGAAGCACGCACTCTGTCAGTCCGAATCCGTGGTGAAATCACGGATCGGGAGACGCCCGGAGTGAAGAACTATCGAAAGAAGAACTCCGAGTACGCTGCGGATGCCTTTGCAGCAATGGTTTTGGAACCACATAGAACGCGGCAACAGACACCTGCGATTGCCAGCAGATTAGAAGATGTCTTCAGCGAATTCTTTACTGAATTCCAGAAGCGGCGTCATCGTATTGATAGTGCGTGGATGCGTGTACCCGTTTAAATCAGTTAATAGATCTCCCCCAATGTGTGGCAGATTAGCGGTTTCGTCAGACTTTGCGCATACGTATTCGGATGTGTTTTCGTATACGCTCTGTGTTAGCGTTTTCAGGCCGTAAATTCCAATCATCGGTATTCAGGTGGTAGGACGAAGAATGTTAGAGTTGTCTTCTAACCGTTGTCGGTGTTACTCCTGCAGGGTGCCTGGGTGGACACCGCCAGTGATGTCGTCGACCTTCTCGTGGAGGGTATTCGTTGGGGAGACGACTTCCGCCGGCTCGTACTCCTCAAGATGCTCGAGGTATCGTGGTTTGAACTCAACGAGAAGCTGGTACATCTTCAGAATCACATCCTCAATCTCGTCGACGTCGACTTGCACATAAATATCTCGCAGCGAGCGATTCCCGCTATTTGCCTTCCAGCGGCTCAGCTGTGGGTCGTACTCTTCGAGTAGTGTCTCCGCGCGTTCGACCAGGTCCTCCGCCAGTTGGTGGAGCGCCTCGCGCGCCGGTTCCTCCGGCGGGTCAGAATAATTCAGATAATACCCCTGTCTCCCCGGTGGGTCAGTCAGGAGAACCGTCGCTGTGCCGTCCTCACGTCGGTTAACCAGGACGGTTGCATTCTCGATATCGTACCCAAGGTGGTCGTGCTTGATCGGGAACGTGTAGACTTCGTCTACCTCGTCCCGGATTCGATGACTCCGATTCGGAGACGCGGTCATCATCTGAACGAAAATAGGGTAGCACGAAAAGTATCAGGGGCACTCGATAGTCAGACGCCAAGGAAACCGAGTTCATTCAAAGGCGTTTGCGTATCCGTATACGGATACGTAAGCGCATATGGAGAAGCAGGCGCGTCATACTACCACTCCCAAGCCAGAACTTATCTCGGCAGTTGGTCTCGTCGAATCGTCGCGAGATCCGCAGCCAACCGCTGCGGCGACCCATTACCAGCTTGCTCGTTCCCAAGCAAAATCACACCCGGTGCAATCGTCACGGACGGCGTATCCCCCTCTCGGAGCCCTGCATCCGGCGCATTCGACACCTGCACTTGGTACCCATTCCCCGAAATCCCGACAGACACCTCGACCGACGTGTACACCGACCCCGTATCTTGGATCGCGGTCGCGACGATGTCCGCCTCCTCCTCGTCAGTGAGCTCGTCAACGTCGACGATAATCAGTAGACCGTCGACGGCGTGAACGCGAACCGTTGCGAGATACGTGGCGGTCCCTTCACTGTCTTCCTCGACGAGGCCGGCTTGTCTGGCTGGTCGCGTAATCTGGAGTGCCAACCCATCAGCAGGCCGCTTTATCGAGTTCGCCATATAGTTAGCAGGCACTGCTAACCCATAACCGCCACGGAGAATACGACTCCACCCATCACCGAACAGACAGACGACGAAGAACCACAGTTCAGGCGTCGAGTTGGAAATCAAGGACAGTCCGACCGTTGCGGTACATAGTTACGAGCACCTCGTGGTCCGTCGCGACCCCATCTTCGTCCAGCAAGCCGAGGTCACGCATCGGCCGCTTCCCGAAACTAACACCGGGCTGGTCGCCGCCAAGATCTCGCAGCTCTCGGTGCCCCTTATGGAGGACGCGCAGCATCGTATCCAACTCCTCAGGTTCTACTGCCATACCCAATCCAAGCACGACCCAACAAATAATCTAATACGAACAGCGGACCATGAGCCCCGGATAATAGCTTGAAAATCAAAGACCAGAGTCGTACCGGACTAAGCCGAAGTAAAATCAGCTAATCTCCGGAATTCTAATTGCAGTCCCAACCACTTTACGGGTTTCAGACCTGTAGCAGGCCCCGATGGAGACCTATTCGTTGACTGACGGTCAACGTGAGCTGGCTCAAAAGTTGCATAAGCAGGTTGGAGAAGGTAAGATTACGTCCCCCTCTGAGTTTCTTGACGAATGGACGTCTCGCCATCTGATTCCGGACGTCAATCCTGAGTCAGATATCGTTCCCTACCCCGAGCAAACCGAATTCATCGATCCGTCGAAGATTGCAGGGACCACTAAAACGAACGTCAACCGGTTTAACCACGGAAGAATCCAAACACATCTGGCGCGGTTCCATAACGGTGAATTCAGGAGAGAGGTCCCAGCTCCGCCTCGTCTTCAGAAAATCGAGGATAAATATTACGTCACGTCAGATGGTCTCCATCGTTCGATGGTAGCGAAGGCACTTGACCTCAAAGAAATATACGCAGTCTACTCGCTCCCCCCGAATTCTATCCTCGTTCCACCAGAAGACTGCTGAGTCTCACGCAGTGAGCCGACGATTCCATCAAGGGGGTCTCGTCAGAAGCAGACGGTAACATCTTGACGTACTGTAACCGGCGGGATTTCCCTGAAGAAAACTTAATTTGGCGGGGATACCCAAGCGTTCACGTCCAGTATCAACTTCCCGGAGTTTTCAATTGGGTTGAGCTAAACCCGATACATAGTGCCGTTTCGAGCGCGCTACGAGGACAGTATAGTAGTCCCAGCGATGGTCCCTAACGGGGAGACAGTCGAATGCTTGGACTGCGGGGCTTCTCTCTACCAGCGCGGTGGCCCGGAACGTTCGCAACACTTCTACCATCCACCAAATTCGACAAGTGATGGCTGTCTGGCTCAGAACGGCGTCTTGGGGGAGTCCGAGACGCATGCCCGTTGTGTCGCACTCGCTGTCGATGCCCTGATTGACGCATTTGACGGACAGTACGCTCGCTGCCAGCCCGAAGTCTCGCTTGATGTGGGGCGAACACCAACGTCACCGGATCGTCGTCGGGCAGACGCGATCCTCGATTTCACCGGCGAGAACCCCATCTTTGGCCGAGGCGTGATTCTCGAGATCCAGTACAAGCACCACACGAAGGACGTGGAGGGGACGACCCATGACTATCTCTCAAAGGGGTACTCGGTCGCCTGGCTGGATGCCGACGAGTTCGGGGAGAACCACCTGGACTACAGGGTTGTCGACGAGAAGTTCCGTGATCAAGACGCTGCTGGCTACGCGGTTCGTGATCACAACGCCCGTGAGTTCGACCCCTCAGGCCGCTCGACCTTCGATTGGGAACAAACGAACCGTGGTTGCTGGTACTACCAGGACTACGATACGCACGCCTGGTTCCGGGTCTCTTCCTACGTGCATCCCCAAGGTAGAGAGTATGAGGCTTGTGCGTACTGTGACGCCCGCCGACAGTACGATAATGAGCTTACGCGGTATATCTATGACTACGAAGGCGTTCTTGCGCCCGAATTTGATGTTGAGACGCTCCGAGAGAGCTACGTCCCGGTTCCCCAGGACGGTATCTCGTTCGAGGATTGGGTTGACGGTGAGGGGCGATATTCGGGCCTGACGCTTTTCGAGGACGCGCTTCGGCATGGCTCGTTTGAGCCGTGTCGCGGCGGCTCAACGTTCCACACGTGGGGTTATAATCGATGGCATGGTCGTGACGATGGCGAGCTGTTGGAGTGCCAGAGGTGTCCAGTGAACCTGTTAGTGAAACGGCGGCAAAGACGGTATATCGTATTCGGGGATTTCCCAGACCCGGAATGGGGTTTACTGCACTTGGAGGGGAATCCCCGGCGCTGCTCTCACCACTGCCATCGCGGCGATACGTGGCACTCAATGGATTCCTGTCCGGACTGTAGAGTCGCTAATCCAGGGCCATAACCCCAGCACCTCACAAAGCTCGTTAGTCGAGGAGGGCACTTGCTGAAGTGTAACCACCAACGAGCAAGCAGACAGTGAAGTCCACGGGCCTCGGTTTAATTCCTCGTCGACTCAGTCACAGGGGGCATTCGCCGTGAGTTTGGGGCACACACTATGTCTGACGAACCTTTACGTATCCGTATACGAATACGCAAGCGTATATGCCAGGGTCAGCGCTAAGAGCAGCTACATTCTTGGACAAGGGCGGCGTCGGAAAGACCACCGCAACCGCCCATCTGGGCGTCGCTCTCGACCGCCACGGCTACGATGTCCTCCTCCTCGACCTCGCCGGCAAACAAGGCGACCTCGCGAAACACTTCGGCCTCTGGGAGGACGTCCAAGCCGACGACGACCGCTGGCCAAACATCACCACAGTTTTCCAGGACGAATGGGAGACCATCTCCGAGAAACTCCCCACGGCCGTCGACGATCTCATCATCCCGACCGGTGAAGGTCCCGACCTCATCCCCGCACACGAAAGCCTCGATGGCCTCGACGCTACACTCGGAAACATCGACGAGGCCGCTGAACGATACAGCCGCCTCGACGAGTTCCTCACCGGCTACGTCGAAGATGACTACGACGTCATCCTCCTCGACCTCCCCGGCTCCACATCGAACATCGCATACAACGGCCTCTGGGCCGCAAAACACGTCGTTGCACCAGTCCGCCCGGGACCATTCGAAGCCGGACAGGCCGCGCAACTACGTCGAGACCTGAAAACCATCCGCGAGGAACAAGACGTCGACATCGAACTCGTGATGGTATTACTGAACGAGGTCGATGAACGAACGAAAGCAGGGCAAGCGTACCTCGAAGAGTTCGAGGAAGAGTATCCGAAGGCGCTCGCCCCGACGCAAGTCCCCAGCTCGCAAGACGTGCAGAACGCCCAGATGAACGGCGGGACGCTCTTCACGCTGGAGCGTCCGTCAAAGACAGCCAAGCGAGCCATCGAGGCGTACCAGGCCAACGCAGAGACCCTCGTCGAACGACTGGGTGGGAACCAATGACCGACGACGACGAACTCGAGCAGTTGCGCCAGCAAACCGACGTCGGCACCCGCGCTCAAGAAGCCACACCAAGCGACGAGTCGACGGACCTCGAAGACGCGATGGTCACGCTGCTGGCCGCCGTCGAAGCCGGCGAAACATCGAAGACACTCTCCGTCCGTGACGCCCGCCTCACCGCGCTCGTCCGTGCCCTCGAGGAGACAGGAGAACTCGAGGAGGTTGGGACGGACCTGCAGGAAGCACTTGACCGTGAAGCGGCACCTGATGCGATAGACCGTAGCGAAGTCCTGCGACTCGCTGTTCGTCTCGGACTCCAGGAGGCAGCTCCGGACTTACTTGAGACAGCGCGAGACGCGTACGGCCGTCACGCGTCTGAACAGTTCTAACCACCCGTATACGTTTTCGGTACGTGTTTACCCCGAGGTCTCGACAGTCGGCACAGTGTGAGCCCGTGAGATCATATCATTGTTGCTGACGACTCGACGAAGCTCTTCGTATGGATTGCGTCCCTGCTGGCGCCACGTCGCCAGCA
>NZ_JAJJZG010000022.1 GCF_021028995.1 Halobacterium sp. KA-4 | reverse complement strand
GAGCCGACGCATAATCCGAGATGAGGAGTCCTTGTCGTGCACAGACTGGACTTCCTCATTCCTTCCGAAAGGTGCCTCGATAAGCCGCCGCTATCACGCGGTTTCTCGCTTAACTAAAGACGGATGATCCTCAATCCCTTTGAGAGAACTGTATCAACAATCTCCTACGGAAGAGCGACGATGTTTTGCGATCGTTGACCGACCGGGAGTACGTTGAGACGTACGAACAGGACACGCTCCGAGCGCGCGCCCACAGTCCGGCTGACGTGCTTGACGATCTTCGCGGGCGGGCAGACCGGTTCGAGAGCGCGGCCGAGGAGATCGAGGAGCGCTGGGAACAACCGGAGTTAGAGAGCACGAAGGCGAGTAGGTTGGCTGTGGAAAGTATTCGAGTGGTCGGAAAGAATACATAACACGAGTAATCACTACCGTGTGTATCGCCGAGTTGGCGCCAGAATTGAGACCGCTGCCGCCAGATTACCTGTCACTACCCTTCGCCCTCCATCCCCGTGGAGGAGCACCGGCGATACACCGCTTCACCGTTTTCGACTACACTGCAGAACCCGCTCATTCTGAGAAGTTACTCCCCGTATTATCGCAAGTCGGCGTGGATCAGTCCGGATAAGTAGGGGACGGAATGGTGTCTGACGTGTGCCATACCCATACTTCCACGGCTTCCATCTCCCGGCAGATATTTATAACAGACACCCCCCATGGCTTCCAACTTCTCCGAAAACCCATGCTTCCACGGCTTCGAGGAGTTCCACGCTCTTAACCACACACCCCCCACGACTTCCAACTTACTTCTCACTCATCTAATACACCGTGTTCTCTCGCTTCCGCACGCAAATCATCTAAGATAAATCCATCATCTGTCTGATCTGACTCCTCTAGTGCTGACGCTACAGTTTCCAAATCTGTAACGAGCGAGTAACGATTTGGGACGCCACGCTGATTGCGAGCGTTATTGGAGATGTGGAGAATGCCCTTATCTACCATTGAAAGCAGGTTATTGTGCGCTCCACGCCGGGAAATAGCACTCTTCCCATACTCTTTGACTGTTGCTTCATACGTAGCGTAAATATCCGATGTGCCAGCCGGTGTTTCGGCTCGTGCATGATACTGGGAGATGGACAGCAGGAGATACCGCTGCGAATCGCTCAAATTCTTGATTCCACGAGTGACCGTCTCCTCCTCGACGATTCGTTTTGCCTCTCGGACATGGCGTTCTTTCACTTGTTCAAACGGTTGCGTGGATTCTGGAGCATTCCGAACCTCATCTTCAGCGAGTTGAGTTGCCTTCCGAAGGATGCGGATGGCGTAACGGGCACTCCCGTGTTCCTTGGTGGCGACCGCAGCACAAAGCGGGATAACGTCCTCGGAGAGTGCGTCCTCATAGAATGCGTCCTCTGCTCGGCGTTGAAGAATAGACTGCAGGTCTTGAGAGTCGTATTCTGGGAAGTGAACTTCTGACTCACAGAGTGTGTCCCGCACTGAGGTTTTCATGTTATTTTTAAAGTAGAGGTCGTTGGAGATGCCGACGATGCAGATTTCTGAGTCAAGTTGACCCATAGACTGCCCCCGAGTGAGCTGGTAGAGGAGTTCGCCGTCTGAACCGAGCCCATCAATTTCGTCCAGAACAAGAATGACGTAATCGTCACCGTTCGCCAGCCCCTCGAAGAGTTGTTCGTAGACCTCTGAGGAAGGATACCCAGTGCGACTGAGTTCGGGCTCATCCAGGTCGATGGTTGTGAGTGGGCTTGTCGGAGAGCGGAGTTCGTTGACGATGTCAATGGCGGCTTGATACGATGACTGCGAGCCAGAACAGTTCGTCTCCACGATGTCTACGTCCACACCGTTGTCTTCTGCTTTCTGCTGTAGCTCGGGCAGGAGTGTTCGTGTGGCGAGTGTCTTGCCGACACCTGACTCGCCGAAGAGAAAGATGTTGTCGGCGTCCCATCCTTTCAGAATTGGAGCGAGAAGATTAACGTATTCATCCATTTCCTCGCCCCGTTCTTCGATTTCGTCTGGTTGGTATTCCGGCTTCAGATAGGAGATGTCCTTGATGAAGACATCCTCGACAAGGCTGTCGTCGAAATACTCAGTCATTACTGATGGAGTGAGACAGCGATTGGCATAAAACCAGAGGGTTCCACACCTACCACGACTTCCAACCCCTCGAACACTTATAAAACACCCTCTCCCCATTATTTCCAACCTAGACTAGGATAACAAGTGCAGTCTACAGCATTTACACTCTAGATAGGGAAACAAGTAAGTGGTTGACAGCAGAACCAAAACCGTAGTGGGTTCAAATCAAAGGGAGTGAGGCACTCGAAGAGTGTCCTCCGACCGATGAACCCATCCTGTTGTCCAGCATCCTGTGGAGAGTTGGAAATAGTGGGGAGAGGGTGTATTTTAAAGAATTGCCCCGTTGGAAGTCGTGGAGGCGGTGGTTGAGGGTGATTGTCTTTATCTTGCCATCTCCTGCATCGTCCACGAGAAACCACGCTTCCAGCACCAATCCGCTTGACGTCCTGCTTGGTCTCTCCTCGTCTTGTCCTTGCTCGTGTCCAGCCCGCTCCAACGGTTTCGCTCATTTGAGCGAGAGATTTTTGACACTATCGACCTCGGGACTTACCGAGGAGACGACTACTCTATACAACTGCTGACGAGGGGACCGGCTTCGGGCTCAGTATTGTCGAGGAAGTTGCCAGTCGGCACGGCTGGGAGGTTTCGGCAACAAATGGACCAAGCGGTGGCGCCAGCTTCGAGATCACTACCACTTGCTAATCGCCCATCCTGATGAGACAGACGAGAAAAGAGGTCAGAATCATCGGTCACTTACGAAGTCCGCCACCCCTCAGGCTGATAACACTGTAGAGTGCCAGTCTGTCAGGGGTCAGCCATCGGCTCTTTCGATATTGCGATACGTGACAGCTTGGATCATGTTCGTTTCTCACGGACTCCTTCGCGGCTGCGAGTCATGTCTTCGCAGTTCGGACACACACGTGGCTCGTCGATAGAGTCCGGTGTAAATACACGAACGTAGACATCTGTGACGTGGCTGCCACAGTTCTGGCACTCCGGCATACCAGTAGCAGTCATCTTATCGGTCATAGGCTTTCTGTCAGCGCCGAAACGACCGAGTAGAACTGCAGAAGCGTCCACAACTGTTCCAGACTCAGTCTTGGGAAGCTCACAACTCAATACCTTGTCGCATAGATCGCCTGGCTATGGAGTGACAAATTTGGCGCTGTTGAAATCCTATTGATCAGATACTATGTGCGGTGAAACAGCCGGTAAGTGAGGATGAGCACTAACTGGCGATAGTACTCATACGCACGGCCTTCACCAGATATTTTGCCAATTGGTGTAAATCCAACTATGAATGCCCTCCCTATCTCGGCGTGATGCCCTCCGAACAATCGGTCTCGCCGGTGTAGCGAGCGTCGCTGGGTGCAGTTCGTTACCTCTCGGAAATGGCCCGAACGAACGCCCACCAGATACACTAGGAACCTCCTGGTCGCCCTCAACGGATACCTGGCGCTTCAAGTACGCTGATTTACAGAACATAGCACGGAGCCCCCAGAAGATTCAGACGCCACCGACCATCAAGTGGCAGGACCGCATTACTGATACCTCCTCCGCCTCCCTGATCTCTGGCGAACTCGTCGCTGCAACCCCGGACCAGGTGATTACTGCGGGTCGATTCGACAGCGAACTCCACCTGCGTGCCTACGATGCCATCGATGGCAAGCACCGATGGAACCGCCGTATCCAGTATCAGTCGGGGCGTCGAGTACCGCGATTCGGTGGCCTCGTCAATGGATCGCTCTACATGACTGACGGCGGTACCGATGTTATCGCCGTGAATGCAGGTGACGGCACGATTTAGTGGCGACGAAACCTCTACGACCAGGTCGCCGACACCGTGCCCGAGAAGTTCTTATCCCCGTCTAACTCTGCGGTGGATTTTTCCCCCATTCCAGTAGCGACACCGGAGACCGTGTATATTCAGAGTAGTTACGGGTTGCACGGGATCGATCCCGGCGATGGAAGCGAACGGTGGCGGTTGTATCTGGGCGATCAAATTGACGAAGCTGCCCTTGAGGATCCCTACGGCCTAGCGGTGACTCCCCGGCGGGTGTGGGCGAGTTACGGTGGCCACGTTCAAGCGCTGTTCACGGTCCGGCTGTCTGACGGCAGCCTCGAAGTTGAGCGGACGCACCTGCCGTTCGAATTCCCGTCGCATCCGGTGGTCACTGGTGACCGAGAAGCGGTCCTCACACACGATATTGTGTGGGGGACGAGCCCCCAGGAGACGTTGGCCGTCGGTGTAGCTGGCGAGGACGTGGAATGGCAGTTCCCCGGGTATGCGGGCGAGGGCGCGGCAGCCTACTCACCGTTGGCGACTGACGGCGATCACGTGTTCGTTGCTGCGAGCTACGAACAGCAGGAGCAATTGGTCGTGTTCGCGTTGCAGGCGGCAACGGGGAAACTGGAGTGGCTCCACCGTGAATCACTCGCGGGCCGGAACGTGTCGGTCGGTACTGGTGATGAATTCAGGCTCTGCCAGCCTGCGGTTACCGGGGAGACGCTCGTCGTCGGATACGGAACGAATCCTGAGCAGGGGACAGGCCATGGCGAGGTAGTTGCACTTTCGCGTGCGGCGGGCCAAGTCCAGTGGCGTTCCACCCTCTCGATCGCACCCCAAGACGTAATGAGAACGGGCAACCGGCTCTACGTCGGTGGCCAACAGGGAACCGTCGTTGCACTGACAGACAACGACTCGGACTGACGGTACGCCGCTACTCCCCAGAACCAAGATATCTCGGACTCCTAACGTACCAGATCGTCGCTCAATCTTGGTAGCAGCGGGCGATTTCAACAGACGAAGTTTCACTCAATAAATCTGGAATCTGAGAGTGGACCACTAACTCGTTCACCTGTACTTACCGATTCTTTCACCTATGATAAACGATAAATAGACTTGTATATGCAACCCGAAGTTGCCCTACTGAGAGGGCTTGAACGAATGGGCCCCCAAATATTCCCCTCGTCAGCGACAACCCCTTGGTATGGTTGAGTACTGTGATAAGTGTGGGACGGAACTTGGCTCATCCCAGGAACGCCACCAGCGGTACCGAATCGAGCATCCGTCGGATTCGGTCGAGACACTGGAAGGGCGTCTGTGTTCCGATTGTTTCTGGGAACTCAAGGAGTGGCTCGAAACGGAGGAGGTCACGTAACGGCGTTCCACTGATTGAGCGATACAGCGTCTGTCCTTACCAATCTACGCTCGGATCTAGTAGCCGTTGAGGGTCTCACCAGCGCCACACATTCCTACCCGCCGTACTTTAAGTGAGTTGTCCGACGAATACTCTGTATGAGCACTTTGGTGGACACAATCCAAATCGAGAACGTCGTTGCATCCAGTGATATCGGCCAAGAACTCGCCCTCGACCAACTCTCCACAGACCTTCCCGGCGCCGACTACAACCCCGAGGACTTCCCTGGAATCGTCTACCGCCTCCAAGAGCCAAAGTCAGCCACGCTGATTTTCCGGTCGGGGAAAGTCGTCTGTACCGGCGCGCAAAGCGTCGATGACGTTCACGAAGCTCTCGGGATCGTTTTCGATGATATCCGCGAGTTAGGTATCGATGTCGCGAGTAATCCGCCGATTGAGGTGCAGAATATCGTCTCCAGTGCCAACCTCAAGCAATCGCTGAACTTGAACGCGATAGCGATCGGGCTGGGATTGGAGCAAATCGAGTATGAACCCGAACAGTTCCCCGGCCTTGTTTATCGACTCGATGAACCCGATGTCGTCGTTCTCTTGTTCGGTAGTGGGAAACTCGTGATTACTGGTGCAAATGAATCTGAGGACGCCCAGCACGCGCTGGCACACGTCAAAGACCGCCTCACTGAACTCGGCCTGCTTGAGTAAGCCCATGGTCTCTAAAACGATAACTACACGAAAGGAGCCATGTTGCTGGAGTGGGTGACATCTACCCGTCCCTGATCGCTGAAAACAGGGATGTTACTCGCTGAGGTCGACGTACTGGGTTTCCCACTCGCGGCGAGCAGCAATTTCTCGTTCTCCATGCTGGGTGAGCGTATAGGAGTTTGTGCGCTTGTCGAGTTCGCCCTTCTCGAGGAGGCCTTTGTCGACGAGGTCGTCGAGGTTTGGATAGAGCCGGCCGTGATTGATATCTTGTTCGTAGTAGTCCTCGAGTTCGGCCTTAACTGCGAGCCCGTGTGGTTCCTCAAGCCCAGCGATCACGTACAAGAGGTCCCGCTGGATCCAGTTAGATCGTGCATCCGTCTGTATCCACTTCTATGGGGTTGAATAAGTCCCCTCTGATATCCTAGTGGGTCTTGCAGTCCTATGGCCGAAATCCGCGGTGAGAAACTTCTAACCTTTATATAGTGGACAAGAGAATTTGATGATGGAATGTCTGACCTCATCGTCAAAGCAGCCGTGAAGGACGAACTCTCGGAGCACAACGTCTCGGCGGACTTCTACGACGCCCTCAACGAGGAAGTCGCTGAACTGCTCAATGACGCCGCAGAGCGTGCTGAGGCCAACGACCGGAAGACGGTCCAGCCCCGCGACCTGTAACTCCGGATTCCGCGAGCGCACTCGTCACTCGAAGATTTCTAATTCCTTTCGAAGGTTCTGTGTAGAATTAACAGTAGTTGCCAGTACGGTTTCTTTATTTGGGGCCGGGAATGAAACCGCCGCTACGTACAGGGACTCACGAATCGCTCAGTACAGAGTATTATCTCAACGGTACCTATTTTATCGAACACTACAGTATTCCTTCTGTGACAGTTGCTTCCGGTTCCCGAAATATAGGAAACTCCGTCGGAAGAACGCTTGGAATAGGATTATTAGGGATTGGCGGACTGATTTTCGGAGTCCTATTACTGGGACTTGCGTATCTTCATGCAGCTGCTGGGATTCCTACAGCAATCCTCCCTGCCGCAGGTGGGGCCGTGCTTCTTGAGGCTGCAATTGCGATCCTACTACTGCCACTTCTCCGGAGAGCGGAAATCATCCAAACTCAAATCGAACTACCAGCTTTCGTCGTGGCACTTGTATTTACGACTGTAGCCACCACGGCATTCATACTGCTTGGTTCGGCTCCCTGACTCTTGGAGGGACTGTTCATTATACTCATCGACTGAGCGGCTGTGCCGCGTCAAATCAGCTGGTAAGAACTCGCCTTGATTTAGGGAGTGCTTTCGCTCAGTACAATAATTCGAATTGGAATGCTCACGATGGCAAAATTAGGTGCATTTATGCCGATAGATAATTGTCAATAAATAATGCCCTCCTCAAACAATCGTCTCGCCCTCACAATCGCCGCTGGAGTGTTGAACACTGCACTCCTCCACTCGTGGGCATTCTTTGTTTTAGGTGCAAGTGGTCCTGGTCCTCAAACCACTCTCGCCACCCAGGTTGGAGCGTGGGCATTCTGGATTACTGGGACCTTCCTCCTCGGAGCTGTCCCGTTCTATCTCTATTTCGAGTACAATCTACTCACCGCTCCCCTACTGACGATCCTGCTCTCCGGGTACTGTTTCGCAGACAGACTCCCGGGAGGCTCGATGGAGGACTTCACCAGCTTCTATGTCGCCGTGTGGCCGTTCTTCCTCGCTGTTATCGGGGTGATAGCCGCTGTCGAATACTACGTTCGGATGCAGTAACACCAACCCTGTTCTAAATCCACATTCTAGTTCGGTTAACACCAACCTCAAATATAACTTACAAAATCGCAGACTTGCTTACCGATTCGACTATTCCAGTTTCACGCACCTCTCTGAATAAAGAAATTGCGCTAGCAACCACTGCTAAGTTTGACACGCCCATGTGGTCTACAACACACGACCCACAGCCATACGAAGGCTAATCCTCTGCGATCAGTATCACGTTAACACAGAATCACCCTCGGTAGAAGCGCAAGCGTAGACGGAACAGAACAAATTGAATCGCCTTTACCGCCCATAATCAGGGTTTTGGGCGTGTCGAAGTATCCGTACGGAATCAACGACTCGCCTCTGCTTAACCAACAGCGGAGAGTTTCTCGGAGTGAATGTTGGTTAAGCCCTGTATGAACGTTCCGGCGCGGTGAGATAACCCCCCTTGCGAACGGTACTGAACAACTGTCTCCACCCCCGTTTGCGATATGTATATGCTTATCATGGGCGTTTCAGAGCGTCTATCCACCGAACAAGTTTTCGGGGTATCTACCGGCGGAGCAGGCCGACTGGCACGAAGCTTGCCCCGAGGGCAAAGAGTGTATGCTCCGCAAATCCCTATCGGTGCGGATGAGTACCAATCGAGATGAACAACGTGCCAGATGCTCGATGCAGAGCTGTCTCCCCGATCAGGTAGCCATCACGGGTGTCGTGCCTGTACCGGACGATTGCCCGCCGGATTGACTGCTAGCGGGGATCCCGGGTTGCTTGTCGCCGGTGACGAGGAACGCCGCAACGTTACTCAACAGCACGTCGTTGTCGCCTTCAGTGGCGCTGGACGTCAGGAAGTCGGTGTCTCCGACGGCGAGCACGTCCCCGTTGCGTGCGGCGACGGTGTACGACGCCTCGTCGCGCGTCGACGACAGCGACACGTCGCTGGCGGTGAGCACCGACGAAGCGTCCCCACTGGTTGTCACGGGCGTCGCGTCGGTGAGGACTGCATTCTCCACGCCGTTGGCAACGCCGTCGTCACCGCCCGCGTAGACGGACTGGAAGTTGTTCGCGTTCTCGGCCATGTCGTAGAGGTAGCCGTTCCCGAACGAGATGCCGAACGTCGCTGCAAGGTTCGTCGGCTGCCCCGCAGCCGTCACCGTCCCGCTGGACGTCAGGCCGGGAATCGAGACAGTCGACGTCGTGCTCGTGGTTGTCGGTGGTTCGGCAGCCAGCAGGACGCGGCCGCCGGCGTCAGCGAACGCTTCAACGCCCGCGACCTCGTTCGACGAGTACGTTGTCGCAGGGCTGGCGACGACGAGCGCGTCGGCGCTCCGCAACGTTTCGTTGAATGCCGCGCCGGGTTCGGCGCCGATGCTCATCGACCCGCCGGCATACATTCGAACCTCGTGGTCGGCGGCAACGAGCGCATCCACGAGCGGCTGGAGAGCATTCTCGCTGACGCCGTTGCCGTGGCTCATATCAATTACGACTGTCTTCGAGTCGCCGTCAGCGGGTGCGGTGATGCTCCCATCGTCTTCGATGGGTTCAGCAACAAGTTCATTTGTGTCGTAGGCGGGTGCGTCCGGTGCGGCGGCCTGCGTCGGCGCCCCTAGTATGAGGCCGCCGGCGTAGGCTGCTGCGACGACGACCGCAGCGACGACGGCGATGACGCCGATGGCGCGTGCAACCTTACGCGGTTGCATTCGCGGTCACCTCCGTTGCGTTACGAGCTGTGTCGGTTGTAATGGTTCCATGCAGCATGAGATATTGAACGGTGTCGACGCCGCGGTACTCGAAGGTCTGCTCGGTCGTTGCGTCGCCAGTGGTGTCTGCGGAGAGGCCAAGCTGGGCGAGCACCGACGGCTGGGGCGCTTCCATGCGTACCACGTCGTAGTTGCTAAGGCCAGCGTCGTCAGCAGCGGCCCCGATGGCCGTGTCGACACCGCCGATTTCGTCCGCGAGACCATTCTCCACACCGCTCGCACCTGCGTACACCTTCGCGTGCGAGACCTCCTCGCGTGTGAGTTCGATGCGGTCGCCGCGCTCAGCGAAGACGGAACCGACGAACGCGCGCCGTAGCGTCTCCACGCGCTGACGGACTTCATCAGGCGTCGACCCACCGACTTTGTCCGGACCAGTGACGACTTGCCCCTCAGGAATGCTTGCCGAGGGCAGGGTGGCGCGCACGCCGATGCTCCCAACGACGGACGCGGGCGTGACGTAGATATCGTCAGCGGGCGCGGCAGCGTAGTACGACCCGGAGGCCGCAGTGCCGGTGACGCTCGCAACGACAGGCATCTCACCCGCGGTGCGCTTCACCGCGAGATAGAGCTGCTCGCTCGCCGACGCCGTCCCACCAGGACTGTTCACGTCAAGAACAACCGCCTGAATGGAGTCGTTCTGCCGGGCGTCCCGGAGGTCGTCGATAACTGCGGTCGCAGAGTCACCCGTAATCGAGCCGTGGAGTTCCACCACGGCGACCGTGCCGTCGGGCTCGGTCGCACGATCCCATGCCTGTGGTGCGACCGCAACGCCGACGAGGAGACCAACAACGATGAGAACGAGCGTGAGTTGGCGAGTAGAGCCATCAAGGGCCGTCACATCGCCACCTCAGCAGTATTCGATGCATTATCTTCGTGGAGATCGACGTCGTCGTAGGAGACGGTAACGGTCGCCGGCTGCCCGTCAGCCGTCGTCCAGGACGTGACGACCTTCAGGGGAATCTCGCGGTTGAGATCCACCCAGACGGTACGTGTCACGTTCGCCGTCCCTGTCGCCGTTGCGTCCGCCGCCGGCGTGAGTTCAACGACAGCGGTCTGGTGGCCGCCATAGCTAGTTACCCGATCAACGGAGACGTTACTAGTTCGGACAAGCGTTTCCGCAAGTGCCCCATAACTAGCCGGCGCAACCGCGCCAGTATTGCTTGGTCCCGTGGTGAAGACCGGGCCACTATCGGCTGCGCTAGTAACTGTTTCACCAGCATTCGGTCCAGCCGTATACATAACCTCTCGTTGATCGCCATGGACGGTGACGATTGCGCGAGTCTCCATAGTGGCGTCGCCAACCTCGACCGTACGGGAGACCGTCGCGTCGTAGCCGTCAAGGGCGGCATGTCGCTGTTCAACCGCGTCTCCGACTGCAGCGGCGTTGACGGAGCTATCAGTAGATAGCCCGCCGATACAGCCTGCAGTCAGCGTGAGGGCAACGAGGGCGGCTGTTACCGCCACTCGCATTTGTGTAGTATTCATTACTCTCCATATCTTCATCTTTCGAGGGGGCACAAAACATATCCGATGAAGCCCAAGCCATAGCGAATTCTCGAATAGTGGTTGAGCACATGTGTTGAGCCGTACTGGCCAATTTGGTTTCTCCAGCAGAGAAGTAACAGGTGTCGGATGATTACTACTATTGAGGCTCGGGTTGTTCTCTGTGGGCAGCCTTTGTCGCTAAGAGGAGAAAGGTGAGTATCCCAACGACCCACACGATAATTCCAGCGACTGCTGAAGCCTGTAGCGCAGCGTATTCACCAAGTGCAAGAGGACTTACACTCAGTCCGAACACCCCAACGGCGTAGCCGATTTTGTCGGAGCGGTCGGCGAACTTAATCTGTGCGCCGAAGAGGGAGAGATCGTAGGCGAGATAGAAATACGCTGCACCAACGTAGATAGCGGCGATTACAAGTGCGGGATACCAGTCTGGGAGAAAGAACTGGTACACAAGACCGCCGACGAGGAGTCCGAACACGACCGCAAGTGGGAGCGACTTGTCAACGGCCATTCCGTCAAGGTTCGATCGGCACGCTTGGAAATCTTTCCCTTTCTTGAAGTCTGTGTTGAGAATCCAGGCATTCGAATAGGCCGTGAGGGTCAGTTTTACCCGTCCTACGCGAGGGCGATTGCTGCGCCGACGAAGAACGCGGCGTCAGCGCAGTAATTATTCACCGTCGTACACTCTCGTGTATTGGAGAACCAAGCGGCCTTCATCGTCGGTATCAGCTTCGATCGTGAATACGTCTCCGCGTTCAACGTCGTGTTCACGGGTGATGCGAGCAGGAATAGAGATGTCCATCGTCGCAGTGCCTTCTCGTCCTCGAACCTTGACCGTCTTCTTCGCCATGTACGAGCTTGCTGACGATGTACAGATACCAGTTTTCAGACATTTTACGTAGTATGTACATAAGAAGTTAGTTAGATTACTGATACAGCATCATTAAGGCGGTAGAATATGACATAGGAGTATGGGGAGGCCGAACGATAAAACAGACTGTAGTCTCATTCTCTCTTCCCCGGTTTCCACTGGGGGTGACGCCTGTATCAACTCTCTCACCGTCTCTGAGCCGACGGACACGGTAGCGCTTCTCGTCACCTACACGAACCACGATCGACCGACGAACTGGTTACAAGCCTGGGAGCAGAACACAGGCGAACGCCTGGCCCAACTGAACGTCATCCGCGTCGGGGACTTCACACGGTCGGCATCACCAGCGACGACAGACGGAGCGCCGACGGTGAATGGCGGAATCCCTATTGAGACAGTCAGCGACCCACACAATTTGGCGGAACTCGGAATCGCCATCAGCGAGTGCCTTGGCCGATGGGAAGCCGAAAGCAAAAACAGTAGCCCAAACAACTTCGTTGTCTGCTTCGATTCCCTGACAGAGCTGCTCCAGTACGTTGACGTGCAAGAAGCATTCCGATTCCTCCACGTTCTCACTGGCCGGCTTCAATCAGCGGGCGCAGTTGCACACTTCCATCTCGATCCCGAGGCCCACGACAACCAGACAATCTCCACACTTCGTACGCTATTCGACGCCGTCATCGAGGACACGGATTCGCCAGCCTAAATCCGAGGTATTTCAGGTTTTACCAGAGATAAGGCGAGAATGCCCCTTCCTCAAGGAGCGAGCAACGCGAGCGAGTAGGGAGGGGATGAATCGCCGCACGCCAGTATAAACCATTAAGGAGACACACCCCGATTCACAAGATAGCGTTGGAGTACAGTCACCGCTACCGTGCATATCCGACACAACAGGTAGCGGCTACACTGGACTATCATATCGACGTTCATCGCCAGGCGTACAACTATACTCGCTACGAGTACGAGAACGTTGACGCCGACAATATTGGATCGGCGTACAAGCATCACGACCGCCTCACCGACTGGAAAGACGACTTCGCTGTGTTCAAAGAGGTGCACTCGAAAGCACTTCAGCGAACCGTCACGCGCTTCTACCAGAACCTCTCAAACCTCGCCACGCAAAAAGAGAACGGAAACAAGGTCGGGAAACTCAACTGGAAATCACCAACTGAGTACCAGAGTCTGACGTATTCGCAGTCTGGCTTCGAACTCAAAAACACGAGTGGCCGACGTGCGACACTCTGGCTCTCAAAAATCGGCGATATCCCGATCCGGTATCACCGCCCGCTCCCCGACGAAGCCACCATCAAGGAAGTCACAGTCAAGAAGGAGACGACCGGTGAGTGGTTCGTCTCTTTCGGCCTCGAAACCGATGCTGCTGACCTCCCCGAGAAACCCGACGTTGACTCCCTCGATACGACCAATAGCATCGGGATTGATCTCGGTATCCAGAACTACATTCACACCTCAGATGGGACGGCTGTGGATTGGCTTGACCTCTCTGAGGAGTACGAGCGGCTTCGCCGCGAACAGCGCACCCTCTCGCGGAAAGACCACGGCTCAACCAACTACGACCAACAACGCCAGAGGGTTGCAAACGTCAAGCGCCACATCCGGCGGAAGGTACTGGACTACCAGCACAAACTCACCACCTGGCTCGTCCGCGAATACGACGCCGTATTCGTCGAAGACTTGGACGTGAAAGAGATGCTCGAACAGTCCCAGAACGCCCGGAACAAGCAGGATGCGGCGTGGCGCCAATTCATCAATCTGCTCGAATACAAAGCCGAGTTGTACGGCACGCACGTCGTGCAGGTGGACGCGGCGGGGACGACCAAAGAATGCGCGTCGTGTGGTGTGGAGACAGATAAACCGATCTGGGTGCGAGAACACGCCTGTCCGTCGTGTGGGTTTGAGACAGACAGGGACGCGAACGCGGCGATGAACATCTTGCAGCGCGGCTTTTCTCACCCAGGGCTGGGATGGCCCGAATCGACGCCTGTGGAGACTGCGCTCCCTACGGACACGACTCGCGTTGAGTCAGTGTCTGGAAAGCGCGTCATCGAAACAGGAAGCCCCACCCTCAACGAGCGAACGGCGTCAGCCGTCCGCGAGTAGGGTGGGGTAGTTCACTTGGGCTCGACGACATCCTCACAGCCGGGACATTCTGCCCAGAGTCCGTCCTCTCCGTCGCTCGTCTCGTATTCAACGAGTGACCACGCTTGGGTAATGCGGTCGCCACAGTTCGGACAGCACCCAAGTAGCGATGTGTCTGTGGTCATGGAACGGGGTGGACGGAGCGTGTGACTCTTCCGTCCGTCTTAACGTTTGATTGCGTTGCCCTAATGGTTTCGACTGTTCCAGCGGCTCGTAGACGAAATAACCGGCGAATACGCGCAACCCATACCGACTACGTACGCACCCTCAGGTGGCAGATGAACAAGGGGAATTCGTCCATTCCCGCTCACCTCCGTTCAATCAATAAGGCCGATGTCGTTGTTGAGGTAACGTCCGAGACCCTGTAATGCCAGCGTGCGGCGGAAGTGAGTTTGGCCAGGAGGCACAGTATTTTGGCCGAGGACGGGTACAGTGACGTATGGCGGCGTACGCAGCCTGGCAGCGGTATGGTGCTGCCATCGTCGTGGGTGTTGCAATCGCCTGTATGGGCGTGATAGCGATTGCGTTCCTCGTCCCCGAGCAACTGTTCGACAGCACCTTCGGGCTTATCATCTTCTTCGCTGCGGTCGTCCTGATGGTCGCCTGTGCGATCATCGCCAACATCTACGACCTGCGAGCGATGCTCGCCGACACATTCAGCTAACCAGTCGTCGCATCAGTTGAACGCCTCACCCGGTCACAGAGCAACTACCCGGCACGACGGTTGTCATCCGGAATTGCCCACCCATCAGGGTACCAATTTTTGAGAGAGGACCACGAAGTGTGTTGTATGCCCGGGAAGTCACCGCTAGCCAGTGCAGGCTGGGACATCCTGTTCGGCGTGGTCTGCCTGGTTGTCGCCGTCTCGGTCAGCGAGCTCTGGCAGCAGGTCCTCCTAGTGATACTCGGCGGAAGTGCCGTCGTCTACGGCCTCAAAACCGCACGCGGAACGCACACCGACTGAGCACACCGCCGTCGTATCATACCTCGAAATCGACGGTCCAAACCGCCCAGCCAGCGCGTCGCCCATCACCGAGATGCTGTTCGTCGAAGTCCCGCGGTCGTAGTTCGATTCGTGCGTCAATCGACCATACTCCCGCGACATCGAGGGTCGTGTCGATGCTCGCCGTCGTCGGCCCCTCCTCGATGACTGTCGTCTCCGTGACTTCCGTCGGGATTGCTCCCAGAATGAACGTGGCGAGGAAATCAGTGAACAGCAACGATGAGAGCAAAGCGAAATCAGCGGCTCCATCTAGTGGCCCCTCGGAGTGAATGAGCTTGTCTGCCGATTCGAACTCCCCATTACTGAACCGTTCAAGAAACGACACCGCCACGTCCACCGGGGCCGTCTCCTCCATACTGGAACCTCACAACCCTTCTTTACTAAAGACCTGCTTCCAGACTGCCTCAATGACGACGAAGCCGACGAAGAAGGCCAGACTATGAACCAACACGTCGATACCGAGTTGGGACGGTGACGTAATCTCCCCAGTGTAGACGTCGAACGCTGCGAGTAACAGCGATGCAACTACTGCTGTGGGGAGGTGGGTAACGACTACGTCAGAAACGTCCATACTGAGTGCCTTACTGGACAAGATCAAAAATGTCGGTCACGATGTGCTGCGGCTGAGAATCCCACTCTCCGGACAGATAACCACCGTTTTCGGTCACAATCGGTGCGCCACGCCCGGCCAGCGATCTATAGTAATCTCCAGAAGTGTCTACTCACATCTCTCACCATATCCTCAAGAACCGACTAAGCTCGCCTATCTACGATAGGTGCCACTACAAAGACTTCCAGATTCTACTATAGGTTCTCTTGGTTTGAAAACAGGCGGTGGCCATTCCGGGAGTGGGTTTGTCCACGTCGGGAAGACAGGACAACAACCGTAAGCAACCGAGAATGAGTGCGGAGCCGAGCTCCGTCTGGGTGGCAGCCCATTAAGATTCGACACCATCATATGCAGCATCGGTTGTGACGTCCAGAAAGACCTCCTCCAGCGTTCGTTCACCGCCCACTTCCATCCGGTCTTTGAGTTCCCCCGGTGATCCATCTGCCACTAACTCGCCGTCGTAGAGGATTCCGACCTCTGTTGCCAATTCCTCCACGACCGGAAGGATGTGGGTTGAGAGGAAAACCGTTCGATCACCAGCAGCCAACTCGGT
This sequence comes from Halobacterium sp. KA-4, assembly GCF_021028995.1. Taxonomy (GTDB): domain Archaea; phylum Halobacteriota; class Halobacteria; order Halobacteriales; family Halobacteriaceae; genus Halobacterium. The sequence goes on along the minus strand of NZ_JAJJZG010000022.1, from coordinate 27,771 downwards.
AATCGTGTCCCGGACAGTGCGCGCGGCCCGCGGATCTAAGCCACTGGTCGGTTCATCCAGAATGACGACATCGGGCTCGTGCATGAGCGCCTGAATCAACCCAGTCTTCTGTTTCATCCCCTTCGAATACGTCGAAATCCGATCGTCCGCATCAGCCGTCAAGTCGAACCGGTCTAGCAATTCCTCAATCCGATCGTCAATTTCGGAGGAGTCCATATCACGGAGGCCGCCGTGGTATTCAAGCTGTTCGCGGGCGGTGAGTTCGTCGTAGATCGGTGGTGATTCGGGGAGATACCCGATGTGGGGGATGATGGCCTGCCGGTTTGTAATGGGTTGGCCGGCAACATAGCCGGTGCCGCTGGTTGGGTCGGTAAGCGCGGTTAACATTCGAATCGTAGTGGTTTTTCCCGCGCCGTTCGGCCCGAGGAAACCGTATACGTGCCCCTTGGGAATAGCGAGATTCAGATCTGAAACAGCTGTTGTATCGCCGTATTCCTTTGTGAGGCCGGTCGTATTAATCGCCAGACGTTCGGCCATTACTTGGCATGTTGACAGCCCGTTGTCTTGAGAGTGCCCCTATCACCGGTGAACGCAGATGATACAACTCTGCTGAACCGATTGATTAGACACGATCTGTGACGCAACAGCCCTCGGTAGGTTATAGTACACGTATCGGGATGGGCGATTAAAGAGTCATAAACTATATTTTGTAGGATAGACTGTATTTGGAAGATGGAGTTGGCAACTGTCCGGGAGCAGGTTTCGCGGGCGGATACGTGGCTCGAATCACACCAACTGATTTGGTATCTGCTACTCATCGTATTCCTCGCTACTGGGCGTCTTCTACTGGAAGTCGTTCTCTCGGGCAGGTCTATTATGGAAGGACTCGTCGAGGGCCTCTTATTCGGCATTATCTTTGCGACCACATACTTCCTCCTCAAACACTTCGTATAGGATCTCTCCTACTCAGGGGTAGATCTTTGACCTGTACGTAACTGAACGACGAACCAGATCTAGCGGGTTCTCACCAGTTGAATTTGGAGTGGAACAGCCAATTGATAGGACAGCAACCCCATCACGCCCAATAGCGTGTTTCTCTTATCCGATATATCTTCCAATTCCCAGCCCGATACCACCACTTGCCCCAGCCAGGATACATGCTTTCCATGACCGTTCAGTAACCCCATAGAATGTCATGATCACTGGTATTGAAGCGAGAGCGGCAGCGACTGGAGCAGGAAGAAACTCAAATGGGTTCACCCAAATATAGAGGATGGCACTGAGAGCTCCGAGGAAAAACGCCAATATCCGTCCCCATCGGAACTCTGTAACCTCCATGTCATATCTGAATTAGACCTGTAATGTTATAACCTTGTTTCACGAAAATAAGTTCTCGTCTACACTAATTACCCTGCCTGTACGTACCGAAGGGACTCACCACATCGAGACGGGTTCTCCCCACCTGTGTCGGTGTGAAACAGCCGGTAAGTGAGTGTGCAAAGTTACGGGTGACTTAGCCTGCTCTGCGTTGCGCAATCAGGAACGAGACAGTCAGCAAAAGCCACGTACCGATGAGGATAGCCCACGTTATCGGGTCACTCAGGTAGGTTATTGCTTCCTCTGTTGGGTAGAGAATGAACACCCACATCGGTAGCCCAACTACGACACAGGCGAGAAAGAAGGCGAGCGCTCGAACCACTTGATTATCAAAATAATCCACGCCGAATCTATCAGAGGATTACCGACGAGTATCCGTCAAGGCTTCGGTGGGTGGGACGCCTGAACTGAGCGAAGATACGCACCACATCGAGGAGGGTTCTTACCAGTGGATTTGGAGTGAAACAGCCGCTTAGTCGGTGTGCGTGGCTATCTGCCACTGACCTACTTATTGGATTTGTTTTGAAGTGGCAACATATGCTGCGTAAACGACTGGCCCTATGAGGAAGAAGGCAAGCCAAAGACCGGAGTCACTAACAATCGCCGTGATTGAACGGGATGGTTGGAAAATTATCGCCCATATGAACAATCCAATAAGGAGATACCCAAGGACAACGAGGCCGCCAAGGTATGGTCGTTCCTTCAGATACTCATTAAGTCGATTCGTCATGTTGGATTTTCGCTCTGGAACCTCAATAGGGCTTGGAAGGAGGATTTGGTTCTGATAAATAGGTTCCTGCACTTAGCGAAGCTACGCAATACATCGAGGCGAATTCTTACCAGCCTATTTGGAGTGAAACAGCCGCTCAGTAGGTGTGAACCTATTAGTCGGTAGACTCATCTTCGATAGCGACCGGGCTTGCTGGAGGGTCTTCACCCTCGAAGTACGAGCGGAGCGCGAGTTTTGTTCCGAGGTAGGACGCGGCAACCATTAGTGCAAATCCGATGGGTCCCCAAAAGAGGAGAAACTCAAAGATGGCCATAGGCAACGTACGGTCATCCGGATAATAGATTTTGTCCACACCGTTACCGTTCAGTAGTTTCTCTGTATCCATCGTTGAATGGATCCAATAGCGATTAAGGAAGATAAGTGGCGAGAACATTGATGAAACGGTCAAGCCACTCATTCTTCTCCCTTTCATCATCTGGCTTCTCGTCGTCTCTGGACATGCACTTCAGTACTATTCTTCGCAGTATATACCCTCCTCCAAACCTACGCTCTGGGATCTCAGGGCGCATTGGCACCCTCAGTCTCGGGGTTGAATAGGTCCTCAATCGCACAATCGAAATGATCTGCGAGTTTGAACGCGAGTTCCAGTGAGGGATCATACCGGTTGCGTTCGATCGCGTTGATAGTCTGCCGAGAGACGCCGACTGCGTCCGCAAGGTCGGCTTGACTCTCGTCACGTGCTTGCCGTTCCTCGCGGATTCTAGAGTGCATCGTTATCGGTAGTAGCCGAGGAGAAGCGCATAGGTGAGGTAAACGATTGCGGTGGTGATACTGAGGGTGGTCGTTGCGGGCCCCCATTCGAAGTGTGGGGTTGTCGATAACGCGACTAGCGACGGGAATACGAGAGTGGAGAGCCACCCGAACAGTGCGAGGGTGGTGCCACTCGCACGCTGGTGGATTGTGGTGTCTCGCTCGTCGAACATGGTGTAGTCCGTGATGTACGGGATGACCATTCCGCCGGCCATTCCGAGGATGTAGAGGCCGACGGCGACGAGTGGGAATTCGAGGGCGGTTCCGACACCGAGCGCGATTCCTGCGAACACGAAGCAGGATGTCATCAGTCGTTTGTACGTCTGTGGTGGCCGGGATTGTATGCCGGTGGGTGTGAGTTCTGACATGGTCGTGTCAACCTCGCTTTCCGTAAAGCCTCCTTTACAGTAAAGCAATCTTTACACCTTTATAAAAAGGATTTTGTTTAAAACAGACACCATCTGCGATACACTAATTGGGGAATCCGTCCTCCTCAGTCAATAGAATACCACCATAGTTGGATACTGCTGCGGTCATGGGAGGGTGTACTCGTTGAACCGTGTGACTGCTCGCCGATACGCCAAGACCGTGACGATGGTAGCGAGGAACACCGTCACAAGGAGTACCGCGATTCGAACGGCTGGCATGGAGGCACCGAGTGCCGGTGCTACTGGCCCGCCAACGAACGCCGCTCCGTAGACCACGAATGCTGGCAGGCAGACGAGTCCAACGGCCGCAAAAATCTTCGCCCATTTGAAAATACCACCACTCTCAATATACGCTGTGATGCCAGTGAACGGAATCGATTCTGGCCGGAACTCGTAGTACGACACGTCCAACGCGAGCAGTGCTGACACCGTCACGCTACATGCGATGAGGGAGATACCTGCCAAGCCCAGCACTAGCAGTTCAACGCCACCGAGTGGACTCCCAAGACCAAGCAGGAGAATCACCAGCATCGTGAGCGGGCCGCTGATTGTGACGCCGGCAAACATGGTTCCCTTGATGAAGTGACGCCCTGACACCGAAGTGAGCGTCATCGGTAACGACGAGTATTCGGCTCCAAGCAGTTCCGCCCCAAAGGCAAGTGCCGTCCCGATCGCGGATAGAAATGCGAGCGAGACGAGTGAGACACCCGGCACCTCACCAGCGGCGAAAATCGGGAGAAACACGAGCGGGGTCAGCATGAGCACATACCCCTGGAAAAGCAATCCAATCGGAACGCGGCGTTCTTGCAGCCAGCGCTTCCGTGCGACGGTCAACACCGGCCGCGATACCCACCCAGCGAACATTCGCTCAGCAAGTCCGGCACCAACCAGGGACCGCGAACGGTGAATTTCTGATTCGCCGACCCGGTCAGCAGTCCAAACGCGTTCAGCGAGCGAAATAGTTGCCATCATCAAGATAGGGAGTCCAACGACAGTCGCGCCGAGCACGCCGAGGCCGCGGGCTTGGCTGGCCGGAACGTCTGTGAGCCCGAGGAAAGCGAGATCAACGAACCACGCGAGCGGGACCACTCGAAGCCATTCAATCGTCGCCTGGTTCGAGACTGGGCCTTGAAATATGGTGATCCAGATGAAGAACGCGAGTATGAACGCAAGGACGTAGGTGTAATTCTTGTATCGGCGGAGGCGGGGTGACTGACTGGTGGCGAGTTTCGCACCGAGGCGGAGAACAATACCGAGGAGGGCGGCGAGCGTAACGATTCCAACGACTGCGACACCAGTAGTGAGAGCTATGACCGGCGTTTGCGTGCCAAGTGCAAGCCCGACAGCAACGCCGAGAGCTGGAAGGAACACTGGAACCGCGACTCGACGATACACGGTGAACACTAGGCCAAGCGCGGCTTCAGACGCCCTGACCGTCGTCAACAGGTGATCCGTATTGAGCTGCTCGTTCACCCTTGATGTCCGCTGTATTGCCATCCAGAGAAACGTGAGAAATCCCGCGACGACGGTGGCCTGGATAGCGCTAACCGGCAGTGTAAGGCGGCCACGAGCAACTAATTGGCCAACCCCGTATGCGCCGATGCCACCTCCAATAGAGAACACGACAAGGGCGATCACGCGGAGTGTCTGCCAAGTGGACGAATGGCCGGGTTGGCGTTGGCTCCGCGTGCGCTCGATGCGCGCGATTAGAAGAGCATGCCGGAGCCAAGAGCGAGCCATCACGATCGTATCCGGATATCAGACCGCTCTTCTGAAAAGCCTCGGGTCAAGCCCCGAGGCTTCCTGGTTCAACGACGTGCTTTGCAGACACCTGAGTGGTGTCCACAGGGTGCGCAGGCTTCACAGGCGTCGATTCGGACCATCCTAGCCCTGACTCAGCAAAGCCGCTTCGCGTCCCTGTCCGCCTCGAATCCACACGAGGGGCAGGAGTGTCTACGTACCCAGATTGGGTTCGCTGTCTCCACGCCACGTGTGTAACACGGTCCGTGCATCGCTGGATGACAACTGAGGATCGAGCCGACAACGACCTCATCGCTCGGAATACAAAGCGGTGAACCTTGTCCGGCGGAGAATTGGGACGTTAGGCGTCCACCGGATCGAACCAAGCGAGGTTGATGTATTTGCCGTGGAGAGAGTCTGGTGTGGGAATCGTTCCGACCCTCGTCCATGTGTCACCGGCCTTACGGAGGATGGTACCGCGGTGGGTTGCTCCGACAGGGTCACCATCGATAGTCGTCCACCCGACGACGACTTCGTCGGGGTGCGGCGATTCAACTGGCGTGAGTGACTCGCCGGCACTGGCTGTGAGGAGCACAGGTTCGGCGTCGTCGCTGTCCCAACGGGTTGGGGGAACACAGGCCGCGGACGTGTACAGGGTGTCGTCGTGGACGAATGCGGCCCGAAAGTATTGTTGATCAAGCCCCTCATCGAGTCGTGTCCAGGTGTGACCCGCATCGTGAGAGCGGTAGAGCCCCACACCGGTTGCCGCGACGACCTCGTCTTGGGCACTGCAGCGGAGGTTATGGATGTCGTCATGGACGCCGTCCCGGCGTTCTTCCCAGGTCTGTCCGTTGTCGTCGGTGACGTGAACGCCGCCGGGTTCGACACCGGCAAACACCTGACCAGGCGCATTCGGGTTGCTGCAGAGACTGCGGACACGAGCGATGTAATCGTGGCGTTCGACGCCCCAGGCATCCTGCGACGGCAATTCTTGGAACCCGGAGAGATCCTCCCACGAGAGGTCCGCTGCGGTGGGTTGGTGGTTGGGGAGGGGGTTGGAACGGTAGACGTGTGCTGGTGCGGTGCCGGCGTACAGTCGCTTGGTTGTTGGTTCGTACGTGACGGCCCAAACCGTTTCTTCTGGGACACCGAGGTCCGTCCAGTCCTCGCCGTCTTGAGAATAGTAGAGGCCAGTGTCCGAGGCTGCGAATAGACCGTCAATCGCGTCGAATTGCCGGACACGTTCGACACGCGGCACATTGAGTACTTTTTCGACGGTTGCTTCTGCTGTCTGGGTGATACCGGTAACTCGGTACACGCCATCACCAGTTCCTGCCCACAGCATACAACGCAATCGCGTAGTCGACAGCATAATTATTTGCCAAACTGAATTTTTGGAGAAGACTTGAGACGAAACGTGACCTCCTCCTCGCGGTAAACGGCGAGGCTTCCCGCGGTACCACACCGCTGAGTTGGGATATTTGCTGGTTTGCGACCTATCGACAAGACAGGCCGATGGCGTTCGCAAGAGCAGGGCTCTTGCGCAGCCCATCAGAACGCTATGCGTTCTGAGGACGGGGCCACACCGCCGTTACTCCTATCCTAGCAGGGGACTCGGAGTTATCTTCTGACCGAGACACCACAGCCCTTCGAGAGGGTGTCTCAAACGTTTTGGGCCTCGGAGTCCCGATATTGTGCATTTGAGTGGGCGGTGTGACCGCCTCGGTGTCTGTCACTCTATGATACGATTCCACTTAAATATCCGTATTGCTGCTGAACGAGGTTTGTGTCGGCGTTGGTGGATTCACGCCCGTCCCCAGAACGCGGAGCGTTCTGGTGTGCGAACGAGACTCAACGCGTCTCGTCAACGCCGTAAACGACGGGATTCTCTCCTTGTAGAAGATAGCACTTGGTAATGACAGTGGCGATCTACCGAGATCTTACCCACGTACATGTGGCCTTGTTTTGGCGCAGAGTCCCAGCCCGCCTGATTCGTGCTGATGCAACGACTCAGGCGCACAGTGAGACTGTGCATCTCTTGGATTCTAATAGCCAGCAGATTGTGCGAACTCTTTTACCAAAGTCGGCGGATGATATATGTATGTACGATTTGACGGGGTTTCAACGCGATTTGTTGTATGTGATTGCAGGACTTGATGAGCCGCACGGATTGGCGATCAAAGACGAGCTAGAGGAGTACTACGAATCCGAGATTCATCATGGCCGACTCTACCCAAACCTAGATACACTCGTTGATAAGGGACTTGTAGAGAAAGGAGAAGTAGACCAGCGAACGAATTCCTACACCCTTACTCGCCGTGGACGTCGAGAAATTGCGGCACGTCGCAGCTGGGAATCTGAATATATCGACGTCGACACCTAATCCGGATCGGATTTGGCACGCCACAACGCCGATCAATCACGTGCGTTCTATTGACCCACCGGACGGCTGAGAATGCTGACGTTCAAGTGGAGGAGGGCACGTCGACAAACTGCCGGTCTCCGTCACGATGGCGATCAGCCAGTGTTGGGAGAGTCCCAAGCGGGTGAATCCCGGTGTGGTGGCCGTGGATTCACTCTTCCTATCCGTGGAAACTTCAAATCTGGTTATGACTTGTTACGAAGTACAGATGAACTACGAACCGTTCGAGTAGAACGCACTCTTATACCCCTGAGAGTTTCTATCCGCATACGCTGACGTTATGACCCTCTTCGAAATCCTGCTTGGGACCGGACTTGCTGCCGGGATGGTTGTCACCGGTCTCGTATACCTGGACTGTACGCGGCGAGGGCTGTCCACATCAAGTCGCCTCGTCTGGGCACTCGCCTGCGGCGGTGGGAGTTTCGCTGGGTTTCTTCTCCCACACGTATTTTACCAAGACCTGTCATACCTGTACTTTCAGGTGCTGAAACCCCGGCCGATTACAGTCCACCCGCGGGAGTGGATGGCAGTAGCACTGACGGTCGGCGTCACGATTTGCGTACTACTTGTGGGATTGTATCTCGCTGGAACCCGAGTTTGGAACTGGACGGCAACAGAACTGCAGTAGACGCCAAATCGCTTAATACGCCCACCGACTGAGCAGTAACTGATTTATCGGTTGGCTATCTTATTCAAATATGAACGGTCGGCACACCGTTACTGCCCTCCTGAACATCGTCCGACTCGAACTCCGCCGACACCGTCGCTCGCGCGGCACGGTCGGAACGCTCGCTGGTCTCACACTGTTCTGTACGTTCTGGAGCGTCCACAACCTCTCCATCTCTACGTATCCCCCGAACGCGTCGCTGCGAAACGACGGCGTATTCTCCGTAATCGACCCTGGCCAGAACCTCCTGATCCTCGACGCTGCCACCTCAGTCTTCGTCGGCCCGCTATTGCTCTGTGCCGGCGTTCTCCTCGGCGTGGGCACCGTCACGACGCCCCGTACCGAGGGGACGCTCCGGACAATTCAGACGTTCCCGTACAGCCGGCGGAGTGTGTTCGTCGGTCTGGTCCTCTCCCGGCTCGTGGTTATCGCAGTTGTCGTCGCCGTCCTCACGATCTGTACCGTCGTCGCTGCGTCCCTCGCTGGGGTTCAACTTTCTCGGGCAATGGTGTTCGGCTTCGCCGTTCTCCTGACGCTCCACGCCGCTGGCGGCGTCGCCGTCGGCGCGATGGTTTCGACGCTCCGGAGCGAGCCCATCGCGGTGTATCTGCTCGGTGTCGTCGCCGCCGTCGGCCTGCTAGTCATGGGCGGTCTCCTCTCCTCGCAGTTCATGCAAGCCGGCTTGTTCGCACCGCAAACCGCCTTCCACGTCGCGCTGGCCGGCCTGCACGAGAACTGGACGACGCTCTTCCAGCAGGCCCTGGCGGACGCGACCGGCGATTTTCGACCGCTGTTCGGCTCTATGGCGGCTGGAGTCCTCGTATTGTGTGCGTGGGTGGTGGTGCCAACACTGCTCGGCGCGGTCGGCTATGAACGGTGGGATCTCAACCGATGACGGACGCATCCGACGACAGCACACCTGCGGTTGTGACAGACGGTTTCACCAAGAGATTCGGCTCTGTCACGGCCGTTGATGGGCTTGAGCTGACGGTGCCGGCCGGATCGGTGTACGGCCTGCTTGGCCCGAACGGTGCGGGGAAATCGACCACCATCGACGCGCTGGTCGGGCTCGTCCACGCTACCGAGGGGACGGTCCGTGTCCTCGGAATGGACGTCCGTACCTCACCGGTCAAGATCCGCCGACGAACCGGTATCTTGCCAGACGGGTTCACGCCGTACGAGCGCCTGACCGGCCGGGAGCATCTCAACGCCGCCGCCCGCGCGAACCGCGTGACGATCGATACGGACGAGGCGTTGGCGCGGGTCGGACTCGCCGACGCCGCCGACCGCACCGCAGGCGGGTACTCGCACGGAATGACCCAGCGGCTGGGGCTGGCGATGGCACTCGTCGGCGCACCCGATCTACTCGTGCTCGACGAACCGGCGGCCGGACTCGACCCCCACGGAATCGAGCTGTTACGACGCATCGTCCGTGAGGAACACGCTCGCGGCGCGACCGTCATGCTTTCGACCCACCAACTCGCGCAGGTTGAAGCAGTCTGTGACACGGTCGGCATCATCGACGATGGCCGGCTTGTCGCGGAGGACTCTGCGGAGACCCTCCGGCGCACCGTCGAGACCGAGGCGACGCTCCGCGTCAGGCCGACTGGATCGATCGACCGGGCCCGCGAGCTCCTTCGAGACCTCAACAGCGTGACTGGAGTGACTGCCGACGACGGCGTACTTATCGTGCAGTGTGATGCCGAACAGGAGACCGCCAGTGTCATCGCCGCACTCGAACGCTCGGACGTGGCACTCGAATCATACGAGAAATCCCTCCCCGGTCTCGAACAGGTGTTTGAGGCCTACACCGACGAGCAGTGACCGACCGTTCGTCGGTCCGTCGGCTGGCGGCACAGGCGGGTCACGTCGCCCGACAGGAACTCCTGTGGCTCTGGCGTGGCTGGACGGTCCCGACCGTCGCCGTCCTGTTCGTTCTCACAGTTGTGAGTGTCGTTCGGCGGGCCGATCCGCCCGGGCCGGGGGAACAACCGCTCACGCTTCTCGTACTGGTCCCCAACGGTGATCCTCTCTCACCGACCGCAGTCGTTCTGTTCACGCTTGGACGAGTACTGACACTTCTGCTCCCGCTTGTCGTTGTCGTACTCACAGCCGGAACGCTCGCCGGCGACGCCGAGTCGGGGCGGCTCCGGACGCTCCAGACGTTCCCGGTCTCACGTAGTGCGGTCGTCGGTGGGAAGCTCCTCGCCCGGTCGGCCGTTGTGGGGAGCGTAGTGTTACTCGGTCTGACTGCGGGCGCGCTGACGTCGTGGCTCCGGTTTGGAACCGCCGATCTGGTCGGTTACGGCCTGTTTCTCCTCGCCTCGGTGGCGTTCGCACTGTCGTTGACCGGGACGACGGTGGCCGTCTCGACGCTGGTCATGGCACGATTACGGGCGGTCGCACTCTCGCTGGGTCCGTTTCTCGTATCCGCGTTCCTCGGAGTTGACCCGGGTGTCCCGTCGGTGCTTCGGACGGGACTACTCATCCAACCTTACCAACTCCTCGTCGCGGGCACCCACGCCCAACTCGTCGCCATCCCGCGGGTGGTTCCAACTGCCCGTCCGCCGGCTCCAATTGGTGGGCTCGTCCTCTCCGACGGGGTTTCGCTTTGCGCGCTGTTCGCGTGGCCCGTTGCGCTCCTCGTGCTCGCGGTGGGTCGATACTGTCGGCGGGACCTGTAGAATCCCTGCAGCCGGCTCAACAAGCAGGAGCCGCGCCCAAACAGGACGGGGTTGTCGCATTTCCAAAGGCCTCCAGCTGCGATCATCTAACTAATAATCTTGCAGTGTTTGACTTCGCACTCTCCATCTTCTACGGATTCGTCTTGGAAACGCTCCTGGCATTCAACGCAGACCCCTGGATTGCAGGTACAGGCGCAATTATGGGCGTCCTCCTGATGCGAGCGCGGTGGAGCACACAGAACGCCCTCCAGTGGCTACCCGGCGCAGTTGTTCTCGCGGGTGTCACGCTCTGGACTGACACAGTACTCGTTGCCCTGCTCATCCGCCTCGGCTACGACGCGCTCACACTCCTCTCCGGCGACACCAGCGATTACACTCTCGACGAATCATGACGTCCCTCAAGGAGGGTCCGAGCTCTCTCTCGGCAGTCAGCGACGTCTTCTTTGGCCAGATAGGTACGCTTTCGGGTCAATATGCTCGTCCAAGAGGAACTGCCACTCGGCCATTTCAGGCGGTGTCTGGTTCAACGCTGTCCGGACGATCAATCGACTCTTTGATTGACTCGATTGCGTCCTTGCGGCCGGCTTCGACTTCGCTCATTTCGCGGGGATGATCGTGATAGTACGCGAGCGCATAGATGTCCGCGTTACGAATGCAGCGCGAAGAACGAAGCGTTAGCGCCTGTCCGTACTATCAATTGGGGATTGTCCTACTCGTCACGTTTCTCCTGTGTGTACAGGCGGCACTTGTCCTACGGAACGTGCTCTGAATTGGAGGAGATAAGACACAGCTCAAGGGCACTAATCTGAGTGCCGCTTTGGACCCATCACACTTCAATAGAGCCAGATAATCAGGTCTACCTCGTAAGACTGTAGCGTTATCCCCAGCGGCTGGCGATCTCGTAGGCGATTCCGGCTGGAAGAGTGATAGCAAGCACGACGAATAGTACCTCCTCAACGGTTGGCCCAGATTTGGTCAACGCGCTGTGGAATATAACCACGCCGGTGGCGAGGACACCGACAACGGTTGCGATATACTCTGGGTCACTCCACGAGGACGGAAACCCAGTCGAAGACATAGCCCATCCTACTCAGGTTGAGCATATGTATTATACGACTGTTGGAACTCAGTTTGTAGAAAGTACAGTGGCAGGGCCACACACCGTCTGAGCAGCTGTTTCACACCGACTTAGATAGTGAGAATTCGCATCAATATGGTGAGTGAATTCGGGAAGTACAGGCTGGCAACCAAACGTGGGTGTCCCGTCTACAAGTCCGAGGCCTGCTTACCAAGCGCCTCGCCAGTAGCCGTATCCGATGACGGCGAGGATGGCGGCGACACCGAAACTGAGGAACGTCCCGATGAACCAAACCGACGCAATCACGAATCCCCAGAGGCCAGCAACGACAACGCCGTGTTCCAAGTCGTCGATACGGCCAGCCGCGTACGCTGAGCCGAAGGCGACCGTCAGCAGGAGGCCGAATATCGGCTGGAAGGCGTACAGGAACGCCCACGCGAGGATGGAGAGCGCGACAATCCCCGCAAGCCCGTCGTAGAGGTTTGGAACATCGGCGGGCGCACGTGATTCTGACGTAGCCATACGAATGCATACAAATCTCGGTCAGAAAACTATTTGGGGTCCGTCACTATCGATTCCGGTAAGCGCTTTCGGTAGCCGAGGCCGTTCTGACGGCAAGTAGCTGCTCACTTCGCATACCCACTCACCGGCTGTTTCCGAGTCCGCTGGTAAGAATCCGCCTCGATGTGGTGCGTCGTTTCACTAAATACAGATGTTCTATTCAGTAACTGTTTCTACGCCAAGAATTTCGAATCTGGCTCCGTTCGTGGGACTCTCAGTGACACGGATCTGCCAGTCGTGGAGGGTGTCATAGAAGGCTTTCCACACCAGACAGGGAGCGCTCAGCACAGACGGCCTATCTACCGATCAGGAGAGATGTCTGCGCCATCTCTGACAAATTCATCCGTGAGCTTTTGATTATTGGTGGGGTATACCACGATATGACATTCAGCGTGAGTTGGCACAACCTGCTTGAAAACGCCGAGGAACTGCCACCGGACGCGACTCTTCTCACGCCGCTCTCTCGCAAACCGTTCCGACTCACAGACGTGCAAGAACACCGTATTCTCATTGAGTATCGAGAAGATGATGGTACCGTTCCACTCCACCGCGAGCAGTTCGAGACTCTATACGAGCACGTCACCGAAGGTTCGAGTGGCTTTGAACTCGACAATCTTCCCCCTGATGCCGAACCCTACGCCACTGTCCTGAGCTTGCACCCGCGGTTTGAGATTGACGACCGTGAGGGAATGCTCTCGGAAAGTGAATCCCCGACGAGTTCCCCGTTAGTCGATGCTCACGAGGTGGAGAGAGATGGAGACGACCGCGAGGAGCCCGATATTTCCGTCTACTCCGACGCACTCTTGCTTATCGATGCGCTCGAACGCAACGACCCAACTAATCTTGAATCAGTAGACACTCCTGCGTTGGTGAACCTCTATACACTACTCTCCGACGTACAGCGAAACGCGAATGATCTCCGTCAGGGTGTGCGGAGTGTGTTACTCGACCAGCTCCATCACGATCAACCTGTCTCCGGGCAGTACGGGTCTGTCCAGCGAACCTCACGCCGAAATCGGTCACTCAAAGAAGATGCGGACGTACTGGACGTACTGGAAGACGCAGGGATTGACCGTGAACGTGTGACAAGCGTAGATCCCAGCAAGGTAGATGATGCGCTTGAGGTGACGGAACTCTCAGAATCAGACGTCTATGAAATCGAGGAGAGTGAATATGTTCGGAAAGCTGAAGTCGATGAGGAAAGCAAAGAGACGCGTCTCCAAGGACTCAAAGATCGATTAGCTGCCACTGACGAGGACACCGAAGACCTACAGGAAGAAATCCAAGAATTAGAACAGCGGATAGACGACCTCACTAGCTTCGAGTCAGCGTCATCTTTCGACACCAAATCAGACGGCGAACTGTAACTGGAACTCGATCAGTACAGAAAATCTATTTAACAGGCGATATCGACTCTCCCACCAGAGGATTTACTTGTTTGAGTAGTAACTAGAAATTATGTCTATAGAATCGATGATTGAAAACGCAAAGGGGGAATTATGGGAGAGCGCACTTAGGGGTGATCAAAACGGATACGTGCCACCTGGTGTCAAAGAGTGGCTTCCGCAAGAACGTCCAGTGGACTATTTAGATAATGGTGAGCAACCCCATTTCGTTGCCGCCAGCAACCAGAGAGCTTTGCGGGTTGAAGCGACCGAAGATGACGAAATTCAGGCAAATGCACGCGTTCAGCTTGACAAGATTCAACGAGGGCTAATAAGTGAAGGTCAGGTCGGCTATCTGAGCGCTAAGGAACCTTATTCAAATATTCTATTTATCACCGACGAAAAGATATTATTACTTGTCGGAAAGCAAGATAGAAGCATAGTATCTGAGTTTGAATACGACGATATTGAAGCAATTACTACGGAGATGGTGATTAAGGCAGATGGCCTAAGATACGAACTGGATATAGATTTCACCAACGAACGGACGTTAGCGTACCAGTATTTGCACGAGTGCACGTCCCTCACTGTAGAAGGATTTCAACCCGTGGAAGACAAACTAGGTATAAAGGTAGACCTCCACCAATTGAAAGAGTTGTCTGCTGAAAGTTTTGAAGAATATGTTGCCCACGTATGGCAGGCCAACGGGTATTCTTGCAAACTAACGAAAGGTAGTGGAGACAGCGGTATTGACATTATTGCCGAAAAGAATCGGGAACGGGTTCTTATCCAAGCGAAAAAGTACACCAACAATAACGTTGGAATAGGAACCGTTCAGCGTTCGGCTGGTTTATTGGTAGACAAACAATTCACACCTTCTGAGGTAGTGATTGTAACAACAGCCGGATATACAAAAGACGCAAAGGATCGAGCCGCTCAGATAGATAATCTCAGGTTAATCAACGGGCGTGAGCTTGTCAAGATGATCGAGTCTCTCTGAGATAAAATGGCTTCGCTCTTGCGTAGCATATTGTTGATTTCAGAGCGTCGCTCGGACAGCGTGTTTGAGTGCGTCTCGTCCCGGTTTTCTGTATAACTCTCGGCGGAGCTGGAACGCTCTGAGATACTGTGTCAGCTTATCTTTTGAGATGCCTCGATGCGGCGAGAGCCACCGGCGCGTCAGCGACGCGTGGCTCTCGCCGGTGTTCACGTGAACTTCCTCATCGGCGTATTCACCATCGCCGTGGACGACGTATTCGCGGTCGAATGCGTCGTCCGCTTCGAGCGGTTCGTACGCTCGAAAGCCGTCGGTATAGACCGTGAGCGACTCCTCTTTGCGGTCAGCAAGCAGGAGTCGAATCGTCGATTCGTCGGCGGCTTTCGCTGGAATCACGTACCGCTGTCCAGTTCCTCGATCAACGAGAATGAACACGGGTGGTTTGTCGCCATCGTACGAACCACGTCCTCGTGTGGATAGACCACGCGAGCGCGACTCCTGGTCGCGCTCGCGGCCTTTCTTTCCAGCAGAGACGTACACTTCGTCGATTTCGACCGGGCCGACGAGATCGAGGGAAGGCGCATCGAGCGCTCTGGCGAAGCGCTCGATGCGCCGGTGCATCGTCTTGTGTGTCACCTCGATTTCGCACTGTAGTTGGCGGAGACTCGTGTTAAACCGGAGGAACGCGTAAATCGAGAACAGCCACCGCCGGAGCGCAATTTTCGAGTGAGCGAAGATTGTGCCAGTCTTGTCGTTGAACGTGCGGTCGCAATTCTTACAGAGATACCGTTGAAACTCTCGATAGCTGCCGTTTCTGACCGTCCGGTCAGAACGGCAGCGAGGACAGGTAACACCGTCACGCCAGCGAACCTGTTCCAGCAGGTCCGCTGCGAGCGATTCCGACCCAAACACATCAAGCGGAATCATTCGTGTCGGGCACCGTTGACGCGGTGCCCTTGTCCTCTTCGACTCCACAGCGACCGCTCAGCAGTATCCACAATCTCCTACGCAAGAGCGAATGGCTTTATTGAACGTCTCAATAGAGGACGAGTTCATTAGCTATTGTTCATTTTATTAAACTCCCATAGTTCTTAATTCGGGCAGTAGTTTAGACTACAGCTTATTGCTAAGTACTGGCTTAGGATTCACAATCGCTGCCGGAGTTATGACTCAGAAAGCATCTACCGTGTCCTCAGGATTCGAGACTACTGCAGGAATATTCATGATTCTCGCGTACTTTCTCTGGAGACTTAGCGATAGAAATTAAGAGTTTGAGCCCACAGCGGTGGTCGTGTTTAGTTAAGGCTGAAAAGTGAGGGGGAAGTGATTTTCAGCTGGTTCATGGCAGAAATCACTCGCCTCAGTGGCTGTAGCGACTGGCTTGAGTTAGATTTTGTGGAGCGAGAGCGGACACCGAGCGAGCTGATGAGCCTCGGTATTCGACTTCATTTGGCTGGACTCTCACTTTCGAATACCGTCAAAGAACTTGAGAAGTTCGGTGTCTAACGCTCGCGGAAAGCCATCCATGATTGGGTACAGAAAGCTGGTCTACAGCCCGCTAGCGACGCCAGTCCGGGTCAGATCGTGGTTGACGAAACGGTGATCCGCATCGACGACCAGCAGTACTGGCTGTACGCTGCCGTCAATCCCAACTCGAACAAATTCCTGCACATACGGCTGTTTCCGACGACAACAACGGCGTTGACTGAACGATTCCTGCAGGAGTTACGCGAGAAACACGACGTTGAAGACGCGGTATTTCTGGTTGATCACGCCCAGCACCTCAAAACAGCACTCCAGCGAGCCGGGCTTCGATTCCAAACCGTTCGCCATGGGAATCGGAATGCTGTCGAACGTGTCTTTTGAGAGATAAAACGACGAACTTCCTCGTTTAGTAATAGTTTCAGCCACGTCGAGCCAACAACAGCGGAATCGTGGCTCCAAGCCTTCGCCGTCTGGTGGAACTCGCTAAACTAAACACGATGACAGCGGTTTGGCCAGATCCACCATCAATTGCTGAAGCAGTCTGGACAAGGAGTATATCCATTAGATTCTGCTGTCCACTCATCAACGCGAGCGACGTGATGTGGGTTTAGATCCGTGCCACATTCACAGTAGAATCCACTCTTCGGGAGATGGTAGTAACCATTCTCTTCGAACCGGATGACATTCACTACCTAGACCATCAGTGGTCTCTCTATAATTCCGTTGTATTGACTTAACTTTGGACTTCCTTCCTCCTTCTTCCCACCCGGTTTCACGTCTTGACTTTCGATTTCCGGGATGTACACACGAGACGACGATGTTCGTGTGAACAAGGTCCGGCGAAATTTGTAGAACGAGGGTCTATTTCGCCTGTTCTCCGATATTCGGAGCTGTGAGAATATTGTTCCTATACGACATTTTGTATGTGGCACAGCACAACGTGGCGCTTGAGTGGGTAGGATAGACTGTATTTTGTACCACTCGGCTCTATTGAATCCACGGACAGCGTAGGGATGAGTCGTCAGAGCGTTGGAAGTGAAGCGGGAGAGTACAGTTGTGCAAAAGGTACTCTTCCGCTTCGTTAAACAAGCTGTCTCGATAGCACGAAAACTTACTGATGCGGCGCTGTTCCAGATCAGCCATCCAGCCGGCAACGGCGTTGCCGGCTGGAAGCACGCCGTCCTGCACTTTCTCCGCCTTCACATGGAGGCTACGCTTCAAGAAATCCTCGACTGGGCCGAGGAGATGGAACGGGTACGAGCCGCGCTCGCCCTCGAGCGCGGCGAGTTCCCCGGCCCATCCGCGCTCTGCAAGTCGTTTGACCGGGCGTCGATGCGCATCTGGCGAGCGCTGCTCCGACTCTCGTCGGAGCTGCTCGATCAATCCGGCCACGCCGCCATCGACGCCACCTACTTCGACCGCCGACAGGCGTCCAAGCACTACCTCAAGCGGTCTGACCGTGAGGTACAGACCGTTCAAGCTACGTTTCTCGTCGATACCGCGCAGGGCGCGGTTATCGACGTTCATTGTAGTGCGAAGTGGCCAAACGGGACGAATGTCGGCCCGCAGGTCGCCCTGCGGAACGCAGGCGACCTGCGGAGCCTCGCCGCCGACAAGGGCTACGACGATATGAGTTTCCGCGAACAACTTCGCGCAGAAGGCGTTCGACCGCTGATCAAGCACCGCGTCTTCGCGCCGTACGACCACGCGCACAACGCGCGGATCGACGATGCACTCTACAACCAGCGATCGGTGTGTGAGACTGTCAACTCGGTAATCAAGCGCTCGTACGGCTCCGCCGTCCGAGCGCGAGCATGGTATCGCCAGTTCCGTGAGATTACACTTGCCGCCGCAGTCTACAACGTCGAACAGGCTGTGAAACAGTGAATCCCGCCGCCCTCTGCGGATTCAATAGAGCCGTACCACTCAAAACATGACGAGGTGTTTCTCGTTATCCAGCGTTATTTGTGGCTGAGAAGTCCTCTTTGATGGATCAGAGGGGGTCAAGTGAGCCTTTCAAATGGTTTTTGCCGCACTTGAGACAAGTGACCGTTTCTCCTTCGTGTTCAAGTCTAAACGATTGATGGCCGCAGCTTGGGCATCGTCCTCCGAGTTCAGAAGCAGAGATCTTCCCTTGCTTAGCATTTAACGAGTTATCCGAATTCGTACTAAGGCTCGTTGTATGCTGATCAGGGTCTTGAGACGATTTTTCCTCTGCTTGGGTGAAGGTAGTATCGTATATGGTTTGCAGCAATCGGTTATCGACATCTACCTCTGGCCGGGCAGCAATCCGATCTTCGTTCTCCTCGATGGCGTCGATTTCTTTGAGGGAGTTTATCGTAGTTTTGAGGCGTTCCTTGATTCGGTTCCCTCGTCGGTGATATCCGAACAGTTTGGCTGTTTCCAGTCCAAGGTCATCACGGGTCATTTGACCTCCTTCTTCTAGCAGCAGTGACACTGCTTTCGCAACTTCTTCAATCGGAATTTCGTCAATAGATCGATTTGCTGTATCAGTATTGACTTTCACAGTGAAATCCAAGTCCTCAGAGTTGGGCCAGAGATACTCGTCTTTCTCAAAGATCTCATCGGAGGCCTTCAGACTCCTCAGCTCGCTCTCGAAGGTCTTCTGTACGTTTTTACCGAGTCTCGATTCGGACCAGACATCTAGAGCAGTTTGAAACGCCGTCTCACGATCAAGTGGTCCGTATCGGGTGACGATGTCCTTCAAGGAATTTTGAATTGCCGAACTATGCCCTTGCTTATCCGGAGAATATCGATCAGACGGGATTAGCTCAGGGGTCTGATACTCCGTGATCGCCTCATGATCTGTCTTCGAATCAAAATCAATTGCTTCTGGTTCATATGAGGGGATTTCCTGCGCATCAGACGTGGTTGGTTTACCTTGCAGTAGAGATTGAACCTTTTCTTCAACTTTCTCAAGTTGGTGCTCTTTATTGGACGCCCAGTCTGGGGACCATATCCGGTGAATCGTCCAGCCCAAGTTTTCAAGTACCATCTGCCGGGTGCGGTCCCGATCTCGGGCTGTCTTTGAGGAGTGGTATGCGGCACCATCGCACTCGATACCGAGTATGAATTTGCCGGGCTGCTCCGGGTGCTTGATTGCCAAGTCGATGCTGTAGCTGGAGCTCTGGACTTGGGGGACGATGTCGTATCCTTCTGCTTCGAGGGCGTCGTATACTGCTTCTTCAAACTGCGAGTCGAAATCAAGCGTCTCAGTTACGTGGTCGTTTCGGACGAGCGCTTGTTCGCCGTTCCGCGCGTATTCGAGATAGTTCTTGAAGTGCTTGGCACCGGTGCTGTTCGATCCGGAGAGATCGATGTCGCCGGGGAGCATCGAGCACACGACTGTGACCTGTTCTTTTGCTCGCGTCACTGCGACGTTGAGTCGTCGTTCCCCGCCGCTCTTGTTGAGTGGGCCGAAGTTTGTGGATATCGTGCCGTCTTGGGCTGGACCGTAGCCGACGCTGAATATCATCCGGTCACGTTCGTCGCCTTGCACCATTTCGAGGTTCTTGATGAAGAACTCGTCAAGCACGTCGTCTTGGCTGACGAACGCATTGAGTACGGGACTTTCCTCGCGCCGCTCGGCAAGTGCATCTCGAATCGCCTGTTCTTGGGCGCTACTGAACGCGACGACGCCGAGGCTCTTGTTGCTACGTTCCTCTGCGTGCTCTTCGATTAAGTCAATAATGCGCTGGGCTTCGACTTTGTTTTGTCTTGACCCACCCCGGTCGTAGACGCCATCTTCGACGTACTCGAAGGAAACGCCGGTTTCGATATCAGGGTCGTTCTCAGGGAACGTCCGCAGGCTATTGTTGTAGTAGTGGTAGTTCGAGAATTGAATGAGTTCCTCTGTGCGGCTCCGGTAGTGCCATCGGAGATTCTTCTCGGGGAGGACTGAGGCTGTCTCCTCAAGAATACTGTCGAGATCTTCTCGCACGTCTTCCGTCGTTTCGACATCGGAGTGGAAGAACGATGTTGGCGGGAGTTGTTTTGTGTCGCCCGCGATGATCGCTTGATCGGCACGGATAAGGCTGCTCACGGCGTCTTGTGGCATGATCTGTGATGCCTCGTCGAACACGACAGTGTCGAATTGGATCGAGTCCGCTTTGAGGTACTGGGCGACCGATAGTGGACTCATCATAAAGCACGGCGTTAGTTGCGTGATAAACGAACCTGCTTCGTCGAATAGTTCACGAAGCGGCTTGTGCTTGCGTTGTTTTTCCGCTTCTCGGCGCACGAGTACCTGCTCGGAGCTGGATGCGTGCTCCAGATTCAACGACGGGCGGCGTTTCGTCACCTCGTGTTGGACTTCGATCTTTGCGAGTTCCTGTTGTTCCTCGTCCAAGCGACGGAATTCTTCGACGTACCGTTCCATCTTGTCAGTGTTGAATGACCCGAGGCCCGTTTGCTCGTACACGCTGTTGAGCAATTTCGTGTAGAATCGCTTTTTGAAGGCTGGGACGAGGTGGTCGCTGCTGTAGTCCCCTTGGAGGAACCGTTCGACGTACTCTTCACAAATCGTTTCACGGACGGTTTCCAGTTGTGAGGCGAACTGGACACGGCGCTGCAAGGCAGGGACGTCACCGCGAAGTGTTCGAAGCGTCTCCGACAGGTCAGGGAACGATGCCTTCCGGAATGAGTTGCTGTTGACCCGCATCTTCTGTACGTTCATCGAGTTCTCGAAGAACGTGGCAGCATCGTCGTAGTCCGCGAGCGCTGCGTCCGCCCGTTCCAGTAATTGACCCACGCTCGGAAGTGTGTTATCAACAAGGGACTCGATGATCGGGTCCGTGAACGTGGATTCGTACTTATCAAGTCCGGCAACCCAACGCTGGGCTTGGGCTAGCGTCTCCCAATCTGTATCGCCGCCTTCGTACAGCGGCCCAAGGCGCTGTATAATCCCCCGGAAATCCTCCCTTCGGTCTTCAATACGCTGTACCTCGGCGAGCTTGCGTGTATCTTCGAGGAGTTGGTCGTGGCTCGGGTCGTAGGCTTCCTGAGTGTGGGTCGTAACCTTTCGTTTGAGAGAGCGATAACTCGGTTTGACCACCTTCAGCATCCCGTATGCTGCGAGGTCATTATTGAGGTCAGCGCCGTTTGCAGAGAAGAAGCTCCGCTGATAGTGGTCTGAGAGGTCGTTGATGAGTGATTTCCGCTCTTGTTCGAGGTCTGCGAGGTCCTCAAACCGTCCACCCGCTTGGGAGAACGATCCATCGAAGAAGGCTTCCTGCCAGGCGATATCTGGTCGATTCGAGACGTAGTCTAACAGTTGCTTCATCTCACGGAGGTCAGCAACTGATTCCGGACGAACCCCTAGTTCTGTCTTAAGTTCGTCTGCAACGTCTTGTAGCGTCTCGATGGCTTCGACTTGCCGATCTAGTGACTGACGCATCGAGTTGCCGGTATCCACGCCCCACTGTCGGAGCGTGGTGTGTCGCCACGGGCTCGTTTCATACGTATCGATTTCGTCGTCGAAGCGTGCCAGCGTCACTAACTCATCGACAGCACTTTCGAGTGTCTCCTGTTCGACGCTCAGTGGTTGTGTGATGCCGATGTCGATCCGGGGAGCGTCTGCGCGTTCACTTACGATGCCGAACGCCTGGTACGCGGTCAGATCCCACCCGTCAGGGGAGTAGAACAGTTGTTGTCCGTACTGATTGATCGTGTCTCGCCGCTCTCGGAGTTTTCCAAGCCGTTTGGCACGTTCGTCCGAAGACTTGATTTTCGAGGCCTGCAGTTCGGTTTCGAGGCTTCCGAGAACTTCCGTATTGGCCGCTTTCTCACCGTGGACTTCGAGACAGAATCGTCCGAGTCCAACATCATTGAGTCGGCTTTTGACCACGTCGAGTGCTGCCTGCTTTTCGCTCACGAACAAGACGCGCTCACCGGCAGCTAGTTTCTCCGCGATGATATTCGCAATTGTCTGACTCTTCCCCGTCCCGGGTGGTCCCTGGAGGACGAAGCTTTTGTCTCGTTTCGCCGCTTCGATTGCCTCTTGCTGACTGGAATCCGCGTCAAGGACTTGGTACGTGTCGATAGGATCGACGACATCGTCAAGCTCTGAGGCACTCGGTGTTGTGATGTCACCTTCGGCGTTTTGAATCGGCTCCATCTCGCCGTTGAGCGCCCGAATAATCGGATTGCTCTTGATTTCGTCCCTGTTGCGCTCTAGGTCAGAGTAGAGACTGAACTTGGTGAAGTCGAAGATTCCCAGCACCACGTCCGGTTGAATCGTCCACTGGTCGAAGCCACGCAGCGTCTCGTATACTGCTTCGAATGCTGCGTCGATTCCTGCAAGTGAGAGAGCGTCATCTGCAGGCAGGCTAATTCCCCGCTCGGCCGCGAGTTTCTTGCGAAGAGCCGGGTTTAGCCGGATTCCATCCGCTTTTGGTTTGAGAACATAGTCGTGTTTCTCCTCATCCTGAATCGTCTTCTCTTCTAATTCGACCGGGGCGAGGAACAGTGGCGAGCGATTCGCCTCGTCACTGTAGTCTACACTATACCAACGCAGCATCCCGAGTGATAGGTACAGCGAATCAACCCCGCGTTCCCGAAGGTACTGCTTGTTCTTGAGCTCGATCTGAGACAGCGAGTTAGCCGCTTCATCCGGTGACCGAGTCGGCAGTACTTCATTCGCTTCGATGACAGACTGCTCGTCTTCTTCGTCCTCGTTCGCTCGTTTCCGAATAAAGAGCTCACCGTCACCGTCAATCTCTCCCGCGATAGTCGTCGGGTTCGAGTCCTCGAACGGGAGGCTCTTCGTCTTCGTTGGTTTGAACGAGACGAGTTTGTTCCGCCGGGTGAGGTCGAGCAACTGCGATTTCCACTCGTCGATCTTTGTATCTAATGAGTCGCCATTCGCGGAGGACTCTTCATTAACCGCTTCTTCCGCCTCGTACTCGGTAATTGGCTCAACGTCCTGCTTCCAGAATATCGTCTGTTCCTGCGTCTCGCTGTCCTTCTCGGTATCGGAGTCTAACTCTTGGTTATTATCGTCTTGCCCTGGTGCAGTCTCATCCTTGTCGGCAGACGTAGTTGTGTCGGACTGCGGGTCGTCTTGATCGGTTTCTGTTGGTTGTGATTCGGACTGCTCACGACTCGCGGGTTCGGGTTCCGAGGGGAATTCCTGAAGAAGCGCGATCGCCTCGTCCAATTCGTCGTCAGACGAGACTGTGATTGGGAGGGGTACTCCAGAGTGTGGTGCGACGGGGAGGTAGATTTGTTGGTCAGGATCGATGACGTCAGGTTCGATTAGCGCCGCGGCATCCTCGTCGTTCAAGCGCTTGGTTTCTGTGGATTGATACTCAGTGACACTCTCTCCGTCACCAAACGCTTGGCGGTATTCCGCCATCTTATGGGGATTTCGGGAGCCTTGTTGTTGGGCATAACTCGGACTGTCCTCCATCAATCCATCGCCAAATATGACGTTATTAACTTCGGCTCGCCAGCGGTTCATCGGGTCGTCGCCGTCGACGCGGTACGCCGTCTGCTCGGACTCAACAAGCCGTTCGAGAAGCGACGCGAAGGTTCGGAAGACCTCGTAGTATTCGGCAAGTGGGTTCGATTCTATGTCCGCCGCGTTCTCATCTCTGTCTGTCGTTTCTTCACTGTTGTCTAGTTGGTTAACGCCCGCAGCTCGCCGCGCATCGCCAATTGAGTCGAAGTAGTTGTAGACAACGGTTGCACTGAATGGGGCGTGCTTATTGACGTCGTTTACTGATGGTGATTTCCCAAGCGTCGTGGCGACCTCATGCAGGCCTGAGAGTACATCTTCTCGAGTGTACTTGCCCTTCTGTGACCCATGGGGCTCAAACCCTGCTTCTCGAACTGCAGTAGACCACGAACCAAAGGCACTCTCAAACTGGCTAACGTCGTACTCTCCTTGATTCGTCATCTCGATCTTTGTGGGTACCTCGCCGAGATCTGTCTTCAGACGGCGAATCTCATCGAGCAAATTGTTGTCCGTCAGACGTTCCGGAGTGGATTCCGGGCCGGTGCCGGCACCCGATTTCGATGGTGTTGTTTCCTCTCCAGTGGATGAGTCACCATTCACGAGGCTTTCGGCTTCGTCACTGGCCCAGATGAGGCTGTCGCTATCACGGAAGTGATAGTCTGCGAGGTCAGACTGGAGGTACTCGTGAACGTCGCTCCCGGATGATAACCCCCACTGGGTCTGTAGTGCCGCGTTCTTCGTTGGTTGGAGTCGGACAAGGTCTTCGATACGACCGCGCTTAGTCGTTGACAGCGACTCCGCATCACTCGATATCGATCCCGTTTCGCCTTGCTCGGTTTCTGATTGGTCGCCAGTAGTCTCAGACGGAACGTCTGTGTCTTCCTCGTTGTGGGCCTCTGTGCTCTCTTCGCTATGTTCCCAGGTGTATTCCTCCCATTCGCCTAGAATCGTCTCGACATCTCCATCGTTGGCTTGAACAGCGTCGTGGAGTGCCGTTAGGTCGGCTTGATTGATGATCTCTTTGTCCCAGTCGTACTCACCGTCAGCGTCAAGCGCGGTGACAAACTGTGTCCCCTCATGCAAGAGCGTCTCGACAACGCTTCCATCAAGCGTCTCTGACTTTGCAAATCCGGGTAGCTTATCGAAACGGCGTCCAAGCGAACAGAAGCCTGCTGCTTGCTCTAGAAGCTGCTTACCGTCTTCCCGCGGAATAGCTGCGTCTTCGGTCGGAGAGACGCCGACGACGTTGTAGAACATCGCGTGCTTAGGCGTATCGTCAGGATTTCGAAGCACACGCCCAATCCGTTGAACGAGTTCCTGATTTACCCCACCAGTGGCCATATTGATTGCCACTGATGCGTGCTCCATATCGACCCCTTCACCCAGCAGGTCACCAGTACCAATAAGGACTCCCGAACTTTCCGGCTCATCGAATTCCTCAATCGTTTCACGCTGTTCCTCCCTGCTCTGTGAGCCGGACACGAGATACACCGAAGATGGATTTGCAACGATGTCGGTGATCCGGGATTCCAACTCCTCAACTTGTGCGTTGCTGTCTGCAAGCACAACAACCTTCTCCGTCGTGTGATTTTCGATGACGAGATCGAGCACGGCATCTAACATCGGCGAAAGATTCCACTGTTTTGTCCGCCGTGAAAATAGCCGAGTGACTAGGTCTCGAAACGCCTCGTCCTGTTGTTTTAGCGAATTGCCCTCTTTCGTGTGGGAGAACCGACGGACGTCCTCATATGTTCGGAGTCGGCGATCAGTATCGAGAGATAGATCGTCTTGTCGTAGGCGCTTCCGGAAGCCACGGAACGATCGTTCCGCTCGTTCTGCGGTTTTCTTGAGGTCATCACCGACGACATCGTATGGAGCATAATGGACTTCCCAGTCGAAAGAGGGGATAACACCTTTCGCTCTCGCATCTGTGATAGTGAATCGTTTGACCTCCGGGCCGATACTGTTTGAGAGTCGTTCCTTGATGCGTTCGCTGTCGCTGCCTGCGTCGTCAACAGAACCGGACATCGCCAATACGTCGCCATCTAACTCGTCAAGGAGCGATCCCCACTCGCTTCCAGTCGCGTAATGGTGCGCCTCGTCAAGGAGTGCTAGGTCGTATGCTACTTGGTCTTCGTTGACGAGGGACTGGGGAGTTCGGAAATGGATCGTACCCCATTCAAGCGTAATATCGTTACTCCCCGACGTTCGCTCTTGGGGGATATTGAGGTGTTTTTCGAATTCCCGACGCCACTGTTCAAGGATCAGATCGCTATGTGCGACGATGAGTACGTCGTCGCTGCTGTTCGAATCTGCGTGTCCGCCTCCCCCACCAATAGACTGATCATCTGGATGTAACTCGCCGTACTGGAGCGCGATTGCGCCAAGACCGAGAACGGTTTTCCCGGTGGCAGTTGCCATATCTACGTAGCCACGCCTGTCCTGGTCCCACCACTTTTGCAGCGCATCACGTTGGTGCTCCCACAGTGGTGTCATCATCTGGGGCTCGTCCAAAAGCGAAAGCAGACCTTGTGATGCGCTGTTTTCGATTTCAGTCAATAGCAGATCGATGTTGGAGGCGATAGTATCGTTGTTGAACAGTTGTGTCGTAATGTCAGAGACTGTTACACCAGAAAGGTCGAACGAGACACTCAAGTTCTCACCGACGTGCCGAGTGAGGAGTTTCTCGATTACGGCCTCGGTCGCCTTCTCGACGTCGTCGATACCGATATCAGTCGTCGAAATATCATAACTGAGTTCATTAAGTTGGTATGCTAGAAGGCCGAGTTTCTTATCGCTGACTCTTTCTTCTAGCACCGCAGGTAAATCGGCATAGCGTCCAGCGGATTTCTTTAATCCTCGCCGGTAATAGGCCCCTAACTCCCGGCCAAAGTTATCTTTCGAGAGTGAAAGATCGCTGATTTGGATGCCGGACGAAAGATCCTTCGCTGTTTCATCGATATAGGGCGACCACTCTGTTTTGGGGCGTTTAACGAGGAATTCGTCGTGGTAGTTCTCACCAGCTGATTGAATTCCTAGTGCTCGGTCGTCCGCGAGGTCGTCAATATTCCGTCCCATAATGAAGCGCGAAGGGGTCCTTCCGATATGGTAACTCGTGACGCCCTATGTAGATTTCGCTGACACCAGTATGACTATCCTAACTGTTCTCTGGTGCGGACTGCTTGCAGTAAAGAGGTGAATACCATCGAGATGGGTACAGTATAGCGCGAATATAGTATCTGAGTGGCTCCGGTGAGCGCTTCGAGTGTGAAGTTATGTGTTGCGTAGAATAGAGTGTCGAAGCGTCTCGTGGTTGGGAGTTAGTTTGAAGGTGGGAACGTGGATGAGGTGATGTATGGGGGATGATGTCTTTGGGTTTAACCCGGCTGAGTTAGAGGCATTTGTGCAGGAGTATATGGGGTTGGATCGGCGGGTGCAGCGGCCGAAGGGAATATATTCGATTCTTCCAGGACCTCGGGAGGAAAAATACCAGTATACGCTGCAGTATTTTTTGGATCCGCGGCAGCCGCACGGGTTTGGATCTACGCTTCTCGACTCGTTTTTGGAGCGTATTGGGTTCCCTGAGTTCAATCTGGCAAGGCAGCATGTTGAGATTGCTGACGAGGTGTGGATAGCAGACGATGGTTTGGAGGGACGGATTGACTTGGTGATCTGCGGGGGGAGTGCGTTGGGCGACCACCCACGGTGGAGGGTGTCATAGAACTCTTCTCACACCGTGATGATCGTACTTCCCGGATTGTCTCCACGTTCGTAGTTGGTGATAGCGACGACGAGGCGAAGGCACAGGGCAACAAACACCTGCGCCCGTGCGTGGACGCGGCCTCGGGCGTGCGTTCGCCCGAGGCCGCAGTCCTTCACTGATTCGTTGGTTCGTTCGACTCCAGTACGGCGGTTGTACGTCTCATCCAA
>NZ_JAJJZG010000021.1 GCF_021028995.1 Halobacterium sp. KA-4 | reverse complement strand
CGGCTGAGCGCCGCCGACAGCGACAGCTCCGCCTTCGATCAGCGTTGCTCAACCGTGATCGACGACTCACCACAACAGAACAGATGGCTCAAGTCGGATTAGCCGGCGATGCTTTGTGAGGTACTGAGACTAAGTCTGGAAGGGTTGTGGACGCTTCTGCAGTTCTACTCGGTCGTTTCGGCGCTGACAGAAAGCCTATGACCGATAAGATGACTGCTACTGGTATGCCGGAGTGCCAGAACTGTGGCAGCCACGTCACAGACGTCTACGTCCGTGTATTCACCCCGGACTCTATCGACGAGCCACGTGTCTGTCCGAACTGCGAAGACATGACTCGCAGCCGCGAAGGAATCCGAGAGAAACGAACATGATGCAAGTCATCGGACATTACGCCATCGAAAGAGCCGATGGATGGCCCTTGATAGATAGCACCTCACAGTATTATTAGCCCAGCGGGGTGTCGGGCTTCGTGAGTGAACGACGTTTCTGAACTTGTTTTCTCGGCTGTTTCACCAAGACCGTCAGATCAGCAAGTGGTAGTAATTTCGAAGCGAGCACCGCCGTTCCGTCCGTTTGCTGCCGAAATCTTCCAACCGTGTCGACTGGCGACTTCTTCGACGATACTGAGCCCGAATCCCGTTCCCTCGTCAGCAGTTGTATAGCCTGCTTCAAACACGCTTCCACTCACTGATTCGGGGAGTCCAGCTCCATCGTCGGCAACGTAGAACCCGTCTCCGGTATCACCGACCGTTACTGTCACGTCTGAACCGCCGTGCTCAATCGCGTTCCGAAGGAGGTTCATCACGAGTTGACGGAGTTGATCGCGGTCGGCCTTGACAGTCCGTTCCGTCTCAATTGTTAGTGTTGCCGTCGTCTCCGGGAGTGTCTCCCAGCAGGATTCGACAAGCTCCGGCAACCAGACGGGCTCCAAGTCCATCGCTTCTTCGCCTGCTTGCGCGAGCGCCAGCAAATCCTCGATTAACGCATCCATGCGGCCTAGCGCGTGGTCAATCTCGTCGATGTGGTCGCTGTCGCAGTCCTCACGCAGTAACTCGAGACGCCCCTCCGCAACTTGCAATGGATTTCGCAGGTCGTGGCTCACCACGCTCGTGAACCGGTCCAAGCGTTCGTTCTGCTGGACGAGCTCGCGTTCGCGTTGCTTCTGGTCGCTGATGTCGCGGTCCATCGCCACAAACCGGTCTTCCCCATCCAAGTTCAGACGGATGAGATGCACCTCGATGGGGAACGTCGACCCATCCTTTCGTTCGAGTTCGCCCTCAAAGCGGTGTGGGGTATTCGGTGGGAGCGTATCCCAGAACGACGACGCCCGACCCGGGTCGGCTGTTGGGTCGATGTCCCAGACCTTTCGTCCGAGAAGTTCTGATTCGGTATAGCCGAGTTCGTCACACAGCCGCTGGTTAACATCCCGAATCACACCGTCGATGTCGTGGACTGCGAACATGTCCGGCGAGTGTTCGAACACCGCCTCCAACCGTGCGCTGTGGGACTGCAATTGTTCCTCGTACTGTTTACGTTCCGTAATGTCATCTTGGAACCCAACGAAGAGGTCGATCTCTCCGTCGTCATCGAATAGCGGTGCGACGCGGACGCGGTTCCAGAACTCAGTGCCGTCCTTCCGGTAGTTCCGTAACTCGACGGTTACCGATTCCCGATTGTCGATCGCAGTCCGCAATTTTTGAACTGGTTCGTCAGCAGTCGCGTCGCCTTGGAGGAACCGGCAGTTTCGGCCGATAACGTCGCGTTTCTCGTAGCCAGTGAGTTCCGTGAATTCGTCGTTCGCGTAGATGATTGGGTTATCCTCCTGATGGGGGTCGGTCAGGAGGATCCCGACAGGCGCTTCGTCCATCGCTTGCTCTTTTGCAGACAAATTCGTCGTGTCTGCGTCAATCGTTGGTTGTGGACTGAGCGTGCAGATCAGTGACCTATCCTCCGTGTACGAGAGCGTATGTTCGATGTTGAGTTCGGCACCGTCCTTTCGGACGAACGTCGTGGTCCCGTGCCAGCGGCCGTCGCGTGCTTCCGGGAGGAGCACGTCGTAGACGGCATCGACATCGTCGTCGTGATAGAATGTTTCCCAGTGGAGACCGATGATCTCCTCCCGGGTGTAGCCGAGCATTTCTGCACAGGCAGTGTTCGCGTATTCGATATAGCCATCTTCGTTGAGGATACTGATGCCGTCCTGTGCGGTTTCGATGGCTTCGAGGCCACGATTCAGGTATCGCTCAGCCCGATATCCCTCGGTAGCGTTCAGAATCCGATTGGCGAGGACGCTATACTGTTCCGTGCCACCGGTTTTCTGGAGGTAGTCGGTGACACCTGCGCTAATCGCTTCGCTGGCGATCTCCTCGCTACCTTTGCCGGTGTAGAGAATAAACGGTAGGCCCGGGTGAGTATCTCGCACACGTTCGAGGACGTCCAGTCCATCCAAGCCCGGCATATCGTAGTCACTGACGACGCAATCAACAGAGCAATCATTTTGCTCAAGGACCGCGAGGGCGTCTCTGGGATCGGTCTCAGTGTGGACAGTGAACGCTTCGTGTTCACGTTCGAGAAACGTCGCAACGAGATCGGCAAAGCTCGAGTCGTCATCGATGTGGAGGACTTCCACCGTCTTCGCATCCGGAAGGAATGTCGAATCCGGATGGCTGCCATCGTCACCGGTCATACTCTTGGTTCGTGCGTGAAGTGGTATCCGTCTTACTAGTTAGTCTCCGTTTGTACCCTGATTTGAGGGATGGATTGTAAATTCTATGTGAGCGGGGAGTGACTGGCTGTAGCGTCGAGGTGAGCAACAGACAGGTTGCAAACGGCAGTTGCGGGCCAGTTTGTTATTCGCTCGGTGAATTTGGGGGTTTACCCATTCGCAGGCGTTTATCGAACGTAGAACGCCCAGTCGTGACCTATCTCGTCACTTGTACGCTGTGTGAATTCCAGCGCGAGATTGACGAATTAGAGGCTGTGTTCGAGTTCCGTGACACGCACCAAGCGAACTACGGCGATAAGCATATCATTGAGTTCGAACAAAAGGAGCCATCCACTGACTGATGAACAGTAGAATCGGAGGAGTAGGTACCGAAACATTATCAGTAGACGCTAACGCGGCTTCTTTATTCAGAAAGGATACTGAAACTGGAGCAGCTGAATCGATAAGTGGGTTTGCGGACTGACCAATAGCAAAGCGAGTCAATTTGAGACGCGCAGTTGCGTTCGATACCTACGGAGCAGCACAATTGGTGGCAGTCCAAGAATGACTGACAGCACCAGCAACACGAAGACCAGTGGCGGCCACTCTCCCGGCGGACGCCATGCCCCGCCCGGATACGCACCAGTCAGAAATATTGCGGTCCCTGCGGTGAGGAGTGCTGCGGCGGAGAGTCCCACGTTCAACACGGCGATTGATTGAGGTATCCTCTGTGGTGGCATTCTTACGCGGTGTTGATCTGGGGTTAGTCGTCTACGGTGCCAGCACGGTATTCCGAGGATTGTGGTGACTGGAGGATTGTCATCGCTTGTGAGACGAACCCGGCAAGCCGGCGGGCAGCATCCCGGTCGAGCGAGACAATCGTGCCAACCTCTGGCCCTTCCGGGAAGTGGAGAATAACGCCGCCCTCGTGGACTTCTGAGGTCGCGTGTACCTCTCCAAGTGGCGGATAATCTTCTTCTCGAAGCAGTGGCTGGTTCTGGCGGGCGCGCTTGACAATATCCGGGAGTTCATCACGCAGCCGTTGGCTTGCCACGTCATCGCGGACGTACAGCGGTTCCCAGTTGTCGCGCTCGTAGTAGAACGCCGACCGGTAGGACGCCCTGGCACGCTGCTGAATGAATCGATGTAGCTTCCGGTGGCGTTCCTCAATCATCACTCTGGACAGTGACTTGACGCTGTTTTTCCTCGGGGCGAGTTGATGGGGTCATGGTGTGTTCAACTGATGGTCACGATGAGGTAGGAACTCCCGTCCTCGGTGTAGAGGTCACGGATGGAGACGCGCGAGAAGTTCAACAGCCGAATGAAATCGGCGTTGGCGGTTGTTTCTGGATGGATTCGGATTGTGAGGGTGCTGTTGTCGGTGTCTACGAGTTCGAGTCCCGGTGATTCCACGACGCACTCCGTGAAGTTACTGACCCGAACGTCGTTGAGGGACTGCCCGCCAAGCAGTGTTTCGAGAATCCTCACAACAAGCAAGTCTAGCGTGAGAATAGGTTAACTATCTGGTGGCTATCGATTGTCACCATGGTTTGGAACAGCCGCTCAGTAGGGGTACGCTCTCGGTGTTATTTCTCCAAAAGGGAGAATTTAGTGCCGTCACAGTTAGGGCAGGAATTATAGCGTTTTGGCTGAGGTGATTCATCCTCTGAAGCGAAAAACACGAATCCACAATTTCGACACTCACAGTATCGCATTATCGGGACATACGCACAACTCACCCCCGACTGACTTCAATCAATTGTGATAATTCCCGTAACAACAGTTCCGCTCTATGCCCTTCGAACGCCGAAAATACCAGTCAGTCGGGGGCTTGGTCACTCTCCTCGATGAGTTTCCACTCGAAAACGTGGTTTTTCGCCGTAGGTGGCTTGATGGGTGTCGCGGAATTCGAATACATCTGCTAATTCGGCAATCTCTCGCTGGAAGTCGCACAGCGTGCAGGCAACGATATAGGGCACTATGATCGGACTATACGTCCTTAAGGTCGCTGTCCGGATAAACCCATCCGCCCCTACCAGACTCTATTCGGCGTCAACAATTTTGACCAAGGTAATCACCCGTCAGTCTGTATGTAGCGGCTGTTTCAGGTTTCACTCTGAATAGAGAAATCGTATTGGCAACTGCTGTTGTTCATTCATTAGCTTCGGGGGTGAGTGTGTTGAGTCGCCAGGTGAAAATGGCCCGTAGTACCACGACGAGGCTATTGCGCTCGCCCATTCCCCAGATGGCCGTCTCGTGGATGCTATCCGTCGCTTCTTGGTCGGTCAGGACACTTACAAGTGCGGTTCGTTCGTCGGTAATGAGCAGGCTTCCAGCGCCTTCCTCGGACCACGCCCACAGTGTTTCAAAGAGTTCAGCCGAAGGAATCCGCTCCTGAATCTCGGCCTGTGCGGAATCAGACAGACCCGCAAGATAGATGTCAACACCACGCTCTTCGGCCGCCTCCAAATGATCAAGGTGGTCCTCGGTCAGAAGTTCGTCGACGGTCATATAGATGAGTTCGTCGTCAGCGTCGTCAATGAATTCGAGAAGTCGACTAGTGACACCCTCGTAGCCCGTGACCGTCCACACCCCGAGTTCTTCGGGCTGCTGGGTGGCGGGTTCGAGGTCTTCGAACAGCTCACTCAACTCCGTGATGGTGTTCTGCCGTTGGAGGTTGAGCTTTCGGAGGGCGCTTTCTCGCGAGACTGGCGTGAATTTCTTCGGCGACGTGTGTTGGATGTCAACCAATCCAGCCTCATGGAGGGCGTCAACGGCGTCATAGACGCGAGTTCGGGGTACATCGCCGATCTCTGCGACATCTTTTGCGGTGCCAGTCCCGAGGCGGAGGAGATAGACGAACGTAGAGGCTTCGTACTCGGTGAAGCCGAACTTCTGGAGTAGAGTAGAACACTCGTATTCGAGTTGCTCGGTTGACTTTCCCGCCATACGCCCTCGTAGAAGATACCACCCGAAAAGCAAAGCGGCCGTTCACCCCTGCCGGTCCGTAATGTCGCGCTGGAAGCCGACAAAGTTCGTGACCGTCCCCGTCTCGTCGGTGATAGGAAAGATCTCGAGGTGATTCCAGAATAGCTCGCCGTCGGCGTCGTAGTTCCGAATGTCCGTCGAAATCGATGCTCCAGCATCAATTGACTCGCGCAGGTTGGTGACTGTTTGAGGGTCTGTTTCATCGCCTTGCAAGAATCGACAGTTACGTCCTAGGACCTTCTCTTCGTCGTACCCAGTTAGTTCTTCGAAGCCTTCGTTCAGGTAGACGATCGGGTTGTCGTCTTCCAGAGCATCTGTTATCACGATGCCTAAGCCAGCTGCGTCAAGTGCTCGGTTCTTTAGCGCGAGTTCGGCTTCGAGTTCGTCATTCTGGTCGAGTTCTTGGACGATACAGACATGGCCACCGCTATCCATCTGTGTGAGGACGAGCCGCTCCGGAACTGGCTCACCCTGTTTTGTGATGCCTGTCGAAATACCGCGCCACACTCCCTCAGTTTCGAGCTCTGGGAGAATTTCATCGTGGAAGCGGTCGGTCTCCTCCGGTGGGTACAGCATATCCCAGTGCTCCCCGATTAGTTCGCCGCGATCACGGTCATACACTGCTGCGTACGCCTCATTCATATACTGGTAGACGCCGTCGTCGTCGATGATACCAATCCCTTCCTCGGCGGATTCAATCGCGAGAAACCCGCGCTGTACCTGTGTCTCCGCCCAATGCTTCTCGACAAGGTTCTCAATCTTATTCGCGAGAACGGGATACTCTTCGGGGCCACCCTTCTGGAGGTACTCGTCAACACCAGCGGTAATAGCTTGGCTGGCGATCTCTTCGCTTCCCTTGCCGGTGAACAGAACAAACGGAATATCAATACCCGCCTCGCGGAGTGCGTTCAGCAGCGCTAAGCCATCCAACCGTGGCATATCGAAGTCGCTCACGATACAGTCGTACTCCCCACCCTGGAGTTCGTTGAGTACATTTGTTGGGTCAGTGAGCGTCGTCGTTTCGATATTGTCGAGTTCTCGCTGCAGGAATGCTGAGGACATCTCGACCAGCGATTCGTCGTCATCAACGAGAACCACCGACATGAGCTGATTCCCTCCGTTAAATGGAGGAATTTCACTGAGAGCCGAGGGCGGCATAGACTGGACACGTTGCCGGAGGGTAATAAATTGAGTCTAGTAGGATAGAATTATTGACTATTTATTAAGAGTGATTAAAAGAAACAAGGATAAAATATAGGGGAATATCTTTTCACTCTCTATGTTAAAGGACTGGCTATGGCGGCCTCCATTCGAGTGCTGCATGTCGATGATGAGCCGGATTTTGCGAGTCTCACGGCCGAGTTCATGGAACGAGAGAGCAGCCGCTTTGATGTTGTAACTGAAACGGTAGCCACTGACGCGCTGGCCCACATTCGGAATGACACTCCAGACTGTGTTATCGCAGACCACGACATGCCCTCGATGACAGGGATTGAGTTGCTCACCGCAGTTCGCGATGACTACCCGGATCTTCCATTCATTCTCTTTACTGGGAAGGGCTCCGAAGAAATCGCGAGCGACGCGATCTCGGCTGGTGTCACGGACTATCTCCAGAAAGAAAGTGGCACGCAACAATACACGCTACTCGCCAACCGGGTTGAGAATGCTGTCGACCGCTATCTGTCACAGCAAGCCGTGCAAGAACAGAAACGCCGGCTCGAAACGCTCGTCAGTAACGTTCCTGGGCTTGTGTACCGGTGCCGGAACGAACCGGGATGGCCGATGGAAGAAGTGGCCGGGGAGTGCGAGCAGCTTGCAGGGTATCCTGCCTCCGAGCTCGAATCCGGCGCCGTCTCATGGGGCGAGGACGTACTCCATCCAGACGACCAGAGACCAGTCTGGACAGACGTACAGACTGCACTCGACGACAGCGAGCCATTCGAGACAACGTATCGAATCGAAACAGCTGACGGGCAGACCAAGTGGGTCTGGGAACGTGGTCGGAGTATTACGAACGCCGACGGCGAGGACCGCATATTAGAGGGGTTTATCACGGATATAACGGAGTCGAAGCGGCGTGAGAGACGGTTTGAGGCGATTTTCAACAACACCTACCAATTTACTGGACTCCTTGAGCCAGACGGGACAATTATTGAGGCAAACGAGGCCGCACTCTCGTTTGCAGGCGTTGACCGAGACGATGTGGTTGGCCTCCCGCTCTGGGAGGGTGCATGGTTCCAGTCGAACAAGCAAGCCCAACAAATTGCTCGTAACGCGGTTAAGACGGCACAGCGCGGTGAGTCATTCCGAGATGAGATCACAATTCGTGGCGAGAACCAGGACGCGATTATCGATTTCTCGGTGCGACCAGTCATCAATGAGGCTGGCGATGTCACGTTATTAATACCGGAGGGGCGCAACATCTCGGAGCTGAAGGAGCGTGAGCAGACCATGCGCCGACAGGAACAGCAGTTTGACGCGATTTTCAACGATCCAAATCTCCTCGTCGGCCTCCTTGACGTCGACGGGACAACACTCGACGTAAACCAGACTGCGCTTGACTACGTTGAGGGGACACGAGCGGAACTCATCGGCGATCCGTTCTGGGAAACGCCGTGGTGGACCGAAGACTACCAAGCAACGGTCAAAGAGTGGGTGGCGACTGCAGCAGAGGGGGAGTACGTCGAGTACGAAGCAACGCATCCGAAAGGAGACGGTGGAACAGCGACAGTGGAGGGGCAATTTCGGCCGGTTACGGATGCTGATGGAGCGGTAATTCGTATTATCGCATCAGCGACGGATGTGACGGAGCGGCGACGACGAGAACGGGAATTGGAACGGCGTAACGAACAGTTTGACCGATTTGCGAGCTTCGTTTCACACGACCTGCAAAGCCCTATTTCAACGGTTCAAGGACGCCTAGAGTTAGCTCTGGAAACCGGAGACAAGGAACACGTCGAACGTGCTGGGGAGGCAATCGAACGTGTCGATGACCTTCGGACAGATCTCGTGACAACATTACGGACCGGAGAGATAATCTCGGAAACCGCACTTGTTGATGTCGGGTCTGTCGTTGAGGATGTCTGGACGACAGTTGATCCGCCACAGGAAGCGGCTGTCACAGTCGCCAGCGACATACAAATTGACGCCGATCGCGACGCACTCCAGCGGATGCTCGAGAACCTTCTCGGGAATTCCATCGAGCACGGTCCAAGCGACGTGCGGATTCGTATCGGAGCCCTCGAGGACGGATTCTACTACGAAGACAGTGGTCCCGGAATCAACCCCGACCATCGAGACCGCGTGTTCACTCCCGGATTCTCCACGAAGAATGGTGATGAGGGGATTGGGATGGGGATGGCGAGCATTCGCCAAATCGTGTTGGCTCACGAGTGGGACATCCAGATTGACGATGGAATACACCTCGATGGTGTTCGATTCGAAATCGTATCCGAAGACTCACTCTGATCACTCGTAGCCTGGACTTTATCCACGGTTCCCACACTGAGAAACTGTGAAGAAGTGTTAAGCATACTTCCGTGCCTAGGCTAACAACGAATGGAATCCCCTCCACCGCACGCCACTGCTGGTGATTTCTATCAGACGCTTGTTGAAAACGCTGCTGAGGGAATGCTGACAATTGATGAGGAGAGCAAGATCGTGTACGCGAACCCGGCGATTGAGGAGATTCTTGGCTACACACCTGCTGAGTTAATCGGTAGTTCGAAGATGAAGATCATTCCAGAGCGCCTGGAGCCAGTGCATGCTGCCGCGCTTGAGTCATACGTCAGAACCGGAGAGCGCAACATCGACTGGGATGGGATGGAACTGCCCGCGCTTCACAAGGATGGCCACGAGGTGCCGACGCTGATCAGTCTCCGCGAGCACGAACACGACGGCGAACAGTACTTCACGGGCATTATTCGAGATATTACGGAGCGGCGACGACGTGAGAATCAATTAGAAGCGCAAAAAGACCGGTGGAATGATTTCGCGGACATCCTTACACATGATATTCGGAACCCGCTCTCGGTCGCCCAGGGGTATACTGAACTCGCACAACAGAACCACGACAGTCCAGAACTAGAAAGAGTTGCAGAGTCGCTCACTCGGATTGATAATCTCGTTAATGACGTCCTTGCCCTCTCGAAGGAGGGACAGTATATTGGTGAGGTTGAGTCAGTCGAGATTCAAGACAGTGTTCGGGAAGCCTGGAAGAGCGTTGATACGCAGGAAGCGACAGTGAAAATCGAAGATGAACTAGGGGTAATTACGGCTGATAAAAGCCGGTTTCGGGAGCTGCTTGCGAATCTCTTTCGCAATACGATCGAGCATGCTGGCAGTAATGCCACCGTTCGTGTGGGCAGCCTATCTCCCGAGGCGGGTGTATATATCGCAGATGATGGGCCAGGAATTCCAGAGTCACTTCGATCAGAGATTTTTGCACACGGGTATTCAACAAGCGAGGAGGGAACCGGCTACGGGCTCTCAATCGTGGCTCAAATTGTTGAGGGGCACGGATGGGAGATCGTCGTGACCGAGAGTGCCTCAGAGGGAGCACGGTTCGAAATTACGTGGTAACTACTTACTTCTGGAGTTGAAATTTGGTCGAGAGCAGAATCAATCGTGGTCGTCAACTCGAGGGAGTCAAAGAAGCGGTTTCTAGGAGGTAGTTGAATTTGTCTCCAGCACTCTTCGTCAAGATCCAATAGGTGCCACGCTGTAGCAACCGCTGGAAATTCTGGTAGCTACCCCTCGCCGACGACGTCGAGGAGGTCCCAGTGGAGCTGGGCGATATCTTCTGCGACGTCGCTATCGCGATTGATCTGGTACATGGGGCTGCCGCTGACCGTTCGGGTCTGTTCGACGACGCCGAGGGCTTCGAGGTCGTCGATGTGGTCGTAGACGGTCGTGCGGTGCAGGCCGGCGAGGTCAGCGATATCGGTGACGTTGACGTCGACGTCGCTCTCGCTGAGCAGTGCTGCGATGATTTTCGTTTTCGCCGATTCTCCGAAGAGCTTTGTTAGTGCGTGGCCTTCAGCGTAGGTTTCGTTCTTTGTTTCGAGTTCCATTTTGATTCCCCGTCACGATTTTCCCCTACCCGGGTCGAGACGGGGCAGACCAGTCGTCGCAGCACCTACCAGTCAGTCCGGCCGATTATACTCCCACCAAACTGCGTTTCGTCAGCTAGGCGGTTGTGTCCAGTGTTCTCCCGTGGATGTGCTGAGTGGCATACTCGCTACTACTCGATTGAAACCTATAAAACCGGGACTGCTTTACCTACTTCTCACGAATACATATTGAGATGGCTCGGCTCGTCTTCTATCATCACCCACAGGCCGAGAATTTCTCACTCAAATATAGCTCGGCATCGGTGGCAGAAATCCTGTCTCAGCGAGAGCAATCCGACGAGTCGACAAAGCTCATCGGGTATCCCTTTGAAACACCGGTCTATGTGCTCTACGAA
The DNA here is from genome assembly GCF_021028995.1 of Halobacterium sp. KA-4. Lineage (GTDB taxonomy): Archaea > Halobacteriota > Halobacteria > Halobacteriales > Halobacteriaceae > Halobacterium. The sequence continues at coordinate 36,341 of NZ_JAJJZG010000021.1, read as the reverse complement.
GGCGATTCAGAGATCGAATCAGCCCAAGACATCGACTTCGATCAGGAATGGCTGAGCGACCGTATTCGTGATCTCCCCCGTGCTGGGCAGGTTGTCGCATTCCGATTAGTGGAGTTGCTCGAAGCCGCGGTCGATGTTCGAGATGAGGATGAGTTCCGGCTCTACAAGGAGTTCGAACCGCAAAAGATCCAGCAGGCACTCGATCACGTCTCCTGGGGAGCACCACTTCCGACCGTCGCTGGAGAGGTGATGTCGAATTTGATCCTACGACATTCCCTCCCGAATGCGAATCATCGAACTGGCATCGCGATGCTGCAGTTCTGTATTGAGAGTGTGGAGCCGGATTTTGAGATGCCACGAACGCACGTCGACGACGATACCTGGCGAGAGTGGGTTGATCCTTATATTGTTGATTCTAAGCGGCTCATCACGGTCCGCCGGAACAACCTCCGTTTCAAGCAACTCGAAGAGCTGAACGTCGACCTCGTCGAACGGAAAGACGGAATCCAAATCCGATTAGCCGAGTTCGAGCTGGATATGCACTGGCGAGAAGCCCTCTCAGAGTACGCTGAGCAGCACGAATCCCACTGTACGGACTTTGCACAGTCAGTTCTCGAACGAGCAGAGCGGGACGATCTGCTCGACCGTCAAGGACCAACGAAACAAGAGTTCATCACGTATCTGGAGGACGGACTGGTCGAACGGGACTTCAGAGAAATGTTCTGATCAGTCGCGAAGCTCGGCGACTGACTGACCAACCTCACGGACGTGTTCACTTCGCTCGAGGTCGAGTTCCTCGGCGAGGTAGTCAACCGTCTCTTCGAGGCTCATATTGGAAAGAAGTCCGTCAAGCGGTATAAACCTAGTGCTGACGCAGCAATGTAGCCCATCAGACGAGCGTCTGTGTATACCGAACTATGCACCCTTCGGGAAAACTGTGGAACCGGTGACCACGTAGCGATACCCACCGAAATTACGCAGTGTCGCCATTTGCTGTCCACCAACCGAACTCAATTGAAAGAAGCACCGAAGCGATCGGGAGCGTTTCAGTCTGCAGGTTGTGCGTCAGTCGCTGGTGTCCCGCCCGGAAGCTCGGGAATGGACAAGTCCACGCGGCGGAGCAGCTGAGCGTTGATGGCAACGATGACCGTACTCAGTGACATCAGGAGCGCGCCCACGGCGGGAGACAGCAGAATCCCGACCGGTGCCAACACGCCTGCTGCAAGCGGAATCGCGAACACGTTGTAGCCGGCCGCCCAGACGATGTTCTCCTGCATCTTCCGGTAGCTCGCCTTACTGAGCTTCACCAGCCGGGCGACGTCCATCGGGTTGTTCTGGACGAGGATGACGTCGGCCGACTGGACCGCAACGTCGGTGCCGCTCCCGATCGCAATGCCGACGTCGGCTCGCGTCAGCGCCGGCGCGTCGTTCACACCATCGCCGACCATCCCCACGAGCTTGCCCTGGTCCTGGAGTTCCTGTACTTTCTCGTCTTTGTCTTCGGGGAGGACCTCCGCGAACACCGTGTCGATGCCCAGTTCGTCGGCGACGGCGTTGGCGACGTCCTGGGAGTCCCCCGTCAGCATCGCCACCTCGATACCCAGATCGTGGAGCGCGTCGACGACGCGGAAACTCTCCTCGCGGATCACGTCGGCCATCGCGAAGGCGGCAATTAGCTCTCCGTCACGAACGAGATACACCACTGTCTGGGCGTTCTGTCCGGCCTCGTCAGCGAAGCGCTGGAGATGGTCGGGGATCTCGCTATCGAGCTGGGTCAACAGGTTCGGCCCACCGACGTACACCTCGTTTCCGTCGACGTTCGCGCGAACCCCTCGGCCTTTGATCGCCTCGAAGGCGGTCGCGTCGGGAGTAGTTAGGTCTCGCTCGTCGGCGGCCTCGCGAATCGCTCGCGCGATCATGTGCTCGGAGTCGCTCTCGACGGCTGCCGCCAGCCCGAGCGCGTCGTCCTCGTCGACGCCGTTGACGGTCGCCATATCCACGACGCCGTGTTCGCCCTCGGTAAGCGTCCCTGTCTTGTCGAAGATGATCGCGTCCAGATTCCGTGCGTCTTCCATCGCGATGCGGTCGCGAACGAGCATCCCGTTGCGAGCGGCGAGCGACGTGTTGATCGCGACGACCAGCGGAATGGCGAGCCCGAGGGCGTGCGGGCAGGCGATGACGAGCACCGTCACGACTCGCTCGATGACGGTCGCGTCGAACGAGACCGCGACGGTCCACGCAATCGCCGTCACGACTGCCGCCCCGAGCGCGACGTAGAACAGCCAGCCTGCCGCCCGGTCGGCCAGTACCTGCGTCTTGGACTTGCTCTGCTGGGCTTCCTCGACGAGACGCATGATGCCCGCCAGCGTCGTCTCCTCGCCCGTCGCGCCAACACGGACGCGGAGACTACCATCGCCGTTGATGGTGCCGCCGATGACCTCGTCGCCAGGCTCCTTCGAGACGGGCTTGGACTCGCCAGTGATCATCGACTCGTTGACGTCCGAATCACCTTCCTCGACGGTGCCGTCAGCAGGGACACTTGCGCCCGGCCGGACGAGCACGAGATCGCCTTCCGAGAGCTCCCTGACGGGAACCTCCTCGGTTTCTCCGTCGTCGGTAATACGCTCGGCGGTGTCTGGCATCAGTTTCGCCAGTTCGTCGACCGCGCTGGAGGCCCGCCGGACCGACCGCATCTCGATCCAGTGGCCCAGCAGCATGATGTCGATCAGCGTGACGAGTTCCCAGAAAAACGCAGACTGCGTCGGGAAGACCACGCTCGCGAGACTGTAGACGAACGCGACGGTGATCGCCATCGAGATCAACGTCATCATCCCCGGCGACCGGTCTTTCAGCTCCGGCACCGCCATCTGGAGGAACGGGACCCCACCGTACGCGAAGACGATGACGGCGAACACCGGGTTGATCCACTCGCTCCCCGGGAACGTGGGGACGGAGAAGCCGAGCCACTCCTGCAGCATTTCGCTGTACAGGAGGACGGGAACCGACAGGAGTGTCGAGACGAAGAAGCGTCGCCGGAACATCTGCTCGTGGCCTTCGTGCATCCCGCCATGGCCCTCGCCGTGTCCCTCGTGGGAACCGTGGCCGTGCCCGTCGCCCTCGTGGCCGGCGTGTTCGTGCTGTTCGTGGGACGCCATCTCACCTGCCGCAGCAGGGTGAGCCTCCTCCTCTAGTAGCTCCTGTTCTACCCCTTCCTCGTCAGATTCCGCGACCGCTTCATCGTGGTCGCCGTGTTCGTGCTGGTGACTGGTGGTGTCCTGCTGGTCCTCTCCGCCCTGGGAATTCTTAGCTGTATCTTTGTGGTCGTCCATAGATCATGTTCTCTATTGAGGTGGTTCCGCCGGCTTCCTGAAAGTTCGGTCCCTGAAACCGTACAACAGGGTCAAGGTGGGCAAACTCCGAAGAGAACGGTGGACCGTTCACCCAGGAGCGTGATGTGCTATCCCCAGAGATACACTACTTAGGCGTGGGCAGTGTAACCGGCGTCTTCGACAGCCTCAACGAGGACCGAGGCGTCGGCGTCACCATCCACCTTCGCCTGTTCAGCTTCCCGGTCTGCGGTCGCGTCGGTCACGCCAGGTATCTCTTGAAGCGTTTCTTCTACTGTCTGTTCACAGTGGCCACAGGTCATCCCCTCAACGCTGATGGTCGTCGTCATACGTATGAATGTATGCCCTCCTCCCTTTAGCGGATTTCTCCTTCGATAGGCTGGTATGAGGTTCGGTTTGACTTTAGAATCAAAACAGAGATGGTCGTGATTCTTTAGTTACTCGCCAACGGCGTGCTACTATGCGCGACTTGGACGAAACTGACCTCGAGATTATTCAGCTACTGATGTTGGACGCTCGTCGACCGTACAGTGAGATCGCAGATGTTGTAGACCTCTCAGCGCCAGCTGTGTCGGACCGAGTCGAACGGCTACAAGAGATGGGAATTATTAATCGGTTCACGCTTGACGTCGATCGCTCACAGCTCCGCGGCGGAATTCCGGTCCTGATTACGCTCGATGTCGAATCAGCCAGCCATAGCGCTGCATCGATCAAAGACGATCTCATCGACGAAGGCGCCATCGAACACGTATTTACCACTGCCGAAGCGGACCTAGTCCTGTACGCCAGAGTTCCAGATACAGACATCGCAAGCTGGCTTGCGGATACCATCGACACCGGAGCAGTCGACGACTTTGAGGTAACGCTTCTCGCAGGCGCTAACTGGGCACCAGAATTGGGGGAAACGGAGTTCGCGCTCTCCTGCGCTCAGTGTGGAAATACAGTTGACAGTGAAGGAACAGCCACCCGCATCGATGGAGAGCTGTACCAGTTCTGTTGTCCATCGTGTGAGGCTCGGTTTGAGGAGAAGTACGAGCAACTCCGAGAGGGGGCTGACTGATTCGGGATTACGCACCGCGCTTCATAATTTCTACCACGACTTTGGTCGTTGGAGAAGTCACTCGACGTCTGTCGCCTGATAGAAGACCAGCACGCCGATTACGAGGAGGCCGACGGTATATGCGACGGCACCGCCGAAATCCCACACGTCGATGCTCGACGTGAATGCCGCGTCGAAGAGCGCGTTCGTCGCGTAGTGGCTCGGCAGTAGTTTCGTCCACTCAGGCGCGTCAGTCGCGAGCGGATTCTGGAACAGGAGGACGTCGACCATCGGCGAAAACAGCATCACGTACACCCCGCCCAGTCGACCCAACACGATGCCGACAACAACGCCGAGGATACCGTACGTGAGCCCGACCAGCAGCGTCGCGGCGACGAACGGAACGGTCGATTCGGGCGTAAACGCGAACACGGCGACGACAACCGACGCCATCGTGACGACGACGATCCCGAGTCCGAGCGTACCGACCCGTGAGACGACGAGGTCAGTCGCAGTATAGCCGGCCAGCCGGAGCCTGTCGTCGGCCGCTTGCGACGTCTGGACGAGGAACAGTCCGACGATACCCGAGAGGATGGCGACAGTAACGGGCGTCATGAACGCCGCCGCGAAGTCCGTCATGGGGACAGCGACCCTCGTTCCGTCAATCGTCGCGGGGACGTCGACATCCGGGACGAGCAGGACGAACGCGCCGATGATGTACGCCGGCAGGAACACAAGCAGCGCCAGGAGGACCGGCGTCCGGCGGAACTCTCGAACGCCCATCCGCACGGCGGTCGTGACACGGCGGTTCATCAGGCGTCACCTCCTGACTCGAGCTGGTACGTGTACGCGGCGACGCTCAAGAGGGCAAATAGCGAAAGGTGGCCGAGAGCCGGGACGAGGTGTCCGGTCGCTAGCGCGCCCTCGACGACGGCCTCCGTCACGATGGCGTGCGGGTGCGCGAGCGGTGCGAACTGCGTGATGCTATCCTCGATGCCGAACAGGCCGCTCGCGAACACATTGTCCACGTCGGTCAGGATGACTAGCAACAGCGAGCCCTCGAGTTCCCTCGGGAGCACGCTGCCGACGACGATGCCGAGCAGGCCGTATATGGCACCGGCTATCGCGAGCCCTCCGAACGCGGCGAGCGGTGCTCTAATCGGGTCGTCAACGAGGACAATCAGAGAGAGCGTGGCGACCACACTGACGACGGCGCTCGCGACGGCGACGGTCGCGAACCGTGCGGTGACGAGTTCGACGCCGCGAAAGCCACAGATAGCGAGTCTGCGGTCGGCGTGCCGGGCGCTAATCATCTGGAAGAGGCCGAGGACGCCCGCGAGCGCGCCGGTGGCGAACACGGCGCCGGTGATTCGTCCGACTGTCGCGACCGACCCGCTCACCGCGAAGACCCCTACGTCGGGAAACTGCCCCATGCCGATCCCGTAAATCTGGATCGACAGCGCCGGCAGGACGACCAGCAACACGACGGTGAACGGCTCCCGGACGAACGAACGCGTGCTCGCTTGGATGCCCGCCAGAGTCCGGTGAACGGTGCTCATTCGCTTTCCTCCTGTCCGGCGGTCGCTCGCTGACCGCTCCCGGCACCAGCCTCGTCGATAAATGAGGCGGTCCGCTCGCAGGCGACGTCGTCGTCTGTTGGCTCCGAGCTGAGGCCATCGTCGTCGCCGATCTCCTGTCTGTGGAGGTGGCCTTCGTGGAGCTCGTAGACGACGTCGAACCGGTCGCGCTCGTTGATGATGTGAGAGATGATGGCGACACCGACGCCGCGGGTGCGAAGCTCTTCAGTTAAGTCCCAGAAGGCCAGGAACGTCTCCCAGTCGAACCCGGTGTACGGTTCGTCGAGGAGGAGGAGGTCGGGCTCGTGCATCAACGCGACCGAGAGGTTGACTTTCTGCCGGTTCCCGCCGCTGAGGTGGCGGATCTGCCTGTCACGGAAGCGCTCGAAGTCCAGCACGTCGGTCAGCCACGCTCTGGCGTCGACGATCTCGTCGTCGCTCATCCCGTAGGCAGTTCCGAACAGTTGGAAGGTCTCGTCGACGGTCAGCCGGTCGTACAGCCGCGGCTCCTGCGGACACCAGCCGATAGGGCCCGCCCGTTCAACCTCGCCGGCGTCATGGTCAAGGACACCGGCGAGGATGCCCATGAGCGTCGACTTCCCGCTCCCGTTCTCGCCCATTATCCCGACAACCTGTCCACGCTCGACGTGGAGGGTCGCGCCGTCGAGTACTTCGACGGATCGGGTGAACGGGAGGATAGAGTCGTAGGTCTTCTCGACGCTGTTCGCACTAACGACGGTGTCACCAGAACTGTCCGCGGTACCTCTGGCGTCGTCACCCTTGGAAGCTCCGTTCATCACATTCGTATGTACGGACACATGTTCTAATGCGATTTCGCTTAGGAAACCCCAGTATCAGACCGCACAAAAATTATATCCAAAACGAATGGCCGTTTACTAATTTCGTAATCCAGATCATGCCACAGCTGTGGTTCCGGCGTCAGGACCGTTAATTCACCAATCATATCACCGTCTCGCTGAGGGAGACAAGCTTGTGAGCATCCACTCCATCAGCTACAACTCCGTAATACCTCGCTGAAGGCCCGGCTCAGATTCCAAATCTCTCCCCCGGATACAACCATGGAATCGAAAGACCAACACACGAGACAGCCCGCGATAGAAGCCACAAGCGCATTAGGAAGAGGACCCGTATCATAGAACACCTCGATAATGGACAGATCAGATTACGCGATCCTCACGGTCATCGCCGTAATCACTGTCACCATCGGCCTCGTGACGACCAACCAATCCCTCGGGACGTTCTTCGCGGAGAGCGCGCGGCAGGCCGCGACAACGACCGCCGCGATGGCGTGGATCACCTGGTGGGCGCTCGTCCTCGGGTTCGCTATCGCCGGCGGCGTTGAGGCGTGGGTATCGACCCAGCAGATCTCGGAGCTGCTCGAAGGCCACGGTCCGCGATCGCTCGGCGTCGCTACGTTCTTCGGGTTCGTCTCCTCGTCGTGTTCGTACTCAGCTATCGCTACGGCAAAGAACCTCTACAAGAAGGGAGCGTCCGCGGCGGCGGCGCTAGCAGCGTTCCAGTTCGCCTCAACGAATCTCGTCATCGAGATCGGGATCGTCATCTGGCTGCTGCTCGGCTGGGAGTTCCTGCTTGCCGACATCATCGGTGGGCTGCTCCTCATCGGCCTGATGTCGGTCGGCTTCGTCTACGTCGTTCCCGACAAGATTCTCGACGAAGCACGCGAGAATGTCACCGACGACGAGGGGATCACCGTACAGGACCCCGTCTGTGGGATGGACGTCGATCCCGAGGAGACGGACTACTCCATCGAACACGATGGCCAGACGTACTACTTCTGTTCACAGTCCTGCAAGGACTCCTTCGACCCGGAAGCGGCGAACACCTCTATCCCGGAGAAGGCGACCTCATGGTCGGGGTGGAAGTCGCTCGCGGACAAACAGTGGAAAGAATGGGCGATGTTGTGGGATGAAATCGCTATCGGGTTCATCTTCGCCGGCCTCATTGCCGGGTTCATCCCCGAATCAGTCTGGACGAGCGTCTTTTCCGGAGCCACGTTCGGCTTGCCGGTGTACGTCCTCTGGACGGCTGCGCTGGGGGCGATTATTGGTGTCGTCACCTTCGTCTGTTCGGTCGGGAATGTCCCGTTCGGCACCGTTCTCTGGACACGGGGGCTGCCATTCGGATCGGTGCTCTCGTACATCTTCGCTGACCTCATCGTCCCCCCGATCATGAAAGCCTACGACGAGTACTACGGAACGACGTTCGCGGCGGTTCTGTCTCTGATGATCTTCGTCGCTGCAGTCATCGTCGGGTTCGTGATTCACTTCCTCTTCCTGAGCGTCGGCCTCATCCCCTCGCGGGCTGCCGCCGAGGCTGCCGAGGTATCCATCGAACTCAACTACAAGCTCGTATTGAACGTCCTCGCGACTGTGTTCTTCCTGTTCCTCTACTGGCTCCACAATCAGGATTCAGTCGGCGGCGGGGAACGCAGTAGTGAAGACCACGCGACGATGATGAACTGACCCTTGGCCAGCTGTCGATGGCAGGTAGGATCAGGTATCGTTGTGGCGCTCTCTGTACGTCTTCGCTGCTAAAAAGACGTATAGTGCGCCGATAGCCCGAACGGCCGATTTGAATCGCTCGTTCCATTCGATCGACTCCGGACGCTCGTACAGGAACGCGGTGGCAAATCTCCGATACAGATCGGGAAACAGGAGGACGATCGCGCCGAACAGGCCGGTAAGATTCATTAGCCACGTGTATGCCCGCCCGTTAAAGAGGGAAATCGCAGCTATCAGAACGCCCTCCGACCGGACTGCTGGACGTACCCACCCTCTCACCGTTCCCTCGCTTGGATTCGCAATCGCGAGTTTCTCGAAGAGCTCGACGATTTCGTCCGGGAACAGCGCTGAGAGAGCGCCAAGGACACCCACGAGTGTTCGAATCATACGATATGGTAGGACCGGTACGGACATAATTCCCGCTGCGGTCCTACACTGGCGAGAATAAGGGGAGTCCGAAGAATAGTGGCTTCTAATCGGGAACGACGCCCAGAGGCCGCTTTTCGAATGAACGTCCCGAATCCTCAGGGGTTCGGGGCATACAGAGCGTAGAGGATCGACAGCATCCCGGCGGCGGTGACGAGTGCTGCGACGAATCCCGCTTCGAAGATAGACACTTGGAGGAGTTCGAAGAGAACGCCTTCGAGAAGGCCGCCCAGCCCGACCAGCGCGAAGCCAGCGGCGACGTACAGCAGGAACTGTGTGTGATGCCGTTGGTATCCGCGATAGGCCTGGTAGGCGATGACCAGCGCCAATACGGTCGTGAACAGCTTGCCAATGACGAATAACGTGTGTTCCATGAGTCAGTCTCCCCGCATCTCCTCGAATATGGACGTGATCCGGTCGGCGGGGTCCGGCCGGACATCGATCTGGACATCGAACCCCTCCGCCTGCAGGAGGACTTCGACGCGTTCGAGGCGTGCCTCGTACTCGCTGTAGTGCCGGCCACCGGGATCGACGTGCGTGTACTCCTCGAGGAGGCCCTGCTCGACGAGGCTGGTGACACGCCGCGAGACGGTCGGGCGTGACATGTCGCATTCCTCGCTGAGTTCCTTCGCAGACAGTCGGTCAGTCTTCGTCGCCACGAGGATGTCGCGGGCGTACTCGTCGTCGAGCGTCGCGAAGATGTCCGACGGGTCGGCCTCCTCAGTCACACGTCCGTACTCGCGACAGGAGGGTAATATAGTCCCCCGGTTTTCTGACTCAGAACGCCGGCTCGCTATTATATCGTCTTACTCCGCCTACTGATAGTTGAAGGTGCAATAATTATGTCCACACTCGACTCCGGCATGAACCAGCTCGAGAGCAGAGTCGGCGGCCTGACCGTCGGCGGGAAAGTCCACAGCCTCAGCGCGTGGTTCGTGCTCGCGCTCCGGCTCATGATGGGGTACGCGTTCGCGTACTCCGGGTTCACGAAGATCACCGGCGAGTTCGCCGCCGGCGGCTACCTGTCGAACGTCGCGGCGACCAACGGCAACCCGCTCGCGGGCATGTTCGCGTGGATGGGTAGCACGCCGTGGTTCGTCGAGTTCGCGAACGTCGCCGTGCCGTGGGGCGAGCTGTTCATCGGCCTCGGCCTGCTCGTCGGCGCGTTCGTCCGCCTCGCGGCGTTCTTCGGCGCGCTCATGATGCTCATGTTCTACTTCGGGAACTGGGACATGGGCCACGGGTTCATCAACGGGGACTTCGCGTACATGCTCGTGTTCCTCGCGGTCGCCGCGTTCGCCGCGGGCCGCATCCTGGGCCTCGACCAGTACATCGAGAACTACGACGTCGGCGGCGAGACGCTCGTCGAGCGCTACCCCGCCCTCGAATACATCCTCGGCTAACCACGCCGAGACCTTTGGGAGTACAACAATGCAAAATCCAATTCAAGCACGCGGGATTCGTTCTCTGGGACTCATCGTCGTCGGAGCGCTGGCTCTGGCCGTCGTCGCCGGAATGGCGCTAACACACGCGACTGTCCCAGATGCAATGATGTGGGGCTGGCACGACGGGATGTGGAACGACGGCCACATGGCCGAATGGGGTAGCTGGGGCTGGGGGATGATGCTGTTCGGGCTCCTGTGGATGGCACTCCTCGTCGCCGTCCCCCTCGGTTTCATCTACTGGCTGGGAACGCGGTCGCAATCGAACGGCCCCGCTGAGGATAGCGCACTCGCCGTCCTCCAAGAGCGGTACGCCCGTGGCGAGATCGACGACGAGGAGTTTGACCGCCGTCGCGCCCGTCTCACACCAGATGATGGACGGTAACGGACGGTCGTTCCCTACTCGCTGACTTCGGTTTTCACGACGGTTGCCGGACGCGTCGTCAGCCGAAGGACGCGGTCGGTGACACTTCCGAGCAACGCACGATATTCGTCCGGCCGGCGTTTGGTACCGAGCACGAGGAGATCGGCGTCACAGTCGTCTGCGTGGTCCACGATGGTCTCAGCGGGGCGGCCATGTTGCATTGCCGTCTCGACATCGACATCGGTTTCTGCGGCTCGACGTCGGAGTTCGGAAAGCGTCTCCTCGCCGTGTTCTTCGAGACCGTGTTCGGGACCTTCGGCTTCGTCGACGTACTCGTCCCCGCTGTACGCAGTTACGACATCCTCGTCAACGACGTAGAGCACATGGAGGACTGCGTTGTGAGCGGCTGCGAGCTCGAGTGCATGCGTTTCAGCATCTTCAGACGCAACAGTTCCATCGGTCGACAGGAGAATTCGGTCGTACATTCAGTCAGAATTCAAAGGCGGGTATCATAAATTCGGCTTCCAATTCTCTCTGCTCAAGAGTCACGGTAGCGTGTTCAGTATTGCCGCGTCAGCGGATGTGTCCAAGCACGACTGACGTACTCAATCGAGACTGTGAACCATCAACGAGCTGTCCGTCAGTGGTCGTGCCCCTCCATCACCATCGGATGCCCGGTGGCGTATTCGTCCGGGTTTTCCCCGAAGGTCTCCTTGCAGGTCTGCGAGCAGAAGTAGTACGTCTCGCCGTCGTGCGTCGCCGATGGCTCGCTGTCGTCAGTCCGCATCCCACAGACGGGGTCGCGGTACTGGCCGGGCGCACCGAGACCGCGACGATAAACATACAGCAGGAACCCGGAGAGCGCGAACGCGATGAGGTTGAGATAGAACGTGTAGTTGAGTTTGAAGTACGTCTGCTCCGTCGCCGTCTCGCCGCCCGCCAGATCCGGAACGATTCCCAGCGCGTCGAACAGCAGCTCCATGAGGAAGCCAGTGAACGCCATCGTCACGAAAAAGACGCCGAGGATGTACAGCATGATCTTCCAGCCGTAGTACTTCCGGTAGACGTTCAGCACGGGAATCGTGATGAGGTCAGCGTAGACGAACGCGATGATCCCGGCGAAGCTGACGCCACCGCCCCACAGCGCGACGGCGAACGGGACGTTGCCCATACTGCCAACGAAACTGAGGACGGCTATGGTGACACCCATAATTGCGTTCTCGGCGGTCACGAGCAGGCCGTCGCCCTGAATGAACAGCGTGTTCCACACCCACTGCGGGACGAAGACGATGACGAACCCCGAGATGAGGAAGCCAGCGACGATGTCCTTCCAGATCATCGACCACTCCTTGCGGTACTGATTCCCGACTTTGTACCAGCCACCCCACGACAGCAACTCGTCACGCCACCCACCGCGACTCGACATCTCCTGGCGGTAAGTCTCCATACACCCCTCCGAGCAGAACTTGAGCGTCTCACCGCCGTCAGTCGTAAGCGTGTACTCGTCTTTGCCTTCCATCCCGCAAGTTGGATCCTCGGTGACGCCCGCCTCGTGATCGCGCTCGTTGAGCGTCTCTCGCACCTCATCGAAGAGGTTCTCCGGAAGCGTGAGATGAACGATGACCGCCATCACGGCGATGAGGATGAGGCCGCCAAGTAACTCTGCGACGAGGAACTCCCACCCCAGCAGAATCAGGATCATCAACCCGAGTTCGACGATGAGGTTCGTCGACGCGAACATGAACGCGAGGAAGTTCACCGCGTGCGCCCCCTTCTTGAACAACCCCTTCCCGATGGCGACGGCGCCGAAACTACAGCCACTACTGGCCGCGCCGAACGCAGTCGCCTTGGTGAGCCCGCTCAGATCGCCATCGCCGAGGACCTGCGCCATCCGCTCCTTGGAGACGTAGACTTGGACGAGGCTCGTGATCGTGAGGCCCATGATGATCGCCCACGCTGCCGTCCAGAGGAAGCCCACTCCGATACGTAGAGCTTCGGAGATGGCATCAATCATCGTCGCTACCATAGGTATCAGTTCGAAGGGATCATCTATTGCAGTTTTCCTTCAGATAGTTTGGGTCAGAGCCGTGGTGAGTAGGTATTCAAAAGAATTGTGGCGGGTGGAACACGTAGGTCAAAGGCACAACCGCATTGAATAGTTAGTGCGTAGTATAATCTGAGAACCCCAACTCAGGGAGGGATCACAATATGCCGACAAATTCAGACGATACGCGACTTGTTACGCTCCTCCTCGTTATCATCGGTGCCGTCTTCATCGTCCCGTTGTTCTTCATGGGCTTCGGGATGATGGGGTTTGGTCCGATGATGAGCGGGATGTGGGGCGGTCACATGTGGGGCGACGGGACGATGCCTGGCTGGATGTTCATCGTCGACATCGTGATGCAGCTGCTGTTCCTCGCTGCCCTCGTCGGTGGTGGGTACCTCATCTATCGCGCAGTTACGGGAGCTGCGAGTGATTCGGACCAGGCACTCGAAGAGCTTCGGCTTGCCTACGCTCGCGGGGAGCTGACTGACGAGGAATACGAACAGCGACGCGAAGCACTCGAACGAGATACCTGATTACGACGAGACATCAAAGCTGAAGGATGACCGGCTACCCCGACCACCGTCAACAGTCTCCCCGTCCGCAACTTCCAGCGTGGCTTGACCGATACACGACGGTGGGGTTATACGGGCTCCTCATCGGGACTGGACTCTGTCTGGTCGCGTTCCTCACGAATCCCGTTCCCGATCCCTCGTTCCCGTGGGCGACGCTGCCCGAGTCTCTACGATTACCGATTGCACAGCCCCGGATCGAACACTGGCCGGTGACCTACACTATCGGTATCTGGCTGTGGATTATCGGCTTTCCCGCGCTGTTCCTCGCTGGCTATAGACGATTCGGAGACTGGATGCCGTTCGGAACACCGATGTGGCTTGCTGGACTTCCGGCGCTCGCGATGCTCAGCTGGACGACATACTGCCGGTTTTTCTGGCCGAAGCTTCATCCGCCGACCTGGAACGCTCCCTCCTACACGGTCGTCTGCTGGCTATACTGCTCCTCGTACAACGTGCTCTGGAGTAATCTTGCCTATCTGATTGCGTTCGTCGGCGTCGCCGCGACAGTTCTAGCTGTGCGACGCCGGCACGTAGCCGGATACATCCTACTCGGGTTCGGAGTCTTCGCACTTCCCCTCGGATTGCCAGCTGTGTATGAGGGATATCGCCGGATAACTAAAACACACGGTGAAGTGAGGCCTTGACAGCGGTACAGGGCGCAAGCTCAAGAATCTCGGTGCGCACGAACGAACGCCCGGCGGAGGACAGTCAGGAGTACGTAGGTTTCGTACTTCTGGGTCTGACAGTGCTCACACGGCTGCATATCTGCGACGATCTCCGCTATCGCGTCGTCGTGGTCTTCTGTGAGAGTATCGAGTGAGTCCCTGATCTGGGGTTGAACGGCCTCGATCATCTCCTCAACAGCGTCATCAGCTGACTCTGGCAGCGAGTACGAGAGGACGATCGTATTCGCGTGGTAGTACTTCGTCGTCCCACCGCGCCCTTCCTCGAAGCGGACGACGTCGACGAGACCGGCATCCCGTAACTCGTTGATGTGATGACGAACCGTGTTCTCCGTGCGGTCGACGCCGCGGTCCTCCAAACGGCCGTGGACCTCAGTTGCGGTCAGCGCCTCCTCGGAGAGGATATCGAGGATCATCGCCCGCATCGGTTCGTCGATGGCGTCCGAAACCCGGGTGTCTCGCACCGCGATGTCCTCAAGCCGGTGGTCGGTACCGGAACTACTCATACGAGAACTGAGTATGAGCAGGCGGGAAAAGCTAGCGGGACGCTGCTTAGAACTCAGGTCGCTGGGTCCGCGATACCGAAAGCCCTAGACAACCCGTTTGACTGTTCCAATCACCTATATCTGTATTCAAACATATCATCTAAAAAATACTTATTGGGGTACGGGCACTACCTCAAACTGTAATGAGCGACACAACCCAGTTCCGCGTCCTCGACTTCGACTGCCCGACCTGTGCGAGCACCGTCGAACGCGCCCTATCGAACGTCGACGGTGTCCAGCACGTCGAGGTTCACTACGCGACCGGCCGCGTCGAGATCGAATATGACGACAGCGTCGCTGATCCCGACGCCTTCGCACAGACCATCGAAAACCAGGGGTACACGCCCCAACCAGCCTAACACCATGAACATTCAATCGATCACGCAGTACTACCGGAAACACCGGAAGGCCATCGTCACGGCGACGAGCGGCCTGCTGTACGGCGGTGGCTGGAGTCTGGGCTACCTCACGAGTTTCGAGATGGCAAGCGCCGCCATCCTCGTCCTCGCGACGATCGTGGGTGGCTACGACATCGCCAAGACCGCCTACCACGAGGTCACGAACCGGACACTCGGCATCAAGACGCTGGTGACGCTGGCCGCTATCGGGGCCATCGTCATCGGGGAGTACTGGGAGGCTGCCGCCGTCGTCTTCCTGTTCAGCCTCGGCAGCTACCTCGAGGGCCGGACCATGCGGAAGACCCGGACGGCCCTCCAGGAGCTCCTGGAGATGACGCCCGACACGGCGACCGTCCGTCGCGACGGGGAACTCCAAGAGGTTCCCGCCCGGGAAGTCGAAGAGGGCGAGGTCGTCGTCGTGAGGCCGGGCGGGAAGATTCCGGTCGATGGCGAGGTCGTCGACGGCGAAAGCGCCGTCAACCAGGCGCCGGTCACCGGCGAGAGCGCCCCCGTCCACAAGGCCGACGGCGACGAAGTCTACGCCGGGACGGTCAACCAGGAGGGCGCGCTAGAAATCCGGACGACGGGTGCGGGCTCGGACACGACGCTCGAACGTATCATCCGTCGCGTCGAGGAGGCCCAAGAGGCCCAGTCGCCCACGGAGAGTCTCATCGACCGGTTCGCGAAGTACTACACGCCGGCCGTCATCGTGCTGGCCATCGGCGCATATGCAGTCACGCAGAACGCGATCCTGTCGTTGACGCTGTTGGTCATCGGCTGTCCGGGCGCGCTGGTGATCGGGCCGCCAGTCAGCATCGTCTCGGCCATCGGCAACGCCGCCCGATCGGGCGTGCTGATGAAGGGCGGCGAACACCTCGAACGCGCCGGCAAGATCGACCTCGTCGCCTTCGACAAGACCGGCACCCTCACGAAGGGCGAAACCACCGTCGCCGACGTCGAGGGATTCGGCGTCGCCGATGACGAAGTCCTCTCGCTCGCGGCAACCGCCGAGAAGAAGAGCGAACACCACCTCGCTGACGCCATCGTTGACGCAGCCCGCGAGCGCCCGACTGCTGCGACGGACGGTGGGGCGGCGGTCGCCCAGGCGGACGAGACGGACGCCAGCCTTCAGTCGATTCCCGGTCCGGACGATTTCGACGTGGTCGCTGGTAAGGGCGTTATCGCCCATACCGAGGGCACCGAAGTTGTTGTCGGCAATCGCGCACTGCTGGAGGACCGCGACATTAACGTCCCCAGTCGGATCGCCGACTACGTCCGCGAGCGTGAGGAGCGCGGCGAAACTGTCGTCCACGTCGTCCGGGACGGGGACATCATCGGCGCAATCGCGCTGCGGGACGAGCTCCGGAAGGCAGCTCCTGGGGTCGTCACGGCGCTTCAGGACGTCGGCATCGAGACGGTGATGCTCACCGGCGACAACGAGCGGACGGCCGCCGCCGTCGCCGAGGAGGTCGGCATCGACGAGTACCGCGCCGAACTCCTCCCCGAGGACAAGCAGACAGTCATCGAGGCCTACCAAGCCGACGGCCACGTGGTCGCGATGGTCGGCGACGGCATCAACGACGCGCCGTCGCTGGCGACCGCCGACGTTGGCATCGCGATGGGTGCCGCCGGGACGGACACCGCCATCGAAACGGCAGACATGGCGTTGATGGCCGACGACCTCGACCGCATCCCCTACGCGGTCAAACTCAGCAAGGCGACGCGCTGGAACGTCCTCGAGAACGTCGGGCTCGCAGTGCTGACCGTGACCGTCCTGCTCGCGGGCGTGCTCACCAGCTACGTCACCCTCGCCGCGGGAATGTTGGTCCACGAGGCCAGCGTCCTCGCGGTCATCCTCAACGGGATGCGACTGCTTCGCCACTGACCACTAGATACGATCATCACAACCACTCATGACATCAAACTCGACTGCGACCGCCGAGACCCAGACTAGAACCAATTGGAAGGTAGACTACGACGTCGATCCGATCGAAATTCGCGACCCTGTCGCGGAGGCCCTCGGCGTTCTCGAACCGGGTGACCCGTTCGTCATCACCTATAGAGACGCGGTGAAAGAGGCGGGACATTCCTGTCCGACTGCCTCGGGCGCCTACCGGATCGTCCAGTTGGGGCTCGACGCCCTGTATCCCGACGACTATCCAGTTCGGAGCGAAATCGAGGTGCAGGCGGCCGGCCCGCAGGACGATGCTGCGTATGGCGTGATGAGCCGCATCATCTCGTACGTTACTGGCGCGACCGAAGACGACGGATTCAGCGGGCTCGCCGGCGGCTACGGCGGCCGCCGCGACCTCCTCGTCTTCGACGCGTTCGACCCGGACACGGCAGAGCCGACGTTCCGGTTCCGGCGAACCGACACGGACGAGACCGTCGAAGTGACCTACCACGTCAGCGACGTTCCTGACGGTGGACCCGCAATCGGGAACCTCCAAGGGATTCTCGACGAATCGGCAACTGAACAGCAACGAGAGGCTTTCGCTGACGCCTGGCACCGCCGGATACAGGTCGTCCTCAGTGACGACTCGCTGTTCACTGTCAAAGCGGTTTGACGCGACGGTCTACCCCTCTCACTCGAAATAAGTTACTGCGGTACACTATCGATCTCCTCGAGGGCCTCAGTAGCGACATCACCTAACTCACCAGCCTCGATATGCGAGTACCGCTCACGAACCATCTCCTCAGAATTATCGAGATATCGGGCCGCCACAGTATATCCGAATGCCCGGACCAGAACCTCGCCCATGCCACGACGGCCACCGTGCGGAGCAAGATAATCGTGTTTCGGATGGTCGATGTCTATCTCCGCGGCCTCCGAGAGTCGTTGGAGAATCGACCGTGCGCCGTCCGTCGTGATCGACGGCGGCCGAATATTCTCATCGAGCGCCAGCAAGAGGTCCCGGGCGTGTGCCTCACGTCGCTCGTCGATTACTTCTGGGCGTGCCCCTCGATCGGCTAGCTCATCCCGGACGAGCTCTGCGAGCGTCCGTTGGTCGAACGTCGGAAACACCGGCCAGCGTTCCGTGGGTGGGTCCATCAGCTGGCGGTAGCTCCGCAGCGGCGAGATCACCGGGTCGGGGAGACTGGCGGCGTCCCACTGCTGTTTCTTGCGGTAGACGTCCATACTCCCGTCGTCGAGAGAGAGGTCCTCCCAGCGAACGCCGCGCCGGCGCGGGTCGTTTGGATCTCGGAGGAGTTCGCCAACGCGGACGGCGGTGTACGCGAGGACGAACACCAGTGCCCGGTCACGAGCCGCCTTCAGCGCCGCATAGCGTGCTCGCTGCTTGTCGAGCGGGTCAGTATCCTCCGGGAGTGTCGTGTACGCCTCGATGGCGTCGCGGGCCCGTTCGTCGACGTGGCGGGTGAGGGCGTGGCGCTGTTCGGACGTCCAGGCCTGCTGGTCACCGGGCTTACGGCCGTCGTCCTCCGGCAGCGGCGCCATCGCACTCGCCCGCTGCGCATAGTGCGCTTCGAGATACCCCTCGTTGACGCACCAGCCACACCACGCAGAGATATAGCGGTAATAGGTTTGTACCGTATTCTGCTTGAGCCCCCGGTCTCCTCCGAGATGCCGGGCGTACTCCCGAAACACGCGTTCGTCGAGATCGTCGAAGGTCGGCTTCCGGTCGACGTCGTCGGGGACGATCCCGGTCCAGCCGTCGTCGCCGCGGTCGCCGGCGGCCCACTCAGTGAACCGCTCGAGCTCGCGAGCTGCGTTGCGTCGATAGTTCCCACCGGCCCCACTGCGGCCTTTCCCCTTGTCCTGAAGGTAGCGCTCGAAGGAACTCGCGAGCGACTGATCAACGCGTTCTCGAGGTGTATCGGGAGTCATGAGTCTTCGTTCGCGTCTTGGTAGGTCGGACGGACGTCCTCGAGGAGTGCTTCGACGATTTCCCAGAGGATCAGGGAGGGGGTTTCGTGTTCGAATGTGATCCCCCAGCGGTCCTCCGTAGTGGCGGCTGAGTACTGGAAATGCGTCCGTCCGAGATCGGGATGGTCTTCGTCCTGGTGCCAGCCGGCGTGAAAGCCCGTGTTCGGGTCGGTGTAGTTGATCCGGAACCAATCGTGGGGATCCTGTCGATACCACTTGACGATCAATACTGGCGACTCAGGGCCTGTTGGGGGATCCTCAAGGCGGGTCGGATCGAACACCGCTCGCAGCTGCGTGGCCTCGATATTGTCGGGAACGAACTCGACGGTCGTGATCTGAGGAACCCGGTCGAGGACGTCTCGCTTCAATTGGGCGTAGAGATTTGCATTCGGATCACCACCTGGGTGTGGGACCGACATCCGTTAGCTGCTGGCCTCAGCAGGCTCTGTCGTCGGGGCGAGGAAGTCCCATTCGCGGATGGCGAATCCGACGATCTGGATCCGTCGCTGTAGGTGCTCCCACTCGCGGGCAATCTCACGGCGGCGATCTTCCTCGTCAGCGTCAAGCGATTCGTTAGCGAGCGTCCCGCGAAGCTGGTTCGGTGACTCGATCCCGAATTCATCCTCCCAGTCGCGGATCTGGGTCTTCATATCGGCGAGGCGATCCGTGAGTTCTTCGACAGTGTGGCCGCTGTCTCGAAGACGCATCGCCTCCTGCATCGCCTGACGACGGTAATCGGGGTAGTACGTGGTGTGAGTCCCGCTGTCGTCGCGATGGAGGATCCCGTCGTCGACGAGGCGTTCGAGAACGCGTTTGGTCGGCTCGTGGGACCAGTCCGCTTCGGAAGCGATCCAGTTGACCGTCCGCGGCTCCGACAGCTGTCGGGCGACCATTCGCACTCGGTCTTCACCCGTAGTTTGGCGTTGCAACAGTCCCTCGGAGCTCGATTCGTCTTCGGCCATACATCACCGTTCGTGCTTTGTCTTAATATAGGTTGAGGTCATTCGTCCTATATCGAATTTTATCTGCCACCATCGCCCCGACCACAGCTGTAGAGAGTCGGGGTAAACTAGAACCGTGGTCTTGGCGGCTCTACCCAGGGGAACCGTCTTGCTGAGCCGATTGCAGCATTCGTGCTTCACCGACGGCGGCGGGGTACTTCAAAGTGGTCGTGATTACGGGCATAATCACGACCAACAAGATGAACGCTAGAATCCCGCTAATTCGGCGGTTTCTCTGCCCCTATCCGCAGATTAGGCGATCTAGGCAAATTATAAACTATATGCCGCTATATCAAAATTGGGTAGGGGAGAAGGTGAGACTACGGCGGGTTTAGCGGGGCTGTAATGCGTGGTTTCGGGCGAATTTGTGAGGGGAGGACGCTTCGAATCCTCTTTCGAGGAGCTTCTCGTGTCGTACTACCGACCAGATCGGTGAGTTTCCGAGATCCCCGACAGCGTTGCCACTCAGGAATCCGCATTGCCCCGGACCGAGTACCGCCCTATCCAATTCCAGTCTCCTTCTTCAGCAGCGTCAGCGTATTATCGGCAGTCACCATCGGTGCGTGTTCGTACTCACCCGTCAACTCGACTTGGACGAGTAGGTCGACTGCTCGCCAAATCGAGTACAACAAACAGGCGAACGCGAAGTAGAAGAACCGCAGTCCGAAATTCGTCGACGTCGTCGCGGCCATGAATCGCTTGATCGACCGATAGCCACTCTCAATCTCCCACCGATGGCCGTACTCACTGAGAAAGCCGCCACCTCGGTTGGACATGAACACCGAGTACTGCCGGTGATCGTCGTGCTCAGAGTTCTCTTTACGTCGGTAGATCAGCGTCGTCTCGTGCCACTCATTCTTCCCGAGATGGAGCTTCCGGTCGGTCTCGTACCGGTCTTGCCCCCGTTGGAGGAGTCGTTTTGCCTGGGCTTTCTCGCTAGCCTGCATCCGCTTTGGGACAACATAGGAGAGTCCCCGCTGGCTAATCATCTCCAAGAGGTGCTGACTATCGAACTCTCGGTCCATTAGCACGTTATCGACGTGAACGAGCTCTTCAGCGGAGTTGAGCAGGTCCTTGACGATCTCCTTTCGTGACTCGCCTCGTCGAACTGGGCGGGCATCAAGCACGAGTGGAACAGCGTTGCCGACCAGCTGGACGGTCGCCCATTGGTAGGCGTACTCGTCGTTCTTCTCCTTCGTTCCGATTATCTCGTCCTCGTGGCCGGTTCGGTCGCCCGTGAAGGGATCGTCCTCAGTGATGTCGATCGCGACGATTCCAGCTCGGAAGAACTCCTCCGTCCCCGCAAGTTCGTTGGTGAGTTGCTGGACTGCCTGTCGGTACATCTCGCGGATCTGCTCGATAGGGAGGTCACGAATCTGGTCGCGGTGGCCGTGTCCGAGTGGTGTTCGATCACGCGTCGACTCGTGGATGAAGCTCTGAGCGCCCTCGTTGGCGGCCAAGTTCTCACGGAGCCCCAGATAGGTCTGTAAGTCCCAGTAGGCGTTCTCAGGAATCTCACAGCCCTCGCCCCGGTTGAGCGAGAACACGGGGAATACGACG
The DNA here is from genome assembly GCF_021028995.1 of Halobacterium sp. KA-4. GTDB lineage: Archaea > Halobacteriota > Halobacteria > Halobacteriales > Halobacteriaceae > Halobacterium. Next base: position 14,911 of record NZ_JAJJZG010000021.1, on the reverse strand, counting down.
CGACTGATGTGGTCGGTGATCTTCCCAGCCTTGTCGAGGATGGCTTGGTCGTTTGGGTCCGATTCAGTAGCGTCGTCGCCTCGATCCGGAAGGTTTCGTTCTGGTTCACGTGGCACGGCGACATTCGCGTTCTGCGCTTTGATCAGGATCATTCGAGCCGCTTTCTGGACGGTCTCGCGGAGATCTCGCGTGAAGCGCTCGTTCCAAGTTCGCCACAGTGTCGATTGATCGGGCACCGTCCCCAACTCTAAGCGTTCGCAGAGTGCGGGGTGGCTATTGAGGTACTTGACGAGAGATGTTTCATGCGTCCAGCCGTGGAGTTCTTTCAGCACGAACACGCGAAAGAGAGTGTCCATCTCGTAACGTGTCGAACCCTCGTACCGGTCGTGGGCCTCGAATCTGAAGTAGGCTATCGGAAGTTCGCAGACGAACTGTTCGAGTGAGTTATGATTTGGGTGCGTAAACCAGGCACTCGAGACGACTCGAACGTCCGATTCTAACCCACCGAGTGAGGAGCGATCGTACAGCGGCGTCGAGTCATATGCGGGCCACTCGACGTGCTGCTGGTGTGCAATTTGTCGAAAGACGCTGCGCCGAGACTCGCGAGTCGCGACCACTACGGATAGATAGCCCGGACATGCCCAAGAGTCCGTCTAACTGACCTGTATAGTGGCTTCAGTAGCTCTATTGGATTCTTCAGTCGCGAACAAGACTGGTGCAGCTAATCGTTAGATGTAGAGTGAGGATGTAACAGAGTGGGTTCTAGATATAGCTTCCAGAATGTCTATATGATTCGGGTGTAAGGTGGATTTCTGTATGCCCTCCCGCCGTTCGTTCCTCGCCACTAGTGGTACGCTCTTGGCAGGTGTTCTCGCTGGCTGCTCGGGGACAATTCTCTCACAATCGCCAGATGGGACGCAATGGACCGCATCAGTTCCTGAACCAACATCACTGTCCCCACCCTGTGTAACGAACGGATGGCTTGCAGTTGGTGGGTATCATAGCAGTCAATCTGGGAATAGCCAGCTCGCGGTTTTTGATGCAACAGACGGGACACGACAGTGGGATATTGATCTAGAACGAATAACTGGCCTCACTGCTTCAGATGGCCGTATCTACGCCGGCGAGAGAGGCGGCCCCCGTGGTGCACAAGCACAGATCTACGCGTTCGATGCATCGAGTGGTGAGCAATTGTGGACACAGGCCGTGAATAACCTCGCTTCAGCGCTCACTGTTTCGGATGAGACCCTCTATGCGGCGAACGGCTCTCTTGCAGCCCTTGAGACGAGTGATGGAACACTTCGCTGGGAGCAGTCGTCGATCGATGGAATCGACTTCACCGTGATTGCCGCACCAGACGACCAACTTGCAGCTGATGATACGGCGGTCTACTTCGGTAACCAAGGAGGCGTCGTCGCACTCTCACCCAGTAACGGAACACTTCTGTGGGCGTGGCAGCCGGAGGACTGGCCGTCAACAACTGTCGGCCCTCTTCCTGTCGATACCCATGTATATGTTGGAGCAGACGGTAACGTCGCCGCACTTGATCGGACAACTGGCCAGCTCCAGTGGCGTTCGTCATTTGGAATGGATGCCCGAGTCCAAGGGGTCCACAAAGCTGAATCATCCCTTTTAGTTGCAGAGTCGACAGCGCAAGCACCTTCTGGAACTTTTGGGACATTATATGAGCTCTCACTTCAGAACGGTACGGAACGGTATGAGAGACGCTTTGAGACGCCCGTAACACAAACAACTTCGACCTTGGATAGGTTTATTGTCGGAACAGATGCCGGACAGGTCACGTGGGTCGATAGACTCTCTTCATTTGAGCAAGCTCAGACGACGATTTCCAGTGAGACATTTCTCCTCGGTGCCGGTGACGAGCAAGTGTTTGCACAAACAACCAACGGAACTCTATACGCTCTCACTCAGCCATCATAACGCGAGATCTACGGTAACAGCCAACAGCGTTAGCAAGTAGAACATCTCGACTGAACTCAAATAGATTTAGCAACGCTTGATGATCCTTAGATAGCTCACACCATATGCATTAAGAGAATCAGTCTCAACTACTGCTACGCTGTTCTGATTCAAGGCCCCTGAACATAGCTCCTCCCTCGACGCGTGTCGTGTCCATAAACCGGTAGCTCGACCGGGTAACAATACGATTCCCAGATTGGTGCTGAGTGCGGGCCCATTCTGGCGTTCCACCTCGCCCCTGAACCGGATTTCGCGCTTCTCAATCCAGTTCGAGCAGCCGATCTCCGCTCGACGTCCCCCTGCAGTACGACTCCCGCTCCCCCTGTTCCTCCTCCATCTTCTCCGACTCTCCCATCTATTCTATCTACTCTAAAGTAGCCGTCTACTCTATCTACCCCATCTACTTTACAGCAGATGGCTACTGTGGGCTATTAGGCGATATAGTCCCATTTCTACTCTGTCTACTCTATCTACTCTGTCTATTCTACCTACTCCATCTACTTTGACTACTTTGGAAAAGTTAAAGGAGTTGTCTACTGTTGTATCCGGTGAGGAAACCAATATGGCACAAAGCGATACCGACAAAACCCCGCGAGCAGTGTGCGTAGGCATCCTGAAAGGCGGATTCGGGAAAACGACAACCGCGCTCAACCTCGCGCGCGAGCTCGCACACCGCAACGAAACCGCCCTACTCATCGACCTCGATGACAACGGCCACCTGACACTCAACCTCGGGCAACGTGATGCCTACCAGCACGGCTCCGGGGATGACGACGAGAACCACGCCGAAGCGGTCCTCGTCAACGAGGCCGACCCCCGTGACTACATCGTCGACGTCGCTGGCGGCCTTGACCTGTTCCCGTCCCACGCGGACTTGGAAGGTGTCGAATCCACGCTCAAAGACGCTGTACAGGGCTCTGCTCGCCTCAAGCAGCATCTTGTCGAACCGCTTCTCGGTGAGGACTACGACTATATTGTCGTTGACTGCCCGGCGAATCGGGGAAAACTCAACGACAACGCGATGTACGCCACCGGCAACCTCATCATCCCGCTGCGACCGGAACTCGGCTACAAGACTGGCCTCGACAACACGGTCAACCGGCTTGTGAAGCCAGCGCGCCGGTACTTCGACCTCGACATTCTCGCGGTCGTGCCGTCCGACCTCCAGCGGCGTATCGACCAAGCAACGCTCGACCAAGAACTTCTCAAGGAGATTACTACGCGGGACGGTGTGGCATCGAAGGTCCCGAACTTCGCATATATCTCTCCAGAGGACTGGGAGGCTATCGAAGCCGGCGACTACGACGGTGGCTTGCCGGGCATCCGCCACCGGGACGCCATCAATAACTCGCTGCGGGACGCCAACGAGCCGCTGCGCGACTACGACCCCGAGTGTGACCAACTGGCAGCGTACGACGAGCTCGCGCAGATTGTCGAACGTGGTGAGGTGATCCGCGATGAGTGATCCGTTCGACGACCTCGACGAGACAATCGAGGACCAGGACGCCGACGATGCCGACAGTGAATCAACCACGACCGCGTCGACATTGACGGCAGCGACCGAGGAAACTACCAGTGATGATGGCACGGATGAACCGATGACCGGGGAACAGGTAGCGAACGAGGAAACGGACCCGTACACGACGAAGGCGTTCGAGTTCGGGGATGAAGCAACGCAGTTCCCGTTCTACGTGCGGGAAGCGACACTTGACGAGTGGAATACCGTGGACGACGTGGAAGTGACGCCGGCACTCGTCCAAGACGGCGTGAAGGACGTCACGACGTCCGAGAAACACGACGCGATGCTCCAGATGGTGATGGACAATTCGGACGTGCTCGTGGAGTATATCAAGGACGCACGCGGTATTGAGGGGGATACGGACGGACTTCGCGACGAGTAGCAGGTTGGCTTGCTGTGCTTTTCAGGGTCTGGCGCAGCAGTAGTTGCTAGCGCGACTTCTTTATTCAGAACAGGTGCGGAAACTGAGGTGGCTGAATCGGCAAGTGAGAATGCGAATCTGTCGCTAACTCCTCAGTCAGGAACAAGAGAGGTTCTCACTCCCGTGCTGAATACAGGGCGCGTAGCTTTCATAGCGGTTCGATTCCGCCACCGAAATCTCTTGGCCGCCTCAGAGTGACTCACCATCACCACTCGTGCTCGCTATCTGGGCCAAAAATGTTCGGCGTAGCCAACCTGTCCTGCCACTCAGGCTTCACGCCCAACTCCCGCATTATCAGGAACATCACCATCTTCCTCAAGTCCACCAGAATATCGGTGTTCTCCCGAAGCCCCGATTCGTCCATCGAATGCACGATCTGATTCCTAATGTCCCTCGCTTCCTCCACTATCTCCTCCACCTCGTCCGAGTCGAACCCCAAGTCGATTTGCTCGGCGTACTTCTTGATCTTCACTAGAGTGCTCGGTTCGAAGATGAAGTCCTTCCCGAGATTGTACTCCAGCCGGTTCAACTGCCCCTTAGTGAACTCGTCCTCAAACTCGTCCAACACGTACTCACGGACGCGCTCCTTCTCATCCTCGTCAAACAGGTATTCGCGCTGGCTCTTCATATACCGGTGATAATTTCTGTCCGCGTTCGCCTCCAGTACCAGCCACAACAGCAGAAACTTCGGTGTCATCAGCTTCGTCGCCTCAGAGTGCAGGAACAGCGAGATGTTCGTGCGGAGATCGGTCGCTAAATCCTCATCGGCCTCGTCAATTGTCGTCAGCGCTACGTCCACCAACTTGCCGATGTTGGAGTTGAACACTGGCCCTGTCTCGTGAACGGCGTGTACGAACCGAAGGCCGGTGTTGTCAACGGGGATTCGATACGTGTCTAGGTTGCAGGCTTCCTCCGATGAACCTTCTGGATAGTACGTTTCCCACCGAACGTCCCGGTTCTGATAAAACGAGTAGACGTATGTTACCCACTCGGCCAACTCCTTCGCCCGCTCCTCGTCCGCCTCAATAAAACACTTCGCAGTCAACCAGTACCCTGTCCGGTACTTGCTGTCCTCCTCCCGCCGGTTATTCTCGAACTCCTCAACACCTTCGACTGGCTCGATGCGTATCGGAAACGCCTCGCTTACGTACACTTCGTCCTCCGGAATGTAGAGGTTCTGCATTTCGAAAACTAGTGTTTCCGGCATTTTCATCGGCAAGTCAGGGGGAGAGACATTACGGCTTACGGTCAGGGAGTCCCAATTTGCGGTCACTTGGTTCACTCCACACCCAGTATTGTCTCGAAGTTGTAACTACAGCGCAACATTTTCGGTAACACGCCCCAACCCACGTGTATGGTGGCCTGAATGTTCGACGACCCAACAATCCACGATTTGCAAGTCAAACCCGACTTGCGCGACGGCGAATCCGTTCTCGCGGCCAAAAGCACAAAGCTGGGGGATAGTATCCGCGACAACGCCATCGTCATCGTCACCACACAGCGCATCATCACTGGTGCGAAGAAGGGCCGCAGTGTCGATGAGGAAGAAGCGGACAAGCTCAATCTCGATATCGATCTGGCCGACATCGAGACGGTCCGACGCACCGGCGTCGCGACGAAAACCATCGAAGTCGTCACCCTTGGTGACGACGTGTACGAGCTGCCACCGCTTCAGAACGGCAGTGGAGCGATTGTAGACGCAATCACTAGTGAGGCCAAGCTGGGGAAAACCAGCTGGGGCGAAGAAAGCCTCGCGGAGTAGGGTACGAAGCAAGTCGTCGGCGGTGTTGTCGGCATCCTCGGACTCGTTATCGGCGGACTGTGTGTTGTCGGTGGGATTGCTGGGATTCTCTCTATCATCGGCATCATTTGGGGTGCCATCATGCTTGCCTTCGGTGTGATGGTTGTTGGCGGGTCGGTGAGACTGATTCAGTGGGCATTCGGCACTGAGGACGAATGGGATCGTAGCGAACCCTACAACGTTCCTGAAGACGATACCGGCGAGTCGGAGGATTCGAATGGTGGTGTTGGTGCGAGGGCGGCAGGTGCGGTGTCTGGGGTTGCTGACCGGTTTGGCGTACCGCCGGTCGTGTGGACGGCAGGTGTATTGCTCGGCGCAGTGCTTTGGCTGGCACTGTTCGCGTTGTTGAATCAGGAGACGTTGTTCGCGGTCGCGTTGTTCGCGGGTTGGATTATCTTACCAATCTCTGTGTACCTAGACATCAGCTCCACTAGCGAGAAGTCGGGTATCAAGTTCCGTTGGTGGGCGTACTGCGTGCCGTCAATCATCCCGTTCATCGCGCCGCTGGCCGGATTCACCTGGCTCGCGCGGAAGCGTCAGAAAACAGGCTCCATCCTCTAACCGGGTAGAAATTAGAGCGAGCTATTCCATCGTGGGTTGTTCTTCTCTCGATTCTCCGGGAAGGCTGAACCCGCGTTCGAGGTCGTCCTTCACATGGTAGAAGTCGTCCTCGATGTGGTGTTCCTCGATACGAGCGCTTGCCCGAACACGAACGCGTTCCTTGCCGAACGTCGTGTTCACCTGCACCGTGCCGGTGACGTAGAGTGTCCGAGCACTGGATGTGTAGTATAGAAACCGGGGTGGGATGAATTCAATATTGAACTCTCCGTCGTCTTTCGCAGCTATCGGTTCGACAAAGACAGTGCTGGGTGGCTCAGGAACTGTTTCACGATCCCAATCTATTGATTCAAGGGCTGGGTCTGGCCACCTGAGTCCGATATGTAAATGGGTGCTATCGATGGTGATGTTGTCGGGACTCCAATTCTCAACAGAAAACGTAAGGCGTATTGGCGCGATTACGCGGTCTTGGTGAACGACGGAGAGCTCGGCGTCCGCGCCAATTGAAACGTCTTTCACCAGATGGTGTGTGAACCAGCCGGAGATGATGGGAGCTAACGCCACCACCAACCGTAGCCCAGGTATCTGAGCAATTCCTTCAACTAAGAAGAGTCGAACGCGTTCCCAGAGGGAGTGAAGCATTTGCCGGGGAGAAGCAGTAGAATTCCTTAAACCTCCGCCAACATCGTCTTGAAACTGACGAGAGACGAAACGTGACGGTTCCCATAGAGAAAGATTGGCGGGGATATGTTACGCAACAACGCCAGTCAATGTGGCGCCAACGACTTCCAAGCGTGGTGCGACTGGATCGACGACCTTCTTTAGCCGCTCCGTAGATATACTGTACTGACCGGGCGTTTCACCTTATCCGCTGAATAAAGAAACCGTATTGATGACTACTGATAGGCAGCCGACGAATGGCTTTTAACGTAACGTCAGTAAGTTGGAACTGCGAGGGCGCGTGTGGGTGTCGCTTTGTGCCACTATTGGGATGCACACCCGCGCTCTCGCTTCCCTTCACGCTGAGCGACTGCTACGTCCGTAGTGGCAAAGCATCGCTACAACACCGGGAGCTCGTCGTCGAGTAGACTAACAGCTAGTCGTCGCTCTCTTGGCGATTTGTGCTCTGAGAGAACGACCCGGTTTCGTCTATTTGTTCGGTTTCATCGGGCGTCCTGTTCGTCGACGGCGACCCAAACTCTCGCGGCGAGCTGTTGATCTCGGTATCCCTCCCGCCCGCTCTCTCGTCCTCGACGTCAGGACCGGCATCTGTCGTTGTCCCCGGACCCTCGTTGCCGGCTGAGTCCTCATACTCCTCGAGGCCAGTTTGTGAGGGGTCCTCAAATCCAGGTGGTTCCCCACGTCCATCGTCATAATCGTCGATAGACGTCTGTGTCGGGGCGTTCCCACCGGAGTTGTCTCCGGGAGTGAACTTCTCTTTGACTTGTTCGCTCCGAACGGCCATTCGTTCGTTAATCCGTTGCCGATATCCACTCATTCCGCCTTTCGCTGCGTTTTTCGCGTCCCCAGCCACACCGCGTGCCGTCGATCCGTCTGCACGCTTGTTCCGTAGCACGCTCTTTGAGGCGCGTGCAGTCCCGTCAACAGCTTTTCGACCGGCCTTCCGGGCACCTGATCCGATGCGTTCGGCACGCTGCTGACGACGACGTCGTTGCGACCGCATCCGTCGCGACGACGAGAAGTCCGTCTTCGGGTCGTGCTTGTGTTCTTCGCTCGACGCGCTCGACGTTCCGCCACTACGGCTACCGCCACTTCTGGTATCCGAAGCCTGTGGCGCGCCGCCACCACTCGCCGCCGCTGCGCTTGCCCCTGATGCTCGCACCCCACGAGACACCCCATGGCCTGCCCGCGACCCCGTTCGGACAGCCCGGGACACCTGCGACGAGAACGAAAACACGTACTTCGGAACCAGCGCTGCACCCGCAATCGTCGCGAATCCAAGAACTGTTGACGTCATCCCTGCCCCAATTCCGCCGGTTCCTGTGGCAGCGGCCCCTCCGTTGCCTTGGAGGAGTAATGCGCCAATTCGGAGTAGTAAGGCGGTCGGGAGGGTCATTAAGACGAGTGGGATGAATTTCCCCATCATGCTCTTTGCCCATCCCTCGACGGGCTTGATGGGGACAATCCAGAACATCAACAGAATGGGCATCGCGACCATATAGGCGTAGATGCCGACTCGCCGGAGTAGGAAAACAGCAATAACTACCAGTAGGACGCTTGAACCAGCGATATAGATAAGCAGGGCGACGATACCTGTGCCGGCTGCAGAAGTGGCAGATCCGGTGATTGCTGATGCAAATTGGTCTGCTGCACCTCCGAGAATGACGTCTGCGAGGTCGTTGTTGAATTTGAGGAACCAACCGCCAAACCACCACCATGAATAGGCGAGCGGATAAGCGAAGACAGCTCGGCGTATGCTCGTCTGCTTCTGTTTAGGCGTGAAAATGTTGAAGAACATCGCAAGCCCAAGCGCTAGCCCGAATAGCGTCGGTAGGAGGAGGATGACGGTGTCGTTGTATATGTTCTGGAAGAGGGTCGCCCACGGATCCTTCGTCGGGCTGCCAAATGAATAGAGATTATCGGGGTAGGGGGTGCTGGTGAGGTAGTCCGCTGCGAGGCTGAATAACCACTTGACGAATCCACGGACTGGTTCGACGAGCCCACCAATAACGTCGTAGATGGCATTTTTAACTGTCTGTCCGATTCCTGGCATAGATTAATTCACAATTTCTATCTCTATTATATTTTTGTCAATAAAACGTTCTAGAAAATGAGAATTGGCTACGACTTGCTAACAGTCCAATCCTGAATTGACGACTCCTGACAGCCAACACTCCCCACAGATTGCACTTGACTACCAAACAAGGTGAAATCGAGATCTACGGTCGCCACATGCTCATGTGCCGTCTCAAGAACGACATCTGCACTTCGCGACTCACCCGTACACAACTCGTCTGAATCCCCCGTTAACGGTGACCCACGAGACGTTACTGTCATCGATTCGCCCGGGTTAAATTCCGCAGTCGCCCTTCCGCTAATCCTTGGTCGTTCGAAGCGAGGCGGCGTCGGATTCGGGACGTCCCCCTCAACACGTAGTACCTCAATTTGCGTCGGGAGATCTCCCGTATTCGACAGTTCCAGAGCAATCTTATCAGTCACCTGCTTATCTGAGCCAACCCCGCTGGACTTGGCGAGAGTAATATTGTCGACCTCGAAACTCCGTTCAAGCGTAATCGACTGCTCTCCGACAACATTTCCGTTTTTGACGGCAACGACGTCGAACGCACCGGCTTTAATCCCGGTAAGAGGCAGCTGTGTTGCGGTGCCGGTAGCGAGTTCACGGCGGGCAACCTCGGATCCGTTACTGTTGCGGAGGGTAACTGCGGAGATCGATGTGTCCGTGAGTGCGACGTCCAGGACTGCGCCTTCCTCGTTCTCGGTGGGGAGGCTGCCAGTGGTCGGCTCGACCGCCTCGAAGACATCTGCGTTCGACGACTGCGTGGACGTCGACGTGTTTGTCGCGGCTGTGGCATCTCCGTTCTCGGAGTCGTTGGAATTGTTGGAGGTGGAGTTGCAGCCGGCGAGGGCCGTGACGGCGGCTGTACCGATGGAAGCGAGGGCCGCGCGGCGGCGCTGGTCTGGCATAGATTAGATAATCTATGCGACCGGAAAATCACTTTCGGGTGCCTGAGTATTAACCAACATATTGCGTGCTTTGACTGAGTGTGTTGGTTAAGACTGGCTGGCTGCTCGATAGGATCGCGAGCCCAAATACTGGCAGAATGGCTCCAGCTAAGATGATGTTGGTTCCCCACACCAACGGAAAGATTTATTCTATGTTGGCGCATTACACCAACATAGGGAGCACAGATGGGATCGACGATCATCTACGAAGACGAAGACACGTTCGCCGACGGCTCCAGATACGAGATGATCGCGACCGCCATCCCAAAAAGTGACGACTACCCCGAGGGCGTCAAGTATCGATTCCAGTACATGGCCGAAGACGGTCGAACGCTGCTCCGGTTCGACAACTTCCCGGACCACCCAGGCGTTGACCGCCATCACTACCACACGCCCACCGGCGTCTACGACGACATCGAGTACACCGCCCTCAAAGCCCACGCCCAGACGTTCTACGACGAAATGGACGACCGCCGCGAGAGGTGACCCACCATGCCTGACAAATCCAACACGCCCGACGACACCGACGACGTCAACAGCACCGACTCCGAGACCGAGGAGATCGTGATGGACGACGTCGAAGCCGAGGCGGGCTTCCTTGAGGACCGCGGCCCTGAGGACTACCCCTCGGTGCTGCGGATCACATCCGACTCCGACGAGGCCCACCGCCAGGACGCGCTCGACCGCCTCGACCGCTGGGAAGCCGGCGAGGAGGTCCCACACGTCATCAACTTCCAGAACCCCAGCGATCTCCGAGCGCTGCTCACCGACCGCCGCGTTGAGCTCCTCCGGAGCATCATGACCGACCGCCCGGACAGCATCCGCCAGCTGGCCGAGCGTCTCGACCGTGACGTCAAGAGCGTCCACGACGACCTGCAGGTCCTCGCTGACTACGATATCGTCCACTTTGAGCAGGACGGCCGGGCGAAGCGCCCGTTCGTCCCCTACGACTCCATCGAGGTCAGTCTCGAAATCTCGACCCCGACCTCGGCCGACGACGCCGCCCCCGCCTGACCGACCTCGATTCCGCACGAAGTTGACTCGTTCGAGACGAGTCAACGCTGTTCGGCCTGCGGTGCTGAAGGGTCGCGTGACGGCGACTACTTCTCGTGTCCTGAGTGCGACCGTGGCCGGCATGCCGACCTGAACGCCGCCGAGAACATCCGTCAACGGGAGGGAGAACCATGCACGGTGTAGCACTTCGGGTGCCACGAACCGTGCGGCCTTGTGGACTGAACACTCCACCGTCTGCTTCGCCGACGCCCGGCGTGACCGGGGAGGAAGGCCGCGTTGACCCGGCTGTACGCGCTGAAAAGCACGCCCGCGGTCGTAACCGGACGGCGACCGCTGACGCGGGACGCGAAAGCGTCCCTGAGCTGCCGAGGAAACGCGCAACCTGATATCCCTTTCGGGGAATTCCACGCCTTTAGGGGTGGGAGGCGGTCAATGTCTACGACGCGTACGGATCACTGCAATACCGATTCCGAGGAACATAATAAGGGCGGCAATTGGTTCGATCCACGGGAGAAGCGCTGATTCAGCGGAGACGACCTCATCGTAGAACGCTCCAATGGTTGCACCACCGAGAAACACAAGCCAGCCAGTGGTTCGTCCCAGCGTCCAGTTCTCTGTCCGTGATTGATACACCACGATGAGCCACGCAAGCGCAAAGAGGCCACCCGCCAGAAGCGTCACCCAGTCCATATCATCGATACCCAGTCCAAAAAGAAAAATCCGGCTCTGCTGAGCTCCTTCAAACTAGGTAGCACGGCTGACTCCCCGGCTCACCGTGCGCGGGGCCGTTGACATCGGAGAACATCTACAGGCTGAGCAGGCCGAGTGTCTCGGGCCTTGACCCTAGGGTAGTCACCGGAATCAAGTTTAGATTTCCGGGCGGGTAATTTTTCACCCTACTTTACAACCAGTGTGACATGGTTCCAATAGATACTCGGGAAGAAACGCTCATCAAAGAGGCGCTTGCGGAATTAGGGCGAGAAGAGTACCAACACGACCACTATGCACAGGGGGCGTTTCTTTTCGCGTTGGATCTGAGAGATCACGCTAGTAATCTCAACATTCTGGAGACCCAATTCCACGTGGCGGTAGACAAAGTATTAGATTCGAATTTAAGGGCGAGAGAACAGATTCAGTCGAGCGATCTACCAACTGGCTTTGCAGAAGAAGCTTCTCGCGGGAAGATCAATCTTCCTGACCTCAGGGCTCGGGAGATTAACCATGAGTATCTCCTCTACCCAGGAAAATCGTTAATTCATGATATCGTCGAGGAACACTATGAGTTGTTCTGTGGTCAAGATGGAATCCAGGCACGCCTTAAGGAGGTTTACGACGATGTGAATAGGGAATTTCTGCTAACGACAACAATACTCACTGCCGTAGCATCTCAAAGCGTCGTCGCGTTCATTCCTTTTGCTGTCGCGTGCAGCTATTATATAGCACATCAGGAACTCGACCAGATTTGTGCCACAGTTGCGACAATCGAGCCGTAGAAGTTAACGGTCAGGTTGAAATTTAAGACGCGCATATCAGTCGTTTCACCAGACCTCCCTGAGAGTAATCATTCCTCTCCTTTGCCCCGACCCGTCTAAGGGTACGGCTCATCTCGAATGAATACACACCCCCAACATGACTCAGACACTCCACGTCACGATTAGTTCGCCGGACCGCAGCGGCCTCGAAGACCACCTCAAAGCAATTGATGCTGGTGAGGACGTCGCGCCCCACAATCCAACGCTCGCCATCGAAGACCTCGAAACGTTCGGGCGGGTGTTCCGCAGCACGAACCTCGAACTCCTAGAAGCCATCGTCGAACACAACCCCGCCAGCATTCGGGAACTCGCGCGTCTCGTCGACCGGAACCCGCCGGAGGTCTTGGAGAACGTCAACGAGCTCGCAGACTACGGCCTCCTCGAACTCAAGGAAGATGGACAGGCAAAACGCCCGGTCGTCTGGTACGACGAGATCGACGTCGACCTCCCGCTGACGTCGACGGGAGCCCAACGGGACGCAGCAAACGCCTAGCGGACTGGTTCTTCGCTTGGGTCGATGCTATTCTCGCTCTCAGCGTTAACCAACACTGGCCGAATCTGCCGACGGATGTTGGTTAAGGCCGTGTTGGTTGAGTGACCTCGCGCTACCGGTGCTCCTCCGGTCGTGTGAACAAGAGCACGCTCACGGCACGGTATCTCCTTGAATCAGCGTCTGAACGGGCCACTCCTCCAATCTGCCCAACGCTTTGTTCACACAGGATTCCCGATCTCGTGTGCATATCTCGGAAATCAGCCCTCTTAGCGCGCAACCCCATGGGTTCACGCGGAAACTCGTTTTCTCGGGATTCGATGAATCGCTAAGTACAGAACGTATGTCTATCTCTAAGATAGAGCAGTATTTTAATAATCACCTCCTCGTATCAGTATTTATGACTCTCCAAGAACAAGCATCTCCACTTCGATTTGCCTTCGTTGGATTCCTCACTGCTGTCATCGTCGGGGTATTAATCGGGATTCTGGTGTTTGAGGATAGTCTTGTAGAAACAGGCATTACTGCTGGCGGAATTGGCTTAGGAGTTGCAATCGGCATTTACGCCGTTCAGTCTAGGCAAGAATAGAAGAGGGCGATCGCAACTACTGTCACTACACCCTCACTCCTACTGAGTGCCTATTTCACTCCGAATCCGCTGGTAAGAATCCGCCTCGATGTGATTCATAGCTTCGCTAAGTACAGAGGATTCACGCAACTACTGCTCTACTTCTACAACCCATTCAGGCGGCTGAACGACCGTCTCTCCGAGATGAGTGAATCGGAGACTATCGGCGATGTTCACTGCTTGTCCGTCGCGGGTGGTTCTGTAGGAAAGTTCGTATTCGTGGACAAGCCCATCTGAATCGACAAGCGCGGACATTTCGTAGTTGGATACACCAGCATACGTGGAGGATTCGGAGGGAGCGCCGACCGAAGTCACCTGGTAGAGCGTCGTACTGTTCCGTTCAACTGAGCGCACAACGGTTGTGTTACTCGCGCTGAGAATTGAGTAGACGTTTCCGTATTGTTCTGTCTGGGGTGTCGCAGCGTTCTCCGGGCCGGTGTACGCAACTGTTCCATTCTCGTAGCTTATTCGCTGGACGAGCGTTGAGTCGTTGCGGAACACCGTCAGGTTCGGAATGGGGGCGTCTTCCGTGCCGTAGGTGCGGAATTCGTAGATGTAGCGTTCACCGTGGCCGCGCATCAGTGTGGTGGAGACGTTTTGCAGCAGTGTTTCGTTGGTGTGGACTGAGCGGTAGCTGCGTTCGGTGTACGTGACGTTATCGAGACTGTCGCGGTGGGCTTGGGCCAGCGCCCACGCGTCGGTGACACCCGCTTCGGTAAGTCCGGGTGCGAGTTGAGATGGATTCCCGGACTCAGGTTCCGCACTTGAGGGACTCGTCGTATTCGGAGTGTTGGCCGTCGTATTCGGCCCTGATGTGTTTGTCATCCCGCTGCAGCCTGCACTCAAAATGAGAAGGGAGATTAGAATGGCTGACAGAAATTTTCTTTTCGTCATTTGATACTATCATCCAGTTTCTTCCGCATTTAACTTTGGTTAATATGCACACTTTGAGACAGCATGGCGACGACTCTGACTTCTACCCGGAAATTTCGCATCCCTACTTCGCGCCCATTTCACTAGAGCTGCTGAGGAATTTATGGGTCAAGATGGCTCTGGTGAATCGCTGGACAGCGTCGGCTTCGACCGTCAGAACTAGTGGAATGAAGCGGGAAACCGCCGATGCCTATGTCGAAGATTCATCCGTCTTTAGTTAAGCCTCACACCTCGGTTGTGTAGTGGTAGCGAGCGTCTCTTGTAAGATTGGTCGTTGCTTGTGGATCTTTTGAGCGTCTTCGATCAGCCGGTCGAGCAGCGGCGGTGGTG
>NZ_JAJJZG010000020.1 GCF_021028995.1 Halobacterium sp. KA-4 | reverse complement strand
CCTCGTCAAGTCGGTTGACGAGGAAGTTAAGGAGCTGGTCCTCGTGGATTTCACTGTCTGCTTGCTTGTTGGAGTGCACATCCTCAGCAAGCAGACGTTCTAACTAACCGGCTTTGTGATGTACTGACACTCGTCTTTGAGGAGTTTTGCGAGTCCCTGAACGATCTTGTAGTCGGTATCTGCGACGGTCAGCTCGTCAATCGCGTCCTCGAGGTCCCCTTTCGGCTCGCCAAGGTGGTTCTCAAACAGCTGGATGAGTTCTCGCGCGGTCTGTCGGTAGCGCTCCTCGTCGGGATCGATGAACAGCGGCGTGATCGTCTCGTCGGTCGTTCGCGAGCGAGCGAGGTCAGCTGTCAGCACTGGCACTCACCCCCTCCCGGCGGCGTTGCGAAACGTAGGTCTCTATCGTATCCTCGGTGATGATTTCGTAGAGACGGGCGGGCTGGCGGTTGTCCGTCGGTCGAAGAATGCGGCCGAGCCGTTGTGCGTACTGGCGTTTTGAGGCGCTCCCCGAGAGGATGATCCCAACGTTTGCCGCCGGGACATCGATCCCCTCGTCGAGGACCTGCGAGGTCACGAGCATCGAGTATTCGCCGGTCTGGAACCGCTCGAGGATCTCGGTGCGTTCGTCGGTCTTGGTCTGGTGGGTGATGCAGGGGACGATGAACTCCCGAGAAATGTCGTAGGCGAAGTCGTTGTTGGCGGTGAAGATAATCGCGCGGTCGTCGTGATGGCGCTTGATGAGATTGTCGAGCGTGTCGAGTTTCTTCTCCGCTGTTCGGGCGATTCGTTCGGCCCGTTGCTTGGCGATGAGCGCCCGCCGGCCCTGTGGATCGTAGGACGTGCGCTTGAGGAACTCCTGGTAGCCGTCCTCTTTCCAGAGGTCGAACTCGTGGCTGTCGACGTAGTCCCGATAGATCTGATACTCTTCGTCGTACTGCTCGCGCTCGTCGGCCGTGAGATCGACCGACATGTGGATCGTTTCGTACTCGCTGAGATATTCACCGGCGAGTTCGTCGACCTCCTCGCGGTAGACGACCGGGCCGAGGAGCTCCTCGAGGAGTTCGTGCTTGCCGTCGGGCCGCTCGTACGTGGCGGTCAGGCCGAGGCGGTACGGCGCGATCATCATCTCGGGGATCTGCCGGTAGGTCGGGGCCGGTAGGTGGTGTTCCTCGTCGACGACGAGCAGGCCGAACCGGTCGCCGTACTCGTTGACGTAGCGGTAGGCGCTGTCGTAGGTGGTGACGGTGATCGCGGTGACGTCGTGGCTGCCGCCGCCGAGGACGCCGACCGGTTCCGTGAGTTGGTCGCCGAAGGCGTTGGTGAGCGTGGCGTGCCACTGGTTCATCAGGTCAATCGTCGGCGTCACGACGAGCGTACTGACGCCAGCGTCGGCGATGGCCTGCAGCCCGAGGAACGTCTTCCCGCTGCCCGTGGGGAGTACGACACTCCCTCGCCGATCGTAGTCGATCCAGGCGTTGAGTGCGGCCTGCTGGTAGTCGCGCGGTTCGATGTGGAGCGCTGGCGTGAGATCGAGATCGGGATAGGCACGGGCGGCGTCTTCGAGAGTGTGAGCGAAGCCCTCTTGTAACGTTGCCTGCTCGTTTCCGTCCGTCCACTTGCCGGCCCATTCGAGCAGGGATCGATATCGATACGCTTGGGTGCGGTACTCGTCGACGCGGTCGTCCCACTCCGCATAGGGCACATCGTCGGGAGCATTACGGAGCAGGAGCGTGCCGTCGTCGAATTCGATTCGCATTCGATGTTGGTACAGAGATCCCCGACCGGATTCAATATGTGGGTTCCTCGAGTTCCATGGAGGCGTAGGTCCGTCCTTCTGCGGATGCGGGTGGTTCTATTGTTCCGGAGTTACGGTTGTCAGCGATCGAGCCAGTACTGCCAGTCTGCGATCGCTTGGTCCGTGTTACTACTGGCTTCGATCGACTCCAGTTGCTCCAGTGGCACGCCAAGTTCTCTGTCCATCCACTCTATCGTCACGAACATCTGGCTGAGAGTCGGATCTGTCGGGGACATCCCAACTACGCGTACTGTTTCGCCTTCCTCTAGGGGTGACTCCTCTCGCTCGGTGACACAGCGTGCTTCGAACGCGAAGTCCATCGTGTCGTCCAGATACGCGTACCATCCCCACGCTTGCTCTTCAGGGCTGTAAGTATCGACGATGATCCGCATCTTGATGCGCTCTTCCCGGTCCTCGTCCTTCTCGACCCGCGTCATGCTGACCAATACGCATCCCGACTCAAGATGTTCGGGGAGGCCGAAACCACCTATCGACCGATGCAGGACGCGCTCAATCCTGGCCGTAGAACAGATCCAAGTCGCTGGACGAAGTTAACCAACGAATGCCCGATGGATCTGTACACTGTTGGTTAAGCTGGAGGATAGGATTGTCTGATGACGAACGTCGACGGCTTACGGCGTAAGTCAGTCGACAGAGACCACCTATTCCTCTTGTGCCTCGGACGAGTCCACGTCAGCCAATCGGCGTTCGAGTTCGTCGATCCGGTCAGAGGCGGCTGATGGCTGTTCGAGGGAACCTTCGGCGTTTAGGGCCTGTTCGTACAATTTTACGGCGTGTTTCAGCTCTTCGGCTGTTAGCCCGTCAACTTCATCCTGCCAGTAGCTATCCGCGAGTTTCTTGTACGCCCAGGGATCTTCGGGATAGTCTCGAATGAGCGTCTCGAACTCATTTCTGCTTTCGTCCAGTCGTCCTAGCTCTGTCAGCGAGTCCGCGATGAAGTGGCGGAAATCAAGGAGTAGCTCGGCAGGTGCATCCGGAAACCGGGTACAGACCTCCCGACAGAATTCGAGGCGTCGCTCGTGATAGGTCGGATCGTCCGCTGCCAGGGTAGCAAGGTCGTTGTTGACCGACCGCAGGAATGCTTCGAGCGAGAGCACATTCGGGAGGTGATCGTCAGCCCCCTCGAGTGTCGTGATGTCGTCCGGCGTGACGGCGATAATGGTCTCCCAGGCAGTCAGCCACCGCTGGCAAGCTTCGGCGTCGCTGCCCTGCTCACGGAGGTCTCGGCCTTCCTGTACCAGGTCGTAGATCCGTTCCCGATAGGGGAGATCGGGTGCCCACCGGCTCCAGAGCACTTCAGCCGCCATCCAGATGAAATCCTGATCGTACCCCGACGCGTCGATATCGTGATCGTCTTCCCACTGGTCAGCAAGTGCTATCGCGGAGTCAACCTCGGCCGCACGGTCACGGAACGACTCCTCAGTCGTATCGATACCGTGCTCGGCAAGCTTGTCCCGAATTTCCTCCGTCGACAGGGCCTGCACGTCATGTAACTCCCACCGATCATCCGACTGGCGGTCGGTCGCCGCGGTCATGCCTACCGCTTCCTCTGTGTCTTGCTGGGCACGGGTGGTATCGTCTTTGTTTTCTTCGAGGTCGTGATCGTCGATATACTGCTCAACCCGCTTGGTGTCGATCCGACCGAGTTCGTCGGACTCGTGGTCTTCGTAGAGATGCTTGCGGATCTCGGATTCGTCCGCGAAGGATCGCTCACAGTACGGACAGTTGGGCATTGACTACGTGTTTGAGGAGTCGGGTGAAAAAGAGCGGGACAACTGACCGCTCGTGGCCATTACTAGGGTCGTTTCTCGTCGATGATCGCGGCTGTCTCGGTCGTAGCGATCGGCTCACGTTCCTTGAGGAAATTCTCAATCTCGTCTCCACTGTACACCTCCTTGACGATGCAGTAGTAGTGTGAGGGAGTCCCGAAATCGTAGACCATGCTGAGTCTGTCGCCGTCCCAGAGTGTCGCACGTTCGGCGACGTCAGCAATCGTTACCTCGCTTGCGGTCGTGTATGAGGGGTCTCTGACCTCGGTAAACTGCTGATCCGGGATGACGTTGAGTGTCGAATCCATATACTCGTCTTCGAGGCCGTACATGCGAAGATGGAGGTCATCGAGCGTCGTGAACCGGCAGACAAGTGCATCGAGTTCTGCCATCGTCGTTTCGGGTCGGACGACAATGTCGTACCACTCTTCGCGGGCCCGGCCCTTCTGCTTCCACCGGAGACGGTAGCCGACTGTCCCGATGCGTTCGTCGACGTCATCGCATTCGTGCTGTTCTCCTCGCTCAGCGTGCTCTACTACCGCTGTCCAGCAATACGAACATACCTGGTCAGGCGCATCACCTTCGAATGCCGTCTTGTCGAAACCTTTCCAGTCGGCGTAGTCTCGAAGTGTGATATACTCGCTTGTGGGTGAGCGCGTGCTTCGATTACACAGCTTCTCGCCCGGTAACTCCCGTCGAGATGAATACGACGGTCCGCTTGCTGGGTCGGCTTCCAGATCGACGATGTGATCGACGGTCCCGACACGGCTCACCTCAATGACGAAGCGGTCTGTGGTGGCTGTCTCAGTCATGGTCTCCAGTGCGAACTGCATTGGTAGTCGCCAGCAGTTCATTGAGGAATGCTGTGATGAGATCATCCGGGTCGCGAGGAAGGCCGTCTGGTGGCTCTTCCCAGAGTTCGACTGTAAATTCCCACGCTTCCGTTGCCTGTCCCTTACTGGCGATAACCATCAGAATCGCGTGCTGATAGATCGCGATCGTCCGCTGGTCGTCGACGTCGAGATATTCGATTGCGGCTGCCTCGAGTGCTGTCGGGAGATTCACCGGCTCATCCACCGTGCAATGCTGGACCGGCTCATTCTCATCCGTCATAGCCGATTTTACTACCCGTTCGTACAAGTATGCGCGTGGCTTCGGCGACAGCTCGTCCGCTTCGCTGTTGATGCGGGTATGCGCACCGACAGTATTGATGAGTTGCTCAGAGAGTGGATCGCTATCGGGATGTACGCCAGTTCGTGGATCCCTGTCGCCAGCTCTGTCCACCCTGCAATCTGGAGGAACTGGGGATTTTAAGCTCTCAGCAGCGAGAGTATAGATATGTCGTTCAGCGGGAACTGGCACACACTCCTCGAAGCGGCCGAGGAGCTTTCTCCGGAGGCCACTCTCATCACACCGCTTTCACACACGCAGTTTCGTATCACCGATATACAGGAACACCGCATCATCATCGAAATTCTGGATTCGGACGATTCTCAGCCGCTCCAGCGCGACCAGTTCGAAACGCTCTATCGCCGAGTCCAGGATGCGAGTGGCGGCTTTGAGCTTGACCGCCTTCCGCCGGATGCCGAACCCTATGCTGCCGTACTAACGCTTCATCCGCAATTCGAGATTGACGAGGACGCTGGGATCCTCGTCGAAACAGACGCCCCGACTGCAACCCAGGTGATTGGTGAGGGGCCTACCGAGACTGACGATAGAACTGAGCCGGATGTCGGCGTCTATGCTGATGCGCTCCTGTTGATCGATGAATTAGAACGCCACGATCTGACCAGCATGGACACCCTGGATACGGAGACACTCATCGACCTTTACACGCTGCTCTCGGACGTGCAACGTGGCGCGAACGACCTTCGGAAAGACATCGCCGATACCCTCCTTGATCGAGTGCATCACGACCAGCCAGTTCATGCCCAGTACGGCTCCGTCCAGCGAACTTCGCGACGCTCGAAGTCACTGAAGGACGAGACAGAGGTCCTCGCTGCGTTGGAGGACGCTGGTATCGATCGGGATCGTGTCCTCGGCGTAGACCCGGACAAGGTTGATGACGCACTTGACGTGACTGACCTCCACGAGCAGGACGTCTATGATATCGACGAGCGGGCATACGTTAGGAAAGCCGACGTCAACGAAGACGTGAAAGAGACGCGATTGCAGGGATTAAAAGACCGACTCGCGGCCACTGACAGCGAGGAAGCAGATGTCCTCCGCAGCGAGATCGAAGACTTGGAAGATCGAATCGACGAACTCACGAGCTTTCGAACTGGTTCCGAGGTACAATGAGATCGCTCTCGGGTGACTCTCGCAGCAGCTCCGGCGAAGAAGTCTTCTCGGGGTGACCACGAGTCCGATCAATCCAGACGGTCGAGCGAGCCATAGAGCTCCTCGTTCTGAATGTGGGTACAGAACTGTGCGCAGAGCCGACAGCAGTCCGCGGCATCGGTGAACGTCCGAACACTGGCGTCCCAGCGCGCGTGGACGGCGCCAAGCATCGCACTTCGAACCGATGGTTCGGTTGCGACCATAACCCGTCGTGCACGCGTAGGTGGCGTTGCATCGGCTGCCGGCCCCTGCATTCCAGCTGTTGATAGAATATCCTCGAGGACGCTCCCGATCTCGATCCCGACACCGAGATTATCGCCGACCTGTGGAGCGATGAAGATCGTTGCATTACTCGCCTGCGCAAAGGCGATACTCTGTGTGGCGGCATCCATCTCGTCGAGCGGAATCCCGACGTCGATTGCGAGAAAGGCATTAAACCCGCGGTCGCGGAGGCAGTCCCGCGTCTCCTGGAGGAGCCGCAAGACCTCGTCTTCGGCGTACTCGCCGCTAGTCTCGTCCCACGTCGCAAATGACGGGGCATCGGTTTCGACATCGGCATCCGCCGGCAGCAGCGCGTCGACGTCGAATGTCCGGTATGGGCCCATCAGATAGACGAGAAACTGTTCCCGCCGGACTGGAGCGAGCGCATCTGAATCACCGGCGGCACGGGCGAGATTGTTGATAATCCGTTGCCGCATTCGACTCGTCGATTCGGAACGGTAGTATATAAATATCGGTGCTTTCAGGAATATTCTAGTCGAGAACGACTAAGTACGTGGCGTCCCAACGTAAGACCTGAGGCACCCTCAAATGTCCGAAACCGATCGCCAGCCAACAGAGGAGGTTTGTCAGCCGGAGCCGCCCCTTCCCGAGGATAGCGGGCTGACACTCGAGGAGTACCTCGCGATGCAACAGGCGATCGGCCACCCGACGCGGTTCCGGATCCTCCGCACGCTCGTCGCCAACGACGAACTGAGTGCTGCCGATCTCAAGGCCACGGTCGATGTCGAATCCCACAATTTTCACTACCACCTCGACGAACTGGTCGATGTTGGGCTTGTCGACAAGCGCCAGCGACGGACCGCCGACAGCCAGGGCTTCTATACATACTATCGGCCGACCGCAATGGGCCGCGGCATCCTTGAGCACGGTGTCGAGGAACTGATGCGCCGTGAACGCGAGTTCAACGACGCTTATTCGTAAGCTGTCGTAGGGTTTCTGTCTCGATCGGTAATCCAGTTACCCTCTCGGATATTGATGCTGGAAAGTCCTCACATCATTCAAGATTCTGTGAATCAGTGATTCACTGATCGGCGTCTTCCTTGGCGAGTTCGCGAATCATCTCCTTCGTTTCCTCCTGGTGCTCGCCGAACGCCACCTCGAAAACACCGCGGTAGAAGTGCTTGTTTTTCTCCAGCGTGATGTCCTCGCGTTTGAGCTGCTTTTTCAGGCGAGTGAACGTGATCTCGATGTCCTCGCTTTGCTCCGGTTCAACGTATATCGTGGCTGAATCCCAATCTTCGCGGATGTTCAGCGGTTCGTCATCTGTTTCTCCTGCCTCACTGGTCGACGAATCAGTATCGGTCGTGGATGTGGCTCTCTGCTGATCTGATCGATCCTCGGTTGCTGCCGCAGTTTCACGATCCTGTTCTTCCGATTCCTCCGACGTCTCTGTGGTCTCCTCGTCTGCGACCGCGTTCTCCTCATCCACCTCGTCTGAGGGATCCTCGAACCGCTCGTCCATTCCCCGGGGCATTCTTACGCCTCCACCTGCGTTTTGTCAAACGCTCGTTCCATCGTCTCCGCAACCTCCAGGAAGAGGTCGCGCTCTACTTGCTGGTCGTTCGCGTCTTCCCATCCGAAAATATCTCGTCCGTTGTCCCACGCACGCTGGATTGCTACTCGCATCGGGAGTTTGAAAATCGGTGCCATCGATGCGAAGGACTCGTCGAAGGAGTTGAGGAACTTTTGCGACTGACCGTCGTCCCGGTACATGTTCGCCAGGAGTCCAACGATTGCGATCTCAATCTGCTGGTTGTCCTCGATGGACTCCAGCTGGTCCCACAGATCGTCAAGTGCATCCCGTGATGTTGCTTGGGTCTGTGCAGCCAGGAAGACGTTCTGAGCCGCGATGAAGGCCGCGTCCGTCAGGACTGAGAGGTCGGGAGGGCAATCGACTACGATAAAATCGTAGTTGTATCCGTCGTCAACCATCTCTTCGAGGGCGAGTTTCAGCGAGAGACGAGCATTCGCATCGTCCATCCAATCTCGAGCAAGGCCCATGTCCTTGTGACTGGGAATCAAGTCGAAGTTCAGATGGTCGTACTCATCGGCTTCGATCACGATTTCTGAAAGACTAGTATCGTGCGTGCGCGGATTGTCGACGAGTACGTCGAGTAGGTTCTCGTCATCGGTGACTAGTGTGTTGGGGAGTTCGTTCTTCGGGCTTGATGGATCGTTGTCGTCGCCCGGACCCAGTCCAAGCCCTTTCGTCATGTCGGCCTGTGGGTCCATATCGATTGCAAGAACATCGTGGTCGCGAGTGGCCAGCGCCGCGGCACTGTTGATCGTCGCCGTTGTCTTTCCTGTCCCGCCTTTCTGGTTGCCGAAGGCGATCGTGGGGATGCCAGTCGATGGTGTGACGCCCCATCCACGAGGTGTCTCGGTCATAGTTCGATCATTGATTCAATGACTCATAAATCCATGTCAGACACTCAGTTGTATCTCTCTCAATGCGATTCTGTCGGATATCAGCGCTTGAGGGCCTAAGAGCTATGATTGCCTCTTCCCCGAGCACTGTCTTTGAATCATTGACTCACAAACTCAATGATTCACAACGTCAAAATTTCATTGATTCATTGATTCAGTGATTTCGTGATGCGGGTCTGGTGTTCCTGAATCCTCGATTCAATGCTTCAGACACTCACTGATTCAGTGATTCAATGATTCTATGAGTCGGTGAATTGACTCTCTCCATGATGGCAAATGACGCTATAGATCATGGACTCTTTGATTCTTAACTTCCAGAAGTCAATACTTCATTGACTCTGTGACTCATTGATTCAGTCACCAACCGAGGACAGACATTTGGAATAGCTCGACAGATGGGTTGATGTTACGTTCTCTCTCCGAAGGCTGCGTTAAGTTGGTCTCGCATGAATTCTCGTCGGACTCGGCGAGCACGCGAGTCAGACAGGTAATTTTGCATCACTACCCGAGGATCGCTACTACCTTGCTCTGCAGCGATTTCGTCAAGACCTTCGAGAACGCCTTCGAGGACTGCTGTATAGGTGTCGTACCAGAATCGACGACAGAGCTGTGGACTCGGTCGTTCACCCTCGATCCGCTCGGGGAGATCTGCTTCCAATGCAAGATTTTGGAACCAATTCCGGATTGTATCTCGGGTCACGTACGGCGTTTCACCCTGAGAGGAGGGGAACAGGTATCCAGTCCACGTATCGTCTTCCGCTAGCTCGTCGATTCGGGAGTCGAGAACGTCCATTCCGTACAGGAGAGACACCTCACCGGGCCCGTTCTTGCGACTCTCGAACGTAATGAAGGGGATGTCGTCTTCGGGAACGTCACGGTGGAACTGCGATACATGGAGTGCGGCGACCTCACTTGCACGAAGTCCCCAGCCAGCTAACGCCACCACGAGCAGCTGTTCTCGCGTTGTCTCCGACGCCTGCATCAGTTTCCGAATCTGATTCGCTGAAAGCGAAGGTGTGGGTGAATCTTCGACTTCCCACTTGAATTCGTCGTAGAGGCCGCTCGCAGGGTTCATCGAGGCAACCCGTCGACCGACTAGATGCTGATACCAGGCGTCGACGACGCGCCGCACACGCTGGAGAGTCTGGGCACTGTATTCGCGTTTAGTTCCCTCGTTCAACCAGTCGAATGCTGCATAGCACGCGTCAACGGCTTCGTAGTCTGGATTCTCTTGATCTCGTTGAATCGGTGTAAGGAGGTCATCTGTCCCGTTTGCCTCTCGATAAGCACGGACGTAGAGATTCAGTCGCGTTCGCAGCGCGTCGACGGACGACGTCGCAAGGCTGTATCGTGATTTCCGCCGGTTGAGGAACTGTTCAAGGGCGTCCAATGTTGCATCATCCGTCGTTGCCCATGTGTAGCCCTCTTCATCACCACCGAGCTCGAGGTCCTCGTTCCAGAACTCCCCGAATGAGCGATCGTGATGGCGGCGGAGAGCCGCGAGGAATGACCGCGCATCGTGATCCCGAAACCACTGGTGGGTCGGCTTCTCGCCTCTCGGATCGATACCCTCTGCTTCAACGCAGGGGGCAATCTCGTCCCAGTACAGGTCCGTGAAGTCCTCGAGCGAGCACGAGGTCCATCGGACGCCATCGAATGATGGCACCCGCTCAGCGTCGGTCTTGCCCTCCTGCTCGGCATCCGACCGACTCATTGTACCGATCTCTGGGGGACTTGACCGTCCGAAATTGGATTGGTGCAGAATTCGGTTAGAAACCTGGTCGCGGCCCAGTATGGCGATTCTAAGAGTGGCATATTCGAGTCGTTCAGCGTTTCAATCGGATTCCTTATCAGTTTGTGGGTTAGGCAGACCAATTCAGTCTGCTAAACCCACGCAAAATTGTGCGATGAAATGAGCAGTGGGAATAAACTATATGCCGCTATACACATATCTCGGGGGGATTGAACCCAACTTCGGAGGGTGGGTTTCTGTAAACGATAACCTCCCACCATCTGGGTCGTTATAACCGCGGAATTAGGCAACACGAACGTTCTTCTGGAGTGTTACTGAAGATTGAAATCCAATTATATAACCATATTCAATTATTTGGGACACTGAAAATAACCCAACCCGGTCTAATTAGAGGATACGGTTGAACGACGTTCTCTCGCCGCGATCTCAGTCGTTTACCGAGAGTGGTCTTGCTGGATTAATGGAGTCTCTCGATCGAAACCTGTCGAATTTCTAATCTAGAACACGAATTACGGAGAGACATCATAATTCGTCTTCCCATGCATTCTCCACCAAATATTGTCCTTCGACAAATATTGTCCTTCGACAAACAAGGATTCATTCTAATCGCAGTCCGAGAGATGGTACAGTGAACGATACTACGGACATCTATGCTGGACTCACGCAGTGGTGGATGAAACTTGAAAGCGGCTGGCAAGCGGTGATTCTCGGCCTCTTAGCGCTCACACTCGTCTATGCTGGCGTTACAATCCCGTGGTGAGCAGATGAAGCGAACGCTCATCCCGGGACTCCTGTTACTGCTCGCTATCGGGCTCGCCGGCCGTCTCATCGCGACCGTCATCCCCGTCAATCACCTGATTCTCACCATCCTCCTCGGCCTTCTCGTGGGGAACCTCTACGGGGTCCCCGACTGGGCGCGGAGCGCCGTCGGCACGCACAAGGTCTGGCTCGAAATCGGGATCGTCGTCATGGGTGCACGCATCGCGCTCGACCGCGTCCTCACCGCCGGACCCACCATCCTCCTGCTCGTCGCAGCAACTGTCATCACGACGACGCTCGTCGTCGAACTCGTCGCACGATTCGTCTTCGCCATCGACGAGGAGACCGGATCGCTTCTCGCTGCCGGCTCCGGCATCTGTGGCGTCTCCGCCGTCGTCGCCATCGCTGAGAGTATTCACACCGACGACTCGAACGTCGCGTTCGCCGCCGCGACGATCCTCCTCTTCGACTCGACGACGCTCTTCGTCTATCCCGTCGTAGGTCACCTCCTCGGTCTCTCGAACACCGTCTTCGGAATCTGGGCGGGTCTCACCATGTTCAGCACCGGTCCCGTCACCGCCGCCGGATTCGCCTATTCGCAGTCGGCCGGCCAGTGGGCGCTCCTCGTCAAGCTCACCCGAAACGCCCTCATCGGGCTCGTCGCCGTCGCCTACGCCGTCTACTACGCCCGAAAGCGCGCGAGCGACGATGGGAATGAGAGTAGTGTGGCAGCCGACGGGGGGACGGCCACCGTCAGCTGGCGGTTCCTCTGGGACACCTTCCCGAAGTTCGTCGTCGGCTTCCTCGTCGTCATGGTCGTCGCGAACCTCGGCCTCCTGAGCGGCGCACAGATCGATTCACTCACACATCTCTCCGACTGGACCTTCCTGCTCGCCTTCGCCGGGCTCGGCCTTGAATTCCAAGTCGACGAGCTCCGTTCGACGGGATATAAGCCGATCCTCGTCGTGCTCACCGGTCTCCTCGTCGTCGCGACTGTCATGCTCGTCGTCGTGCAAGCACTCTTCTGACCGCATCACGAACAATTTTTGTCGAACGACAACGAAACCGGGATGATGCGGGAGCTCACATTCGCCATCGAATACGAACACGGGGCCGACCCCGTCATGGACGTTTTCATCGAGCACCCGCGAGCGAGCGCGCACTCACTCGATGCCGTCGTCGACGAGGACGCCTTCTGGCGGATGGAACACGCGACGGGCCCCGGGGCCGCCCTGGACGACCTCGAAGCGGTTCGGTTCGACGATGACGCCTGTGGGGAGGCGATCACCGACCGTCGATGCGTCGCGGCCCGCCACCACGACGTCGTCGAGCGCACGACGAACGAACTCGTTCTCTACTCGTACCTCGCCGATATCTGCGAGTGTGAGTCAGTTCACACGCTCGCGGGCGCACATCTTCCGGGCGGATTGATCTTCGAGACGCGCCGTCGAGAATCGACGTGTTGGTGGCGCGTCCTCATGCGCTCCGACGAGAAGATCGGAATCTTCTACGACGAACTCGGCGCACGCCTCCGTGACGGCCTCTCCTTCCGAATGGGCCACCTTCAGGACGCGACGGAGTGGCGACGCGACGAACTGACCGGGGTGGCACTCCCCGACGAGCAAGCGGACGCTCTTCATGCAGCAGTGAACGCCGGCTACTACGACCCACCGCGAGAGACGACGCTCGACGAGATCGCGACCGATCTCGAGATTCCGCGGTCCACGCTCTCCTACCGACTCCGACAGGCAGAGTCGAAACTCGTCCACCTGTACGTCGACGGCGAGACTGGGACGCAGTGGCTCGAATGACCGATCGGTGTGCGACAACAGGAGATTAATGCACTCCCCGACGAACTAGCTCGTATGACAACCCCCACCACCACCGATGCCGTCGTCTCCGTGGGTTGGCTCGTCGACCGTCTCGACGACGCCCGCCGAGACGACCCGTCACTTCGAATATTGGAGGTTGACATCGACCCCAGTAACTACGACGCCGGGCATATCCCGGGAGCGAGCAAAGTCGACTGGAAGACAGATCTCCAAGATTCGACGACGTTCGACGTTCCGACCGAAGCGGCGTTTGAAGACCTGCTCGGCGGGTTCGGGATCACACCGGAGTCGACAGTGGTCGTCTACGGAGATATGCGAAACTGGTTTGCAGCGCACGCCTACTGGCTCTTCACGTACTACGGCCACGAAGACGTGCGTCTCCTCGACGGTGGACGGGACTTCTGGAAGGAACGCGACGCGCCGCTCACCGACGACGTCCCGGATTTCACGCCGCAGTCATACACGGTCGCTGACCGACGACGCGACATTCGCGCGGATCAACCGGACGTGATGGCCTCGCTCGACCGGGAGACGACGCTCGTGGACGTCCGAACGCCGGAGGAGTATCGAGGGGAGATACTCGCACCACCCGGGTGGAACGAGGGCGTCCAACGTGGTGGACACATCCCCGGTGCCCGGAACATCCCGTGGAACCAGGTCGTCGAGGAAACAGGCTGTTTCAAGCCCGAGAACAAACTCCGCGAGATCTACGGTGAACACGGAATCGACGAAGAGGAAGCGGTGATTACGTACTGTCGAATCGGCGAGCGATCCGCACTCACGTGGTTCGTGCTCCACGAACTCCTCGGCTACGGAGACGTCCGGAACTACTACGGTTCGTGGGTCGAATGGGGTAACACTGTCGGCGCACCGATCGAGAAAGGACAGCGCGCGTCGATCAAACGAGAGTCGAATCGTTGATACCGGGATAAATAGTTCTGGAACGGACCCAGTCGTTTGATTATACGGACTAGACTTGAAATAATTGGAAGAGTATGCGTAGAGAAGTCATCGTATCATCGAATATCTCGCCTAAAAACGGGTCACGATCTGACCTCACCCGCTGAGACAATGACAAACAAATCGCTTCAATCACTGAGATATCTATGCTTACTGGGATTTTCTCACAGACGCTACTGAAGCATCGTTACGCAGTTTATTCCGGCAATATATTAGAAACATAATTTGTTTTTCAAACTTGGTGAACGGAAATCTCAGACGCTGTCCAAGACTTTGACAGCGAAGTTTGATAGATTGAAATGACGTGTCGCATATCGGATTGTTTAACGGGTTTTAGCACCTGGAGTGGTGCGACATGCTTTCGATTCAAACTAGGAAATGGATGTTTCAATTGTCCGAGGTTGGTTGAGGTGGCTGAGCAGGTTGCCCCGAAACTGATCGCCGACGATGCTCACGACGGGCTCACAGCCGCATCAAACCTTATCGAACTCGTACAGGGTCTGAATACGAAACCAATACTCCAGAAAGAGGACCACAGTTTCTTCGAACACCGGGAGTACGACGTAGAACCGATAGTGCGAGCAATCCTCTGCCGCGAACTTGGCGGCTTCTCCTGGAAGGGGCTCTACGAGTATCTCTCGACGGAAGCACGGGCAGTCCGCCTTGGCTTCGACCCGGCTAAATTCGGGAAGTACAACACGGCTCCGACGCGCCAGACGCTGACGGACGCGTGGGACGACCACCTCTCCGATACTGCTAAACGGAGCATCCTCTCGGTGAGTGAGCGTCTCGTCGACGCCGCCTACGAGAACGACGGCGCGCTTGACCTTCGCCAACCACGACACGTCGAAGAGAACGACTCCGACCTTCGTGAGCGGCACGTCGGCGAGTTCTCCAAGGACCAGATTCGGAAGCACGTCCGACTTGCCAGAGACACGGTATTCGGGGCGTTCGATACTGGGCGAGCGGAGAACGTGAAGTACCCCGACAGCCGGTTCGACGAGCTACAAGCGCTCATGGCAATGGGCGGGTGTGGAACGCCGACGGGTCAGTCACGGATGGAGAACTTCTTCGGCAAAGACTACACACCCCACGGCGACACCCATCTGCGTACCGTCAACAAGTTCTCCAGGGACGCGATTCAGGCAGGCTTCACGCAGTCGATAGAGAACCTGCTCAGCGTTGCCAACGATATCCAAATCCTCCAGCGTCCGGTGACGGCGGCGATAGACATCACGACGTGGGAGTTCCACGCCGACGACGACCTCCCCTCGGAGGTAAACGGGACGAAAGACCCAGGGCGGCGGGCGTACAAGTTCGCGACGCTCTCGCTGGTCGGGAAGAGTATGCCGGTGATTCTCGCGTACGCGCCGGTCATCGAGAGTTCGGCATGGGACGAAAACCCGAGCCACCACTACCACCGAACCGTTCGAGAGCTCGTGAAACGCGCCAAAGAGTTCGTGAACATCGATCTGGTGCTTGCCGATCGGGGGTTTGAGTCACTCGACGTTTACCAGGTGCTGGATGATCTCGGTGTCGACTACCTCCTGCCGAAGATCGAGCACTCGAGCGAGCTCGAGGTCGCCGAGCGAATGGAGCAGGACGGGAAGGATGTTGCCGTGGAGAGAACGAAAGTCGATACTGCACGGGGCTCACACGAGTCACGCTTGCTCTACGTTCCCGGGAACGACGGGGAGACGCAGACGTTCATCACGAACCGTTCGATCGCTCCAGAGGACGCGGAAGCGTGGGTAGAACACTACGCGAATCGGTGGTGTATCGAGAACGAGTACCGCGCGATCAAACAGGAGTTCCTCGCGCGGACCTCGTCGACGGAGCACGAGTTACGAGTGTACTACTTCGTGTTCGGTATCCTCATGTACAACGTCTGGCGGCTCGCCGACGTCCTCCTGAAGGCCACCGTTACGCGAGAAATTACTGACTACACGCCAGCGATTTCTGCGGGGGAGCTGGCGGACTGGCTCGCGATTCACCTCCAAGACGAACCTGATTAAGGGGCGCGACACCGGCGAGTTCGACGACTCCAGAGCGGCAGCTATCGGCTGACTCACCGATTCTCCTCAGTCAGACCGGATTTTCGCGCCGAATCTCGCTCATCCGCGATCTGCAAGGGGTTCGATAGCGCCCAAGTACCCGATTCGCCGATATTCTCGACGTCGACGGCAAAACTCTGAGTTACACTCCGAAGTCAGGATTGAAATTGAGGTCACAACATGTCATATTCTCCGATAGACATTTGACCACGGCTATTATTGAATTACAAAATATGGTGGATGTCGAGTCTGTTGCCGTATTCAGTTGCGAAATGGGCGAGGAAATCGAAAATCCGGCCCCAGATCTTGTTGGTACGCTTGATGAGGACGATCTAGCTACTGACGCTGGTGCAGAAGCCGAGCGGATTGTCGCAAGCATGCTGCGGGACACACTCGGGCGACGTTACAATAGTGACGACACGAAGAATGCTCGCAACCACATCTTCACGGATGCTGCTCGTAGTGCATCGGTAAATCTTGAGGATGAGGACCGTACGACTGTAGAATTACTCGAAAGAGTTCGAGATGGGAGTGACATCGAAAGTGTTGGAGAGTCTCTTTCCCAGCTCTACCTTAATGAAGCACGCTCTGTATCGGATCTTCTCATTTATACTCAATTTAGCGAGTACGACGAAACCTTCGCTGCGATTCTAAAGACTCCCTACTTAGAAGGTGCTCACGAAATTGACCTCGACCACGAAGACACAGAAGCAGTATTCACCGAAAACGAGCGCGTTATCCAAGAAGAGACGGACAAAAGCGTCGTCTACCCTAAGTACGACAAATACGAGGAGCTAATTGACGAAGATAGTGCACAGCTGTATCAGGAGGGAGGGGCACAACACTACGCCAAGTATTGGTACGGGTTCCTGAATCTCAAAGCAGCTCCGCATCCGGACGAACTAGTTGAGTCTGCAATCAAGCAACGTGCCAGCGAAAATGAAACCTCGGCTGCTTATTCCACGTATCAGGACTTCACTGATGGGGGCCCAATTACGTTGGATGATGCCGATGGAACGGAGGTAGACGTTGATCAGGGAGACGTTAGTGTTCGAATTGCAGGGAAATCGATCCGCGTATCAATAAGTGAGTTGCGTGAAAGTGATAATGTCCAACTCGCACGAGACGGTGATCAGTTCTATATGCTACTGTCTGACCTACAGCCAGAACTCACAGTCGGAAGTGGGAATGGGAAGCGCTCCTTAGTAGATGACCTGTCTAATGTTCCTGACATCCGAGACCTGTTCTAGCCTATTCAAATGACGCCTCGTGAGTTCATTCAAAGGATAGTCGCAGTTTCGAGTACCGGATCAGTCAATGATGAAGCCATCTCTAATCTCTCGGTAAATACTGAGGCTAGCTCTCTGTCCGAGGACACATTCAAAAATCTATTCGAGGCTTGGGATTCGTTTCCTGCGTATTTTAGCGGCTTTCGCTTGATAGCTGATGATCAGCGGTTGTTCGAATTGTCTGGGAGAGAACTCAGCGTAAACGACGAAGGTCTAGAGGCGCTCGCTGACCGCGATCTGGAACCTGCCGTCGATGTCGATTTTTATCGCCGAGGGTTTGACCGATACTATCCAGACGAAATACGGAACGCCGCTGGCTTGCTTTATGAATTTGCCTCAGAACTCACCGATGCGAGTACTACCGTCACTATCGAAATCGGCCTTCAGAAAGGGCGAATTGCCTCTGAACTTCTCGGCGATGAGTTCATTTTTGATTTTGATTTGAACCCTCTCCTCTGGTGGACGCCGTCGGATTTATTCGAATGGATCGGAAGCCGCAGCCCACATGAGGTTGCAGCTGAGCTCTTCGAATACGAATCCTTCCCTGTCTTTCTCTTTCTCCAGGATGCTCCAGATGAGGTCTTCCCCGTTCCAATGTGGACCGCGAGTAGCGTCGAAACACTCCCAAAGGAGGAACTTGAGGAGGCTGCCGATCAATATTTTGACTCTATGTCTGCTTCCCGAAAGTTCACTCACTGGCGTGGAGATCTTTCACCAATCCATCCATCGATAGTTGAGGGCCTCTGGGAAACCTGCGACAGTGAACAAGTTTCTCCTCTCTATGCGTATTCTCTCTTAGGAGTTCTTTCCGCAGCTGTTGACCGTGACGGTCAGACGATGCAGTTCCAATTCTCTAGTGAACCTGAATTCAACCCCCGGATTGACTTGTCTGAGCAATGTGCAGAGTGGGGCAAGAGTGGAATCTGTGCGATTAGAGACCTTCATCAATCGTTTGAAGCTGAAGAGAAAAAAGACGCATTTCGAGATCTCTGGCAGCTGGCGATAACTGAACATTGTCGAGGTACGGAGCGTGGCATCGAGATGCTCCCAGAGGTCATTGAAGACGTTAAATCGAGTTATCAGGACCTCCAGGTATCTGCTGTCGAAGAAAATTTCGAAGCTCTAAGTGATGTACTTGAAGACACGCAGACTTTGATGGCTGGATTGACTGAGAGGCTTTCGTCGGCAGCCAATGAAACCTCACAAGATATCCAACGATTGACGTTCACACTCCTTGGTGCAATCGTCGCGAACATCTTCTTGGTACTTCGATGGAGCGACCGAGATCTGGTGCCACCGTTTTCGATTTTTGTTCTTATTGTGATTGTTGGGTTCTACCTCCCCCTCATTCAAGGAAGAATTGAGGATCTGGACGACACAATCACTGAGGTGAAGAACGACTATGACTTCTATGAGAAGCATATCCGCCGGTTCAACAAGGATCTATTCCGGTTTGGTGATCTGGAAGACCGGAAATCAGCATACGTGGGGTTAGCTGAAACGCAACGTCAGCGGGCACAAACCCAACTTCGAAGGGTTTTCTACGCTCTACTCACCGTCTGGTGTGGATTGGCAATCTGGTCTGGGTTTGCATTTTCGTTCGGACAACCGCAGTCACTTGCGTTAGCGGTCTCTGGTGTAGTGCTTGCAACCCTTTCTTTTGTTCCCACTGATGGACCGTTCGGCCACAGTGGTTACGACTATTTTAGCAGAGGAGCGACAATAGTCACTCTCATCATCATCTCTCTTTCGTTCGTTTACCCCCTACTTCCGCTATCTATCGGAATCATCCCGAACTTCTGATTGGACTGTTCTGACGACACATTTTTGAAAGCCACCTGAGTCCGATAGTCCGTGTCAATTACACGAGCGAAGTCTATCGATTCTCTCTACGAGGAATGCAAGGATTTCGACCTTGTGCTCGTGCCGGATGCGCCGATGGCGAGTGCCCTGAACAGGCGTCTTGACCAACCTCACTTCGGGCCATTCGCGATCACACCACGGCGCCTGGCTGCCCGACGCCGAGAACAGGCCGAGGATCGACTTGCGTTCCTCGAAATCATTCAGACAACTGACCTCAACTGGAAGGAGACGTCCTATGCGGTCGGGAACATCCTCCAGTGCTGGGAATATCAGGGGACGGCTAACGCTATTCTGGACTACGAGCAGTTCGCGACGACGGCAACGCACACTGCTGTCGACTGTATCGCAGAGATGGACACGACATCTAACCGTCTCACTGAGTACAGTATCGAAGCCGACACGTCGGTCGCTGTTGTCGGCTTCAAGCAGCTTACCGAACTCGAACGCTCGATCCTTCCCCCAGACTACGAGACGGTCGACCCGTTCACCGAGGGGTTATTCGATCATCCATCCTTCCGCATTCTCGATTCACCGGCCGCAATCGTCGACGCGGTCCTCGATACGGTCACACCGGAGAACGCCGATGACGTGGCTGTCGTCCTCGATGCAGCCAGTCAGTATTCCTCGCTCATTGAGTCGGCGCTGGAAGCGGCAGAGATTCCATACTACGGCGGTCCGGGATTCAACGACGATGCCCGTCACCGCGCATTCTTACAGCTCCTTCGAAGTGCTCACGCTGGCCGAGATACACGAGTAGGCGACGTTCGACCACTCCTCACCCAGCTCGGGATGCCCGTCGACATCGAGCACGACGAGAAGCGTCTCTACGACCTCGACCACCCGGAAGTAGACTGGCTCCTTGAGTTCCGTGATGAGATTCGTGCCCGCACATTCGAGGAGGCCATCGACGAATACGAAGCAGTCACGGATGCCTCTATCGACGCCTTCAGAGAGGAACTCGCGACGGTCGGCCTCCTCGACGACGCCGTCACCGAACCGGCAGTTGACCGTCTCGAATTCTACTTGCAGTCGTACGAAGTGCCTGTGGATCGGGAGAACGAAGGTGTCCTATTGGCAGATGCAAAATCGGCCGCTCATGTCGACCGCGCCGTCGTGTTCTATCTCGGCCTCGACGAAGGTTGGACACATTCGTCGCCTCGTCGCCCGTGGGTCGACCGAGATCAGGAGTTTGAACGGAACATTCGGCAGTTCCAACTTCTCCTGCAGAACGGCGTCGACCAGTACTACCTCGTGCAGGACACCGCCGGTGGAACGCCTGTCACCCCGTGCCTATACTTTGAGGAACTGTTCGACGAGGAGTTCGACCGATTCAGTGATTTGGACTCACTGCAGCATTCACGGGCGTCTCGGACGACACAGGACGGATTCGAAAAAGAACCACTCGATGTCTCCCACGAGGACGTCACCGCACTCAGCCAGTCGAGTCTGAACTCCTACGTCAACTCCCCCCGTGATTACTTCTTCAGTCGACTCGTCGACAACCCGGACAAGGACCACTTTAGGGAAGGGAACCTGTTCCACGATTTCGCGGAGTTCTATGTCTCGCATCCGGACGCCATCACGTCTGATACACTCGACGATGTAGCCGCAGCCATTCTCGACGAAGTCGACCCGTTCCTCCGGGGCGTCGACCGGGAAGTTCGACTCACCAAGTACCGCGTCGGTCTCCAGACCATCGTTGAATTCCTGAATGCAAACTCACCTCACGGTGACGGCCTGGTGACGCCTGACGGTGGTTGGGGAGAGAACTTCTTCGCCGAGTATTACGACCGCCCCATCGATGCGTCGCACACTGAACGTTGGTTCGAGAACACTGATCTCGGGTTGAAGGGCAAGATCGACCTCGTTCACAGCCCGACCCGACTCCTCGACTACAAGAGTGGCTCAAAGAAGTCAGCATACTCGATTGTAAAGCATTCGGCGCTCGATCCACCGAGCGACAAACCGAACTTCCAGGCGTTGCTGTACCTCGCTCACCAGCGGACCGAGCACCCGGATGAGGAACTGCGATTCACGTTCTTCCACTTCCTCGAAACGCTTGACGATGTGGTGACTGGGAATGGTTCTCTCGAAGACTGCCTCACTACGGTGACCTACTATCCAGTCACCTTCGAGGAATACATCGCGAGCCCAGATGTCTTCACGGAACTGCAGGAAGACGCCGCGAACGACTGTAACAAGACCTTCTCGA
The DNA here is from genome assembly GCF_021028995.1 of Halobacterium sp. KA-4. GTDB lineage: Archaea > Halobacteriota > Halobacteria > Halobacteriales > Halobacteriaceae > Halobacterium. The sequence continues at coordinate 30,863 of NZ_JAJJZG010000020.1, read as the reverse complement.
AGTCGACATTTGAGGTCTACCAAGCGGTGTTGGATGCGTATGAGGTCCCGGACACCAGCGACAGCGACGAACTCATCGAATCAAAATTCGGCGACGCGCTCACAGAGCGACTGATCGCTGATGTCGGGGACTACAAGTACGTGAAAAACGGCTGTAAGCAGGCCCTGAGACACTTGCTCCGTATTCGTAACCAGAACTATTTCACCGGCGATGTGGATGCATTCGAGCAGTTTGTCCAAGATCGCCTATCGGAGTTGAACGACCGTCGTGCCGGTGATGAGCGCTTCCCGGTTCAGGGACTCGGTGGCGATCCAAACTATCGGTACGTGGACAACCGCGATTGCATCCTGGAGGGTGAGTCACGATGACTGCACCAAACGACCAACAGCAAGACCTCATCGACAGCAAACAGGGCATCCACGTTGTCGACGCCGGCGCAGGGACTGGAAAGACGTTCACCGTCACCCGTCGCTACGCCGAAATCGTCGACCAAGACGACGTCGAACCTGAGGACGTCCTCCTCGTGACGTTTACCAACAACGCGGCGACGGAGATGAAGGACCGAATCGTCGCCCACTGTGACTACGGGATGCGTGAACTCTCGGACGCACCGATCCAGACGTTCCACAGCCTCTGTCACGACATCCTCATGGAACACGGCTTCGAGGCACCGACGCTCCTCGGCATCGACGACCGCATCACGGGGTCCACACGTGTCCTCGAAGACGAGAACGTCGAGAAGGCGCAATTCCGCGAGTTCATCCGTCGGTTCAGCGACGACCATCCCGAGTACGACGACTTCTTCCGCGCTATCGAGGAACCAGTCGAACTCCTCGGGTTAATCAATCAGCTCGCGGCGAAAGGTGTCTTCCCGACGGCCGATGGCTGGTACCGGAACGGCGAGCGGCACCTGGACGGTGATTTCGAGGCGTTCCGCGAGATCTTCGACGAACTGAACCAGCCCCGAAACGACGGGAACAAGCAGTCGAAGCTTCGCTCGAAACTCGGCGGCTACGGGGACGACAAGTGCTATCTCCCAGACGCGCCCAAGGAGGACGAGATCCGTGGCGGATGGGGTGAGAAGCAGGTTCCTGATGGCGTCGCACAGCTGGTGTTTGACGAACAGCGAGAGGCCCTCAAGAACTTCGTTCACGACGTCTACCACGAGTACCTTGCGTTCGCGCTCAGTCGGAACTACCTCAACTTCAGCTTTCTCCAGCTATTTGCGTTCGTCCTGCTCTGTGACGACCACCGACTCCGCGACGACGTCGCGTTCGAGTACGTGATGATCGACGAGTTCCAGGACTCCAGCGAGATCCAGTTCAAACTCGCTCTCTTGCTCGCGGACACGAACAACGTCTGTGTCGTCGGCGACTGGAAACAGAGCATCTACTCGTTCCAGTACGCGGCCGTCGAGAACATCACCGAGTTCGAGTCCCGCCTGGATCGGTTCGTCGACGAGCTCAACGAGGACCACGAACGAGTGTCGTGGGCGACCCGCCCGATCATCGATATTGAGCTAGTCGAGAACTACCGGTCGACGCAGGACATTCTCGACTTCTCCGAGCACAGTCTGGTGACGCCCGCGGCGAGCACGGACGACGTCGACGAGACGGCCGTCCGAGACCGCATCGTTTCGCTCTCCTCGAACGCCTCGCACGAGAACTCCCAGATAGAGGCGATTCGACACGAAGACGAACACGAAGCCGTTCTGACCAAGATTCAGGAGATCGTCGGGAACGACGCGTATCAGGTTGAGGAGGATGGGGAACTTCGTTTGCCAGAGTACGGTGACATCGCCGTCCTCACCCGGACTCGTGACTTCGGCCGAGAACTCCTCTCTGTCGCCGAAGCGTATGGGTTGCCGATGGCATACGAAGGAGGCATCGAGTTGTTCCGGTCTGACCCGGCGAAGCTTCTCTTGGCGTGGTTGCGAATTCTCGAATCCGACGCGGAGCGAGGATGGGCAGTCGTGCTTGAGGAAGCTGGCTACACGCTCGACGAGGTCAAACACATCCTCGATAGTGAGGAGTATCCCACCAATATGCAGGCGTTCAAGTCGGAGCTTGCGTCACTGGAGACGGTCGGTGGGGTTGTCCAGCGCGTGTTCTCCCAGTACGACTACGTCGGGGCGTATGCCGACGTGCTGCTGACGACGATTCAGTCCGTCCACAGCGCGACGACATTGACACGAGGTGACCTCATCCGATTCATCGAACGCGGCATCGAGGACGGAAGCACCCATGAAGTCCACGCGAGCGCCGGTATGAATTCGGTGACGGTCCAGACCATCCACGCGGCCAAGGGACTCGAGCATCCCATTGTCGTGCTCGCGAACATGAACTCCCATTGCTTCCCGCCGTCAGGCGGGAACAGTAACGCGATCACGTTCGCCGATCCGATTGGACTACGCCAGCGGAAACTCTACGCCGACGATCATGGGTATCCTCACATCCACGACAACTGGCGGGCCGATGTCCTTCGAAAGTGCCTGCCGCGTGGATACGACGAAGAACGACGCTTGCTCTACGTCGCGATGACGCGAGCTGAGAGCCATCTCGTGTTCGCTGCAGGCGAGAGCCCGAACACGTTCATTGAAGAGCTCCCGGTCGACATCGAGGAACTGGAGCCCGACATTCAGGAAGACGACATCGACGAGACGACGCAGGCACACTTGCAGATTGCTGTCCCGACGCCGGATGGTCCAGTCGGTCACTCGCCACATACGCTGATGCGTGACGATGTGTTCGAGGATGTTGATGACGGGAGAGGGACAGCGTTCGGAACGCAGACCCACGAGTTTGCTGAGCGGTACGTACTGGAAGGAGACGTCGAACCCTCGAACGACGACGAGCGTCACCTCAAGTCGCTCATAGACTCGCTCGATGGTGAGCTACGAGTTGAGGTGGATGCGTATCTGCCACTCACTGTCGACGGCGAGCAGGTCACCATCTCTGGAATCATCGACCTCGTTCACATTCGTCCCGATACCGTCGAGATCATCGACTTCAAAACCGACCTCGGGCGGCACGCCGAGGGGGAGTATCGGAAGCAACTCAGCGTGTACTATCACGTGCTGAATGAATGGTTCTCTGGTCGAGAGGTGACCGCAGAGATCTTCTATACTGCACAAGGGGTCCGTGTTGATATTGATCCACTCTCGAAAGCGGACCTAGTCGCGCTGATTAGTCAAGAACAGCGTTCGGAAGCCAGCATTCTCGAGTAGTCGTACCGCAAATCCAGATATCTCCTTCGACATATCCGGAATTCGTTCGGGGCCAAGTTGTTCGGCGGCAACGGATTCCTCAGAGCAGAGAAGAACATCCGCGCACTCAGCACCGACCGAGATGAATTGAGGGTGCTTGTTACTTGTCTGGTGCCATGCATGCGTTTATACGGTAGAAGAGTCAAAATCAGGTCGACCAATGAGTCTTGATGAGGCCGTTGAAGAAGCGCTCGCGACGTACAATATGTCGCGCAGCGAAGAGGCCGAGGAAACGGGCCGAACAGTCGCCCCCCTCCAAGACTAACAGCGCCATATCACCGAGGTTTCGAATCTTTTCAGCAAATTCTCACTTCGGTAGCCCTGGCGTTGCCTTCAGTTCCGGATATCCAGCTCGTTCGGCGGCTTCCCTGACGAATCAGTGTGCTAGCTGTATTCGCTCAGCGGCTTTGCTCTATTGAACTATCGAGGGGTCGCCGTATCACCGCTCTTTGATACAACTCTGGCATTTGAGTCCATCTGAAACCGTTTGAAGCGGGTTGCGTTCGGTGAGTTCCCGTTCACACGACGAACATCGAACAGTATCGGATACACCGATTCCACTCCCGTATCCGAGAGTAACGGTTTGATGTATGCTACCGTCGATAAGTTCGAAATCAATCTCGCCTCGCTCGTACTCAACTTCCGTCAGAGTAAGCGGTGTGACCTGCACGTCAAGTGAGTGCCGCTCTCGGATTTCTCGTTGTCGATTGGGGAATCCACTGTCACGGCGCTCCTGTAATTCGTTGAGCGTCTCGTCGAGTTCCTCGTACTCCGATTTGAGTTCTTTCCGTTCTCGCAACGCTTGGACGCGTGAATCCTCGTCTCCTGTGTTGATCTTCTCACTCAGATCGTTGATCTTCGACGACAGGTTCGAGTGTTCTTCCTGTAGCTCCTGGATACGCTGTTGTTGCATCTGACGGTACTCTTCAACTTCTGAATCTGCCGCACGCGAGGCTTCTCGATGAATGTCGTCGAGCTGCCCCTGTACGCTTTCCAGCAACAGTTCCCGGGCTGTTTCGAGGAGAGGTCGCACATCTGTCTTGGTCAGCTGTACAGTGCCACTAGTGGCCGTCTCGCTCTCTACTGTGGTGGTGTCGAGGAATGTCTCCGCCAGTTTTGGAAGGCTCTCCTCTGATCGCGTGTCTACAGCGACGGCGCGGAGAAGCTCTTGCTGGTATTCACTGACGGTCTCGATACCGACACGAAAGAGAACCACGATGGCTGTGCGGTCGTAGTACGGAGTGAACTGTGCGCTCTGTACCTCGACAGCGCCGTTTTGGATCCACTCCGGACTCTCGATGTCAGATTCACTCTCTATCGACAGCTTGCCAGACGGCGATCGTTCACCCGCCTCACGGAGTAGCTGTTGAAAGAACGCACTCTCTGGATGCAGCCGTTTCGTTCTATCATCGTCATCGTCTGGAGTACCCTCCCCCCGGATGAGTGTGTGTCTCCCGTGGGTAATCTCGGTGTCTGTGTCATCGGGTACCGACACCAGCCAGCGATCGTCACTTCGCTCGATGGAACAGCCGATAGATCGGAGATACCGTTCTGTGAACTGCTCTACCACAGATTGCGTGACAGAAATCGAAGCGTCAGTCATCGCTCTCCCCCAGATCGAATCCTTCGAACACACCGCTATTGAACTCCTCAAGTTTGTCGGCGAGTTCGCGCTGTTCCTGGAGGTCAACTGCCATCGCATCGAAGTCGTTCTCAAGATCGACTTCGGAATCAGCGGCCACCAACCGTTCGAAGATCTCGTCTTCGAAGCTTGTTCCCGACTCTTCCAAGCGGCTCAAGATTGAACTCAGTTCTCCGACGCTCTGCTGGAAGAGATCGATCTTGTGGTACAACCGTTCCAGTACGTACTCTTCGACTGTATCTTTCAACGCCATGTTGAAGATGAATACGTCTCGCTTCTGGCCGATCCGGTGTACGCGTCCGATACGTTGTTCAACACGCATCGGATTCCACGGCAAGTCTAAATTAACTAATATATTGCAAAACTGTAGGTTACGGCCTTCACTCATGGCGTCAGTTGAGACAAGGATTCCTCCTTCTTCTTCGAAGTCCTCGACAATTTGCTCCTTCTCGCTGCTTGAGTGCCCGCCGTGGAATGCGTGTACTGTGTATCCCTCCGAGGCAAGCCTGTCGAGGATCTGCTGTTGGGTTGCTCGGAACTGGGTGAAGACGATGACTCTCCCCATCTCGACGTTGTCGCGGGCTTCTTCGACGATATCCAAGAGTCGTTCCTGTTTGGTCACGGTATCGATCTCATCGATCAGATCTAAGATAGACTCCAGTTCGTCTGCGTGTGTAAGCTCCGACTGATCGTAGAGTCGCTTCTCGATGGTCTTCTTGAGTGCGACCGGGCTGCTGACGACCTCCTTCTGAAGGAGCATCAGTACGAGCTTTTGACCCTGGTCCTGACTGTACGCCCCTTTGACGTAGTCAGAGACTGCCTGGTAGAGTTCGCGTTCCTTCGGGGTGGGATCGAACGTTCGTGTGTCGATAGTCCGATCTGTGAAATCGATATCTGTGTCTTCCCGTCGGTTCCGGATCATCACTTTGTTCAACCGATCCTGTAGCTCGTCTCGATTCACCAGTGTCTCCTGATTGCTGTTCACGAAGTAGTGGTGGAAGACGTCGCGTGTGCCGAATAGCCCAGGGCGGAGTAGCGAGACGACGTTGTAGAGGTCAGTCAGTTCGTTCTGAATCGGCGTCGCCGTCAGGAAGAACGCGTAGTTGTAGGAAAGTCGGTCAATCAGGTCGTAACGGTCCGTCTCTTCGTTTTTGACGTAATGGGCCTCGTCGAGTACCAAAACGTCCCAGTCGCGATCAAGAACCGTCTGACGATGTCGCTCGCTCTTCGCAGTGTCGATGCTCGCAATGATGTAATTGTGGGCGTCGAAATCTTCGAATTCGTCGTCGTAGTTGCAGACGAAGTCGAGACCGAATTTCTCTCGGAGTTCAGCCTGCCACTGTTTGGCCAGCTGTGCGGGAGTGAGGATGAGGACGGATTCGTCCGTTTCACGGAAGTGCATCTCTTTGAGAATCATCCCGACCTCGATGGTCTTCCCGAGGCCGACTTCGTCAGCCAGGAGTGCTTTTCCGTCCATTTCGAAGAGAGCCCGGTAGGCTGCATCCACTTGGTGTTCGAGAAGTTTGACGGCGTTCTCGTCCAACTCTTTCAGTGACCGGAGTTCTGAATCTGGTTGGCCTGCTTGCAGACGGACTGCTTGGATACTCTGCAGGTGACTCCCATCAGTACCGTCCTCAGACAGTGAATCCAGAAGATCGTCAGCAGATTCGTGTGTGACCTCGATATCGACGAGGTCGTACCCGCTCATACGTTCGTAGAAGCAGGTGTGCGTGAAATACGTTTTGTGACTACAAATCAGCAACCAGGCAGCTGTGTCTCCATTTAGGAAGTGTACATATGCAGCTGAGCTCCCACCGAATCACTAAGTGGGTGTGAAATAACATTAGGGTAGGTAATCAAAGATGACCCAGTGGGCCAGTCACTACTTAGAAATCCCCGAAGCAATCCGAAGTAACGATGCCCTTCAAACGCAGATTGCCGACATCATTCCTGGTCGCCCAATCTATGGAAAGAGGGTAGAAGGTGGCGACCGAGAACAAAATGCACGAGATATTCTTATCGACTTCTTTGACTGCGAAATTGAATATCAAGAGGCATATGAACGTGTTCTACAGGAGCTTCCACGGCGCGAATCGCCGCATTCACACGATAATAATACGTTTAGCAGCGATTGGAATGAGGCCTTGATTCGAATGCAAGCTGTTCGCTTCTACAACCACGGGGCATTTCTACAGCTGAAGGAACTCGGGTACTCAGAATGCTATATTCCACATTCGCCACACGAAGACAGAGGGTCAGAGTGTACAAGGAAACTAGCTGGCGACACGTGGGAAATTGATCCGTTACTTAACCGATTGAAAGAACGGTATGATAACGAGAACTACGACACGCCCGTAACAATCCCTAGTCGGCCGAATTGTACCCACACGCCGATTCCCCCCGATATGTCTGAAGACGACTCACAATACCGCTGAATTCGCGGGACCATAGTGTTTATTGGGTGCCACTGAGGTTTGTTTAAGTATCAAGATGGCACAGACGGGATCCTTACCAAATACGCTCGAAGACACGGTGACCCTCAGCCGCGAGCTTCGGGAAGAAGGACAGATCGATGGGCAGGTAAAACTCTACAATGTTGACGACGACGACGAGTTCGAGTCTGACGCAGCACTCTTTTTCGAACGGACGCTGATGACTCAGGGCCTTCGAGAGGCCCTCTCGATTCTTCGTGATTCCTTGACTGGGGACGACCCGCGAGGCACGCACATCCTCTATGGCCCGTACGGTAGTGGGAAGTCTCACCAGATGGTGGCACTGTACCACTGTTTCGATGATCCCGATGCCGCGGGTGCGTGGGCAAGTGATTCGGTTGAAGGGTTCGACGCTTCGCTTCCAGAGTCGGCGACGCCGATCACGGTTGCGATGCAGAACGAACAGTACGAGTACCTCTGGGAACCGTTCTTCGAGGCGCTTGATTACGATCCTGGGACGTTCGAGTCGGGTGGCTATCCCGATATGCAGACGATTCAGGAGGCCGTCGGCGACACCACTGTCGCATTCTTCGTGGACGAATTGGAGGACTGGTTCGATACGCTTCAGGGTGATCGAAAGAGCGCAAACAAGGCATTCCTCCAGTCACTGCTCGAATCGACCGCGCTCTCGGATCTCGAACTCTACACGATCGTCTCGGTGCTCCGGGAGGGCTCCGAAGTCCACGATATCCTGAACCGCGAACAGGCAGTTGAGGTCAATATGAACAACCAGGTGGACAAGCGCGAGGTCCTGCGCCACCGCCTGATCGACTCCGTAAACGAGAGTGCGGCCCGCGAGATCGTCAACGGGTACTTCGACGCATACGATCAAGCTGACGGGCACGTCGATCTCCCCGACGACTTGCTGTCGGAGATGCACGATCTCTATCCGTTCCACCCTGTGCTTCTGGATGCCCTTGAGACACGCTACTACGCCGATGAGGGCAACCAGAACACGCGCGGGATGATCTACCTCTTCTCGAAGGTTCTCTTGCAGATGCAGGATCAGACGGACCTGATCACACACGGCGACATCGACGCCATCGAGTTTGAGGACGAACTGGCGAAGATCAACTACGAACGACTGAACGCCGCTACCGGTGACATCAAAAGTCGTGTTGACACGGATGAAGTGCCCCACGGTCGTCGCATCCTGAACACGATTCTCCTCTACTCGTTGAAGCCGAGTGAAGGCGAGGGTGCGGAGGTGTCGGAGATCGTGATGGGTGCCTACCAGACAGGTGACCTCGTCTCCGACGTCGTCCTCAACCTCGAACGATTGCACGGCGTTGCATGGCACCTCCACAAGCTGAACGGGAAGTACGCCATTCGTGACCGGCAGAACCCGAACGCACTCATCCGGAACGCAGCTGTGGATGTGTCGGAGACGTCGGCGAAGGCCGAGATTGCGGACTTCATCACGGATATCTTCGGCTCGAATGCGCACCCGGTCGGGTTCCGGACGAACGATATGCGGGACATTCCGGACGACCGTGAGGTGAAGGTCGTCGTGAAGGACGGCCAGTGGACCCAGGACGAGGTGAAGAAGGTCATCACGAACGACGGTCGCGGACGCGAGTGGCGCAACACACTCGTCTTCGTCCAGCCCTCGGGGGACAAGGCCATCGAGTCCGGCACACGGTACATCGACAAGGCGCGGTACATTGAGGGTGCGCGACAGGTACTCGCGGACGAGTCACTCGATGACGAAATCCGCACCTCGATTCGTAGTATGATGGAGCAGGAGGAGAACGAGCTCCGTGAAGAGCTTCAACTCCTGTACGGCGATGTGATCGACGGCGACAATCTGATGGACGATGACGAGTGGGCGAAAGTGGAGCCGATGGATCTCGATGTCTTCGTCCTCGACGAGGCGGAACTCGACGCCTCGAACATTGCGGACTCTGCGGCAGCTGACCCGTTCGACCTCCAGTCGCACGTCTGGGACATCGCCGAGGACCTTCTGGATCGACGTGGGGAAATCTCGGTCGAGGACATCTACGAGCAGTTCCACCGTGACCCGGAACTCCCGATTCCCGGCAGTGCCAACGATGTGTTGAACGCAACCGTCGAAGCGCTCGACGGCAAGCCGGTACTCGCCCGTGATACTGGTGGGTTCCGTGACGACCTTTCCGGAAGCTCGCTGGACACCGTGCTCGTTCAGCAGGATGACGTGGACGTGTGGGGGGTCGATGACGCCGAGCAGGAGCTCCGCCAGCGCTTCGGGAGCGGGACGACTGCGCTCGACATCGGCGACTTCGAACTGGAGCTCGTTGAGGACGGCGAGATCTGGATCGACGGCGACAGCCACGACGTTGTGATGCGGGCTATCGGCCGGCTCGCCCGTGAGGACCAGTACGTCATCGTAAAAGGGAACGAGATCCTCGACAAGCCACAATCCGACGCGACGCTCCGTGACGTCGGCGGTGCGAAGGTTGTCGGTGCGTCGTCCCTTGTGGACCGTATCGAGGAGCATATCAACGACGACGGGTACGCGAATCTCGACACGATCATCGGAGAGGTTCGGTCGGACGAAGCGGTGTTCCTGCCGCCGGACGAGACCGAATCGGTTGCTCGTGAGGCGGTCAACGAGTTCCTCGTCGACGACTACGTGCTGGAGGCCGGCGGTCGGTATCTCGGATCGCTCGGCGATCGCGAGCCGACCACCGTCAAGATTGTCCCGACGGTATCCGACCGAATCGGTGACCAGATTCTGGCGTACATCGAGGACTTGGAGCCGGGTGACCAGTTCACGGTCAACAAGGTCACCGACCGCTTCGACGACAGCGTCACCGAGTATATGGTGCGGACGTTCCTGCTGGAGAACATCGGGAAGGACGAGGAACCGGAGTACGTGGTCAACACAACCGGGTCGGACAAGGCCACCGACTGGGTGCCCGGCTATCCGTTCCGGAAGGCTGATACAGAGGCTGATACGTGGCGCTTCGAGTACAACGGCGACGACGTCGCCGCGATGCGGAGCAAGTGGCGGAACAACCACCAGACGGGGAGCGTTGAGTACGGCGACGTCACCTTCATGCTGCCCGACAGGGAGGGTGTTCCCGGTGCTCTTCAGGGGACCGCCGACGTCGAGCGGACGCAGGTCAGCTTGACGTTGCGGTCCGAACAGGACTACACGAAGGTGCAGGACCTCTTCGAGCGGATGCCGGAAGAGGCGTCGAGCCTGAAGATCGAGATCAGCTTCCAGAAGTAGCTCTGTCTACACCTCTCGTTGAGTCTTTCCAAAGGAGAAGACGCTCGGTGTATTAACGGACAAAGACTATACCCCCAGAACTGAAATATGAATACGAAGGAAAAGGTGTAGGCCCTATGGGATCCATCACAATCGACCGCGAGAGCTTGGTTCCGTTAGCGTTACTGGACGCTATGGATGGTGAAATCCAGGGAAAAACCCGCCTTCAAAAGCTTGCCTTCTTACTCGATGAAGAAGAGCTCGGAGACCAGTTTGACGCCTATACCTACCGAAAGTACGACTACGGCCCGTTCTCTAAATCGCTACTGGAGGATATTGAGGACTTGGAGGAAAAAGGTCTGGTGAAGATTTCGACTGAAAAAACGGTCGGGGGGAATACGCGATATGATTACGTACTGGAAGATTCTGGGAGAAAAGCGGTAGAGCAACTTACGAGCCGAGGTGGAGACATTGATGTCATCTTTAACGCTGCCGAGGCCATTGCTAACGAATATGGCCACCTGTCATTACGGGATTTAATTGAACGAGTCTATGACAGGCACTCTGAGTACACCGAAAATAGCGTATACCAATATTAGTCTACGCTCTTGTGAAGCACATTGTTGGTGAGTCAGAGAACTGCTTGAACGATCTCCTTGAGTGCTTCTCGGCCGGGTTTTCGGAGGATTCGTCGTCGGAGGTGGAACGGTCTGAGATACGCTGTCAGGTTGTCTTTTGAGACGCCTCGATGCGGCGAGAGCCACCGTCGCGCCAGCGACGCGTGGCTCTCGCAGGTGTTCACGTGCGCGTCTCCATCGACGTACTCACCGTCGCCGTGAATCACTGATTCCCGGTGGAAGTTCTCATCGTCTTCTAGCGGGTCGTAGGCCCGAAATCCGTCGGTATAGACAGTCAGCGACTCCTTCTCGTTGTTTTCGAGAAGGAGTCGCACGGTCGTTTCGTCGGCGGATTTCGCTGGCACGGTGTATCGCTGACCGTTGCCGCGATCAACGAGCGTGAATACTGGCGGTTTGTCCTTGGCGTACGTTCCTCGCCCACGTTTCGAAAGGCCACGCGAGCGCGACGGTTGGTCGCGCTCGCGGCCTTTCTTCCCAGCAGAGACATAGAACTCGTCAATCTCGACCGGGCCAACGAGGGAGACGGCTGGCGCGTCGAGCGTTCTGGCGAACTGCTCGACGCGCCGATGCAGCGACCGGTAGGAAACGTCGATTTCAGCGTCTAACTGGTGGATACTCGTGTTGAACCGAACGAACGAGTAGAACGCGAACAGGAGCTTGTCAAGGCCAATCTTCGCGTGTGCGAAGATCGTGCCGGTCTTGTCGTTGAACGTGCGGTCACAATCCTTACAGAGGTACCGCTGATACTCTCGATAGCTGCCGTGTTTGATCACTGATTCAGACCGGCAGTGCGGGCACTGGAGGCCATCGCGCCAGCGAACCTGCTCCAGCAGGTTCGCGGCGCTCGCCTCCGAGCGTAGCAGTTCAAATGGGAACATATCGGGTGACGCGTTCGCGTCACCCTTGCCCGCTACGCTTTCACAGCGACAGCTCTCCTCGACCAACAACCTGCTTCATAAGAGCGATTAGTCTATTCATCGCCACTTTCTCTGCTCTCTCCGTCAGAGGTATCAGATAGTGAGACCTCATCTTCGATATCTAACCCGTCTTGCTGCTCATCATTGTGTAATACCGAAGATATTGCTTCTTTGAATCCACTAACGGTGGACTGAACCCATTGGAATCTCCTGAGTATCCAGCTCCGGGTTTTTAATCCAGAGTTCAGGAGGTCACGGTGATATCGTTCAATACTGCCACGTTCGTGACCTTCCCATTCACTATGCAGGATTACGCGAGAGATGTCGCGCTGATGGTGGTATGAGATCTTTCCTCTTGATTCTCCCTCCTCCAACTCACCATTAAAAAACTGAGACTCCCGGGGCTCCGTTAGCAATATGTCGTTTTCGGTACTAGAGTTACCAACTTCGAGTAGCTGGCCGGTTATTTGCTCGTCATTCTCCGTGAGGACAGTCACTGTGCCATCGTACGTAGCCTGATATTCGAACTCTTCCCAAGGGTTGTTTAGATTCTTACGTTCCTTCGTTTCCCCCTCCCACACGATGATACGAAGACTTCCTACTAGGATTCCACCCAAGACTGCTACGAATGATTGCATTACGATCAGATTGGTTGCTTCTGCAACAGTAAGAGTTGAAACTCCTTCAAATGTGATCGGCTCATTAACGGCGAGCCAAAGGGGAATAAAATCGAAGTGTAGCAACCCCAAGTTCCGAATAACGGCAACTACCGCAAGTGACCCGAACCCGCCCATAGACATATGGACGATTTTGGTAAGCCTCGAGGTTTCATCAAGCGCAATATTGGCCCAGAGATATGTTCGAAATGCGAAATAACCTGGCACGAGAAGATACAGAAAGAAAATGAGTTGCGTCCCACTCGTGTGTGACGGCATTGATGTTTTGATGGAAACCGGGGCACATAAGACAACTGGTTATAAGTATCCAATCAGTTCGCTACCACAGTACTGGTCTCGTCACAGTACAGAAAGGGTGTGAAGAACGCACACTTATGGGGTTCCTGCGTTATCGCTTCTATATACTGAATAATGTCTGAGCAATCTGGATCTTCACAGGGTCGGCAGGAGCGGACGGAACTCCCCATCGAACGCGGGTTCCCCATCGAGCGCGTGAACGAGTTGGCGGAACGAGAGGGGCGAGCGAAGATGTACTACCGTCCTATTTACACAATGCACAAGTGGTGGGCCCGTCGCCTGGGGTGTGTTTTCCGTGCAATCTCGCTCTACTCTCTTCTTCACGATCCAGATACAGTGGATGTGTTTGAGCCAGGTAATAACGGAGAGACGCTTGCGAACTGGAATGACGAAGGTTCCAGTGAGTTAGATATCGCTTCCATCCTTGACCGCGTTGATATGGCAGACCCTGAGAGCCTCTGGGAGCTCTACCCCAAGGATGTCCGCGTCGAGGACAAGAAGATTCTCGACCCATTCATGGGTGGCGGCACGTCGCTCGTTGAGGCGTCGCGCTTCGGCGCTGAAGTCGTCGGCAATGACCTGAACCCTGTCGCGTGGTTCGTCACGAAGAAAGAACTCGAAGCTGGCCAAACCGACGTCGAAGAGCTTGAGGAAGCATTCGAGCAGGTGAAGGAGGACGTCGCGGACGAGATCACGGAGTACTACAAAACGCCCTGCCCGAACGGCGACCACGACGCCGACGTGATGTACAATTTCTGGGTGAAAGAATTGGACTGCGTTTCATGCGGGCACACGGTTCCACTATTCAAGGACTATCGCGTGGCGAAGGGACGCTACGAGAATGATGACAAATACAACGTTCTGTGCCCGGGCTGTGGGGCGGTGACTCTCGTGGACGACTGGCAGTCAGAGAGCCTTTGCGATGCTTGTGGCCATAGTTTCATTCCGAAGAACGGGAATGTATCTCGAGGAGGGAAGTACAACTGCCCTGACTGTGGACAGAAGTACGCAATCACGGATGCCATCCAAGAACAGGGTTCACCAGACCTCCGTCTGTACGCGGTCGAATACTTCTGCGAACACTGTGAGACCGCCGGTGAAGAGCGAAGTGAGTATAAAGGATACAAACGTGTTGAAGAGGCAGATATCGATCTTCTGGACGAAGCAATCGAAGAGTGGGAAAGTAGCGACGACCTCCATGAGTACGTTCCTGGCGAAAAAATCCCAGAAGGAGCGATTACTGCGTCATCTGAACTGGCTGGAAATGATGTCTTTGACCACGGATACGAGTACTGGACCGATATGCACAACGAGCGCCAGCTACTCTCGGTTGCGAAGATTATGCGGTCTATCGAAGATATAGACCCTTCACTGCGGGACTACCTTCTCTTGGCTCTAACAGACTCACTTATGTTCCAAAACATGTTCTGTATCTACAACCAACCTGCGAACAAGATTGAGGGCGTTTTTCGAATGAATTCGTTCGTGCCGACTTCAGAAGCCATCGAAAATAACGTCTGGGGTGCTTCAGCAGGCCGAGGTACGTTCTCAAACTCTGTCGATAAAGTGTTGAGAGGAGTTGAGTATGGGGCTTCTCCGACAGAACGATTCATCGAAGATGGGGAAACTCAAGAGACGGGAAAGTTCGCACAGCCAATTGGTGAGGAGTCCACTCTTTATCAAGGCGATATGCGGAACCTCGATTTCGAGGACGAATTTGACGCAGTAATTACTGACCCACCATACTACGACAATATCATCTACTCGGAGGTCTCAGACTATTTTTACGTCTGGCAGAAGATTTTGCTTGAAGATGAATACCCTGGGTTCGATCAAGACCAGACGCCTCGTGCCGAGTCAATCGTAACTAACCCGTATCTGGACAAGACTGCCGAGGACTTCGAAACTGAGATTGGGCAAGCCTTCGCTGTAATCCGACGGGCGTTAAAAGACGATGGGGTGCTAGCATTCACTTACCACCACTCTGACTCAGAGTCGTGGGGCGAATTGCTTGCCTCGCTATGTGCTAACGGATTCGAGGTTACAGCGACGTATCCAATTAGTGCAGACTCTAATAAATTCATCACGGGTGAAGCAGTCTCATTCGACATCACCGTCGTCGCCCGACCCATCGACGACACCGAGCCAGCCTCGTGGAACTCCCTCCGCCGCGACATCTACCGTACGGCCCGCCGTACCCGTATCCAACTCGAAGAGAACCGTGACCTCTCCCGTGGCGACATTGGCGTGATGGAGATGGGCGCGTGTTTCCGTGAGTACTCCAAGCACCACGGGAAGGTGCAGCGCGACGGCGAGATCATGTCCGCCAAGGAAGTCGTCCAAGAGATATACGGCATCATCCAAGAGGCCAGCGATATCGGCGTTGAAGACGTGTTCATCGACTTGCTCGACACGCCCGACGTCTCCTACGACGACGTCAACAAGCTCTGCCGCGGGACGAATGCCACACCGGAGGACCTCAAGGAGACGCGCCTGTACAATCAGGACGACGGCTTCGAACTCGGCACGTGGGACAACGAGAAGCGCCAGGCGTACATCCAGGAACGCGTCAACGGCGACGGCGGCGACCACCTCTCGAATCTCGATAAGCTCCAGTTCCTCCGCTACCGCTACGAGAAGGGCCAGGCGGTCCAGAACTACGTCGAGAAGTGGGACGTCGATGATGACCTGCGCGAACTCGCGGGACGGCTCGCCGACGTGACCGGTGACGACACGTACACGCGGGTGCTCGGAGACCGGGATATCACGAGTTACTGAGCCCGGTAGCAGCTCTCCGTACCGTAGAATCGAAAAATCGGTGCGTTTCCTGTGCCCACGTCCGTCTTCGACGCCTGTTGGCTTGCACCGCCAGGCTTCCGGGACATAGTCACACAGGCTCTACGCAGCACCGTTGCGCTCGACAGTTAATTGGCCGCACCACAAATTAGACCTTTGGATGGCTGCTCAAGCTGTCTTCAAGCCTCCCAATCTCACCCAGAAATTTTGAGGGAGATAGGGCTGTACACCTGTACAACAATCTACGTATGAGCAATAACTTAGCTGACCGCTTCGAACGCGACCTCTCCGCTTCGCCAAAGACTCTGGAGCGGGCACGGTGAGCACGTCGTCGAGGTGCTGCTCTCGATGTGAACTGGGAGTCGGTGTTCGATATCAATCGAACACGGATAAATGGCTCTGTTGAAATCCTCATAGGTCAACAGATTCTGTCGGAGGTCGTTAAGTAGACCCTCTCTATTCAGCACTTGCCACTTGTCAGCCACATAGGATTTCAACAGGGCCGTAATTCTACATACTGGCTGTTTCATCACAGACTGTACCGAACTAGTGTGTTTCAACAGAGAACTGAAAGTTGAATATCTGTACGGGAGTGCGAACTCGTAAGGAATGGAGAATTACACTGCACGAGAATGGCACCTGATTCATGGGTACGTAGGAAAACTCCGGTGGGTGTACGAAACCGAGCCGGAAGAGCTCGACATCCCGGACGACTACCGGCTGAATCGCGGCGAGCACCTCACTGTCTTTGACGAGGAAGAACAAAAGAAACGCCTCGGAGCCGAACTGAAGGAACGCGGCCGCAGAAACCCGGTCGCGTTAATCTCGTCGGCACTAATCGCAGTTCTTGATGAAGCAGACGAGAATCTCACATTCTTCATCATCGAACTCTACGAAATTGACTTGTTACTGTCTCAGAATCACGTCACGTCCGTCCTGACGCGAACTGGGTCGTTCCTCCAACACGCGTTAGAGGACCGACTCGGAGTTGATAACGACCTTTCTCCGTTGATTACCGAGGCGTACGAGGACGGGGAATTGTCTGGTAAGGAGGTGCGTCTTGCGCAGTTTATCCGGCAATGCAGAAACGATGTGTCTCATAATTTCGCGTATTTCACTGAGTGGAGCTACGCTGTCCACGATCACGCTTCGGTTTGTGCGAAGACGTTACTGAGCTCTCTTTCAGATTCGTGGTATGGAGTCGAGTTCACCGTCGGTGACCAGTTGTCTGTTGAGAATTGTCTCCGGGTGATTGAGGAGGAATTCGGATTTGAATGGTTGGACGGCCCGGCGACGTACGATGATGATTCGATTAAGGACCGGTACGTGACCGAACGCGGACGGGAGTAGTCCTGACACTGGGTAGTTTGTCAACTGCTTCTTAATTAGGGGAGTCGCTTCCCCCACCGCCCAGTATCGAACCCATCCACTGACTCGATGTATTCCACCGGGTCATCGGAAGAGAGAGCAGCCATTACGTGCTTCTCGACTACATTCTTCACGCCACGTTTCTCTTCGAACAGCATCTCATCCGGCCGATCAACGACCGTTTCGCACTCCGGGCACAACCAGATACGTCGTTTCAGAATGAAGAGTCGCGTCTTATTCCGGTGGAGCATCTCCGTTTGACAGTTCGGACAGCACGGCCCTTTCTCGATGTACGCGTACTTCTCACTCCCACGACGTGGTTCACCCACTGCCACGTACCAGTCCGCGCCGTAGTGCCGGACGACACCGTACCACGTAAGCTTACTCGGTTTAGAGGTGCTGCTGTATACGCTTGGTGAGTTGCTTTTCTGAATCTCTCGCCGCCGATTTACCAGGGAGGAGACAAGCCCGATGATGTATCTCATGCCGAAGTACACGGGAGCAACGAGTACGACGATTAACGCGCCGGTTCGTAGTATCGGATCCGTCAGTACGACTGCGAAGATTTCGCTGTTGATCGAATCAAAGGGGAAGATGGCGTTAAGGAGGAGTCCGCCAATTACTGACGGAAGGAGACCCCAGACGACCCATCGCCCGATATCTGCCATTACGTAAGTCGTGATATTCGCACGACAAAGCGGTTACGGAGCGATCCGTTCTGCGGCTGCCCGATTCGGGGGCAGTTCATATGACGACAAGGATGCAGCTCGGGTTAATCAGGCTGCCTTTGGTCCGCACAGGCTGTTGCTGCAGAGACGGCGACGCGTGTCGAGATGTACGTTCAATCCCAGAAATGCCTGGATCACTGTGTCCCGTCTATTGAGCCGTCGAATCAGGCGCTCAGAGATCTAGATGCTGCCGTTGAGAGTTCCTTTTGACTCGACTGGGTCTTTGGTCACAATGCTCGTCGATTGGCCCATACCTACACGCCCGCGGACTTGACCCTCCGGTTACAGCTGTTCTAAAGACCACCTGGTCAGTAGATACTATTCTCAGCGTATTTCGGATACCGTGAGTACACTTCATCAATCAGATCCGAGAGATAGACATCACCGTACTCGTCTTTAATATCCTCTGCAAGTTCGAGAATTCGTTGCGCTTCTTCTTTCGAGAGCTGGTCCCTGACCCACTGCTTCCCTTGGTCTTGAATCTCGTAGTCGTACTTTACCTTGTCCTCGCCAAGATCTTCTTCCCGGCCTTCCACCATACCGCGTGCTATGGTCTCGTCCAGATCGTCGTAGAGCTCCTTGGAGAACGGGCCGTAGTCATACGGAATGAACTCATAATCGTCCGACTGAAGTGGATCCTCCCCCGCTTCTTCTAGACGCTTCTGCATCAGGAAAACGAGCTTCTGTAGACGTGTCCGACCCTCAATAGGCTCGCCATCGCCAGCATACATCAGGGCGAGTGGGAGTAGTTTCCTATGCATTGTTGCGGTCGAACTTTTCGGCGTACTTAAATATCCCTTCGAACTCTCTGGCAAAAACCTTTGCTATGGTAGCATCCGAGAACACGACCCCTGTATCGCCGCCCATCTGGAAAACGACGTGCTTCTCATCGATCACGTAGAACATCTTGTTGAGCTCCTTGTGCTCCCAGACCGGGTAGTTGAACGACGCTATCTCTTCTAACGTATCCTGGCGTGCGCTCCAAATTACGGGTTTCAGTTCAACATCCTCTCTGTGAAGTTTCTCAAACACTCGATGATCGCTCGTTTCGCACCATCGAGGATCGGGCTCTAGTGCTCTCACGCTGTCCTGGGCCTCCTCCAGCAGCTCCCGGAGCTTTCGAACGGTGCCAGATCGACCACCGAGAATCCACGCAGAATCCCCTGATTCGTCCGGTAGATTGAGCTGGTAAGCATTTCCCAACGTTTCGATGAGTTCGCTCGCCTTGTCGTCAAAATCCTCTTTTCGTTCTTGGATGAGTCCCTCTGGATTCTGCGCGTAGTATCGTCTCGGATTCCGCTCCCGGAACGTAGCAGCGCCTTCTTCAACTAAGTCTTCCAGCACGTCGTAGATGCGGCCGCGTGGGATATCCGTTCGTACAACAACCTCACCTGCCTCCAAGGGGCCTTTGTCAACTAGACACCGATACGCAGCCGCGTGATTCTTCCCCCAGCCCATGACGTCCTGAAGAGGTACATCGGCTTTCTCAAGCGACTGTTCTCCTTGACTCATAGCAACCACAAATGAGGTTGCTTCAATAAATGTTTCTAGTCATACGCTTAGACACTCGTAAATGAGTGTGTATACGGATATATAATACCGCTGCCATCCTCATTCCGGATGTGAATCGGCCCTCAGGCACTGACGCGGTGAAAATGCCGCCCCAGTTGGAGACCAAGATCTAGTCGCACCGTTACTCATGCCAGCCGACGAGTTACCCCATGGCGCCATCCCGAAGTTCAAACCGAGAGACAAGCATCACCGCCGGCTCTTTGGCGGCCACGATGATGCGCCGTTCCTCTTCACAACCTTCACCAATGCCGCCTGGTTCGTGAATCGCCCAGCAGCTATGGACGCGATGCTCTCGTCCCAGCAGAAGCTCATCCTCGCCAACGTTGAGGACGACGATCTGCTGTACGGCCGGCGGCCAGACGACGAGGTTGAGCGCGTTGAAGCACTCAAACCCGCGTTCTACATTCCGAGTGATCGGTGGGTGTACGAGCACACGATGACCAAGCGCGAACAACTCGAAGAGATCGATAAGTGCCTACGGTGGACGCGCGAGGTCACCGAGCGTGTCCGGGCACGGAGCGACCTACCGACACGGATCATCCCTATCGCAAAGGGCTGGGAAGAATGGCACTTCGAGCGGTGCCGCGAGATCTTCATGGACCTTGGGCTGTCGTACTGCGCGTTCGACGTCACCCAGTACCCGTCTGGAGAGATGGTTGTCGAGGATGTCACTCGGCTCGTTGATGTCGTCAATCCAACCGGGGTTCTGCTCATCGGGCGGCTGGCTAAGGACACTCTTCGAGACTGTCCGCGAGAAGTCGTCGCCGCCACCGGCGTCAATCAGTGGCTTGTGAATTGCCAGGCAAGTGAAGTCGGATTTAGCCGTCAGAAGTACAGCGACTGGGCCGCCGAGACAAACAAGGCGCTGTTCAGCGTCCAAGCCGAACTCGGCGACTTCGCTCAGGAAAGCACCGAGACGCGTCTTACGAGCAATCCTACGGAGACATAACTATGGGTAACCGAACTGGAAGTCCGCCAGAACAGTACAGAGAGGACGCCGACGAGGAGCTGCCAGAGAACCAACCAGAGGCCGACGACACTCAGCAGACTGGAATCGGGGACGCCACCCAGTCAGAGCGTGACGACGAAGAGACACCGAGTACCGACCCGGATGCCGCTGACGATACTGATGAGACGCGAGGGAGCGGCGGCGGAGGCGGTGGCGTGATTGGCGTTCCAGCCGATTCCAAACCGGACGACGCACCGCAAGAAGAAGCCGAGTCCGATGAGGAAGACCAAGAGAACGAGCACCCGAGAGCGGAAGGAGACTCAGAGCTAGAGTCCGATTCCGAGGAACGTGACGACACTGAGGACGACGAACTAGATGAATTCGAATTCATCTACGGCGACATCGTCCACGACCGGGAAGCCGAACCACAGGAAGACGAGGACCCAAAAGAGCTGATCGTCGTCAACCTCCCAGACGATACAATCGCCGACTGGGACTGCGGCGACGACGAAACACTCGCAGACCACAACACCGGCTACCCGCCTACCGACTCTGTAGTCATCGTAGTTACGCGAGACCTCCTAGAAAAAGAGATGCCCGAGTGGAACGAGCGCGCTGAGGAGATCGCGTTGGAAACGCTCGACGTCAACGGTATTGACTACAACTGTTATCCCTCTCTCCGGTTAGAACTGGAAGAACCATCTCACCTACGTGCACTGTGATGCATCGCTAATCTTGTGCCAGAGAGGCTCTGTTGAACTCCTATTAATTCGATAACTTTCCTGCTGAATCAGCCGGTAGGTAGGCATACCTACCTAACAGATGTTTCACCGAAAATAGTATCTGACTAATAGGGTTTCAACAGAGCCGGATAAATCGGAACCCAAAACAGCTCGTCCGGATGGGAGCGAGAGCGGCCGTCGAGGATGATCGTAGAAGATGATCAACGACTGTCTCCTAGCGAGATGTCCGCCGAGGAGGCCCGGCGGTATCTCATCCGGTTCCTTGGGCGGCAGGACCTCGAAGACCACGAGGAGATCTACGAGGAACTCGCCCAAGAGTAATTCAGACAGACGGTACCGCCGACGTCACATTCGATTGAATCCGTTTTCACCAACGACCTCCCGTCAATTGAACAGGTGTGGCTACGGGGGTCAGAGAGCGTTTATGATCGCAGCACCGGCCGCGATAAGCAGACCGACGACGATTGCGGGTAGGGTGAGGTTCTGAACCACGTCCGAAATCCAGCTTATGTCGCCGCCGTTACCGCCGATCCAGACGGCAGCGACGATTGCAAGGCCGACCACGATGATGAACGGGAGTGCAATCAGTTCCTCGGGCTCTGCCGACATACGATTACAAACGTCAGTTCACGTTGAATACTTTCTCCCCCAGTTCGTGCGTCTGACAGCACAGTTACTTAATGAGCCGAGGAGAAACGTACTTCAACGAATGGCAGGACCAGGCCAAATTCCCGGACGATACAACATCATCGTCGAAGGGGAGTATAACGTGTTCGACCACCAGATGCCGGTCGAGGAGTTCATCAAGCGTCTCAAGGACGATGACGTACCAGACAAGGTGAGCGTCGTCGGACTGGGTGACGCGTTCGAGGACGGTGACGTAGCAGACGAACTCGCCCGTGCAATGGATCAACGAGCGAATGACCTGGAGTATCAAAGCCCGACCGTTCAGTTCGTCGTCGAAGGGTCGTTCCACCGAAGCGGGAAGACCTACGACCTCCGCTATAACGATGCACTGCACTCTCTGCAGCAGGTATTCGGCCCACAACTCGAACGGAAAGAAGAGGGAGACTGGCTCGTCGCTCCGTTCTAACGAGCTAGAGCAGTTTCAGCGGTCCTTCTTTCTCCACTTCATCGGATCCGTTCTGGAGGAAGTAGAGGTCGATCCACTCCTGCCCGTGCTCGCGACAGAACACCGGTACGCACGTCGTCGTATGCTCGTAGCGCTGTTCACAGCGCGTCTCGATCTGTTCTCGCGTCCAGTCACCGTCTTGCTCTAGGTCGTACCGATTGCGAACTTCCCACGAGTGTTCGTCGGCAGCGGCCTTGAGGACGCGAAGCGAGAAATCTCGAGTATCTTTGAACGTAAACGGACCGCTCATCGATGTCGCTTCGCTCAGGGCAGTCTCTTCGACACCGTCGAGGCACAGGCGATTCTCTGCGACAGCTCGGAAGGCTTCGAGTTCAGCAGATTTCTCGACGAGGACGTCGTGTAGGTAGTTGTGGACGACGTCGCCGTATCCATCTAGAGTGAACGACTGCTCGGGTGAGACGATCTGCAGTTCGGCTCCGGTCTGGGCGACTCGACGACGCTTCGGTTCGAGTAGCGGGCACAGGAATGCAAGCCGGTCAGCGTGGAGAAGGTAGGCGTAGCTGAACAACCGAGATCGGGATGGAGACTCCTTCACCGGGTCGTGGCCTTCTGCGTAGTATTTCGAGTCCAGTACAGCTAGTGTCTGGTCGCCCTCCTGTAGCGCGTGGTCCGGTTCGTGGTAGATCTGACCCTCTCCCTCGAACGGATTCACGGAGGGTGACCGGACGGGCGTCACGTCGTCGAGGCCGCCGAGGTGGTCGTAGGACTTGATATACGAGAGCTCCCGCTCAATGACGACCTGGGAGTACTGCTCGAACAGCGACTCCATATTCAAAACGTAGTCCACGACCAGTTCTCGCGGGCCGTCTCGGAGTTGCTGGCCGAGTGACGATGACATCACTGCCTTGGCGACGTCGAACGCCTTCTGGTAGTACCGTCGCTGCTTCGGAAGGTCGCTAAGCGAGAGACGTCGATACGCGTCCATCCGATCTAACCCGCTGTTAACACCCATACTCTCCAGGCGCTCCACCTCTCGGTGAACCTCTGAGAAGATACGGTCGTACGCAGGATGGTCGTTCTCGTGAGAGTTCTGTCGAAAGAGCCGAAGTAGCGTCTTCCCCGCGTAGTGAAGCAGCGAGTTCGCGGCGTTGTCGTACTCGGTCTCGTTGCGTATCCAGTGTGGCTCCAGCGTCCCCCGCGCGTGGTTCATAAGCGTCTGTTCAACGTCGATCTCTCCCCGACCGTCCAGACTGTCGAGCCGTCGGATAACCAAGTCGCGGATGTACCCCTGCCGGTGGATCGTCTCTAACCCATCGAGGTAGTTGATCGCCAGCACAACGAAGACATCGTCGAGATGGATGTCGTCGGAGAGGAAGTCCTGCAGCGGGATCCCGTGGTATTCGATTGAACGGTTCTGGTCGTAGACCGCCAGCAACATATCGAAGATGTGCTCCCAGTCGATCTTCGGATCGACCTGGACCTTCGACGACGGTGTGAGGCTCACGACGCCGATGATGTCCGTCGCTTCGACGTGGAGTACCTCGTTCTCGTCGCCGTCTACGGTAACTGTGACGACTTCGTACTCCTGCTCGCCGTCGAGTGCTGCTTGACTCTTCGTGAAGACGCCGGGACTCTGCTGTGTGAAAGATGCGCGACGAAGCTGGTCCCCGATGGACGACGGACAGCCCTCTATCCGGATCTCCCCGCGTTCGGGGACGTTGAAGGTGTCCTGCCCGTACTCGTAAACTTCGTCAACGGTGCTCATTACTCGTAGGAGCCCATCTGGCGACGTTCCTGTTCGAGTTCCCGTTCGGCGAGCTCAGCTGCGGGGGCTAGATCGAACTCCTCGAACTCGCCGTTCATCGCGCGGTAGTGTTCCGCGATTCGCTCGATCTGCGGAAATGCGGCGGCGTTCAGGAGTCGCGGAACGATGTACGTCCGGAACGCCTGTCCGACCGCATCTTTCTGGTCATACTCGTACTCTCCGCCTTCTCGACAGCCGACGCCAAGGAAGACGGCGACGTCGCGATAATGCATCGGGCCGAAGCGCATGATCGACCCTTGTGACGTCGATTCGTGACCGTGGTTGATCCCTTGGTAATCCCGCTCGAACAGCCGGAGGATCTCGCTTTCTCCGAGGTCCGTGTGGTCGGTGACGTGCGTGGTGATCCAGTCTTTGAACAGCTGTCGGCGCTTGTCCTCCTCGTACTCGTCCAGCTCAATCATGGCGAACCGGCGGGTGATCGCGTTGTCGAGTTCGTTCACCGTCCGGTCGGACATGTTCATCGTACAGATGATGTTCACCCGCTCGTCCAGTTCGATGGTCTCCCCCTCGTCGGTCTCGAAGATGGTCTGATGGGGATTTTCGATGGCGGTGTACAGTGGGCCGAAGATCTTCGAGATGTCGGCTCGCGTGATCTCGTCGAGGATGACGCCGTACTCGACGTCGAATCGGCGGGCACGCTGAACGGCTTCGGACACGCAGCCGAGTTTCGTCCGGTAGCTTAGCGAGTCGCCAGTGTAATCCGGACTGATCCCGCCGATGATGTCCGACGGCGTCCACGAGGGAGTCGCAGTGTTGAGTGCGTACCCGATGCCGGTCTCACGGGCGAGCTGCTTAGCAAAGGTCGTCTTCCCTGTTCCGGTCGGTCCGTACAGGACGACGGGCTTCCCGGCTTCAAGCGCGACTTTGGCGTTGCGTTCGACATCTTTCGGAACGAGTATCTCTTCGGGCGTTTCGTCACCGCGGAGACTCACGATGCGCTTGAGGCGGTCTGAAGCCAGCGGTGACTCAAGTACAGCACGCCGAACCCGGCCCAGACCACGTTCGCCGTCGTGGACTACGTCGAGTTTCTCGTCCTCGATCAAAAACTCCAGTACGTCTTCGCTCTCTGCATTCCGGATTGCTTCGACGACGTCGTCGGTTACACGGCGAAGAATTCCGACTTCGTCTTTCGCATCTTCAAGTGTATAGTCGTCCGACGAGTCACTCATTATCGAATACAGGTAGTCCGCAGTATATAAAATCCCATTCAAAACCCATCTTGGATCTGTCCAGGCTACTATTTTAACCGTATAGTTGAGTTCTGACCCATTATGTAACTGCGGGTGACTGTCTATACGAAGAGGATGAGAGCTAGTTGCCTGTCTTCCCCTTTTGCTGATTTCTCGCCTCTGTGTTATCCAGAGGATGACCGAGTCGGGTGGGTACTGAATACGGATCCAGATTCTGCGTAGCCAGCTGGCATCGGATTCTGACTTCGTCTCTTTCCGGATTGTTGTATTTGTCTACTCCGAGGAGATAGCAAATAGTTCTGTGAGGGTTTAGTCCATCCAAGAAACTGCGACAAAGGGGAGTCCAACGACGGGTGTAAGTACAACTGACTGCTATGGGGTATGATCTTCAGTCGATGTTAGAGTTCGTTTCCTAACCCTACGTTCCATTCTTCTATCTAATCTATTTTTAAATAGAATACTATTCTAGAATAGGTTTGTAGGGGGCGATAGTATACTATTCAAACTATTCACCACAGAGTTAAGTTGAGAGGGGTTGATACTGTTGAATAGTATGAGTGGCTCAGATAGCAAGAATAGTATAGATAGAACGAATAGCCCAAATAGCCCATATGATTCGGTACAGACCGATGGGAACTCTCGGGCTGTTTCGGTCTGTATGCTGAAGGGGGGCGTCGGAAAATCGACGATTGCGGTCAACCTCGCTCGACAGCTGGCCGCCCACGACCACGATGTCCTCCTCATCGATCTGGATCCGAACGGCCACGCGTCCGTTGGGCTGGGTTTTGACGACCAGTATCACAATACCGAGGAAACCATCGGCGACGTCTTCTTCAACGATGCTGACCCGACTTCAGTTGTCTACGATACCAGCTATGAGTTCGATATCCTCCCGTCCAGCGAGGACTTAGAACAGGTCGAGCGGGAGATCGTCGTCGGCGACGTATTCCAACCCTCTGCGCTGCTCAAACGGGAAGTCGTCGATCCACTCCTTGGGGACACGTACGATTATATCGTCACGGATTCGCCGGCGTACCGGTCCCGACTCACGGACAACGCGCTCGTCGCGACGGCTAACTTGGTGCTTCCGCTCGCCCCGGGGAACGAGGCGATGGCCGGCTTGGAGCGAACCATCGAGCGACAGATCTCCCCGCTTCGGCAGCATATGGACGTCGACGTCCTGTCGCTGGTTCCGAACATGTTGAGCGGCCGTATCGACCAGCAGACTCAAGATCGACAGCTCCTCGAACGTCTCAACTCGCACGATAACCTTCAGGATCGCATCCCGAATTTCGCGCGGATCACGGACTGGGAGGCTGTCGATGCCGGCGATCTCAAACCCTCACCGGGCATCCGGGACCGAACCAGCATCACGAAGGCCTACGGCGAGCGCAAACCCCTGCTGGACTACGACCCTGATTGTGACCAGTTGCAGTGCTTCGACGAGTTGGCGCACATCGTCGAGGCAGGTGAGGTGGTCCGCCATGTCTGACGACGATCCGTTTGCCGACCTCGGGGAGACACTCGAAGATGAACCGGACGACGAACCCCAAGATACGGATGACGCGTCTGAATCAGAAGCCGACGAGGAGACGCCCTCTCAGGAACCCGTCGAACGACGAAACCCGATGACCGATTCAGCGTTCAGCTATGAGGCCGCCAAACAGCGGCCTTTCTACGCCCGGGAGGCTACGATCGAGGACTTCGATTCCTGGCTGAAGTATGAACTGGAACGCGAGCTCAACCAGCAGGGCTACCAGAACATCGTCGTTCGGGAGATGACTGATGCTCTTCTCCGAACCGTCGTGGAGGAAGATCTCGTAGACGAAGTGGCCGAACGATTCGAACAAGCCCGCGAGTCTGCTTCTTCAGAATCGACTGAATAGCGTACTATTCCAAAATAGAAAACTATTCTATAATACCCCAGCAGCAACCTCAGAATAGTCTGATTCCGCCTCTATACGGTGGACTCAGTTGAGACCGTCGGCTCAGCTTTGGTATAGCGATATATAATTTATAAGTCCGGTTTCTTGGCTATTAACATTGCTACTGCCGGAATTCGGTACTTCAGGCAAATACGCGTCTGGACGTGATTACACTCGTAATCACGACCACTTTGAAGTACCCCGCCGCCGTCGGTGAAGCACGAATGCTGCAACCGCCTCACGACGGCGCTTCCCCCGGGTAGCGCCACTGATACCGGGCTCGAGTTTGCTCTGGCTCTCCTCAGCTGAGGTCGAAGCGATGGGCGATGGAGCCCTTTCGGTATAGAACGAATGACCTCAACCTATATTAGGACAAGGCCCGAACGATGCTGTATGACCGAAGACGAATCGAACTCCGAGGGCCTGATGGAACGCCAGACCACGGGTGAAGACCGCGTGCGGATGACCGCCCGGCAGCTGTCGGAGCCGCGGACGGCCAACTGGATCGCTTCCGAAGCGGGCTGGTCACACGAGCCGACGAAACGCGTCCTCGAACGGCTCGTTGACGATGGCATCCTCCATCGCGACGACAGCGGGACTCACACCACATATTACCCTGATTACCGGCGTCAGGCGATGCAGGAGGCGATGCGTCTTCGAGACAGCGGGCACACTGTCGAGGAGCTCACGGACCGTCTCGCGGATATGAAAACCCAAATTCGGGACTGGAAGGGCGAATTCGACGTTGAGTCACCGAACCAGCTTCGCGGCACGCTTGTTGACGAGTCCCTCGACGCCGAGGAAGAAGACCGTCGCCGTGAGATTGCCCGCGAATGGGAGCATCTCCAGCGCCGCATCAAAATCGTCGGCTTCGCCATCCGCGAATGGGACTTCCTCGCCCCAAGAGAGCCAGCTGAGCCCAGCAGCTAATAGATGTGTTCTGCACCAACACGTTGACGTTGAGTCTATAGTAAGAATTTATGCGACCTCCGATACAAAGGTGTCAAGGTTAGAGCGTAGCATTGTGGAGGGCGGCGAAGGCTGTCAGCCACGATCTGGTGGAGTTGGCGGTGCTGTGGATGGGAAATCGGTGGTAGAAACGTCTGGTTCGGTATTTGAAGATCCCGAACCACGCTTCGATAAGCGACCGATTTCCCCACGTTTCACGCTCGTACTCGCAGTCTAAGAGTTCAAGCGGCCAGTCATACCACGGGCCGCGGTCGGCCCGCACCACCGGGCGACCGCGGCACCGTTCGAGAACATTCTTCAAAAACAGGAGCGCATCGAGGCTCGATCGACCGGGAGAGACCTCAACGGCAAGCACTTCGAGAGTGTCACAATCGACTGCCGCCCAGACGTAGTGCTCGGTGCCGTCGATCTCGATTTTCGTCTCATCGACGGCGACTTCTTGTCGATCCCGGCAGTCGGGCTCGAAGAGGTGCTTTAACCGATGAAACCACTGTCTGATTGCCTCATACGAGCGATCAACGAACGGTTCGATTCGCCGGTATGAGAGGCCAGCATGGTACAAAAACGCCGCGAGGACACGCCGCTCTGTCGGCGTGTCCTCGCGGGAAAATACTTCCTGCTGGCGAGCCTTCTCAACCATGCGGTCGAGCATTGCTCAACACCCAACTTACCCTTGCTCGGCCGCCTCCTTCACGCTAAGGTTGACACCCTTCTCCGATACACGTATAAGTTTTATATAGTAATGGTCCGTGTTACGGCATATGAACCGTGAGACGGAGCATCCCGATTCCTCAGGTGCATCTATTTCGCTTTCGATACCTCCATCAGACCCGGATTTATTCAAACACAAAGCAACGAGTGATGTCCTTCTATTTTTAACCAACCATCGGTTTAGTGACTTCTCACTGCGAGAACTCGCAACGCAGATTGGTCATTCACACCAGTCCGTCCGACGGGCAGTGAATGTTCTCAGTGCGAATGACTTGATCACCGAATCACCTCAAAGCAACCAGCGACTCGTACAGATCAACAGACAACGCCTCTCTATCCCAGATGACCCGATCCTCCGTATTCCCCAGCCGGAGTATCACCAGCCGGTCAAAACTGCTGTCACGAAGCTCCGGGAGATAATTAGTGACGTCGTCGGCATCATCTTGTATGGGAGTGTTGCCCGGGGTGATGCGGATCGACGGAGCGATATCGATCTCTGGGTGCTGACTCGGTCAGGGCGGGCGGAAAGCCAACGTGAAGCGAACACGATTGCACGCGACCTCGAAGACATGGAATTTGATGGTGACCGGTACGCCTACGATATCGACGTTGAGGCCGTCCAAGCGATTCCGGCCTACACCGATGATATTCGAGAAATCATCGTTTCAGGAATTCCGGTCTACAAGACGAGTGACTTCGAAACCGTCGAAAACCTGCTCTTGGAGGAGGGTGCTGGCGATGAGTAGCGGCTCGGACCCGGATTCTGTGCTCGCAGCACTTGAGCGTGCCCAAGATGCCTTCGAGATGGTTGGACGTGGTCGAACTGAATTCGAAGATGGGATTAGCGCCGATGCAGACTGGGAGACACAGCTGACGAAAGCGTGTAGACTACTCGAAGTCGTCGACACACTCCAAGTACAGGACGGATATTATACCGCTGTCATCGAGGTTTGTTTCGGGGCTATCGAGCGGTCGATTGAGGCGTATGCGCTCTCGATGACCAGCGATACGCTCCAAGAGTTCCAGAATCACCAGTTCGGCTACGACCGTGCGCATCAGATCGGGCTGTTTGAACGGGATACTGCAGAGGAGATGAAGGCTCTTTACAGCGAAAATCGGACGGAGAGCTATTACGGAGGAGGTCGTCCGACGGCAGAGCAAGCAGATGCGATGACTGAATTAGCAACTGCAGTCCACCAGTTCTCAGTTAGTCAAATCCGTGAAGGCGGAGTCTGCCTCTGTGATTAACTACAGACAGCAATCCTCGTGAGAACTATAATGGACCAAAACTCATCTACAAACCGAACGCAGTTGACTCCCCTCACCAATACGTTTGAACGATACCTCCAGGACAAGGGGAAAGGCCGTGGTGGGGACGGCGGGAACTATCGACGAAACGCCGGCCGCGAGCTTGAGCGGTTCGCCGAGTGGGCCGCCGGCGATCGCGGTGACGACGATTGGACCGGGATCGTTCCTGACGATGCCGATCGCGAACCTCAGTACATCACAAAGCCGGTTAGTTGAGACGTCTGCTTGCAGAAGGTGTGTCTAAAACCCAGCAAGCAGACGATGAAATCCACGAAGACCAACTGCTTAACTTCCTCGTCAACGCTCTTGACGAGGAAGTTGCTCTCACACTCGCTGAAAACGCCGAGATCGATGCTAAAGACATCTACGAGGTCCTCGTCGGCGCGTGCGCCGACGGGACCTCGGTCTCAACGCTCTGTGAGAAAAGTGAAGACGCCCCCCACGAAAATTCGGTTCTCTACCATCTCCGCACCAAATTCGACCTTGAGACGCTTGAGCAAGTCGGAAACGCGCTCCTTCAGAAGGACGTTCTCGACGTCCTTCCCCAGCAGGTGGAGGTCGTTTC